>JADJRW010000001.1 GCA_016712025.1 Flavobacteriales bacterium
ACGCATAGGTGGGGAGGTGCAACGCGAGCGAAGCACAGATGGTAAAGATCCCCTTACCGAGAGCTACTGCAACGAGCGAGAGCCGCCCACCATGAACGAAGCGGTGTTCATGACAGCAGGCTAGCTACGGCAAGAAGTACGGCCGCGTCTTGAACACGCGCGGCAGTTCCCGCGCCGGATCGAAGCGCATCTGGCTCGCCGGGTCCAATGTGGTGGTCACTACCAATCCGGTCCACGCCATGGTCACCTTCACTTCGACAGGAGGGCGGCCATCGGCGAATTCCACGCGCATGCTGTAGTCGGGGGTGCGCCCGGCGATGTTCATCGTATCGGCAAAAGACTGCGCCTTGGCGTTGGTGATGTCGGCCAAGTACTTGTCCACTTTGCTTTGGTCGGCGGTGTCGCGATCCACCAGCCAGGTGTTCCCTGCGCGCTCCAGCACGTAGGCGGTGTCCATGCTGTACTGGAAGGAAACGCGCTGGATATCCGAAGGTCTGCCGACCATCAATCGGGTGGGCCGCCAGCCCACAAGGTCCTGCTCGGCCATTTCGCTCATGGTGCCCTTCACCGAGAAGACCTCGTTCTCGCCTACGATATTTATCGTCGAGAGCATGCTTGATCCATCCTCCGCAGGCTGTCCGCGACCGAAGAGCACTTCTTTCTCGGATCCATCGCGGAGCCGGAATACGGCGCGGTCGGCAAGGCTATCGGTGAGGTCATAGCGAGCCGCGAGGCGGTCCAAATAACCAGTGAAGCGATGCGCACGGGCATGGGCCAAGCCACCGAGCAGGGCGTTCAGATCGGCGGTGTCGGCGCGATGCACAGCACCGTCGCGCCCCACGGTCCAGCCATCCGGAGTGCGTTCGAAGCGCAACTCCGCATGCGCGATCTTCGCGGGGAAGAGCGAGAAGGTCTTGATCGCGGCCGTGTCCAAACGGATCACCTCAGCGCGGAAACTGCGCTGTTTGCTCGATGCTCCCCAACGTCTGGAAACGAAGAAGAGCGCGGCCAGCACCGCGACGATGATCAGCAGTGTGCGTGTACCGGACCTACGCGACATGACCGGGTGCCATTCGAGCGCGGCGCTGGCTGCGGCGCCATTGCATGCGGAGCAACCCGTAGAGCACGACCAGCGCTATGGGCAACAGCAGGTTCATCCATTTGAGGCCACTGCGCCGTGCATCGCTCAACTCATCGAGCGGGCGGTAGTCCACGCCTCTGCCGCGTAGCTCGACCAGGCCCGTTTGGTCGTTCACCCAATCCACGGCGTTCACCAGCAGATTCACGTTGTCGGGGTTCAGCTGGCCGCCTTGGCCGTCGCCGTTCACCGCGAAATTGCCGTTGCTCATCACCACCAAGCGCGCGCCGCCGCCATTTCCGAACGGACCTTCCACCGCCACCGCGAGCGTTTGCGGCCCTGCGGTGAAGTCCGCATCCGTCCATTGTTTCTGGATGTCCAGCTGAAGTGGTGTGCTCAACAACGCGCTCTTCGCGGAGGTGGTGAGCAGCGGCGTGATGCGATAGGTGCTGTCGCCCGTTGTGCCGAGCGGAGTGGCGAACTGCATCACCACGGCTTCGAGGCCGGAGGTCACAGGGTGCTCACCGAACGAGGTCACTAAAGGGAAGTAGGGGAAGGCGACCGCGGTCTGCACGTTGAAGTAGCCCCGTTGCTGCATCACCTGCACCTGGCCGCATTGCGCATCGGCGATCAAGGAATTGCCCAACACCACACCGTGTCTCAAGAGCCAGGGCTCAAAACTGTTCGGCCGCGGGGTCACCATAGGTGAACGTTGAAGATCGCTTTCCGTGGCGCTCAGGGCGATCACCACACCATGTCCTTTCCCCATGAATTCTTCCAGCCGTTGCAGTTGCAGCGGTGGGATCGTGTCTTTGGGGTCCACGAAGAGCAACGTGTTGAAGCGCCCGTGGATCGGGAACGTGTCATAGATGGCAGTTGGTTCGATGTTGTAAAGCGCGCTGAGGCCGAGCGCCATTTCACCGAGGGCATTGGTGGAGGGTTCGCCATGGCCTTGCACAATGCCCACGGTCGGCTTCTCCATCACGCTCACTTCCTTGATCCGCGAACTGAGCTCCCATTCCATCGGGGAGGAGGGTTGCACCACCGGGATCACGGCTTTCAGCTCGCCCATACGCACCACGGCGCCCATGAAGGCTTTGATCTGTTCGGCCTTGTCCTTCTCGCGCGTGTTCACCAGCAGCGGGCGAATGGCGTTCTGGAGCGCTTGCTGTTCCAGGCTGTCGGCGTCGGCGGGATCGATGATCTCGAAGACCACGTTGCCATCGGAGCGCGATGCGTATTCCACCAGCAGGTCCTTGAACTCATCGCGTGCCGCAGCCAGGTCCGGCGGCAGGTCTTTGGTGAAGTAGCCGGTCACGGTCACCGCCTCGGGCAGATCCTTGAGCAGGTCGAGGGTGGCTTTGCTAAGGGTGTAGCGGCCATCGCTCGTAAGGTCGAGGCGAACGTGCAGCCGCGCGCCCACCACGTTCACCAGCACGAGCGCTAGGGCGAACAACAGGGCGAAGCGGCTGATCTGTCCAGTGGTCCTCATGGCTTCGCGATCATTTCAGGCCGCGTTTCGCCAGGCGCAGTTCGGCACCCATCAGGCCGGCTGCGGCAAGGCTGAGGAAGTAGATCACATCGCGGCTGTCCACCACACCGCGCGACATGGAATCGAAGTGTGTGCCCATGCCCAGGAAGCCGAGCACTTCGCCTACCGCGCCCGTGGCCGCGCTGGCCACTACCCCGAAGAGCAGATGGAAGCAAGTGCCGATGAGCAGGGCGATCAAAAAGGCGACGAGCTGGTTCTGCGTAAGGCTGCTCGCCAGAATGCCTAAGCCGATGTACGAAGCGCTCATCAACAGCAGGGCGAGATAGCCACAGATCACAGCGCCGTGGTCCACGTCTCCGATGCTTACGACAGTGAGGTAGTAGGGAAGGGTGCAGAGCAGTGCGAGCGCGATGAGGACGAGGTTCGCGATGAATTTTCCCATGACCACCTGTCTATCGGTGACCGCTTTGGTGAGCAAGAGGTCCAGCGTGCCCGTGCGGCGTTCTTCGGCCAGCGTGCGCATGGTGAGGGCGGGTATGAAGAAGAAGAGGGTCCAGTAGGCGATGCTGAAGAAAGAAGCGAGTTCAGCCTGTCCCGCCATGAACACGTCGGCGCCATACCACCAAGTGAAGAAACCGCTGATGCCAAGGAAAACGACCAGCAGGATATACGCCATCAACGAATCGAAAAAGGAGACGAGCTCCTTGCGGGCGATGGTCCAGGTCTTTCCCACAGCGCTGTTCAATTGAGCGTGAGGTCGCGGAAGATGTCCTCGAGCCGTGTGCCGGGCGAATGCAGTTCAGTGAGTGGCCAATGCCGCTCGGCGCACAGCGTGGAAACGGAGCGCGCCACCGGCATGTCGGGTGCACATTGCAGACTGAACCCGCCTTGCGCGCGTGTTTCGACCAACTCAACACCAGGGAGACCTGCCAAAGCGGAGTGCACGATCGAAGCATCTATCTCCTCTACCCGCACGTTCAGCACCGCCCGGCCTTGCGCTTGCCGACGCAGATCGGCCGGGGAGCCATGCGCCACGATGCGGCCCTTGCTGATAATGAGAATGCGATCGCATGTCGCCTCCACTTCCGGGAGTATGTGCGTGCTGAAGATCACCGTTTTGGCGCGGCCCACTTCCTTGATCAGCTCTCGGATCTCGACGATCTGGTTCGGGTCCAAGCCGGTGGTAGGTTCGTCCAGGATCAGCACCTCGGGATCATGTACCATGGCCTGTGCGAGCCCTACGCGTTGGCGATAGCCCTTGCTGAGTTCACCGACGCGTTTGTGTTTCTCGGCGTCCAAGCCGCAGACGCGCACCATTTCGGCGATGCGCTCGCGGATGCGGCCTTCGGGCACCCCCTGCACTTTCGCGCTGAAACGCAAGTGGTCGAGCACGGGCATATCCTCGTACAGCGGATTGTTCTCCGGTAGGTAGCCGATGTGCCGACGCACGATCTGGGGTTCCTCCGATACGGAGTGGCCACCCACGCGGATAGTGCCTTGATCCGGGGCCACGAGCCCGCAGATCATTTTCATGGTGGTGGTCTTCCCTGCACCATTGGGACCGAGGAACCTGGAGCACCTCGCCCGTGTTCACCGTGAAACCGATGCCGTCCACCGCAGCTTGTGGGCCGTAGTGTTTGGAGAGGTCCTCGATGCGGATGTCCATGCCCTTCGGTGGTCGGCGAAATTATCCGGCCAAGGTGCGGTCTTTCGGTGAGCGGATCAAAAGATCGTTAACGGATCAGCGATCCTCGGTGAGGAGATCCTTGGGTAAGGCGCCTTCATGCTGCAACATCCAACGTTTGCGCCACAACCCGCCCACGTAGCCGGTTAGCAGCCCATCGCTGGCGATCACCCGGTGGCAGGGGAGGAGAATGGGTAGCGGATTGCTGCCGCAGGCATGCCCCACCGTGCGGGCCATGGCGAGCCCCCCGATCTTCTCGCCGATGGACTGGTAGGTGCGCGTCTTGCCGTATGGAATGTCGTCGATCGCCTCCCACACCAGGCGCTGGAACCTTGTTCCCAGGCGTTGCAGGGGCAGTTCGAAGCGCTTGCGTTTGCCGGCCATGTATTGCTCCATCTGCTTGGCTGCGGTGCCCAACAGTTTGGGTTCCTTGGCCCGGCTACCGCGCAGGTTGTCGAAGGAAACGTGGGTGATAACCAGCCCATCGCTTTCGATATGCACCTTGCCGAGGGGACCTTCCACTACGACGACATGCAATGGTGCGAAGAGTTGGGGATCCTCATTGGATCGAGCGGGGGACATGGGCGAGGCGGCTAACTTCCGCACAAAATACTGATAGGATGGCCTGGTTCACCAACGACTTCAACGGCTTCTTCAAGGACCTCGCGAAGAACAACAACAAGGAATGGTTCGATGCGAACCGGAAACGTTACGAGACGAGCGTGAAGAAACCCTTCGAGGCCTTCACCGCGGAAGCGATAAAGCGCATCGCCAAGCACGACAAGACGATCGCGATCGAACCCAAGGAGGCCATCTTCCGCATCAACAAGGATGTGCGGTTCAGCAAGGACAAAACACCCTACAAGTTGAACACCTCGGCGATCATTTCACCGGCAGGGAAGAAGGACCATGCCACGCCCGGTATCTACTTTGAGCTCGGACCGGAAAGTGTGAAGTTCTACGGAGGCGCTTACCAGCCGGAGAAAGATCAACTGGAAAAGATCCGGACCGCGATCCTGCGCGATGGCAAGGGTTTCCGCAAAGCGATCGAGGCCAAGGCGTTCACCACGTTCTTCGGGACGGTGAAAGGGGAGGTGAACAAGGTGCTCGCGCCCGAATTCAAAGCCGGACTGGCGAAGGAACCGCTGATCGCCAACAAGCAGTTCTACGTTGCTGCGGAGTTGCCAGCGAAGCTCGTGGCGGATGCCAAATTGATGGACGTGATGATGGACCACTACCTGGCCATGTGTCCTTTCAACGGTTGGCTGGCCGCCGCCATGCGGAAGTAGATCGTAACGACGAAGAACAGGAAAGCCCCCCGACCGAAGTCGGGGGGCTTTCCCGTTCTTTCACCAAGGTGGATCACATCGCCGCTTTCGCGGTGATGTCCACAGTCGTTTCGATGTTGTCGTTCAACACGGCGTCTTTCGAGCCGCTGCTCCAGGCCACGCCATACTTCTGGCGATCGAAGGTGAGCTTGCCGCTGGCCTTTACGGAACCGTCCGCGTTCGGTGTCACCACGATATCGGTGATGGTCTCGCTATTCGTCTTGCCGCGCAAGGTGAGGTCGGCGGTGGCGGTGCTACCATTCACGGCGGTGATCTTCAGCGTAGCGGTGGGGAAGCTGGCCACATCGAAGAAGTCGGGGCTGGTAAGGTGGCCCATGAGCATGGCGCGGGTGCCCTTCTCCGAACCATCGGGTGCGTAGTTGGTATCCGTCATCGCGTAGTTCTTCATGTCCACGGTGAAGGTGCCGCCGGTGAGGCTGGGGCCCTTGGTGGTCAAGGTTCCATCGATGAAATTCAGGTTCCCGGTGTGCGACTTGATCCCAAGCATGGTGCCGGTCCATGCCACGGTGCTGGCGGCAGGGTCCAAGGTGTAGCTCATTTCCATGCTGGCCAATGCGGCCAAGCTGTCGGCGACCGCCTTTTCGCGGGCAGCGGCTTGTTGTTCGGGCGTGGGGCCACAGGCCACAAGTAACAGGGCAGCCATGGAGGCGGCCGTAGCGATCTTCAGTTCCATGAATTGGGTGGTGTTCAGTTTTTGGGTCCGCAAAGGAACACAAAGATATCTTCCATGGAGAATAAATGTACACTAACCATGGGATCCTGTGAGGTACCGGCTAATGGGTGGCGGTCAATAGAAGGTTCGGCCTTCGCGCACCATGTGCCGCAGGAGGGGGGTGGGCCGGTAACGGTCCTCCCCATACTCCGCTTGAAGGTCTTCCAAAGTGGACAGGCACTTGCCCAAGCCCATCTCATCCGCCCAGCGTAGCAAGCCCTTGGGATAGTTGACACCCTTGGTCATGGCCAGATCGATGTCCTCGCGCGAGGCAATGCCAAAGTGCAAGGCATCTGCGGCTTCGTTGATCAACATCACAAGCACGCGCCAGCAGATGCCCTCAAGAAGTTGTTGGTTGCCGGTTATCGGTTGTACGATGACCATTTGCCCTTTCTCATCATAGGCGTAGTAGCCGCGACGTGTTTTGCGCCCCAGCCACCCGGCCTCCACCTGACGCTGCTGCGTGAAGCTGGGCTTGTAGCGCGGATCATAGAAGAAGCTCTCCCACACGGTTCGCGTCACGGTGAAGTTGATGTCGTTGCCGATCAGGTCCATCAGTTCGAACGGGCCCATCTTGAAACCGCCGACGCTCTTCATGGCATGATCGATAGTCGGCATGTCGGCGATCCCTTCCTCATAGATGCGGATACTCTCGCCATAGAAGGGACGCGCCAAACGGTTCACGATGAAGCCCGGCGTGTCCTTGCAAACCACGGGTGCTTTGCCCCAAGCGCTCATCAAGGCCGTGGCTATTTGCTGGCAGTCCGCGCTGGTGGCGAGTCCGGGAACCACCTCCACCAGGGGCAGGATAGGGGCTGGGTTGAAGAAGTGCAGGCCGATCACGCGCTCCGGCTTGGTACATGCCGCCGCGATCGCTGTGACGGAAAGCGAGGAGGTGTTGGTCGCGAGGATCGCCTCGGCGAAAGAAGGGGTTCCAGTTCAGCGAAGATCTTCTTCTTGACGGCGAGGTCCTCGATGATCGCTTCGATCACCAGTCCGCAGCCGGCCAGATCCGTGAGGTTGTGCGCGGGTTTGACGCGAATGATGATACCCGCTCCTTCTTCCGCAGTGAATTTGCCCTTTTCGACCAGTTTCTGAACGGTGGTCTTTAGCCCGTCGATCGCGCGATCCACGGCATCGCTGCGGCTGTCATAGAGAAAGCAGATATGCCCGGCCTGCGCGGCCACTTGAGCGATACCACTGCCCATGGTGCCGGCACCGATCACGCCGACAACGGTGTTCTTGTCCATGGGGTAAAGATCGTTCGTGGCGGTCGACCCGGTGGGTCGACGCTACGAGTACGTCGATCAGACCTATCCGCCTGTGTATATCGGCTTCCGTTTCTCTAGGAAGGCCTTTACGCCTTCGCTGTAGTCGTGGCTGCGTCCGGCGATCGTCTGCAACTCGTTCTCGGCATCCAACTGCGCGTCCATGGAATTGATCATGGAACGGTTGAGCGCTTCCTTGGTCAGCGCGATGGCCTTGGTGGGCATCACGGCTAGTTTTTTCGCGAGGGCGATAGCCTCGTTCATCAGTTCGGCGTCGGGCACGGCCTTCCAGATCATCCCCTGGGCTTCGGCTTCCTTGGCGCTCACCTTGGGCGCGAAGATCATCTGGCCGAAGGCGCGCTGCATGCCTACGAGCCGCGGTAACGAGAATGTGCCCCGCTGTCGGGGATCAAGCCGATATTGATGAAGCTCTGGATGAAGTTGGCGCTTTCGGCCGCGAGGGTGAGGTCGCAGGCGTAGGCGATGTTGGCGCCAGCGCCCGCCGCCACGCCGTTCACCGCAGCGACCACCGGCTTTGGCAGTGCACGGATGCGCCGTACGATCGGATTGTACTGCGTGGTGAGGATGTCCTCGATCTTGGTGCCGGGCGCGATGGCCTCGGCCAGGTCCTGGCCAGCACAGAAGGCGCGGCCTTCGCCGGTGAGCAGCACTGCCCGCACGGTCGCATCATCCTTGGCCTTGTCCAGCGCATCGATGGTCTCCAAGGCCATCTCACGGTCGAAGCTTCGGGGGGTTCAGGTTGGTCGGGACGGTTTCGCGGGCAATGGTGGGGCTCAAAGGTCTGTCAGGGGGCGGAGTGGAGTCAACTGACATCTGGCTCCAGTACGATTCTCAATGAGCGCGGAACGATCGTTCGAGTCGCACATACGCCAATCAGCGCTTCCGGATTGAACCGTTGATCGAACGGGCTCGTCGCACAATCCGGGCACTTCCACAGCGCCTTGCAGGCGGTGCAGCCAAACTGATCGAAAGGCTCCAAGCAACCTGCACCCAAGGGCCTTGCTGCCGTGGAAAGCACATGACCGCATTTCGCGCATGGGCATTCGACCACGGGCACGGCACCTTTCAATGCGCGGATGTCGGCGGTCTTTTCCGGTGGCGCGATGCCGTATTCCTTCAGCTTGCGTTTGCCTTCGTCGGTGATCTGGTCGGTGCTCCAGGCAGGGGAGAGGGTGAGCTTCACTTCGACCTCGGGCACGCCGACGTCCAGCAGTTCCTTCTTGATGTCGGCGGCCATCACATCCATGGCCGGGCAGCCGGTGTAGGTGGGTGTGATGGTGATGATGGCCTTGCCGTTCGGCTCAACGACCACTGTGCGCACCACGCCCAGCTCCAACACGTTGATCACCGGGATTTCCGGATCCTTCACGTTTTCGAGCAGGTCAAGCACGTGCTCACGGGTGAGTGCGTTGACCGTCATGGTCTGCAAAGATGGGTAGGTCTTTCACCGCCACGGCGCAACGGACGCCAAGGTCGCGTCAAGAGATCCTTTTGGGTTCGCGTGGCGAGCCCGTTGCGCTCTTGGCGTCGCTGCGGTGAATGGCTTTCTACCACGTAGCGCCGGGATAGGCGCGCTGCAGGTATTGCATCTCCGCGAGAATAAAGCCGAGCTGTTCGCCGTGCTTGCCCTGGCGGCCACCGCTGGCCATGAAGCCATCGGCCGGGCGCTTCAAGGTGGCTTCGCTCAGCACCTTGTCCACGGTGGCGTCGAAGGCCGCTTTGATCTTCGAAAGGTCCGGGGCCACACCGGCCTTCACCATGGCCTGGTGTACCTCGTCCTGCGCGAACAGGTCGCCGGTGAATGTCCAGAGGTCGTTGAGCGCGGCTTGCGCACGCTGGTGGCTTTCCTCCGTGCCGTCGCCGAAGCGGATCAGCCAGTCACTGCTGTGGCGCAGGTGGTATTGGGCCTCTTTCACCGCTTTGCCTGCGATGGCGGCCAACTGGGCATCGCTGCTCTTCAGCATCGCTTCGGCCAGGGGCAGGTGGTACGCATCGTAGAGGAAGCTGCGGCAGATGGTGTGGGCGTAATCGCCGTTGGGCTGCTCCACCAACTTGGTGTTGACGAACTGCCGCTCGTTGCGGAGGTAGGCGAGGGCGTCCTCGGTGCGCCCCTTGCCTTCCAGTTCACCGGCGTAGGTGAGCAGGTTGCGGGCCTCGCCGATGTGGTCCAGCGCGCGGTTAGTGAGGGCGATGTCCTCCTCCAGCACAGGGCCATGGCCGCACCACTCGCCCAAGCGGTGGCTCAGGATCAGCAGGTCGTCCGCTAGGCGGAGGGTGTAGGTGAAGAGGGCTTCGTTGCTCATCATCGGCCCGTACTAGATATACTTCGCGCCCTCGGGCATGGTGTAGAAGGTCGGGTGCCGGTACGTCTTGTCGTCGGCGGGGTCGAAGAGCATGGCGGCATCGTCCGGCTGGCTTGCGCTGATGGCCTCGGCCGGTACAACCCAAATGCTCTGCCCTTCCTGGCGTCGCGTGTACACGTCTCGGGCGTTCTCGATCGCCATCTGTGCATCGGCGGCGTGCAAGCTGCCCACGTGCTTGTGATCAAGCCCGCGCTTGCTCTGGATGAATACTTCCCAGAGAGGCCAGTTGTTGGGGTTGTCGCTCATTGTTCCGGTGCGTTCAAGGTCGACCCATTGGGTCGACGGTACGGGTGCTTCGATCCAGGTTAGGCTGCTTTCCGTTCTGCCTTTTTCGCCGCGTGGGCCATGGCTGCTTCGCGCACCCAGGCGCCGTCGTTGTGGGCCTTGTTGCGGGCGACCAGGCGTTCCTTGTTGCAGGGACCGTTGCCGGCCACCACATTGTTGAACTCGGCCCAGTCAATGGTGCCCCACTCGTAGTGCTGGGTGGCCTCGTTCCACTTCAGGTCCGGATCCGGGATCGTGAGGCCGATCACTTCCGCCTGCTGCACAGTGCGGTCGATGAAGGTCTGGCGCAGCTCGTCGTTGCTCTGGCGCTTGATCTTCCACTTCATGCTCTCGGCGCTGTGCGGGCTGTTGGCGTCGGTGGGGCCGAACATCATCAAGCTGGGCCACCACCACCGGTTCAAGGCGTCCTGGGCCATCTCCTTCTGCCCGGGCGTGCCCTTGGCCAGCACGGCCATGATCTCGTAGCCCTGGCGCTGGTGGAAGCTCTCCTCCTTGCAAATGCGCACCATGGCGCGGGCGTAAGGGCCATAGCTCGTGCGGCACAGCATCACCTGGTTCATAATGGCCGCCCCGTCCACCAACCAGCCCACGGCACCGATGTCGGCCCAGGTGAGGGTGGGGTAGTTGAAGATGCTGCTGTACTTGGCCTTGCCGCTCAGCAGGTCGTCGATGGTCTGCTCTCGACTGGTGCCGAGGGTCTCTGCGGCGCTATAGAGGTAGAGGCCGTGACCCGCTTCATCCTGCACTTTCGCGAGCAGGATGGCCTTGCGTTTCAGGCTGGGGGCGCGACTGATCCAATTGCCTTCAGGCAGCATGCCCACCACCTCGCTGTGCGCGTGCTGGCTGATCTGACGGATCAGCGTTCTTGCGGTACTTCTCCGGCATCCAGTCTTTGGGCTCGATCTTCAACTCGGCGTCCACCTTGGCCTGGAAGAGTTCCTCGAGTTTGGTCGTGTCCGTCATCTATTTGGTGGGTTCGTGGGCTAAAATACTCCGGAACCTGTTCCGGATGTGCGCTTTTGCTGTTCAGAACGAACAGATCGGTGCAGGGCAAGGTTCATTCATCCGCCTGGGCCGCTTGATCGAAGAAGTACTTTCGCGTCCCCTAAACAGATCTGATCCGCATGTCCCGTTTCCATTCGCTGGAAGTTATTGATGTGAAGCACGAGACCGCTGACGCGGTGTCTGTAGGGCTCCGCGTTCCTCCCGAGTTGAAGAAGGAGTTCACTTTTCTCGCAGGCCAGTACCTCACGCTGAAGTTGTTGGTGAACGGTGAGGAATTGCGCCGTTCCTACTCGATCTGTAGCAGTCCGTTCGAGGAGGCGAGCATCCGTATCGCGGTGAAGCGGGTCGCGCTTGGGCGGGCATCGAACCGGCTGGTTGGAGAGATCAAGGAAGGCGACAAACTGGAGGTGATGCCACCGATGGGGCACTTCCACACCTTGTTCGATGCGAACACCGAGCGGCATTTCGTGGCCTTCGCGGCCGGTAGTGGGATCACACCCATCCTAAGCATACTCACCTCCGCGCTGCGTGCGGAACCCAAGAGCCGGTTCACGCTTTTCTATGGGAATACGGATACGGACGATCATTTTTCGGGAGCGGCTGGACGACCTGGTGCGCGAGCACGGCGGCCGATTGATCGTTCACCATGTGCTGAGCCAGGGGCGCAACGCCGACTCGCTCCTCAACGGAAGGATCACAGCGGACAAGGCCACGCAATTGCTGGAGCGCTATGTGAACGACGGGCTGCGCAAAGAATTCTTCATCTGCGGCCCGGAACAGATGATGGTGAGCGTGAGCGAGGCGCTGGAGAAGCAACGCATCGATAAGAAGCACGTGCATATCGAACTGTTCACCAGTCCGGTGACCACTGAAGCGAAGAAGGAGGTTTCGCATGCTACGAGCACGGCCTTCAATGGCCAAGCTGAGGTGGAGATCGTACTGGACGGCCGCCGACACACGCTAAAGATGGGCTCCAAGGGGGATCCCGTCTTGGAAGTCGCGATCGATGCGGGGCTGGATGTGCCCTACGCGTGTAAGGGTGCGGTATGCTGCACCTGTAAGGCGCGGGTGCTGGAAGGACAAGTGGAGATGGAGATGAACTATGCCCTGACCGATGAAGAGGTGGCCGATGGCTACGTGCTCACCTGCCAGACGCATCCGCGCAGCGCACGCGTGGTGATCGATTACGATCAACATTGACCGTGTGGTCAAGAACGAGGAAAGGCGGGCTTACGGGCCCGCCTTCTCGTTCTTCCCTGCCTTGTTCGGTTTGGTTTGTAAGGCGGGAAGAGTTTCGTTGGATCAGAAACTGGCCTGGGCATAGCCCGCCACTTTCGTCTGGATGTGTTCGAGGTAGTGCTCGCTGTGGTAGAAGCCGCCCATCTCCGTGTTGTAACGCACGATCGCGGAGGGAAAATCGGTGTAGAATGGATCAACGCCTTGGGTCTTACCGCGCGGGATCAGGTTCACGTAGCACTCGTAGTCCGGATAGGTGACCAGATCAGCAGGAAGGCTGGTATCGATCAGCACGAGTTTATCCTCGTATCCTTCTTTCTTGACCCGTATCAGGAAACTGTTGTCGATGTCGAGGTCCAGGTTGAAATCGCCTTTCTTCTGAACGGCCACATCCCCGAGGCGCTCATCACCCTTCCAAAGCTCGACGGAATACCCATCGACGCCCTTGCCATCCACCATCACTTGGCCGTGTATGGGCAGATACCACCCTTCGGCTTGGTCGCGACGGTCGACCAACTTCCCTTTTTGCCTTGGGCCTGGGCCACCTGGCTAAGGCAGAGCAGGATACCGGTGGTTAGCACGATGTGTCGCATGGTTCTTTGGGTGTACTTTGTGCTGGACAGTGTTCCGCTCGTGTGGGTGGGTCTTGCTACGGGTCTTGGATCGCTAAGGGTTACAGGGTCTGCGGCCCGGAACATGTGGCGGGTTTCCAGTTACTTTACCACCATAACCCCAGAACAAATGCGCTTCGCTACACTCGCTCGCTCCGTTGGGTCCATTGTTTCGCTCATTGCGCTTTTGCATGGGGCACCCGTGAAAGCCACACACTTGATGGGGGCCGAACTCACCTATACATGGTTGGGTGGCAACGACTACATCGTGCGTCTTGCGGTATGGCGTGATTGCTACGGCGTCGCTGTGAACGCGTCGGAGGTGGTACAATACGCATCGAGCTGCGGATCGGGCACTGCGGATATGGTGCTCACAGATACGGTGGAGATCTCTACCGGTTGCAGTGGCCAACTCAGCACATGCCAGGGGGGCACATACCCGGGCGCCGAGTTGTACTACTATCGAGACACTGTTTCGCTTTCCGCCTGTGCGGATTGGGTGTTGTCTTGGACCACATGCTGCCGTAACGATGCGATCACCAGCATTATGAACCCGGGCACCTACAACCTTTGGGTGTCCGCCTCTTTGGACAACCTCAACCAGCCAGGGAACTCTTCGCCGGTATTCCAGGAACTCACAGGGCCGTTCGTGTGCGTGAACACACCTATCTGTATCGCGAATTATGGCTACGACCCGGACGGCGATTCCCTGGTTTACCAGATGACCGAACCACTTGATCAGTTCGGGACTGCACTACCCTATCTGCCCGGCTTCAGCGTGAGCGATCCGTACCCATCTTCCACAGGCCACGCGCTCGATCCTACCACCGGTAACCACTGCGCCACCCCGAACACCTTGGGAGCGTATGTGATGGCCTATGCCGTGGAAGAATGGCGCAACGGCGTGGTCGTAGGCCGCAGCCGTCGCGACCTGCAGATCTGGGTGGTGAACTGTCCTGCGGGTAACGTGGAATCACCAGTATCGTCAATGACACCCTTGGTGCGCCGGTGACCGGTGGAGGTGTGGAACTCTACGAATACGGGCTCAACGCGACCGGTTCCATTCGCATTGACTCCATCGCCGTTGGGGCAGGTGGGGACTATGCGTTCGCGCCACAACCCATCGGCCAGTACCTAGTGCGCGCCATCCCGGATGGTGGGCTCTATCCTGGCACAGCGACGAGCTATCACACTAGCACCTATTACTGGGGTTATGCCGATGTGGTCCATTCGCTTTGCGACACCATCATGGTGGCGGACATCCAATTGGTTAGCACTGGCAACCTAAATGGGACGGGATATCTTGAGGGCTATCTCGGCGATCTGGGCATTATCCGCAGTGAAGGTCCCGGGGACCCGTGGCC
Source organism: Flavobacteriales bacterium (assembly GCA_016712025.1). Classification (GTDB taxonomy): domain Bacteria; phylum Bacteroidota; class Bacteroidia; order Flavobacteriales_F; family PHOS-HE28; genus PHOS-HE28. Next base: position 14,469 of record JADJRW010000001.1, read on the forward strand.
CGGCCAGGGCATCGTGCTTGAGCATTGGCCCGCGGCGACCCTCGCCGGTTACGTGCGCACCGATGCGAACGGCGTGTTCCAGTTCCAGAATGTGCCCTATGGCACCTATCGGATCCTGGTGGATCACCCGGGACTTCCCATGCTCAGCTACTACATCGTTACGCTCGACGCGAACACCCCAAGTATCACTGGTCTGGCACACGGGGCCGATCCGCTCGGGGTAAGCACCTTCACCGCTACTTCGATCGGAACGTTGGCAGCGGTCCAAGTTCAACTGGTTCCAAATCCTGCGCAAGGAGGGGAGGTGGTTTTGGTGGGTTGGAACCGGGCACCTACGGGGTCACATTGATCGACGGTGCCGGTCGCGTGGTGCGCCGTGAGCGCGTCACGGCGGTATCCGACCGCATCAGCATCACGACCGTCGGACTGACGAGCGGGGTATACACCATCGCGATCGACGAGCTGCCCAACCTCAAACTCCGGTTGGTACAGCCCTAGCGGATCTTGAACACGCCTTAGGAGGCGAAGAGAAGCTGGCGCTGCTCCGGAGCGGCGTCGGGTAGCTGCACCGTGATCGTGGTGCCCTTGCCAACGATACTGTCGGCCCAGACATCGCCGCCGTGTTTGTTGATGACACGCTGAACGATAGCGAGTCCGATACCGCTGCCCTCGAACTGATCGGCGCGGTGCATCCGCTTGAAAGCCCCGAAAACAGCCTTGTTGCCGGTGCTATCGAAGCCCACCCCGTTGTCCCGTACCCAGAAGCGCACCCGTCCTTCATCGGATCCGCTGCCCACCTCGATGGTGGGTCGAGCCACCTGCCGTGTGAATTTCACGGCGTTGGAGAGCAGGTTCACCAGGACCACCTTCAACATGGCGGCGTCCGCGTGTACCATGGTTCCTTCGGGTACCGTGTTCTTCAGCGCCGGCTTGTGCGTGGCGCTCGGGATCTCGTCGATGACCTCTTGGACCAGGGATCGCAACTGAACTTCGCCGCATTGCAATTCGCGGTTGTTGCTCTGTGAGAAACGGAGCAGGTCATCCACCAGGTCGATCATACGCGAGGCGCCGCGATGGATGCGCTCGGTGACCTCTCGTTGAGCCGGGTCGCTGGAAGCGCTCTGCTCCTTAACCAGTTCGCTCAGTGCGAGGATGTTCTTCAACGGAGAACGGAGGTCATGGGCCACGGTGTAGGAGAAGGACCCAAGGTCTTCGAGCGCTTCTAACAGCTGCCGTGTGCGCACCGCGACGCGGCGTTCCAGATCGGCGTTCAGTTTCAACAGCCGCTGTTCCTCTTGGCGCCGGTCGGTTATGTCTTTGATGATGGCCTGGAAAAGGCGATCGCCGACTTCGTTCAGGCCGAGGTAGTTGATCGTGAGCAAGCCATCCACCGTGTGGCCGGAAGGTGTGCGCAGCGTCAGGTCCACATTCTGGAAGCCCCGGCCACGTCGCCTGCCGGAAAGCGACTGGCGCAAGGAATCCGGATCATCCAACAGGTCGTGCATGTGCAGGGTAAGGATGTGTGCGCGATCGGCTCCGAACAACTTTTCCGTTGCCGGGTTAGCCTCGTGGATACGTCCTTTTTCGTCTACGATCACGATCGGGTCGCCGGACGAGGCGAACACTTGTTCATACCGCCGGAACATCCGTTCGCGATCAGCGCGCAACCCATACACTTCATAGGCCTGCTGGATGCGCAGCAACAGATCGCTCGCATCCCAAGGCTTTGTCACGTAGGCATAGATGCGGCCTTTGTTCACCGCATCGATCACGGCCTGTATGTCGGCATAACCGGTAAGGAGCATCCGAATGGAGTTCGGATGCCGCTGCTTCACTTGAGCGAGGAAATCGACCCCGGTCACCAAGGGCATGCGCTGATCGGAGATCACCACAGGGATGTGCTCCTTGTCCAAGAGGGCGAGGGCCTCATCGGCCGTTGTTGCGGTGAAGACCTCCAGATCCCGGCGGAAGTTGGCGCGAAAGGCGACGAGGTTGCCCTCTTCGTCATCGAGGTACAGCACTTTGATCCGTTCCTTGTTCATCGGTTAGGCGCGTTTGCGGGCCTCGTTGGTCTGTGCCACGGGCAAGGCGATATGGAAGGTGGCACCTGCCCCGGGGATGCTTTCCACGGTGATCCGTCCGGCGTGTTTTTCCACAATGCTGAAAGCGATCGAAAGTCCCAGGCCGGTGCCTTCGCCCACATCCTTCGTGGTGAAGAACGGATCGAAGATCTTCCCGATCACGCTAGGGGCTATGCCCGGGCCATCGTCGGAGATGCTGATGACCACATGATCGTCCACGATGCGGGAACAGACCTGCACACGCCCTTCATCCGAACGTTGTTGACCGCTCACGGCCTGCACCGCGTTGTTCAGGATGTTCATGAACACCTGGTTCAGTTTGCCGGGGTGGCATTCCACCGGAGGCAGGGCCTCCAGGTCCAGATCGATACGGACGCGCTCTTTTAGCTGCGGGGCAAGGACGAGCAATGTGCTCTGGATGCCTTCGTTCAGGTCGGCCAGCTTCAGGTCATCCTCGTCCAACCGGCTGAAATTGCGCAAACCTCGCACGATCTCCGCGGTACGGCCCGCGCCTTCTTCGATGCTGCGGATTATGGCATCCAGTTCGGTGATCGAACCGTCCAGATCGAGGCTCTTCTCCTTCGCCCGCAGCTCGGCCAGTAGTGGGTCATCGCTGTTCGCTCCGCGATCGCGGTACTCGGCGAGCACTTCCAGAACGTCCCCGATATCCCGGCGTAGGGGCGGTATGTTGCTGGAGATGAAGTTCACCGGGTTGTTGATCTCGTGTGCGATGCCTGCGGTGAGCTGACCGAGGGAGGCCATCTTCTCGGCATTCACCAGTTGGGTCTGGGTGCGCTTGAGATGATCATTGCTTTCCTGCAAGGCAAGTGTGCGCTCGGTCACCTTCACTTCCAGCATGACGTTCTGCTCGCGTATGATGCGTTCGTTCTCCAAGGAAACGTGCAGCGCTTCGGCTTGGGATTGTTCTTTCTCGCGGCGCAGGATGTTGATCCGATCGGCAAGACCGAAGCTGAGGAGGATACACTCGATGGCCGAACCGATCGGCATGGTGTAGGTGGTGAGGTCGTTGTACGGGAGTGCGCCGAGGTCCTTCACCACGAACACGACCACGCCGATGAGGAACGCGCTCCAGGCCATGAGGAAGAAGAATGCCTGTCGCGAGCCACCTCGCCAGGCCAGAAAAGCCATGACCAGCACGTACAGTGCGGATATGCCAGAAAGCCCCTGCGCGATCTGATAGGCGACCACCGCCTGCCCGGTCTGTTGGAGAAAGATGCAACCACCGAAGAGCACATAGAATACCGGTCCGATGCGATGCAGGCGCGGGGTATGCCGCCGCGTTTGGATGAACTGCCTTGCGAACTCAAAGCCCAGCGTTGCTGTGCATAGCGTAAGGATCACCGTCGCTGAGGTGGATAGCCAAGTGTTGCCGGGCCAGATGTAGAATGGACCGATGCCCGTGAACGCGAGTTGGGTGGAGGTGACCGCGAGGATGTAAAGCACATAGTACAAGTAGCTCTTGTCCCGGATCGAGAAGAAGATGAACAGGTTGTACAAGGCCATGACCAGCATGATGCCGATGTAGACGCCAAGGATCAGGTTCCGACGAGATCGGTTGGCGGTGAGTTCTTGCGGGGTGCGCAGTACGATCGGCAACTGGAGTTGCTTGGTGCTCTGCACGCGCATGAGCACGGTTCCGGAGCGTCCTTTCGGAATGGGAAGGTCGAAGGCGAACTCCGGGTCGGCACCGGCGCGAGCCGAAGCAGGCACGGATTGACCTTTTCTGGCCAACCGTTCGATCCTGCCGTCGAAGGAGAGATACAGATCGAGCGCATCGATCTCGGCGTATTCCAGGGATAGAACGACGTGGTCGAAAGTGCTTTCGTTGCGCACCACAGTGCGCACCCAAAAGGTGGAAGCCGTTACGCCCAGATTGGGCACCTCCATACCGAGGGCTTCAAATCGATCCGCCCGGATGACATCCTCCAGAGACATTGCTCCAGTGGTGTCCGAGAAGATCTCCAAGCTCCGCCCGATGGGAAGGCGAAGCTGGGCATCATGGAATCTTACCTGGCTTGGGCTGTTCGGGAAGGAAACGGCGCACCACGCCAAGGAGAGCATGGCAGCGCACGCACGAAGGGTTCTCATCGGGCCGCTCCTACGTTCCGAACGGCCAGGAGGTTGCGTGCCCTGCCGCCGCTATCCGGTATGGCGCAACCGTTCCTCGGATATCATTCTGTAGGCGACGAGATCCAGAAGCCCGGCAGCGACCATCAGTCCGTAATTAACCTCGATCGGCATACGCGCCGGTTGCTCCATCCGTCCTTGCACCGGCCTCAGCCGGAGACTGTAGATGGCTTTCCTATGCTCGGGGTCGGCATGGGGCAATAGGATGGTATCGGGGTTGACCATGACGATGGACTGGAACTCGGACGTGGGGTAGTCGAATACGCCGGAGTTCCCGATGCCTGTCATCGCCACGAAACCGTTCTTCTCCGGGTGCCGTTTGGTGTGGTGCCCAACGAAACACACCAAGCGGTCGGCTCCGACCATCGGAGCAATGGCCGTAACGGCAAGGCTCAATAGCACAGTGACACCACGTTTGGCGTACCTGCTAGCGCTCCAAAGCCCGCATACTTCGCCATTGCCGAATGGCCGCAGTTGATCGAGCAAAGAGTGGATATCCGGGGCAAGCTCGGACAGCGAGACCGCCAATGGCAGAGGGCGCGTCGGGTCGTGGTCAAGCTGCAAACGGATACCCCCGACCATGCCTTCGGAGGGGTGGTTGGCCACGATCACATAGCACGACGGATCATGGATCCATGACTCGTCGGCTTTGACGACCAAAGGGATGCCCAACTCGGCGAGCACCAACTCGTGCTGATGGAGGAACTCAGCGCAGAGGTCGGGCCTTTCGGGCGCTTTGAAAGCGATCAGGTGGAGTGAGTCTGTCATGGTCGAACGCTTTGTGTTTCACGGGTGGTGAACAACGTCTCCAAGGGGCGACGCAAACTACGCGCGGAAGGTGGATCGGCATGGGCGAGCCGCATCAGGAAAAGGGGCTCGCCAGCGGTCGTTGGGAAAAGATCGGCGAGCCGCTGGAAGCACTCCAGTACTTCGTGTTGCTCGTCATTGCCCAATCCATGCCCGGTACCGAACCTAACATGGTGGGCTAGGAGAATGGGGGCGGAGATGGGATGTACAGCCAGTTGAAGGCCCGTTGCCGCGAGCCATACCCGTTGCATGCACTGTCCACCACGCAGGGCATTGGTCGTTCCGGCGTCAACACCGCTTATCAGAACAACCGCGCTCGATGCGCGGATGGGATCACCGGAGATGCGCGTGAAGCCCTGCCCGCCATTCCATGCGCGCACCAGACCGATCGCTTCTTGATCGGCGGCCACACCCAGCACCGTGCGCTGGGCAAGGCTCATTTCAAGCGTGTTCAGATCAAGGCCATCGCGTGTGCGCTGCGCCTCCTCTTTGTTCCATCGCAATTCGTGATGGAAAAGCTCCTTGTGGCCGATCGGGTTGAGAATGCGGATGCGTTCAACACGACCTACGAGCTCGGCTACCCGCTCCAACTCAGCCTGGGTGCTTAGCACGTGTGTTGCGCATCCCGGGATGGTACTTCCGGCAGCGATCAGTGCGGCAAGGTCCGCTTGGGCGATCGGGATATTGGAAGGAGCGCGGCGGTTCGTGCACCGCTTCGCGATCAGAGCACCCAAGGGATCGTCCGCCTGCGGGACATATCCGCCTGAAGTCAAAATGGCCACGAGACGCGCATCATCCTCCAAGGGGTAGAGATTGTGCTCCAAACCGATCCCAAGCGATCGCGCCTCCAGTAGCATGTTCTCCAGGCATGCACCCAGCCCAAGCGTTGGCACGAAGTCGGCGCCATCGAGTTCGGAATGGCTGATAGCGGGATCATGGAAGAGCAGCAAGGCCGATCCGTCGAAGTAGAAGCGCCAGGGTTGGTTGTTGCCTCCCGACGGCGCAAGCGCACCGGCTTCCGCGATCGCACGGGCATGTGCGTCCGCCATCGGCAGTGCGATACCGAACGCGCCGATGCAACGTTCCCGCATCCGCTCCATCTCCTGGCCGGTGAGGGGCGCAGGCGTTGATCGAGCGGAGTAGGGCACATCGTTGTTCTTGCGTTCGCCGGAGATCAGCTCCTCCGTATCAAGGAACCATCGTCCACTTTCGGTGTGCTGGTCGAGCAGGATCCTCCGGCAGATGTCGCCCACGGCCGCGCCACCCATCACCACGCTGGTGGCAAGCTGTGGCCAGGTGGTTACGCTGGTCTCCATCTCCAGCATGCTGGCCTTCATCCGGGTGCTCAACTTGTCCAGTCCCATCATGGGGATCACGAACGGAAGCTTCTCTTCCATGGTGCGCACCCGCGCGGCAAGGCCCAGGTCGAGGTGTTCCACCAACCCGTGCATGATCGGCCGCTCGGGTTCCAGATCGAAACGCTCCACATCGATCATCCCCCGATCGCTGGTGTCCATTACCACCGGGATGCCGCTCGCTTTCGCGTGTTGCCGGGCGAGGATCTTGATGTCCACACTATCGCATTCCTCGACCAAAACATCGAGTTTGCCGCCTTCGGTCAAGAAGAGGTCGATGTTGTCGCGTGTCACTCCTTCATGGAAACAGGTGACGCGTAGAAAGGGGTCGATCTCTACGATCTCGCGGGCCACGTTCACCGTTTTGGATAGGCCGAGCTGATGCACGCCGCTGCGGAGGCGATTCAGGTTGCTCAGGTCCGAATGGTCATGATCGGCGATGCGCAGCTCACCGAAACTGCGCTCCAAGGCCATGGTGAGGCATACCGACGCGCCTACGGAAAGACCGATCACGCCAATGCGCTTGTTGGCAAGGATATGCTGCTCGGCGCGGGTGATCTTGTTGCGGTTCCGATCGGTGCGCACGCGGATGAACTCCTCCTCATCGAGCAGATGCACAAGGCGATGGCTCCAAGGGTAGTAGACCCATACCCCGTACTCCTCCGGGGCAATTCCGCTCAAATGGGCCAGCGCCGCGTCCCGCAGACCTTCCTTGGTGAACCGCTTCGATGGATCCAATACCCTGGCCAGTTCAGCCAGCTGGCTCATCAGGGTATCGTGGACTTGGAGCTGCGGCTGCTCGGCGAGAAGGGTCGCCAAGGCTATCCGCTCCTCAGGTCGGGCAAGTCGGAAGAAGAGTGGCGTGTGCTGGCGCACATCCCCCTTCACCCCACGCTGAAGCGCGACGCGGACCTTGTCCATTGTTACTGAAGAGTTTGTACCGGAGCAGTGCCAACGAAGGCTTGGCGGGTCAAAGCTAAAAATCGTTGGATTATGAACAATTTTTCAACAATTCGGGCTTTCGCGAGTAACCTCGGCCACCTACCCTCCGTAGTTAAAGGCGGCTGCAACCCATATGCAGCAATAGTTCCATGTCTACACGCATTCTTGACATCGACGGACGCACCGATATCCCAAGGGTCCTATTCGTGGACGACGATGCAGGCAATCGCCAAGCGTTCCATGCAGCCTTTCGAAAGGAGTTCGACGTGATGACCGCCTCTGGCATGGAGGAAGCCTGGCATTTCCTCACGAACCGGGGAGTGGATGTGCTGATCACGGATCAACGCATGCCGGGGACCCCGGGCAGCGAACTTCTCAGGTTGGTGCGGGAACGCTTCCCACAGGTGCGCCGAATGCTCGTAACTGGGTATTCCGATCTGCAAGCCTTGGCGGATGCGATCAACCAGGGAGGGGTTACGAACTACATCGCCAAACCATGGGATCCGGACGAGGTGCGCCAACTCGTGGGAGCGGCTTTCGCAGAAGTGCGCGCCGAGCGGGATCGCAGCGCTTATACCCAGAGGTTGATCGAGTCGAACCGGCAGTTGGAATTCGCCTTGCGCCAGCGGCTCCTTTCCTGAACAGGCTCTGAGCATAGACCCCGAAGCACGCGGGCCATCACCTGGCACGGGAATGGGGTGCCGGGCAAGATCCCATCTTTGCCCCCATGAGCTTTGCGCGTTGTTGTTTTTCGGCTGTGTTCGCCGCTGTCATTCTCCTTCTTCCGCCTCCTTGGGCCAGTGCGAGCGTTGGCAGCAGTGGATCCAGGTCAGGCTATCGGTGGATCTGGATGTCCGAACCCACCGTTTCACCGGGACCGAGAGCCTAAGCTACACCAACAACAGTTCGGACACCATTCAGGAACTTTGGTTCCATCTCTACTTCAACGCTTTTCGGCCAGGAAGCGAAATGGACTCGCGCTCCCGCACCATTGCCGACCCGGATACGCGCGTCGGGGCGAGGATCGCAGCGTTGGCACCGGACGAGCAAGGCGAACTGCGTGTGGGCGCTATGACCCAAGGTGGAAAGGCTGTGCAATTGGAGCATTTGGGAACGGTTCTGCGCGCTCGGCTGGCTTCCGCGATCCCCCCTGGCGGCACCGGTGAGGTCGAATTGGAATTCAATGGCCAAGTGCCGGTCCAAGTGCGGCGATCGGGCCGCAACAATGCCGAAGGGGTTGCCTACAGCATGACCCAATGGTATCCCAAAGTGGCCGCCTACGACGCGCGTGGGTGGCACGCCGAACCGTATGTGGGTCGTGAGTTCTATGGCGAGTGGGGCAACTATGAATTGCGGATCGCGCTCGACAGCAGCTATACCGTGGCCGCTACCGGGGTGCTCCAGAACCCGGCTGAGGTGGGGCATGGATACGCTCAGAAAGCGCCAACAGCTGCGAGAGGCGAGGGTCGCACGCAGTGGTATTTCAAAGCGGATAGTGTACACGACGTGGCCTGGGCCGCCGATCCCGAATATGCGCGATCACTGCGCAAGTCCCGAACGGTCCGTTGCTCCGCTTCTTCTTCCAAGACACTCCGGAGCTCCGGGCGGAATGGGAGCAAATGCCCGCCTACATGGTGAAGGCCTTCGAGTTCATGTCCGAACAGTTCGGTCGTTATCCGTGGCCGGAGTATTCCATCGCTCAGGGCGGTGACGGTGGTATGGAATACCCGATGCTGACACTGATCACCGGCAAGCGGAAGCTCGGCAGCTTGGTGGGTGTGAGCGTGCATGAGAGCGTGCATAGCTGGTTCTATGGCGTGCTAGCGAGCGATGAAGGCCATTTCCCTTGGATGGACGAAGGGTTCACGGAATACGCAGGGTCGAAGGTGATGCCTCATCTCTTCGGCGGCACCGCCGATCCGCACGCGAGCGCCTACGAAGGCTACCGAGTCCTGATGGCCATGCCGGACCACGAACCGATGAGCGTTCATGCCGACCATTTCGAAACCAACCGCGCATATGGTATCACGGCATACAGCAAGGGCGAGATGTTCCTGCAGCAGCTCGGGTACGTGATCGGCGACACCACGATGCGGCAAGGCCTTTTGCGATATTTCAACGCATGCCGCTTCAAACACCCCATGCCGGTGGATCTGGAGCGGAGCATGGAAAAGGTGAGCGGCTTGGAGCTGGACTGGTATTTCGACGAATGGATAAATACCACGCGCGCCACCGACTACGCTGTGGATACGCTGTTCACCGCTGGGGATAGTACCCAAGTGCGCATCCGGCGGCTAGGAGGTATGCTTATGCCGGTTGATATGAAGCTGACCAATACGGGAGGCGATAGCACTGTGGTGAGCATCCCTCTTTCGTTGATGCGCGGAGCCAAACCAGCAGGCAGCGAGCACTTTCCGTTCACCAGTGCGTCGCCCTGGTCTGGCGGAACTCACCTACACGTTGCACGTGCCAGGTATCTGGACGAAAGCCGAACTGTTCAGCGCCGGACGTCTGGCGGATATGGATCCCTCCAACGACAAAAACGAGAGCACGGCACCAGCGCCCGTGTCCAAGGAAAAGCGGAGACGGAACTAGGCTCTAGGGCGCGTCGATGGTCGCCCCGTTACCTGCTTTGATAAATGCGGCCAATTGGGAGAGGATGCGGTCGTGCCGTTTCACGAACGGGTTCTGCATATCCCACACATAGCCAGCCAGCACCGAGATGATCTGCTCCTTGACACGCGGTTCCATAGTGGGACTGAAGAAAATGGTCTGTAGGTCGCCATTGTACCAGCCTTCGATGTAGCTCCGGAACACGGCCGCGCCGTGGCGGATGTGCTCGCTGTATTCCGTCTCCCAATCCACCGCACCGCTTTGTAGGATCCGTTCCACCAACTTGGCTGCGAGCAGGCCGCTCTCCGTAGCGAGCATCACGCCGCTCGAGAACACAGGGTCCAGGAATCCGGCGCAGTTGCCCGTGAGCACGTAATTGCGGCCGTACAATCTCTCGTTGTAGTGGCTGTAGTCGCGGATCACATGCGGCTCCCAAAGCGGGGTCTGATCCTGGAACCGCTCCCGAAAATTCTCGGAACGTGCCAGCATCTCAGAGAACGCTTCCGCAGTGGGGCGCCCAGGTTTGAACGGATCGAAGTGGCGCGGATCGCCCACGAAGCCGAGCGAGGTGGTGCCATCCGAGAAGGGGATCACCCAGAACCAAAGATCCACGGCCATCACTTCGAAGGTGATCTGCATGGCATCTTTCCAACCTTCGCGATCGCGTTCCCGAACATGGGTATATGAGGCCATTCGCGGGTTGGGCCACTTGTCGTCGCGCAGCCCGAGCAATTTCACCAGTGTGCCTCCGTAACCGCTGCTGTCGATGAGGTAGCGGGCCTCGAAGGAGTGTTCCCTATGCGTGTCCCTGGCCCTCACGATCACACGGTCGTCAGCTTCGAGATCAACGCGTTCCGCGCTTATGCCATAGCGGATATCCACGCCTTGGGCGGCCGTGGCATCGGCGGCGGTCTTGTCGAAATGGGCTCGTGGCGCCTGCCATGTGCGGGTCCACCCTTGCGTGAAGTTCTCGCCAAAACGCAGGTCGATGAGTTCTGCACCGCGCACGAAACGCGCGCCCAATTTCGGGGCATAGTTCTGTGCTTCGAGCGCTGGCAGAAGGCCGGTCTCCTCCCAATGCGCCATGCTGCGCGGCAGAAGGCTTTCTCCGACCACGAGGCGTGGAAAGATCTGCTTTTCCAGTACGAGCACCTTGCGCCCTTGGCGAGTCAGGTGCGCGGCAGCCACGCATCCGCTCGGTCCTGCGCCGATCACGATCACATCCACCTTTTCCACTGCCATGCGAAGGATCTCCTAGAGTCCACAAAGTTGGCAGGATCCGTTCAGGGACCAAATGCGAAAGCCCGGTGTCGCCGGGCCTTCGCGCGTTGTCAGGTTCCCACCGTCAGGCTTCCACGGCTTCTTCCTTGTGTTGTCCGATCAACCGATGTTGAAGATCCTGGGGCACGGGCTGATAGGCATGGAAGACTTCCGTATAGGTGCCACGGCCCTGCGTGAGGCTGCGTAGGGTGGTGCTATAGCGGTCCAGTTCGGCCAGGGGCGTGTGTGCGTGGATAACCTGTTTACGGCCTTCGGACTCTACGCCGATGATCACGCTGCGCCGGCCTTGCAGATCGGTCATCACATCGCCCATCAGATCTTCGGGAACGCGCACCGCGATCTCCTGGATGGGTTCCATGAGCAGTGGATCGGCCTGTGTGAACGCATCCTTGAAGGCCATGAGCCCAGCGATCTTGAAGCTGATGTCATTGCTGTCCACCGGATGCATTTTTCCATCGTACACCATCACCCGGATGTCGCGCGCTGGAGATCCCGTCAAGGGTCCCTTGTCCATTTTTTCCATGATGCCCTTCAGAATGCTCGGCATGAACTTGTTGTCGATCACGCCACCTACGATGCAGTTATAGAAGACCAGCGAGCCGCCTGTTGGAAGCGGATGGATCTCCTTGCCCCGCAAACTCACACCGGTCGGTTCCGCCATTCCCTCCATGTACGGCTCGATGCGTAGATGTACTTCGCCGAACTGGCCCGCTCCACCCGTCTGCTTCTTGTGGCGGTAGGATGCTTCCGCAGCGCGACGGATGGTCTCGCGGTAGGGGACCTTTGGTGAGCCGAACTCCGCTTCCACCTTATGGTGATGCTCTAGTTTCCACTTGACGAGGTTCAAGTGCAACTCGCCCTGGACGCCCAGCACTTGTTGAGCGCTTTCGCGCAGGTACTCAAGCACGACGGTAGGATCCTCCTTGTGCATTTCCAACAGGGCCGCGTGAAGCTTCTCCTCCAATTTTCCGTCTTTGGCACGAACGGTAACACGCAGTCTTGGTGCGGGGAATTCGATCGGCACCAAACGAACGGCTTGGTCCGGCGCATGCAGGGTATGCGCGGTCGCAGTGTCCTTCAACTTCAATGTGGCGCCGATGTCGCCCGCCGCGAGGCTATCCACAGGTTTTCGCTCCTTGCCTTCCAGTATGAAGAGTTGTCCGATCCGCTCGCTGCCGCCCGTGTTGTCGTTCACCAGATCGGTACCGGCCTTTACCTCGCCGCTCATCACCTTGAATAGCGTGATCCAACCCGTGCGCGGCTCGAGGATGGTCTTAAAGGTGAACAGGACCGGTGGCCCATCCGCGCGGCAGGGCAATTCACGTCCATCGGCGAGCGGGGAAGGGAGGCATTTCCACCGCGCTGGGCGCCACATTGTCGATGAAGCCCATCAGGCGGCCGCTGCCCATGTTGCGCAAGGCGCTTAGGCAGAAGACCGGGAACACGGTGCGCTTCATCATGCCCAGTTTCAGGCCCAGGCGCATTTCATCCTCGTCGAGCTCGCCCTTCTCGAAGTAGTGTTCCATCAGGGTCTCATCGTTCTCGGCGGCCTTCTCCACGAGCACTTTGTGCAACGCATCGGCGCGCTCCTTTTCACTCGCGGGGATGGGCTGCTTCTCCGGCTTTCCGCCAGCGTCTTTGAACACGTACATCGTCATCTTCAGCAGATCGATGATGCGATGGAAACCTTCACCCTGTTCAACCGGGTATTGCATCACCGTCACTGCAGGGCCGAAATGATCCTGGGCCTGGGCCAACGTGGTGTCGAAGTCGGCGTTCGCATGGTCCAGTTGATTGATGCCAATGAGCACTGGCCGGTCGAAGCGCTGCATTTGCTCCCAAACCAGATCGGTGCCCACTTCCACGCCGTGGTGGGCGTTCAGCAGCAATAAGCAGGTGTCGGCGACACGTAGTGCCGGGATCGTTTCGCCCACGAGGTCGTCAAGCCCAGGCGTATCGATGATGTTGATCTTGAAGTTGCGCCACTCCGTATGCATGCACGCGGCATACACCGACCCGCCCCGTTGGTGCTCAAGGTCGGTGTGGTCGCTCACGGTATTGCCATCCTCCACACGTCCTCGGCGTGTGATCAAGCCCGCCTCGAACAGCATGGTTTCCGCAAGCGTCGTCTTGCCTGCACCATGACTGCCCAGGAGGGCCACGTTCTTGATGTGTTTCGCATCGAAGCTGTTCATGGCTCGTTAGGGGTTAGGGGTAGCACGGAAAAGAACGAGTTGAAGGTAAACCAGCAGGTAGGAGAAAAGCAAAGCGCCCTGCCGGAAAGGGCAGGGCGCTTTGGAAGCGGAGCGGGGCGGTCAGTTCAAAACCTCCCAAGCCTTGTCGCCTTGTAGGCGCTCGAAGCGGGCTAACACCTCTTCGTAGGACTTAGGAAGGTTCAGGTCCTCGTGCGGGCAGAAGCTGAACCGATCCTCGTTCTTGTACACCGTGTACGACCTTTCGTTCTGCTCCATCTCCTTCACTTCTTTGGTCGATAACTCCATGTGTTCCGTTCGGAAGGCGCCAAATGTAAGTCTTCACCGATGGGATGTAAACAACAAGTGAACGGAATGGTTCGCATCCTTGCACGGCCACCCCTTGATCTCGTCATCGTTCGACCGGTCAAACGGGAGGATCACAGCACATCGAAGTCGATCGCTTCCATGCGCACCTTGCCCGCATCCAGTGTGCGGCGGGCGTCGCTTAGGTCCTTGAAGATCAAGTTGAGCGGGGAGGGCCGCAACCGCATGGGCACGTTGATGTAGGTGGAGCTTCCCCACGCCATTGCTGGATCGAGCCCGATCCAAGCTTTCAGCATGGGGAGCTTTTCCTGCGGAAGGAGAAGGCCTGGTGCGCCACCCAACCCTGTGGTCAGCACGAAGCGGGCGCCTTTCATGCGTTTCGGGCTCAGCACCGTCCACTTGTGCAGTTGTTTCGCCAACGTGTACACATGCGCTGGATGCGCGGAGCGCCAGCGCAGCTTTGCTTCGCTGTGCATGGGCGCGAACTGGATCCCGCCGTCATCCGGCCGCAGCGGAAGAGACCCTATCCCGACCATCGCCCGCAAAGGCGACACCAATTGGAAGCCCAGCTTCTTGGTGAAGCCATGCGTGCTGTTAGCGTTCGCCACGCCCACCACGAAGCGGAAGCCCTGCGTCGCACCATCGCGGTATGTGGCGTTCGCCAGGCGGGTGAATAGGCCTTTCCCCTGGTGTGTCGGTGCCGTCGCCGTATTCAGCGATAGCAAGCCGCGCTCTTCGTGACCGTCGATCCGTGCACGCATCGGTATCGTGACATAGTGCGCCGCCAGTTCGTCGTCGACCCAAGCATTGTAGCCAACCGCCGGGCCATCCGGGTTGTCCACATACTGCCAGCGCAACAAGGCTTCCGAGTAATGGGCCGCATGGGGGAATACCAGGCGCAGGAGCGCGGTCACCTTCGCTAGTCCTTCTTCGGAAAGATCCAACGGCCGCAGATCATAAGCTGGTGCGGTCATGCCCGGCCAAGATAGCCTGCTACATTTGGCGCTGCGTGAAGGTTTCCCGATCCGTCGGGAATGAAAAGGGAATCCCGTCGAAACCGGGAGCTGTTCCCGCAGCTGTAGATCCTCAACGCCACCGCGGAAGCCACTGCCCCGATGCGTCGGGATGGGAAGGCGCGGTGGATAGGGATGAGCCAGAAGACCTGCCAGCACGCAACGAAGTATCGGCCTTCGGGACAAGGGCGCGATGGCTTGCGGTAGGCCATTGCCTTTGCCTGGGGGTTTCACGAAACCGCTGCGCGGTGAACGCGGCAACAAAAACCTCTTTCTATGTACCGTTCTCTTCTCTTCGCCGCTTCTTGCGGAGTTGTGGCTCAGGCCACCGCCCAATCGTACGTCCACCAAGTGTTCCTGCTGAACGAGGGTTATTTCAACTTCAACACGCAGACCCAGGAGGTCCCCGTGAGCCTCGGGAGCTACGACCCCGCTACGGGCGTCTACCAAACGGTGGCCACCATCACCGGCCAGCGGTTCGGTAGTGATGTGGACCTCGCCAACGGTACCGTTTACGTGGCCGCCGATGGCGCGCTGCTCAAGTACGACGCCGATACCTACTCCATGCTGGATCAAGCCGCTGTGCCCGGCATCCGGAAGATCGCCCTGTGGAACGATCAAGTTCTCATCACGCGCGGCGAGTTGGGCGGATTGGACCACTACTTCGAAGTGCGCGACGTGGCCACCCTCGATCTGCTCTACAGCATCGAACCGGCCGATGGTCTGCTCTACAGCGCTGAGGATGTGGAAGTAGCGGGGGACAAGGCCTACCTCGCCGTGGGCAATGCTTTCGACTTCGGCAATATGGTGGGGCTTGTAGGCATTGTGGACCTGCCGAGCGCCACCTATGAGAACGAAGTGGACTTGGGCCCGAACGGCATCAACCCGGAGAACATCATGGTGGTGGGCCAGGACCTGTACGTGCTCTGCAACAAGGATTTCAGCGGTAGCTCGATCAGCAAGGTCACCACGGGTGGAGCGTTCGCCTTCACGGAGGACATCACCGAGAACTCCGGTTGCGGTGCCAGCGAACTGGTTGCGGACAAGGTGGTCTACAACGAATATGCGCTGAGTCGCATGGCGCGCTACGACATCACCACGGAGAATGTCCTGGACACCCTTGCTACCACACTCTTCCCATATGGCCTGCTGAACGACGCACTGAACAATGTGATTTACGCCACCACCACGGACTTCGTCAGCAGTGGCACCTTGCATGTGCTGGACCATGACGGCACCGAACTGAGCAGCACCGCCATTGGCGTCAGCGCGGGTCGGCTCTGCCTGGATGTGCGCACCAGCACAGCCACGCCGGAACGCGCACCGCAAAGCGCGCTCACCATCTTCCCGGTCCCGACCAGTGATCGCGTTACCGTGAGCATGCCGTTGCGCAGTGTTGGCCCAGTGCGCGTGCGGGATGCCGCAGGTCGTGAGGTGTTGCGCATCACCCCGACGAACAATACGATGGACCTTGACCTCGGAGCCCTGGAACCCGGTGTGTACAGTGTGCAAGTTCCTGGCCTGCCCGCAGCACGGATCGTGAAGCGCTAGGCCAAGCGCGACGAGCGGATCAAGCTCCTACATTTGCGGCCCCCCGACCCGGTCGGGGGGCATTCGCCTCCCTAGCTCAGCGGTAGAGCAGCTCATTCGTAATGAGCAGGTCGCCGGTTCAAATCCGGCGGGAGGCTCTGAAGGGTCGCGGAAGCGGCCCTTTTTCATTGGGGTGGGCCTAGGGTCCGAACGACTTGCTCGCCTTCCGGCTCGTGTGGCGCACTTGGAACACGACCACTGTCGTTCCGTCCACTTCGAACACTGCTCGGTGCCGGAGTCTCTTCAGCATGACATGGCGGTAGGCCCCCGTGTGCTTCTGGTAGAGTGGTTTGGTGCGCGGATCGGAGAGGCACGTCTCCCACGCATCAACGAACTGTTGCCCGCGTTTGGGCGCGAGCGCGGCCTGATAGGTGCGTATCTCTTCAGCCTCTTTCTTTGCCTTCAGCCGAATGACCAGATCATTCCGTTCATCCCTGCGCGGAACGCAACCGCTGCAGGGACTCTTCACCGGTGATCGAGGTGCCTTCACCCCACATTTGCGCCTCACGTCGTTTGTCCAATTCAGCCAGCTCCTTTTCGCTGAAGTCCGCATCGGCTTCTACTTCCCCCTGCGCGGAAGTGTGTGGATCGCTTCGAGCACGCTGGTGTTGCTTTCATGCCGTCTCGAAAGAAAGCGATTTCCTCTACAACCTAAGAACAAGCCCGACCGCCCTCCTCGCCACGCGCACCCCGATCGCCACGCCCATTCCGCTTAACCCAGCGGCCACGACCACGCTGGGCGCAATGCGGGCAACCAGCGGCTCCTTGCCTTGGGCCCGGAAGCCCATCACGCCGCTCCAGCGGTGTGCGATCGCCACGTTCTGGTTCGGTAGGATGGTGGTGCGCAACAAGTCTTCGAGCGCTTCCATGATCCGGGGCGTGGTGCCATCCTCCCAAGTGCGCTCGCCCGCTTTGTCCAAGTGCCTTCCGCCGCCGAGCAGCACCCGGCCATCGAAGTCGCGGAAGTAGAAATAGCCTTCCTGGGCGTGGAACGTACCCTTGAGCTTAAGGCCGGAAACAGGCTCAGTAAGAAGCACTTGACCGCGTGCGGGTTCGACGTCTAGGTCAGGCAGCAGTTGGCGCACATAACCGTTCGTGGCCACGAGAACTTGCCGGGCGCGAAGGGTGTGTCCACCACCGAGTACAAGGTCCACACCCTCGGCGGCGTTTTCTAGGCGCTGTAAGTCCTGGCCGAAATGCACTTCCACCCCCGCTTCGCTCACTTTCGCCAGCAGGCTACGCATCATGCGGCCGGTGTCCACGGGGCCTTCGAGGTCGGTGCGCACCATGTGGGCGGTGCGGGCCAGTCCGAAGCGGGCGGGTCCGTCGGGCAACCATCGAAAGGTCTTTGGACCAGTGATCTCGGCGAGCAAACCGTTCAGCCGATCGAACCCTTCGGCCACCCGGTTGTACAGCGGGTCATCCACACCATAGATCTCATGTCCACCGCTCGGTTCAAAGCCGATGGCGGCATCGCCCATGTCGGCGCGCAGTTCCAGCAGGCCTTTCCAGCGTTCCTCCACCCGGTGCAGGGCGGCGGCCTCTCCCTCGGCGGCGATATCCGCGAGCAACTCACTTGGGCTTCCGAAGCATGCGAAACCAGCATTGCGCACGCTCGCCCCACTGGGATGGGGGCCGCGCTCCAGCACCACCACTTTCCAACCCGGATGGAGCCGCTTGGCGTGCAAGGCGGCGAAGAGGCCCACGAGGCCAGCACCCACCACGGCCAAGTCGGGTCGTGCCAGAAAGCTGCGCTGCTCCCAGATGCTATACACGGTGCGGTGTGGATGGGAGAGGCGCCGAGCGCGAAACCCGTTGGGGCCGGAAGTCGTACTTTGCGAGGTCTTTCACGGGAGGGAATGAGCCGGATGATGCAGCAAGATCGCGGGAGGCAAGGTAGGGGCTGGCAGACACTGCTATGCGCCCTGTTCATAGGGCTCTGGAGCGGTCTTTTCGCCCAGGTGGACAACGTCTATGTCTATGGCACGGTGAAGGATTACACCAGCGCCAAGAAGCTGGACGGGGTGGCCGTGGCCGTGTACAAGAACGGCGCGAAGCTCACCGAAGTGGTCACCAACGCCAGCGGCAAATACGAGTTCAACCTGGACTACGGCGCGGACTACAAGATCATGTATGTGAAGACGGGGATCGTGAGCAAGAACATCACGATCGACACCCGGAACATTCCTGAGGAAGAGCGCGTGGGCGGCCACGGGATGAACATCGAGATGACCCTTTTTTCGGAGTTGCCCGGCATCGATTTCAGTGTGCTGCAACAGCCCATCGGTAAGGCCAAGTTCGATCCGACGAGCAGCGAAGTCACTTGGGACCTGCAATACACGGAACAGATCCGCAGCGAGATCGCGCGGTTGATGAAAGAGTACGAAGACAAGAAGCGCCGCGAGGCGGGCGCGGACGCCGACTTCGCCAAGCTGATGGCGGCGGGCGACGCAGCTATGACCGCAGCGGATTTCAAGAAAGCCGTGGAATCCTTTACCGGTGCGTTGGGCCTGAAGGCTGGCGATCCCGTGGCCACCGCGAAACTGAGCGATGCGCAGATGCGGTTGGGCGATCAGGAAGGCAACAAGAAGCGCGAAGCGGAATACGCGGCCTTCATCAAAGAAGCCGACGCACTGTTCGCCAAGAAGGAGTACGAGAACGCCAAGGGCAAGTACAATGCGGCGCTCGGCGTGAAGGAGGAAGAAGCCTACCCGAAGCAGAAGGTGAAAGAGATCGACACGCTGCTGGCGGATCTCGCGAAGAAAGCAGAGGAGGAGCGGCTGGCGAAGGAACTCGCGGCGAAGTACGATGCGGCCATCAAGGCGGGTGATGCGGCCTTCAAGGGCGAGAAGTACGATGAAGCCAAGTCGCGCTATACCGATGCCACCGCCCTAAAGCCCGAGGAGAAGTACCCGAAGGACCAATTGGCCGCGATCGATGCAAAGCTGGCCGAACTCGCCAAGAAGGCCGAGGAGGACAAAAAGAAGAAGGAACTGGACGCGCAGTACACGGCGGTGATCGCCGCTGCGGATGCCGCTTTCAAAGCCACCAACTACGACCAAGCCAAGACCAAGTACACCGAAGCCCTGGGCCTGAAACCTGAGGAGAAGTACCCCAAAGACCAGTTGGCCGCCATTGATGTGAAGCTCGCTGAACTCGCCAAGAAGGCTGAGGAGGAAAAGCTGGCCAAAGAACTACAGGCCAAGTACGATGCGGCCATCGCCGCTGCGGATGCAGCCTTCAAGGCGGGCACGTACGATGATGCGAAGGCGGGTTACAACGAGGCCATCGCGCTGAAGAAGGACGAGAAGTACCCCAAGGACCAACTCGTCGCCATCGACAAGAAGCTGGCGGAACTGGCGGCGAAGGAGGAAGCGGATCGTCAGAAGAGGGAGTTGGACGAGAAGTATCAAGCAGTGATCGCCACAGCCGACGCGGCGTTCCAAGGCGACAAGTTCGACGAGGCCAAGTTAAAGTACAACGAGGCGCTCGGGTTGAAACCGACCGAGAAATACCCGAAGGACCAGCTTGTGGCTATCGACAAGCGCATCGCCGACTTGGCCGCCAAGGCCGAAGAGGAGCGCAAGCGCCAGGAACTCGAAGCGAAGTACAACGCGTTGATCGAGGTCGCCGATGCATTGCTGGCGAAGAAGGAATACGAGACAGCGCGTGCGAAATACTCCGAGGCCGCTTCGGTGAAGGTCGAAGAGCGCTATCCGAAAGACCGTATCGTGGAGATCGATGCAGCGCTCGCGGAATTGGCGCGCAAGGCGGAGGAGGAACGCAAGCGGGCCGAGTTGGAGGCGAAGTACAACGACCTGATCGCTCGCGCGGATAAAGCCTACAACGGTGAGCAATGGTCACCGGCGCTGAACGATTACAAGGATGCACTGACCCTCAAGCCGGGCGAAGCGCACCCTACAGCGCGCATCGCCGACATAGAAGGTCGCATGGACGCGGCGGCAAAGGACAAAGCGGAGAAGGAACGGTTGGAGCGTGAGAAGCAGGAACTCGAAGCCCGTTACCAGGCTTTGATCGTAAAGGCCGACAAGGCCTTCATAGCGAGCAAATACGAGGATGCCCGCACGGCCTACACGGACGCGCTTGGCGTGAAGGCGGATGAGCAGTACCCCAAAGACAGGATCGCCGAGATCGGAAAACTCCTGGGTGATATGGCGGCCCAAGCTGAAGCCGACCGTCTAGCTGCCGAGCGCGCTGCGGCGGAAAGAGCGGCCGCCGACCGGGATGCTGCGGAGCGCGATCGCCTCAAGGCCGAAGCCGAAGCGGTCGAACGTCGCTATCGCGACCTTATCGCCACTGCGGACATGGCCTTTGATGGAGACGAGTTCGACAGGGCACGCGATAAATACACCGAGGCGCTTACCGTGAAGCCCGAGGAACAATACCCTAAGGACCGCCTTTCGAAGATCGAACAATTGCTCGCCGATCGGGCCAAGGCGATGTCAGAGGCCGAGCGCTTGGCAGAGGAAAAACGGCGGTTGGACGAAGAGCGCAAGCGCAAGGAAGCGGCTGATGCGGAGGCAGCACGGCTCGCGGCGGAGGAGGAGCGTCGGCGCACCGAGGACTCGCGCTCCTTGGCCGAACGGTATCGCAGAACCATTACCGAGGCGGATCTGGCATTTACTGCGAAGAGCTATCCCGAAGCGCGTGGTCTGTACAGCCAGGCGTTGGACATCAAGCCCGATGAAGCCTATCCGGGAGAGCGCATCAATGAGATCGACCGGCTGATGGCCGAAGAGGAAGAACGCCGTCGCCGCGAGGCGGAACTGGCGGCCAAGAAAGAGGAGCCAAAACCGGTGGTGATCAAGAAACCGAGCAACACGATCGACATCCGCAAAGAGGAAGAAGCAGAACGGTTCATGCGTGAAGCCAAGGCCCGCGAAGAGGCGGAGAAGTACGAGCGGATCAAGAAACTGCGGCGCGATCTCACTGAAGAGGAAGTGGCCAACCAGGGTGAAGCCTGGAAACGCATGGAGGAGAACGTGGCCGGCAAGCAGCGTATTGTGGAGAACGGCGATGCGCTTTATCAGGGCAGTGAATCCCAGCGGATCGCGAACGCGGAAGCACTGAGGTCCTATCAGGAAGAACTGGCCGAAATAGAACGCCAGCGCCAGGACCGGTCTTCGCTACTCCGTGGCGCGAGCCAAGCGTCCGGTGACGCTTTACGAGACCAACAAGCCGTTTCGAACAGGAACTGGGACGACCTGCATTCCGACCAAGTGCAGGAACAGATCACCGCGGCCGAACAGGTTCGGGAAAACTCGCGCGGGACAGCCAGCAGGGGTTAGCGCGCAACTCGCAGGCCCGTTCGGAAGTCATGGCTGTGGCCGAGGGGCAAGAAGCCTTGAAGGTGCGTGGTGATGATCTCGCGCAGGATAACCGCGAACAAGTGGTGGAAACGAAGGATGTCCTGCAACGCCGCGACGCACAACTCTCACAGCGCTCAACCGACCAGCGCCTTGCGGCACAGGAACGCATCTCAAGCACGTCGCTGAACGAGCCGAAGGATTTTACGGACTACAATCGCTCCAAACTCGCGACCGAATACCCACAGGGGGTCACGGAAGAGAGCTACACAGAAGGCAACAAGGTGATCGTGCGTCGGGTGGTGGTCGATGGCAACAAAGCGGACGAATACAGCAAGGTGATCGCCAAATGGGGGACCTTCTACTTCCGCAATGGTCAGAGCATCACCGAGATGATCTGGACCAACGGCACCGAAGGAGAATAGCTCGGTTACGGTTTAGGGGCGACGTTCCGCTCACGCAGACGCTTCACAAGATCGGCCACCTGCTTCGGATTGAGTTGTTTGCCGACGATCTTCCGATCCGGGCCCAGCAGGAAGAACTTCGGTGTGGCGTACACATCCCAGGTATCCGCGTAGTTGAGGCTTTGTAGCGTGGTACGTTTCGGGATGTACTTCAGGGGGTCGCCTTTGGCCTCGGCATCGACAGTAGGGGTAAGGGCCCACGTTCACCCAGTCCAAATGGTTCTCGCGGATGAACGCTTTCCAATCCTTGAACAACGTGCTATCCGTTGCCTTCGCCACAGCCATCACCTCGATCCCCATGGGCCGAAGTGTATCGCGATAGGCAGCGTAGATGGAGGGAAGTTCCTTTTTACAATGTCCGCAGTGGGGGTCCCAAAAAACCACCAGCACATAGTCGTTCGGGAGCTTGTGCGAACTGATCCAATTGGTCTCGGTGGTATCCGTTAGTATGATCTCCTGGGCCTGGGCCCCAATGATGATCGGGGCGTTCTTGCGGGCACGTTCGCAAAGTTTGTCGAGTTTCTCCTGGCTCATCCAGAAGGCCTTGCTCTCGCCCCCCGGTTTCGGACAATAGTAGGTCTGTGCCATGTGGACGAATACGGCGTCCATGCCCATGATGTCGCTCGTCTCGTACTTGTAGGTGATGCCATGCACCACGAAGCGGAAGAGTTCCTTGCTGGGCCCGAGTCTCGCAATGAGATCATCCGCCAAGGCATTGATCGTGTCGGGGATCTGTGGAACAACGGTTCCGATGTACTCTTCGAACTTGTTCTGGAAAACCGGCATGTTCAGGATCCGCTCGTCGGTGAGGTCCACGCGGTCCCAGAAGTGGGCCCGGTACTGATAGTAAGCGGCTACGCTATCCACTTTGCCGTTCGCGAGGCGCGGTTTCTCCAAGTCAACCGGCATGCTCATCCGCACGATGATGGTCACCAGGCTCTGGGGGTGGGCGGTGATCAGGTCGGCCTGGTACTTCTTCACCTCTCCGTCCAGTTGGTCGAGACGGGCTTTCGCGGGGCCCTTGGCGATGGGGTCCGGTGTGTGGTCCATCACCGAGCGAAGACTATCGCCCTCCTTTTTCCGGGCGTTCAGGAAACGGATGTAGTCGAAGAACAGGGTGTTCTCCTCGGACTTTTTCACCGCCATGGCGCCCATCAGGTCCGTGGTCTTGGTCTCCAGGCGGATCGCGGGTTCGTTCACGATGAACTCGAAGTACTTGGGGCCGTCCACAACCAGCGCGTACACGCCTGCCTTGTAGCCTTTCTCCCGGGAGAAGACGACCTCCCCCTTTGAGGTGGCCATGGCCGTGTCGGTATAGAAAAGCCGGTTGCCGTAGTAATTGGCCAGGTATACCGTGTCGTTCTCCGCACCGGTAAGGCGGAACTCAAGCCGCCGCTGGTCTTGGGCCGAAAGCGTTGTTGCACAGGCGAGCAGGGCGGAGATGCCGCAGGTGTAGACAGGGTTCATGGCGGCCAAAATTAGACCGGCCCCGGTAGGGCAGGCCCCGGTTTTGCAAACATTAAGCCGTTGGCGGGGATCCCACGGCCGGGTGTGGGCAAGGCAACGCTTCGGGTTTTCATTCGTCTACGAGGCAGTGTATCTTTGACCACCTCACACCCAAGGACATGCGCAAGAGCATACTCACCCTCTCCTTCGTTTTTGTCGCACTGGCTCTTACCGCTCAGGATAGCCAGGTCGCCGTGCGCGATACCCCGCAAATGACCGCCAAAGCCGCAGAGCGCACCGCAGTGGTCCATAAGACCGTTACGCTCACCGACGAGCAAACGGCCCAAGTAACGGAAGCCTACCTGCAAGTGGAGCGCTACCACCAAGCCATCGAACAGCGTTTCGAAGGCCAGCCCGCCGAAGTGAAAGAAGCCGACATGCCCGCGCAGTACGCGAACATGGACGACCATGTGGAAAAGCGTCTTGCCGCGATCCTCACCGCGGACCAATTGACCAAGTGGCAGGAGGCCACGAAGTGAGCCATTGAACGATCATGTTCGGAAGGCCGCCTTGGGGCGGCCTTCTTCATTTCAAGAGGTGACGGCCGTCTTGAACTCGCTGGTGGTGTGGAAGGTGATCTCGGGAAGTTGCGCTTCTCCAGGTCCAGCATGTAAGCGCTCGGGGCCATAAAGACCGGGTTGCCGTCCTTGTCCTGGACGATCTGTAACATCTTCATGCGTATGAACCGCTGCAGTGCCTCCGCATCATCGCTGGTGAGCCAGCAGGCTTTGAACGCCTGGATCAACTGGAAGCTGCACGCGGCGTTGTACTCGTGTTCGAGGCGATACCGGATCACATCGAACTGAAGGTCACCGACACACCCCACGATCTTCTTGTTCCCGGGCTGTTGGGTAAAAAGCTGGGCCACCCTTCATCTGTGAGCTGCCGGATCCCCTTCTCCAATTGCTTGCTGCGCATGGGATCGTTGTTCACCAGTTCGCGGAACAACTCGGGCGAGAAGGCGGGGATACCTCGGAAGTTGAAGTCCGCCCCTTCCGTGAGCGTATCGCCGATCTTGAAGTTGCCGGTGTCGAACAGGCCGATCACATCCCCGGCCATGCCTCGTCCACGATCGTTTTGGCGGCCGCCATGAAAGTGGTGGGGTTGGCGAAACGCACCGGTTTTCCAAGCGCACATGGTGGTAGTAGGTATTGCGCACGAAGCGCCCGCTGCACACCCTTAGGAACGCGATCCGATCACGGTGGTTGGGGTCCAGGTTCGCGTGGATCTTGAACACGAAGCCGCTGAATTTGGGATCGTCCGGCTCCACCTCCCCTTGGTCCGTAGGTCGTGGTCCAGGGGTGGGAGCGATGCGCACGAAGGTGTCGAGCACCTCTTTTACCCCGAAGTTGTTGAAGGCGCTACCGAAGAAAACGGGAGCGGTGGTACCGGCCCGGTACTTGGCCAGATCCAGCGCGCCGTATACGCCATCCACCAATTCCACATCGTGGCGTAGTTGCTGGGCTGCCGCCTCCCCGAGTTGTTGGTCCAAGCGCGGATCCGCGAGGTCATCGATATGCACGGCCGAGCGCTCCACTTTGGTCTTCACTTCCTCGAAAAGGCGTAGGTCCTTGTCGTAGAGGTCGTACACCCCTTGGAAGGTGGCGCCTATGCCGATCGGCCAGCTCAGTGGCGTTACCCGGATATCGAGTTCCTTCTCCAGTTCGTCCAGTAGATCGAACGGATCGCGACCCTCGAGATCCAGCTTGTTGATGAAGACCATTACAGGCGTATTGCGCATACGGCACACCTCCATCAACCGGCGGGTCTGTGCTTCCACACCTTTCACGCAATCCACCACCAGCACCACGCTATCCACGGCCGTGAGTGTACGGTACGTATCCTCTGCGAAATCGCGGTGGCCGGGGGTATCCAACAAGTTGATGAGCTTGTCCGCGTACTGGAAGGTCATTACGCTGGTGCTCACCGAAATGCCGCGCTGGCGCTCGATCTCCATGAAATCGCTGGTGGCCCCCTTGCGGATCTTGTTGCTCTTCACCGCCCCGGCGGTCTGTATGGCGCCACCGTACAGCAGGAATTTCTCTGTCAGCGTGGTCTTGCCCGCGTCGGGGTGGCTGATGATGGCGAAGGTGTGACGCCGTTGGATCTCTTGCTCGAGGGACATGGGTGGCAAAAGTAGGCGGAGGGTGTAGGCCGTTCAGCGGCGATGCACACACTGATCCCTGTCGTTCCGAGCGCCGTTCCTAGTCATCCGTCGAAACGTGCAGGCACAAGCGAGCCCCAGCGGTACTTTCGCCCCCCTTAGAAAATGAACATGAGCAAGATGAGAAAGTGCCTCACGGGAGCGTTGCTGCTGACCGTGTTGGGAGGGCAGGCCCAGGATCCTGTGCAGTTGAAGCTGGTGAATTGGGCCAATGGATTGTCCAGTGTGGTCGATCTGGCCCATGCCGGGGATAGTCGCCTTTTCGCAGCGCAGCGCCAGGGCATCATCCGCATCATCAGCGATAGCATGCAGGTGATCGTGGATCCGTTCCTGGATATCCAGGATACCGTGAACAGCATCGGAGGAGAACAAGGGCTTCTCGGCCTTGCGTTCGATCCGGACTACGTGAACAATGGCTTTTTCTATGTCCACTACACCGCCGGCAGCGGTCCCGGGGTCAGTCGGGTGTCGCGGTTCAAGGTCAGCTCCGACCCGGACTCAGCGGATGTTGCGAGCGAGGAGATCCTCTACACCTGGCCACAACCCTTCACCAATCACAATGGCGGCGACCTGGATTTCGGTCCGGACGGCCTGCTTTACGTGGCCTTCGGTGACGGTGGGGATGGAGGTGACCCCTTGAACAACGCGCAGGATCTTACCGATCCGCTCGGCGATATGATCCGTCTGAATGTGAGTGACCCCGATACCACATGGACCGTTCCCGCGAGCAACCCGTGGGCGACCGCTCAGGATACCCTGCCGGAGATCTGGGCGAGCGGTTTGCGCAACCCTTACCGTTTCGGTTTCGATCGTCTCACTGGCGACTTATGGATCGGCGACGTCGGCCAGAACGCATGGGAAGAAGTGGACTATTGGCCAGCCGGAAACAACAGCGGTCCCAACTTCGGATGGCGCTGTTACGAAGGCGATGCCAACTACAACACGCAGGGTTGCCAAGGCATGTCCAACTATGAATTCCCGGTAACCACCCATGAAAACGTGGCTACCGGAGGCACATGGTGCAGCTCGATAGGCGGCCGCGTTTACCGGGGATCAGCATGGCCCCATCTGTATGGCCGATATATCTACACCGACTACTGCGCAGGCGAGTTCTGGGTGATCCACCCGGATGGCTTGGGCGGCTGGATCGATGAATTGGGCTTGAGCTCGGGCGCGCAGGGCTACACCGTTATCGCGGAGGATGTCAATGGCGAACTCTACGCCGGTAATACCAGCAACGGCCAGGTGAAGAAGATCGTGGACAAATGCCCCATGGACCCGCCGTCGATCTCCCAGAACGGGAACACCATTGAGAGCACGGTGGCATTGACCTATCAATGGTATTTGAACGGCGCTCTGTTGCCCGGCGAAACCAACCAGACGATCGCCCCCTCTGTGAACGGGATCTATTCGGTGGTGGGGACCTATTTGGGGCCTTGCTCGTTGACCTCCGACACCCTCAATTTCGTTGGCAACGCGCTGGCGGAATATCTGCTCATGGGCTTCCGCATCTATCCGCAGCCGGCGGACGATGCAGTGTTCATCGACCGCGACGACCACATCTTAGGTACCCTCCGTGCTGAACTCGTGGACGCAACCGGCCGCACGGTTCTGAACGCTCAATTTTCCCCTGCGCAGCGCACGCTGCGGTTGGACCTCGGCGCGATGAACGACGGGATCTACGTATTGGTACTTCGCGATAGCGCAGGTGCCAGTTTGGGTAGAACGCCGGTTGTAGTGCGGTGATCCAACACGGATGCAAAACGAGCCCCGGCACTTGTCGGGGCTCTTTTGTTCCCAAGGGTTCCCTAATTTGCCCGTCCAGTCCCATTCCAATGAAGCTGAATTACGCGATCGTTGCCATCCTGCTCAGTGCGAACCTCTCCGCGCAAACGATCCTCTTTACCGAGGATTTCGAAAGCGCTCCCGTCTTCACGCTCAATACCACGGACGTGGGTTCCATCACCAATGGTTCCAATACCTGGCTCCTCAATGGCATCTACGCTGGGGGAAATGGGGACGTGGAATGTCTGGGCTTTCCGCTCACCTTCACAGTGCCCAGCACAGCTTCCCAGCCTGTCGGGATCACAACGCCGAACGGGAACTACATGCACACAGCCAGCACCGAGGCGGCGGCCGATGGCATACTCTGCTGCTCTTTCGGTGCAGCGGATGGGTTCTGCACCGATCCGGGCAATCACTTCACCGCGATGAACACCGACGTGAGCAGCGCCGGAGAAACAGGTGTTACGCTCACCTTCTGGTGGCTGTGCAACGGGGGCACACAGAACTACGGAGAGGTGTACTATAGCACGAATAGCGGAAGCACTTGGAACCTTATCAGCACCCCGATCTCGCAATACCGCAACCAAACGAACTGGGTGCAGCAAACCATCACACTGGCGGCATTCGATAACCAACCCACGTTGCGTTTCGGCTTCCGTTTCGTGAACGGCACATCGTTGCTCGGCGCGGCCGATCCTGGTTTTGCGGTGGATGAGTTGATCCTCACTGCGGCGGGCACCACCCCGAACCAGATCGCGCTCGGTGCTGTTTCCCCGCTGGCCGTCTGTGCGGGATCTACCATTAGCGTGCCCTACACGGTCACCGGTACTTGGGGCCCCGGCAACATTTTCGCTGCGGAGTTGTCCGATGCGGCAGGCAGTTTCGCTGCACCTGTGGTGATCGGTAGTGTGGTGGCGACCACGGCGGTCCCCTTCACTTGCACCATTCCGATCGGACAAGCCCCCGGCACGGGCTATCGCATCCGTATCACCGGCAGCGCACCTGCGACCATCAGTGCGGACAACGGAGTGGACATCACCATCTCGTCCGGCAACGACGCCGGCAGCGATGCCACGGTCGCGCTTTGCAAGAACACGGGCATCTACGATCTGCTGGATCTGCTCGGCGGCACGCCCGATGCCTGTGGCACCTGGACCACGCCGAACGGGGTGCCTTTCAGCGGACAGTTCGATTCGGCCGCGAATGGCGCGGGTTGCTACACCTACACGGCGAATTGCAGTGCGGGCTGCCCCGCGGAGAGTTCGCAAGTGTGCATCACCTTGGTGGATCCAGCAAATGCGGGCCAGGACAATGCGGGATCCACCTGTTCGGACGACCCACAGAACCTGTTCAACTTCGTCTTCGGCGGCGACCTCACCGGGCTTTTCTGGGACGGTAACACACCCTTGGTCACATCACCGACCACAGCAGGGCCCTACGATCTGATCTATGTGGTGTATGGCACAGCACCATGCCTCAACGATACCGCCGCGCTCGACCTCATAGTGAACCAGGCCGTGTTCGCAGGACAAGGTGGAACGGTCACCTTGTGCGAGAACGATCCTACCGTGGACCTTTTCATGCTGCTGACCGGAACTCCCGATGCGACCGGTGTTTGGACCGACCCGCTGAACGATCCCTTCAACGGCATCTTCGATCCAGGCAGCAGTTCTCCTGGGCTCTATACCTATACCATAAGCGGCGTTCCTCCCTGTCAGGATGACGATGCGCAACTCGCGGTAGTGGTAGACCCCTGTACCAGCCTTGGGGAATTGGATGCTCCCCCGGCTATCCAGGTCCGGTTCGATGGCCTCGACCTTATCGTGGAGATCCAAGACGCGACATACTCCTCCGGAACGCTGGAACTCATGGATGTGACCGGGGCGGTCGTTCTGCGCGATGTGATCCGCAATTCCAAGGAAGCCCTTGGTATGGGTCATCTTGCACCGGGTGCCTATTCGGTGCGCGTTTCCGCGGGTGATCGCTTCGCCGTGGTGCGGGTGCTGATCACGCGCTGATCCACCGTTGTTGGGCCATGCTGTGCAGAACATGTGCATAAGGCGTGGTCCATCTTTTTGGCGGTGCTGAAGTGTGCGGGTACTTTCGATGGACCAAACCGCTCTGACCACGATCGCGAAAACAGAACCCTGACGGTCCATTCTCGGATGGAACGCACCTGGTAAGAGGTCAAGGGGTTTTTCCGAAGGTGTGCCAGCCGCACTTGAAGTTCGGTCGGTCTTGAGCCCTTCCTGCGTGAGCGGGAAAGTGGAACAGGACAGGAGGAGCGGAGTTGGCGCGAATGCGCGGCCAAGGCTTCGCACAGCGGGAACAGGGGCCACCTCTCCGGTCGGTCCCTGTTTCATTTCACACTGTTCGGTGCTGCGGCGGGAGGATCGCCCATGACCACGATCGATCGTGGATAAGTGCGGTCGCCATATGCCCATTGCCCCCCTTGCACTGCGGATACATTTGGCGAGCAACGTTCCTTGATCGGATGAAGAAAAAAGACCGCAAGATCTTCGTACTGGACACCTCGGTGATCCTCTACGATCACTCGGCCATCGAGTGCTTTCAGGAGCATGATGTGGCCATTCCCATACAGGTACTTGAAGAACTCGATACGTTCAAGAAAGGCAACGACACCATCAACTTCGAAGCGCGCGAATTCATCCGGCATCTGGATGGCGTGGCGCAGAGCGACCTGCTTACCGACTGGATCCCATTGAACGGGCCCACCAAGGGCATGTTCTAGGTGGTGGCCAAGCACGACCTCAACGGGGTGGATGCCACCAAGGTGTTCGCTGACGGCAAGAACGATCACCAGATCCTCAATGCGGCGCTCACCCTGCAGCGGCAGAACAAGGACCGCAAAGTGGTGCTCGTATCCAAGGATATCGCCCTGCGCCTGAAGGCCAAGAGCCTCAACATCATCGCCGAGGATTACCTCACCGGCCGGGTGAAGGACGTGCAGGACAATCTCTACACGGGCCGCACCGTGGTGGACGACCTGGACGAATCCCTCATCGATCAGCTCTTCGAACGGGGCAGTATGCCCGTGGCAGAGTTGGGTATCACCAAACCCAAGGGCAACCACTTCTTCATCCTCAAGCACAAGAAGAAGAGCATCCTCGCCAAGTACGATCGCGCACCGACCAAGTGGACCGCGTGGAAAAGCACAACGTATTCGGCATCGGTCCGAAGAACGCGGAGCAGGCATTGGCCATGAGCGCGATGATGGACCCCGAGATCAAACTGGTCACTCTACAAGGCGCGGCCGGAACGGGAAAAACGGTGCTCGCATTGGCCTGCGCGTTGGAGCAGCGGCGGCTTTACCGCCAGATCTACGTTACGCGTCCGGTGGTGCCGTTGAGCAACAAAGACATCGGTTATCTGCCCGGCGACATCCAGAGCAAGTTGGATCCGTACATGCAACCGCTTTGGGACAATCTGAAGTTGATCAAAGGCCAGTTCGAGAAGCACGACAGTACGCCCAAGCGAATCGATGAGATGCTGGAGAACGAGAAGATCGCCATTGCGCCCTTGGCTTACATCCGGGGACGTAGCCTGAGCAATATCTTCTTCATCGTGGACGAGGCGCAGAACCTCACGCCCTTGAGGTGAAGACCGTTATCAGCCGCGCCGGCGAAGGCACCAAGATCGTTTTCACCGGGGACGTTCACCAGATCGATTCCCCCTTCTTGGATTCCGAAAGCAACGGACTGAGCTACTTGATCGACAAGGCCAAGGGTGATCCCATCTTCGCGCACATCACCTTGGAGAAAGGTGAGCGCAGCGCGCTGGCGAACCTAGCGAACGACCTGCTGTAGCGGTGAAGAATTGGGGTTCGCAGTTCCCGGTTGTCCGAGGGGACCTTCTCCACAGCACGCACTTAGGGCCAGGCCCAGCAACCAAGACTTGTATTCGGACGCGATCTAGCCTGACAACTAGCAACTTGCAACGTATACCTCAGAACATCTCCTCCACTTCGATGAAGCGGAAGTCCATGTTGAAGAAGCGCTCGTAGTCCTTGCCGGTCTCGGCCATTTCCTCGTCGCCGGTCTCGAAATGCCAATTCACGAGCACGGCTTGCCCGCGTTCGTTCACGGTGTTCAGTCGGTCGAAGATGTTGTAGAGGTGCTTGGACGAGCTCGTGTCCAGGTAGTCGAGCTTCATGTTCACCGTGGTCTCGGAGCGCGGGATGCGCAGATACTCATCCAGCCAGCGGTAGACGCGGGAGTAGAACTGCTCGGAGTTCGCCGGTAGGGAACGGCCCACGAATTCCATCACACCGTGCTCCATGTCGATGTCGATCTGCGGGGAGGTCTCGGTGCGGTCGATGTGGAGCAATTTGGTGGCCATGGCGCGGAGAGCAGGATCAGAAAGGCGAAGCTAGCTGCGCCTGTTCCCGGGAGGACCGGTCCATCGGCGGGATGCGAACAACTCCCGGTGGAAAGAGAAAGACCGGCGCTCGGCCGGTCTCTCTTAAGAAATAGTGCTAGCGGATCTTACCGGCCGGCATAGGATGTGAGGATCTCATGATCGGAAGGGAGCAGTACTTCAGTGTCGTTCACACGGCGGGCCCAGTAAAGGTACTTGCCCGTGCCTTGGCAGGCGAAAGCGGTCATCTTCTCCTGCGGCATCAAGGCTTTCACGGGAAAAGTGCGCCATGTGCCGTTCTTCTCCTGCATGGCCACCTTCACCTCGATGAGGTCCTTGCACGTGTTTTCAAGGTCGATCTGGTAGTTGCCGGAATGGTCGCGTTTGTAACCTTCCTTGTAGTACTCGCACTTCTCGCAGGCCTGCCCCAAGTGGAAGCGACCTTCATCACACAATCGTTGGCGTTCTGTGCCTGCGCGACGAAAGGTGCGAGGGCAAGGATGAGCAGCAGGGATCGGAAATTCATTTGCAACGGTTGTTGGTGAGGATGATACGGGCTTCGGCGTTGCCCATGCGTTGGGAGGCGCGCCAGTCCTTACAGGCACCGGAAGGGTCCCCACTGGCTTTGCGGGCCCAGCCCCGGTTATTGAAGGCCTCTTCGTTCTTCGGGTCGAGACCGATCACCTGGTCAAAATCCATGATGGCCTTGTCGTACTGCTTCAATTTGTTGTACGCGCTACCGCGGCTTGTATAGGCCCAAAGGTGGTCGGGCTTGCGTGCGATCACCGCGCTGAAGTCGGAGATGGCCTTCTCGTACTGCTTCGTAAGGCTATGACAGAAGCCCCGCTGCAGGTAAGCGTTCATGTGCTCTGGGTCTTGCTTCAGCACGTCGCTGAAATCGGCTATGGCCTCCGCGTAGGAGCCGCGCTGGTAGGCCTGTTCCCCCTTGGCATAGGTTTCTTCCAGGGCTTTGTCAGGACTTATTTCCTGGGCAAGGTCCTGGCCTTGCGCGCTGAAAAGCGAAAGGCCAAGAAGCACGGTGGAAAAGATGCGCGACATGATCGTTCTTGAAGTGTTCACTTCTTACGCATCGGTCGCGCATGGGTTTCGGCGGCGACGCGTGCCATCTCCACCTGGACCTGCCCGACCAGCCGACCAAGGGTTGTGATCGTGTTGCGTCCTTCACTATCGCCGCGGGGCACGGGGAAGTTGCTGCGGCCCGTATGACGGATCACGTTCAGTTTGAAGATCTCCTTCTCGATGCAGTTGGCGTTCGCGGCATTGCAGTTCATTACCACGGCGTTCTCTTCCGCGTTGAAGCGGAATCCTGTGCTATCCAGATACTCGATGTAAACGGCATCCTGCCGGAAGTGACCGCTGGCATCGAAGAAATCCGCTACCAAGCGGTCGTCCTTGTCGATCCGGAACTTCACTTCACCCCGATAGAGCGTGTTGAGCTCTGCCAATAGCGGTTGCCGTTGGTCTTGGGCATTGGATGGAACGACCGCGATAAGTAGGAGGGGAGTGGTCCAGATCCGCATGGGGAAGGGCAACTTGATGCGGGCCTGTTACGTACACGGGTCGCGCAAGTTCCATCGCCCGCGCATCGCACCATGACCCTCTTCCGTCCAGCATACTGTTTACTTCCCCTGGTCCTGCTGCTCTGTGGCCCGGTGCTCGCCCAACGCAAATTCACCATCACCGGCCGCGTGAAGGTGGAAGGCGGCGGCTTGGAGAACACGCGGATGGTGATCTACAAGAACGGCGAGAAGGACCGCACTGTGAACAGCGGGCTCAGCAAATTCGTCGTGGACCTGGACTTCAACGCGAGCTACGTGATGAGCTTCGAGAAGGATGGTTTCGTGACCAAGAAGTTGGTGTTCGAGACCAAGGCCCCGGCCGAGGCGGTAGCGAACGGGTTCGCGCCCTTCGAGTTCGCAGTGTCCCTGTTCAAGCAGTACGACGACGTAAACATCGTCATGTTCAATCAGCCCGTGGGCATCATCCGCTATGAACCGGACGTGGATGACTTCAATTACGACACGGACTACACCAAGAGCATCCAATCGCAGCTCCAGGAAGTGATGGAACAGGTGGTCGAGAAGCAGAAGGAGGAGGAGCAGCAGGACAAGGAGATGGAAAAGCAAGCAGCCGAAACGGCCAAAGCGAAGGCCAAAGCCGATGCGGAAGCCGCAAAACAAGCGATGGTGCTCGCCAGGCAGGAGGAAGAACGCAAGGCCGCAGAGGCCCGCAAAGCCGAGGAGGAGCGCAAGGCCGCAGAAGCTCGACAAGTGGAGGAGGCCCGTAGGATCCCACCACCGAAGAAGGAGGAGCCCCCGCCGCCCAAGCCGCCCGCACCGGTAATGGCCAAGGAAGAGAAACCCAAGCCGCCGCCCCCGCCTCGTCCGGTGCGCAACAGCATCAGCGCGCAAGTGGTCGAGGGAAGCGACGGGCGTCGCGCGATCGATCCGGTAACGGGGGTGGAAGCCTCACCAGTACACGCGGCCCCAGCGATCGCGCAGGAGGAGGTACGCCCGGAGGTGAAGGAGGACCTGCCTGAGGTGGTGCGCCAGGAAGAGCTGATCGTGGAGGCTAACAAGGTGGTAACGCTCATTCGATTGGAAGAGGCTGGCTTCATTACGGAGTTCAAGCGCATCGCGCACAAATGGGGTGGGGTGTTCTACTTCAAGAACGGAGACACCTGCAGTAAGGAGGTGTATGAGAGCGAAGCCCTGGCTTCCGCTGGTGAGTGATACTATTTCGCAATGCAAAGTCGTCCAAAGATGCGCCGCAATTTCTGCGGGGGAGGATCCAATGAGGTCGTTGTACAGCCTTAGCTACGGGACGATTTCCTTGGAGACGTAATGCGGAGAAAGAGCAAGCAGGTCGGATGGATCCGTAGTGCGAATTGGTATGAGACCAGGCGACCGCCAATGGCGACCTTCGCGGCTAGGACCGCGTCATGCTGATCGTACTTTCTCCCGCGAAGGACCTGGACACAGGAACACCCATCAAAGTTCCGTTGGCCAGTTCCCCGCTCCACCTGGATCGTAGCGCCGTGCTCGCGGCGAGGCTTCGCACCATGTCCGCCGGAAAACTGGCCAAGCTCATGGACATCAGTCCCAAACTCGCCGAACTGAACCGGGACCGGTGGCAAAACTGGACCCCAGGGGTGGAGGCTGAGCGATCGCGGCCAGCGGTCTTCCTGTTCAATGGCGAGGTGTACCGCGGCCTTGATGCATACACGTTGTCACTCAGCGATCTGCGGCATGCGCAACAGCACCTTCGCATACTGAGCGGCTTGTACGGCTTGCTGCGGCCACTGGACCGGATCCAACCGCATCGTTTGGAGATGGGCACCCGCCTCGTGGTCGACCGGAAGACCCCAAACCTCTATGCGTTTTGGAAGGTGGCACTGGCCGAAGAGATGGAGCGGATACAGCAGGAACAAGGCACGAACGTGCTCGTGAACCTGGCTTCGGCCGAGTACTTCAAGGCGATTTCCGGGATCGACAAGCGCTTTCGCGTCGTGACACCGATCTTCAAGGATGTAGTGAAAGGACAGCTGCGCACAGTAATGCTTTTCGCCAAGCACCAGCGTGGCAACATGGCGCGGTTCGCGATCCAGCGCCGCCTCAGAGATGCCGAGGGGTTGAGGGACTACCGCGAAGATGGATACCGGATGCACCCGGACCTGAGTACAAAGGACGAATGGGTCTTCGTGCGTTCCGCGCGCTGATCGTCGGTCATTTCCTTCATGATGAAGGGCAAGAGAGGCTTGGAAGCCCCGGTACCTTTGCGCCATGGGATCCGGGCTTTCGGTGATGGGTATCTTGGTCCTTCTGTACGCGGGTGTTTGCGCCACCTACTACCTCTTGCAAGAGCGCTTGATCTTCGTGCGCAGCGACCTCTCGGATGGGTATCGGTTCAAGTTCCAATATCCGTTCGAGGAGCGGTACGTCAAGGCCGATGATGGGAATGCCTTGCATGCGCTCTATTTTCCGGTGGAAGATGGAACTCCCAAGGGTGTCGTGCTCTATTTCCATGGCAACACAGGTACACTTCGCCGCTGGGGCAGGCGAGCTCCCCGGTTCACCCGGCAGGGCTGGGCGGTACTGATGCCCGACCCACGGGGCTATGGAAAGAGCCGGGGAAAACTCAGTGAAGCCGCACTGCTCGCGGACGCATGGACGTGGTATTCGGAACTTTGCAAGGACTGGCGGAAAGGAACATTGTGCTCTACGGGCGGTCGCTCGGCTGTGGATGGGCCATCCCTACGGCCGGCCGAGGCAAGCCCAAACTGCTCGTATTGGAATCACCCTTCGGTCGGCTCGTGGATGCCGCGCGCAATTACTTCCGTTGGTTGCCATACGGGCTTCTGTTGCGGTACACCTTCGACAACTGCCAGCGGATACCGGCCGTGCGATGCCCCGTTTACATCTTCCATGGTGAGAAGGACGCGGTGGTCCCATTCTCCAGCGCCCTCCGTTTGTATTCGTGTATCCCGAGCGACCGGGAACGCGAGCTGATCCCCTTCCCCAAGGGCCACCACAACGACCTGGCCCGGTTCGTACGTTTCAACAGAAGGGTGAACGAGCTGCTCGCGGAGCGCTAGGGTCGTATTCGGGAACGTTTATCTTCGCCGCCCCAAAACCACCTTCATGTTCATTCGCCCGCTTTTGATCGCACTTGCCGCGATGCTTATCACCGCATGCTCCAATGAGGTCACCGGACAAAAGGGCCGGAACACCCCGCTCAAGAGCAAGGTCGATTCCGTGAGCTACGGGATCGGGACCGATATCGGGCACAATATGAAGATGGGCGGTCTGGATTCGTTGAACGTGGACGCCATGGCCATGGGCATCCAGGACGGACTGGACAGTGCCGAGCGCATCAGTACAGAGAATGTCCGCACCCTCGTGCAGGCCTATATGATGGAGGCACAGAAGAAGATCATGGCCCGCGAGCAGGTCGAAGGAGAGGAGAACTTGCGCAAAGGCGAGGCTTGGTTGACCGAAAACGGCAAGAAGGCCGGTGTGGAGACCACCGCCAGCGGGCTCCAGTATGAAGTGCTTCAGGCGGGTACGGGCCCCAAGCCCACCGCAGCGGACATGGTGAAAGTGAATTACCGCGGCACCCTGATCGACGGTAAGGAATTCGACAGTTCCTACAAGCGTGGTGAGCCAGCGACCTTCGGTGTAGGACAAGTGATCCCCGGTTGGACCGAGGGCTTGCAGTTGATGCCAACTGGTTCGCGCTACAAGTTCTACATCCCTTCCGGGCTGGCTTACGGCAATTCCAAAGGTCCGGGCGGTGAGCTTCCCTTGAACAGCGCGTTGATCTTCGAGGTGGACCTGCTCGAGATCATGCCCGCAGGCGCCCGTTGATCAAGGCCCTTCGGGCAGAGGTCGCCAGTGCGTGATGGCCTCGAAGAACTGATTGCTCGTGCCTTCGCCTGTCCAGAAATGTGGGCTCGTGGCTTGCCCGGTCTTGCTCGGGTTCTTCACGAAGTAGTCTTGTTGGAAACGGAGGATCACCGCTTCGCGCAGGTCCATCGCACCGGTCTTCCCCGGCAAATAGACTTGATGCCCCGGCACCCAGCACAGCACGCGTTGCCCATCGGGTGGTAGTTGTTCGCTGATCGCGATCCAGTCGTTGGACATGGCGGCAAGTTAGACTTGCACTGCAAGGTTGATCGGTTTCAAACTTCCCGGGCGACCCTTACCACACTCCCGTGCATGGCCACCAACGCATCAATGCGGGGGTGCATAACGCGGAACCACAACGGGGGCACAAGGGAGAGGAGCA
Organism: Flavobacteriales bacterium; assembly: GCA_016712025.1. GTDB lineage: Bacteria > Bacteroidota > Bacteroidia > Flavobacteriales_F > PHOS-HE28 > PHOS-HE28. The sequence continues at coordinate 52,249 of JADJRW010000001.1, forward strand.
TCATGCCGGGATAGCCGGTGGGCATTTGCGGGCTTTCGGGGATCGATCGAAGCGTCTGGTATTTCCTGCTCGCCCGGAAGTGATGATCGCTGTGCCGGGTGAGTTCGAACAACATGAGGCGCCCGAGCGGGTGGTCGCTGTTCCAGGAGTGCACATGGGCGACTCGCACAGGCCGTCCGTGCGCATTGAGCATTCGGCCCAGACCATAGTGTTCGATGTAGTTCACCGTTTCGAGCAGGAGGATCCCGATCAGTGCCGCAATGAGATAGGCGAGCATCACCCAAGCCCCGAAAAGGAGGCTGACCCCAAGCACTACTGCCCCCTCAACCAGGCAACCCCGCAGCATTTCGTTGCGCAGGTCCCAGGCAGTGCGTCCCTCCTTAGCCAGACGTTCCGCCTCCAGCCGCCAGGCCGAACGGAAACTGTGCACGATGGTGCGCGGCCAGAAGGCGTAGATCGGCTCGCCGAACCGCGCGGAGGCGGGATCCTGAGGAGTGGCCACATGCCGGTGATGGCCCCGGTTGTGTTCAATGATGAAATGGGCATAGAGCGACGCCGTAAGCAGCGCACGCGCGAGATCACGTTCCCAGGCCTTGGAGCGATGCCCGAGTTCGTGCCCCACGTTGATGGCGTAGACCCCGAGTACGATGCCCATGGAAAGGATCCGCCCGAGCATATCCATCCACGGTTGATCGGGGCGCGCCATCCGCCACAGGAAAAAGCCCAGCAAACCCCACACGATGGGGACCATGAGGTACAGGAGCATATCGAAGAACCGGTCATGGCCGATCACCTCTTCTTCGGCGGTTGAGAGGTTGCGATGATCGGGAACAGCGAGCAATTCGCGCAGCGGAACGAAGCCGAAGGCATAGATCGGGAAAGCCCAGCACACCCAGCCATCCCCGCTCAGGCTCAGGAAGCCCAGCACCGGCCCGATCAATGAGACCGAGTAGCGCAAAGCGCGCCATCGGAGGCGGAGAGGTATGTTAGCCGGGGCGGTCATCGCACAAAACTACCGCAGCCACAGCGCTCGGGCGGGGTGTTCGAACCTGCTAGATTTGCGCTCCTTTCCAGCCGCCTGGGCATGAGAACCTCGATCCCCACCCTCTGCGCTATGATGACCACCGTGGCCGCTCCCGCGCAGCAACGCGCCATCGCCTTCACCGAGTTCGACCTGGACAATGGGCTGCATGTGATCCTGCATGAGGACCACGGCACGCCCATCGTTACCGTGAGCGTGATGTACCACGTGGGCAGTAAGGACGAAGAGTCTACCCGGCGTGGATTCGCACACTTCTTCGAGCATTTGCGTTTCGAGGGGTCGGACAATATCGCCCGAGGATTTCAGCAAATACGTCGAGAAAGCGGGAGGTGTGCTCAATGCGAACACCACCGGCGATCGCACCTACTACTACGAGGTACTGCCCAGCAATCAACTGGAACTCGGTTTGTGGCTGGAGAGCGAACGCATGTTGCATGCGCGTGTGGATCAGAAAGGCATCGACACGCAACGCGAGGTCGTGAAGGAGGAGCGCCGCCAGCGGTACGAGAACCAGCCTTACGGCAGCATCCTTATCGAGGTGCTGGATCGCGCCTACAAAGTGCATCCCTACAGGTGGCCGACGATCGGCTTCATGGAGGATCTGAACGCGGCGAGCGAGCAGGACTACGTTTCGTTCTACAAGACCTACTACGTGCCGAACAATGCGGTGCTCGTGGTGGCCGGTGACCTGGATCCCTCCCAGGCGCGCAAGCAAGTGGAGAAATATTTCGCGGGGATCCCCAAGGGCGCCGCCATCACCCGGGCGGAGATGAACGAACCGCCGCTGAAGGGGGAGACGCGCGACGTGGTGTACGATCAGATCCAACTCCCCGCAGTAGTGCAGGCCTACCGTATCCCGGCCTATGGCACCGAAGACTTCTACGCGGTGGAAATGCTGAACCGCTTGTTGAGCAATGGCAACAGTTCTCGATTGAACAAACAGATCAAAGACCGGGATCAGAAAGCAGTTTTCGTAGGGGCTTTCAGTCTTCCCTTCGAGCACCCTGGACTGGCCATCGCCTTCGCGATCGCCAATATGGGTGTGGAGGCCAAAGACCTCGAAACGGCCATGGATGTTGAGTTCGCCAAGGTGCGCGATATGGTGGTGGCCGAAGAGGAGCTGGCGAAACTGAAAGCACAGCTCGAGGTTGAGCATGTGCGCGACAACAGCCGCATGAGCGGGGTGGCCGCGAACCTGGCCAATGCCTACACCTTCTTCGGCAACGCCGCACAGGTGAACAAGGAGTGCGATACCTCGCCGTTACACCGGCGGACCTACAACGCGGCCCAGGAGTACTTCAACCCGGAGAACCGGGTGGTGCTTCACTACCTTCCCAAAAGCGCGCAACCGAAATGAACCCCCGACCCACCATCGGGCGTCGCATCTTCGGCGCCACCACTTTCCGATGCCATTCTTTCTCCGGCCCTGATGAACGCACAGATCGACCGCACCAAGCCACCTAGGTCCGCAGCCGCACCCGAGGTGCGGGGTGCGCACGACACCTTCCTGCTGGCCAACGGCATGCGCGTCATGTGGTCGAGAACCACAAGCAGCCCATGGTCGGCATGCAGGTGAAGTTCGACATCGAACCTGTCATGCAAGGGGACCAGGCCGGCTACCTGGACCTGATCGGGGAACTGCTCGCTTCCGGCACCAGCCAGCGGACCAAGGAGGAGATCGACGAGGCGGTCGATGCCTTGGGTGCCGACCTGCCGGCGCGAACGATGGCCTCTACGCCTAGGTGTTGAAGAAGAATTTCAACGCGCTCTTCGCGGTCGTGCAAGAAGTGGCCTCGATGGCACGTTCCCGGACGATGAGTTCGAGAAAGCGCGCAAGCGGACGCTCAGACCCGTGAGAAGCCGCAAGGACGACCCGGACGCCATCGCCGGACGTCGTGGCGCGGGTGCTCACCTACGGCAAGGGGTATCCGTATGGCGAGGTAGCCACCGAGAAGACCGTGAACGCGATCCAAAGCAAACACCTACAGGCCTATTACCACAGCTTCTTCCGCCCACAGCAAGGCTATATCGTATTCGTAGGCGACATCACCGAGCAGGAAGCTCGCGAACTTGCGGAGAAGAACTTCCCGGAACTGGAAGGGCGGCAAGATCGCCACGACCATGGAGCCGATGGCCAGGAAGTCGTGGAAGGGCTCGGCCTGGTCCGAAGGCCGAAGAAGCCCCCGCGGCCTACAAGGCCCGCCGGTAGTTTTCGTGGACCGCCCGGGAGCGCCGCAGCCGTCATCAAGGTCTGCTACCCGGTCGAACTGAAGCCAAATTCGCCTGATGCACAGACCGCACAAGTGATGAACACCATTCTTGGCGGTGGCGTCTTCAATGCTCGCTTGATGCAGAACCTGCGCGAGGACAAGGCCTACACCTACGGAGCATACAGTTCGCTCGATGTGGACCGCTACATCGGCAGCTGGTCCGGTGGATGCAGCGTACGTAACGAAGTGACCGACAGTGCCGTGGCACAGGTCCCAACTGGAGAACATGGCGGCACCGAAAGTGAAGGCCGATGAACTGGATCTGGCCAAGAGCTTCATGGCCGGCAGCTTCGGCCGTAGCCTGGAGGACCCCAGCACGCTCGCGCGCTTTGCGCTGAACACCTACCTCAATGACCTGAAGCCGGACCACTATTCAACCTACCTGCAGCGCTTGGACACCGTGAGCGCGGATGGTGTACAGGCCGCGGCCACCCGCTATCTGCACCCGACAACGCCATGATCCTGGTCGGGTGACAAGGAAGTGCTGGGCAACAAGCTGGTCCCGTTCAGTCTGGAGGACGCTTTGCTGCACTTCGATGTGAACGGCGACCCATTCCGTGAAAGCGCTGAGCCCGCGCCGGCCGGTATGACCGCGGCACCCAGGTTATGGAAGCCTATTTCCAGGCCATCGGCGGCCGTGCCGCGAACGAAGTGCGCAGCCTGAAACGTGCATATGCGGCACCACAGCGCTGGGAATGGACTCAACGCTCACCGAGTAGAACGCGCTGCCGAACCACTACGCCATGGAGATGCGCGGCGGACCGATGCTGATGCAGAAGCATGGCGTAGCGGTGGACAAGGGCTGAAGCGGAGAGGCATGGAAGGCAGCACCGAGCTGGTCGACATGGAACTCCGACGCGCGAGAGAATGGCGCTGCGTTCCCGGAGCCCAACTACTCCGAGCAGCTCGACTACGAACTCTACGCGCTGGCGTTGTCGCCATCAACGAGCGCAACGGCCTACTCATCATGTGCCCGCAAGGAGCACGGCATTTTCCACGAGTACTACGATGTGGAGAGCGGATTGAAGCTGCGCACCCAGGAAACGAATGCCAGCCCGAGGGGGAACCTTGGAGGTGACCACGGACTACAGCGATTACAAGGAAGTGAAAGGGGTGATGGTTCCCGCACACCATCAAGCAGAAGGGCGATGGATATCACCTTCACCGCGCTGGAGGTCTTGGTGAACAAGGGCGGTTGACAAGAGCCTGTTCCGCACGGAATGACCTGCATTGGAGGATGGAGGAAGAGGGGGGCGCTCAGGCGCCCTTCTTTTTCAGGCTCGGCCCAACGGCATGGCCTCGCGCGAACGAAGCATGTCCTCCGGCAAGGAGGCGCGGATCGCGGTGGCCAAAGCCTCGGATCAGCTTGCGGCGTACAAATGGTGTGCGCACCACCAGACTTACCTGGCTCACCGGTTCGGGAGCAGCGAAGCGTCGCACATGGGTATCGTCCGGCGTCACGCTCAACTCCGGCACCAAGGTCATTCCACTGCCACGCCGCACCAGTTGCTTCAGGGTTTCAATGCTGCCGCTCTCCTAGACCACATTTCCAGTCCGGCCGCGCGGGGCCGGTCGCAGAGGTTCAGCGCCTGCTCTCGGAAGCAGTGGCCTTCGCCGAGCACCCACACGGCCTGGTCGCCCAGGTCTGATGGCGCTTCCGGCGGCGTGCAGAGGTGGTCGTCAGGCAGGTAGGCGAGGAAGGGCTCCTGGAAGAACGGGATCTCCTCGATACCCGGCAGGTCTAATGGGGGCACAAGGATGCCGAGGTCACGATCACCGCGCCTTCAGCGCCTCAATGATCCGGCTGGTCTTGCGCTCATCGATCACCAGGCGCACGTCGACATGCTCTTTCGCGAACCGCGATAAGAACAAGGGCAACAAGTAGGGCGCCAAGGTGGGGATCACGCCTACCCGGTAGTGGCCTGCGATGCCGCCGTGCAGCTCCTTGGTAATGGCACGCAGTTGGTCCGCCTCGCGCAACACCAGACGTGCCTGTGCGATCAGGCGTTCACCCTCCGGTGTTGGGCGAAGCGGTTGCTGGCGATGAAAGAGCCGCACATCAAGCTCGTCCTCCAGCTGCCGCACCTGCATGCTCAGCGTGGGTTGCGTAACAAAGCAAGCCTCCGCGGCCTTCACGAACTGGCGGTGGTCATCGAGCGCGACCACGTATTGGAGCTGCTGAAGGGTCATATTGAGCAAAGCTCTCGATGGAACCATCGAAATTATCAATTAGGTCTATGCCAATGTGCCGGATAGCTTCGGCCATCCCATGCATACCGCTTTTGAAGGCGTACCGTGTCTCTTGACCCAGGAATAGCCGCTCAACGAAGGATCCGGTCCTGAACAACACGAAACCAAGACCAATGGACAATGAGAAGAAGCTAACACGGCGCCACGCTCGAAGCCGGTCAACCCACCAATGGCACAGGTAAGTGCCCGGTCATTCACGGCGCCATGCGCAACCCGGTCGCAGGCCGCGGCATGGGCAACCGCGCGTGGTGGCCGAACAACCTCAACCTCGGCATCCTGCACCAGCACGCATCGGCATCGAACCCGATGGACCCGGAGTTCAACTACGCCGAAGCGTTCAAGAAGCTGGACTACAAGGGTCTGAAAGCCGATCTCACGAAGCTGATGACCGATTCGCAGGAGTGGTGGCCTGCTGACTGGGGACACTACGGCGGTCTTATGATCCGCATGGCCTGGCACGCAGCGGGAACGTACCGCACTGCGGATGGTCGCGGCGGCGGTGGCACCGGTAACCAGCGCTTCGCACCGCTGAACAGCTGGCCCGACAACGGCAACCTCGACAAGGCGCGCCGCCTGTTGTGGCCCATCAAACAGAAACACGGCAACAGCATCTCCTGGGCCGACCTCATGATCCTCGCTGGCAACGTGGCGCTGGAATCCATGGGCTTCAAGACCTTTGGTTTCGGTGGTGGTCGCGTGGACATCTGGCAACCCGAGGAGGACATCTACTGGGGTGCGGAGACCGAGTGGCTCGCCACCAGTGACAAGCCAAACAGCCGCTATTCCGGTGCTCGCGAACTGGAGAACCCGCTGGCCGCTGTGCAAATGGGTTTGATCTACGTGAACCCGCAGGGCCCGGATGGCAACCCCGATCCCGTGGCCAGTGGCCGTGACGTGCGCGAGACCTTCAAGCGCATGGCCATGAACGATGAAGAAACCGTGGCTTTGGTAGCTGGCGGCCACACCTTCGGCAAGATGCACGGGGCCGGCGATGCAGCCCTCGTTGGCGTGGAGCCGGAAGGTGCCCCGATCGAGGCGCAAGGATTCGGTTGGCTCAGCAAGCACGGCAGTGGCAAAGCCGGTGATGCGATCACCAGTGGGCTGGAAGGTGCGTGGAAACCGAACCCGACAACATGGGACAATGGCTACTTCGACATGCTCTTCGGTTACGAGTGGGAGTTGACCAAGAGCCCGGCCGGCGCTCACCAATGGGTGGCCAAGGATTGCAAGCCGGAGCACATGATCCCCGACGCGCACGATAAGAGCAAGAAGCATCCGCCGATGATGACAACGGCTGACCTGTCGCTGCGCTTCGATCCGGCCTACGAGAAGATCTCGCGCCGCTTCCATCAGGATCCGCAAGCATTCGCCGATGCGTTCGCACGCGCGTGGTTCAAACTCACGCACCGTGACATGGGACCGAAGGGCCTGTACCTCGGCCCCGAAGTGCCGAAGGAAGATCTGATCTGGCAGGACCCGATCCCAGCGGTGGATCACAGACTGATCGACGCTGCGGACATCACCGCATTGAAGTCGAAGATCCTCGCTTCAGGGTTGAGCGTTTCCGAACTCGTATCCACCGCATGGGCATCGGCCTCGACTTTCCGGGGCAGCGACAAGCGTGGTGGCGCGAACGGTGCTCGCGTTCGTCTGGCACCGCAAAAATTCTGGGAGGTGAACAACCCTGCACAACTCGGCAAGGTGCTGGGCGCGCTGGAGAACATCCAGAAGGAATTCAACGCGAACGGTAAGAGAGTCTCGATCGCGGATCTCATTGTATTGGGTGGTTGCGTCGCTGTTGAAAAAGCCGCCAAGGATGCCGGCCACAGCGTAGCGGTGCCCTTCACGCCGGGCCGCATGGATGCTTCACAAGAGCAGACCGATGTGGAAAGCTTCGCCGTGATGGAGCCCCAAGCCGATGGCTTCCGCAACTACCAGAAGAAGACCTACAGCGTGCCTGCTGAAGAAATGCTCATTGACAGGGCACAGTTGCTGAAGCTGAGCGCGCCAGAGATGACGGTGCTCGTGGGTGGTCTGCGTGTGCTCGGTGCCAACGCTAAGGGTTCCACGCACGGTGTGTTCACCGATCGCGTGGGCCAGTTGACCAACGATTTCTTCGTGAATCTGCTGGACATGGGCCACGCCTGGGCGCCGAAGTCCGGTGAAGAAGGCATCTACGGAAGTCACGATCGCAAGACCGGTGACCGGAAATGGACCGGCACACGCGTGGATCTCATCTTCGGTTCCAACTCGGAGTTGCGCGCCATCGCTGAAGTGTATGCACAGGCCGATGCCAAGGAGAAGTTCGTGAAGGACTTCGTGAAGTCGTGGGTGAAGGTGATGGAACTGGATCGGGTTTGATCGGGTATGGATCACAGTACTTGCAGAGCGAATGCCCCGGACTTGTCGGGGGCGTTCGCGTTCCTTCCACCAACTGCGAGCGCCGGAATGGCTGTTCATCCTTCCCGTCAGCTCCCCTTCAGCAACCTCCAACGCGCGGCGAGCTGGACAAGGCCGCTTTTGCTCTGCACGTTCAGCTTGGTGAAGAGGCTCTTGCGGAACTCTTGCACTCCAAGGCGCGACAGTCCCATGCGTTCTGCGACCTCTTTGTAGGTCAATTCACCCGGGCCGCAGGTGAGTTCGAGGAATTCGAGTTCCCGTTTGGTGAGCCCCACCAACATCTCCGCGCGTTCGCGATCCAAGTGCGCCGGGCCGCTGGTGCCTTGTAACTCCTCCCGTGCGCGCTCGCTGCGGTGAATCCCCTTTTCGCGGATCGCGTCCCGAGCGCGCTTGAATTCGGTATGCTCCATGTTCTTCAGCAGAAAGCCCTGGGCGCCTGCCCGCATACTCCGATCGTACGAACCAGGGGTAGCATTAAAACTCAGCACGAACACGCGGAGATCCGGTCGATCGACAGAGATCCAAGCTAGGGTCTCATAGCCGTTCATCACGGGCATTTCGAGGTCCAGCACCACGATCGATACCTGGGTCCCGGTTTCGAGCTGATCGATGAACTCCTGCCCGTGGCCCGCTTCGATCACCACGCGGTAACCCGGTACGCTCGTGTACACCATGCTCGCCAATGCGGTTCGCAGCACCGCATGATCATCGACCAATGCGATGCGACATTCGGGAACCACCGCCAACGGTGGGCTGGGAGAGTGCATGGACGGATCCGCGACCGGACGTCCAACTTTAACGATGCTCCAGACTATTCGACGCCGACGCGCGCGAGCAGGTCATCACTGCTGAAGCACCAGCCGCTGCACCGAGCGCTCCCCTCCTTGGCGCACCTCGACCAAATAGAGCCCATCGGCTTGATCGCTCAGGTCCAAGGCGAGGCGTTCAACGCCCACCGTGGTGCGCTCGGCCCGCACTGCGCGACCCACGGGATCAAGCACAGTGATGTCCGTCGCGCCTTGAGCACCCGTTGCCCAAGAAATGGTGAACGCACCTGCGGTCGGGTTCGGGAAAATGTTGAAGCTGTTGGACGAACTCGTGCGCTCGGTGAGACCGGTAGAGATATAGTCCAGGCCGCCGAGCGTATTGCCGCAGTTCCCCAACCACTGCTCCAGGAACGGGTAGCTCACGTTGAACTTCCCGTAGTAGTCGTTGATGTTCGTGGTGCAGTTCGCTTGGCCGCCGAACAGTTGGCCGACGAGCAGGCCGTTCTGGTTCCAAAGGCCGCTGCCGGAAGAGCCGCCTTCCGTCGTGCCGTCATCCCAGGCCGCTACACGCCAGCATTGGGCACCTCCGTAATTCTGGGAGGTGACCGGTTGCTCTTCGAACGAGATCTTCTTGATATCGCCCGCAGGGTGATGGATCGCGGTAACGCTGGTTGCAGCGGTGGTGCTCTTGTCCCAGCCCGTGTAGTAGGTATTCCAGCCTGTTTGTGGGCGAGCGTTCAGTTCCAAGAGGGCAACATCAGAGCCCGCGTTGGTCACCAAAAGGGTGGAACCATTGACGTTCTTATTGGTCGATGCATTTTGGCTTGGCGAGCAGTTCGGGCTTTCCCAGCGGAACCGGAAGACCCAGTTGCTCACGCTACCGCTCACACAATGGTTGGCGGTGAGGAAATACGGCGTGCTGTCCTGTGCGCAGTTGTTGATGAGTTGACCGGTACACAAACCTCCACCTGCGGTTATCATGGCCACCGAACGGATCTGGTCGCGCCAGGGGTCACCCTCGGGGCAGATCACATTGTTGTTGCATGCTCCACTGTCATTGAACCCTTTCGTAACACCGAGTACATCGCGGTAGGCATGCGTCACCTGGCCGATGCGCAGGGCGCCCATACCGGCCAAGGCGGCAGGCTCATAGTACTCAATGGTGATCCGATCACCGGCCAGTTGGCCCACGCCCATTGATGGATGACCACCGTTGGTGGCAGCTGTGTACGGACCGAAGAATTCAGCCGCGGTGTTGTACACGAAAACGTGGGCGCCTTCAGGTACTTGGTAGGTGTGGAACTCGAAATTGATGCTGTAAGCGCCGGGGCATTCGATGCCTAGTTGCCATACACGATCACCGTTCGGAAGCAGGCTCCACACACCGCTGTTCTCCATGCTCATATCCGTGGCATGGTCGAAGCCGAAACGCCAGGGGCCTTTGATCCCTGTGGCAATGCGCGCCTCATCCTGGGCCATCAGTGCTGGAACATCCACCGGCGGCATAACGCGCACCGGAGCGGTGGGCATAGCATGGTCGGTGCGGTGAAAGCCAAGCGGTGCAGCTCCCGGATCGAACTGTGCAAAGGCCGGGGAGAGGGTGGTGATCAAGCTGGCGACGGACAGCGCGGAGTACAATGCGTTCATGGGAAAAGGCTTCAGGTTGGGGTTTCAATGATCTGCGACCGCGCCCAAGAAGGCGGACCACAGATGTGCGCAACGGGATAAATGTAGCCCTGTGCGGAACGCGCGCAAGGGCAAGTTTTCAGGGGGTGTTGGAGGCCTTCTGCCTTTCCTCGAGCAACCTGCGCATGGCGAAGAGCTCGTCGCGCAACTGCGCGGCGGAGATGAAGTCCTGCTCCTTGGAAGCACGGCGCATCTGGGCCTCCAGCACCTGGCAGTTGCTTTCCAGCTGGTCGGCGGACATGTACTTCATCACCGGATCGGCGGCGAGGCTCAAGGTCTCCGGCTCCAAGTAGGCTCTCGGAGTTGGTCGGTCGCTGTCCTCCAGAACGCTGGTCTGCCGCATCACGTCCTGGCGATCGCGCTTGATCTGCGTGGGGGTAATGCCATGCTCGGTGTTGTAAGCTATTTGCTTGATCCGCCGCCGATCCGTTTCATCCATTGTTCGGCGCATACTTGCGGTGATCTTGTCCGCATAGAAGATCACAAGACCATTCACGTTCCGCGCGGCACGACCAGCGGTCTGGGTCCACGAGCGATCGCTGCGGAGAAAGCCTTCCTTGTCGGCATCGATCACGGCTACCAGGCTCACTTCGGGCAGATCCAATCCTTCGCGGAGCAGGTTCACACCCACGAGCACATCGAAGAGACCCAACCGTAGCTGGCGCAGGATCTCGATCCGGTCCAAAGTCTCCACCTCGCTATGGATGTACTTACACTTCACGCCGTTCTTTCCCAGGAAAACGCTCAGTTCCTCGGCCATGCGCTTGGTCAAGGTGGTTACCAGCACACGCTCATCGCGCTGCTCGCGCAGGCGGACCTCGTGCAGCAGGTCGTCGATCTGGTCGCGGCTCGGGCGCACTTCGATCGGAGGGTCCAGCAGGCCGGTGGGGCGCACCACTTGTTCCACCACGATACCCTCGCTGCGTTGCAGTTCATGATCCGCCGGGGTGGCGCTCACGAAGATGGTCTGTCCGGCCAGGGCCTCGAACTCATCGAACTTGAGTGGGCGGTTGTCCATGGCGCTGGGTAGCCGGAAGCCGTATTCCACCAAGTTCTTCTTCCGGCTGCGGTCACCGCCGAACATGGCAGACACCTGCGGCAGGGTCGCATGGCTCTCGTCGATCACCATCAGGAAGTCCTCGGGGAAATAGTCCATCAGGCAGAAGGGGCGCTGGCCCGGTTGGCGCTGATCGAAGTAGCGGCTGTAGTTCTCGATCCCGCTGCAATAGCCGAGTTCCTTCATCATTTCGATGTCGAACAGGGTTCGTTCCTCCAGGCGTTTCGCCTCCAAGTGCTTGCCGATGTTGTGGAAGAACTCCACCTGTTTGGCGCTGTCGGTGCGGATCGCATCGAGGGCCATGTTCATGGTATCGCGGCTCGTAACGAAAATGTTCGCGGGGTATACCGTCGCGCTGGTCACCGATTCAATGGCTCTGTTGGCTTGCAGGTCGAAGCGTTCGAGCCGCTCGATCTCGTCACCCCAGAAATGGATCGCAGCCCTTCATCGGCGTAGGCGAGGAACACATCGACCGCATCGCCGCGCACCCTGAAGTTGCCCCTGGTTGGTTCGATGTCGCGACGGCTATAAAGCGCTTCCACCAATTGGAGGAGCAACTTGTTCCGGCTCACTTTCTGGCCGACCTGCAAGTTCACCACGCTTTTGTGGAACTCGGACGGATTGCCTATGCCGTAGATGCAGCTCACACTGGCCACGACGATCACATTCCGTCTGCCGCTCAACAATGAGCTGGTCGTGCTCAGTCGGAGTTTCTCGATCTCCTGATTGATGGAGAGATCCTTCTCGATGTACGTATTGCTGGTAGGTAGGTAGGCCTCGGGCTGGTAGTAGTCGTAGTAGCTCACGAAGTACTCCACGCGGTCGTGCGGGAAGAAGTGCTTGAACTCCCCATAGAGCTGCGCGGCGAGGGTCTTGTTGTGGCTCAGGATCAGCGCAGGCCGGTCCAGTTGCGCGATCATGTTCGCCACGGTGAAGGTCTTCCCCGAACCCGTTACCCCGAGCAATGTTTGGTAAGGCATCCCCGCGCGCACCCCTTCCACCAGTTGCCGGATCGCCTCCGGTTGGTCGCCCGTAGGTTGGAATTCGGAGATGAGTTGGAAGAGCATTAGGCGGCGGGGCGCAAAGGTATCGGCTCAGCGAGGTGCGGTTGCAGTAGAAGTGCCGAAGGGAAAGCGCTCCACGCACCGGGATCACCGGACCGCCCATCACGCTACCTTCACGCCATGTTCCTGAAACGTGTGTTCTACTATCTGGACCCGCGCAGCCTTTTCGGTAAGGCCGATCCCAACGGCAGCGTACGGTTCATGCACGGCATTAACCGGATCAGCATCCTGGTGTTCCTGTTCTGCGTTACCGTGATGGTGATCAGGGCTTGCACGCGGTAGCCCGAGACAGCGGCCGGAGCGCGATCACTCGTTCCACACGGCCCATGCGGCCTCCGCTTGCACGGTGAGCATTGCTCGTCCGTTCGCGACTTTGGCGCCAGCTTTCCGACCCAGTTCCAGAAAGCGTGTCATTTCCGGGTTGTAAACAAGATCGATGAGCGTGTGGCGCGCCGTGATCGCCTCGTAGGGAAGTGGTGGTGCTTCATCCACATGCGGCGCCATGCCGAGCGGTGTGGTATTGATGATCAGTGGGCATACGCTGATCACCGTGCGGTCCACTTGATCCCAGGTCAGATCGCCTCGCCCGCGGCTCACCAAGCGGAAACGAACGCCGAGCTCGCGGAGCACGAACGCCACCGCGCGGCTCGCACCACCCGTGCCGAGCACCAAGGCCCGCGGCCGGATATCGCCCCCACGCGCGGTCAATTCATCGAGGAAGGGCATGATCAACGCGCGGAACCCATCTATGTCGGTGTTGTACCCTTTCAGCCTTCCATCGCGGATGGTGATGGTGTTCACCGCACCTACGCTCGCGGCGATCGGATCCAGCTCGTGCAGGTAGGGGATGATCGCTTCCTTGTAGGGGATGGTCACATTGAGACCCACGAGTTCCGGGGAGTCCCGCAACAGCGCAGGAAGCTCGGCCAGTTCCGGCAGGTCGAAGAGATCATAGCGAAGGTCATTGCGCCCTTCACGAAGGAACTTCTCCTCGAAGAACACTTTGCTGAAGCTGTGGCCTAGAGGATGGCCGATCAATCCATAGCGCTGCACGGGTTCAGCAACGGGACCTTTGTGGGATCTATTGCGCCTTGCCTGCGGATGGCCCGAACCACTGCCGCGCGATCTCCACCAGCATAGGCAGTACCGAAACGAAGATGATTGCCAGGATCACCGTTTCGTAGTGCTTCTGCACGAACGGATGTGTGCCGAAGAGGTATCCGGCGAGCAGCAGCAACCCGATCCACAAGGCACCTCCGAAAATGTCGTAGGGAAGGAATTTCTTCCGGTAGTCCATGGCCCCAATGCCCGCAACGAAGGGCGTGATGGTGCGCACAATAGGCACGAACCGCGCGATGATGATGGTTTTCACCCCGTACTTCTCGAAGTAGGCGTGGGTCTTGTCCAGGTGCTTCTGTTGCACGAGGTCGCGGCCGAAAGTGCGCCATTTCACTACGCGCGGGCCGAAGAAGCGACCGACCCAATAGTTGATATTGTCACCCAATACGGCGGCGGTGAAGAGCAGGCCGAAGAGCAGGCCGAGGTCCAACGAGGGGTTGGCTCCGGCCGCCAGTGATCCCGCTACGAACAGCAGGGAATCGCCTGGAAGAAAGGGCATGATCACCAACCCGGTTTCCACGAAGATGATCGCGAAGAGCAGCGCATACACCAAGTTCCCATGCGCACCGATGAAGGCGGGCAGGGTGATGTTGAGGTGGGTGATGAAGAACCAGAATTCCTGGACAAGTTCCATGTGTGCTGTATGTGGGGCGGCAAATGTAGGCGAGTGCGAAGGGCGGGAAGAGTGTGGTCTCACCCCGGAGACGCAGGGTTCGCGGAGTTCAAGGTCGCCCCCGGTTACGAGCCCATAAGCACGCGCGCATAGCTCAGCGTTCTTCGCGCCGCTGCGGTGGACCTTTGGTAGGTTTTCAGTGCAAGGCCTCCGGCGGCGTCATGCCGAAGTGGTCCCAGAGCGCGGAACGGAAGCCATCACCATCGATGCTATGCTCATCGCGCCGGCCTTGGTGCGTCATGATCGTCCGTTGGTCCGTAAGCGTGACGCGGCCCTTCGGGCAAGGCCATGGTGCAAACCGTACGCTGCGTAAAATGGCTGTGCGGCGAGGTTTGATGGTGGCGGCACATGCCTGCGAAATCCTCCAATGGGTGCGGCTCGGTGCTGAACCGGTACATGGGCGAAGCGGAACGACCGTTCGCGCGCTTCAGCACCACAAGCCCCGTTTCGTCCGCGCCGAGGGTGTAGGTCTTGCCCCCGTCCGGGAAATCCTGACCCAGGAGCAGCGGCAACGGCTCGAGGAAAAGATCCCCGAAGCCCACATCGGCAAGAAAGGTCTGTCCCTCAAAATGCACCAGCAACGCCATGTGATCGAACGGTGGCCCGAAGCGCTGGCGCCGCGCCTCATACACCTGCCCTTGGATCCGGTCCAACCGGAAGCCGAGGTCTTCCAGCAGCACTGCGAACGCCCCGTTCAATTCATAGCAGAAACCACCCCGGCGTTGGCGCACTATTTTGTCGTAGAGCCGTTCAGGCTGTAGCTCGATCGGGATCCGTGCGCGAATGTGCAGGTTCTCGAAAGGAACGTTCTGCAGGTGCGCGCGGTGCAGCACCTTCAAGCCTTCCGCGCTCGGGGCGGGGGCCCGACGCAGCCCGATGCGATGCAAGTAGGCGTGCCGGTCCATTCAGCCTTGGAAGCCTGTTCTGCGATGCGATCCATCGCAATAGGGTTTGTTCTCTGAATGACCGCAGCGGCAGATCGCGCACTGTGTGTCCTTTTGCTCCAGGCGACCATCCGCGTGTTTTATCTGCACGGTGCCTTTCACCAGAAGGGGTCCATTGGCTTGCACCTCCATGGTGATGGGGGTTGCGGCAGCAGCGCGCTCGATCGAGTCCTCTGTGCGAATGCTCAACGCACCACTGGGGCATTGGGCTACTTGGTCGATGATCCGCTGTGTGGCGGACGCCGCGGCGTGATCCACGGTCGTGCGCCGGGTTTGAAAACTTCCGGAAGGCCATGCCAGCATTTGGCGGAATGGACGCAAAGACCCGGTTTCCAAACGATGCTGACCTCGCCGTTGCTGTAAGCGTGCTCCTTGTCGCTCATGCGGCGAGCGTGGTTTCAATGTGAATGGGATGCTGCAAGGTCTTGTGCACCGGGCAGAGCTGGGCGATCTGCACCAGGCGCGCCCGTTGTGCGCCGTCCAAGTCACCTTCCGCATGCAGGTGCATGCGGATGTTCGTATTGATCGTGGCCGCAAGGCGGTGCGGTCCAGTTCCATCTCCACGGAGAGCGAACGCACCGCCCATCCTTTCCGGTCCGCGTACATCCGCAGGGTGATCAACAGGGTTCATCCGCTACCAGCGTGTGACCGCGCAGGCCGATGCGGGTGCGGTACGGTGCGCCATCGAGAACGGCGGAGGCACTGAGATGGGTGGTTTTCTCCACGGCGCAAAGGTGGCTATTCATCCCGGTCCGGAAGGATCGTGCATCTTGCGACCACTTGGCACAACCGTCATGACCGGATCGAAAGCACCGTGGTGGGAACACCTCCACGTCCGCACCGACGCGCGCGCATTGGCATTGTTCCGCATCCTTTTCGGTGCGCTGTTGTTCTACGAGATCAATTTCTACCTCAATATCAACTTGGTGGACATGGGCTTGGTGGGCCCCAAGTTGCTCTTTCCATATGAAGGGTTGGAATGGATCCGCCCCTTGGGAAAGGGATCGATGGACGCCATTTTGGGCGGGCTTGGGATCGCGGCGCTGATGATCGCGGTGGGTTTGTTCTACCGCTTCGCCATCGCGTACTTCTTCGCAGCCTATTTGTACATCTTCCTGCTCGACCGGGCGAATTACAACAACCACTTCTATCTTTTCGCATT
The DNA here is from genome assembly GCA_016712025.1 of Flavobacteriales bacterium. Lineage (GTDB taxonomy): Bacteria > Bacteroidota > Bacteroidia > Flavobacteriales_F > PHOS-HE28 > PHOS-HE28. Next base: position 68,683 of record JADJRW010000001.1, read on the forward strand.
GTTGGCCTTCCTGCTGTGCCTGGCACCGGCGAACCGGGCCTGGAGCATCGATCGTCTGTTGTTCAAGAAGCGGATGCGGGCGGAGGGTGTGCCGCGCTGGTGCTGGCTGATCCTGCGTGCGCAGGTGGTGATCGTTTACTTCTACGGGGGCATCGCGAAGCTGAACGCCGATTGGTTGGGACGTATGGAGCCGATGCGCTCGGCCCTCGATGCCGCGGCCAAGGGGAACGCCATGGAGGACTTCCTCACCAGCAGCCCCATGCTCTGGCTGTTCACCTATGGCGGTATGCTCTTCGATCTGCTCATAGGCCCGCTGTTGTGGTGGAAGCGCACGCGCCTATATGCGCTGCCCTTGGTGATCTTCTTCAATATCGCCAACCATTTCCTGTTCGACGATATCGGGGTGTTCCCCTTCTTTATGTTAGCTGCCACCGTCCTCTTCTTCGATCCGGAGGAGATCGCCCGGTTCTTCGGTGCGAAAAAGGATGCGGGGCGGAACGAAAAGCAGGAGGCGCCTGCGTTGGAAGATCGCCGGTGGCGGCCGCTCGTTACCTCGGTGCTTGCCATCGATCTGGTGTTCCAACTGCTCTTCCCACTACGTTGGGTGCTGCTGCCTGGTGATGTTGATTGGAGCACCATCGGCCAACGCTTCAGCTGGCGCATGAAGATCAGCACGCGCAACCCGCAGCAGATCGCTTTTTTCGTTCGGGACGATGATGAAGGGATCAAGCGGCCCATTGAACTCACCCGCTTCATCAACAATGTGCAGACAGGGACCACCGCTTACGATCCCCGGGCCGCCGTGCTTTTCGCCCGGTGGATGAAAGAAGAGATGCACCGCCGGGGTATGAAGAAGGTGCGCGTTACGTGCGAAACCATCATTAGCCACAACGGGCGACCGTTCCGGTACTATTTCGCGCCCGAGGAGGACCTGTCCGTGATCGATCCCGATCCCGCCCACCCTGAACGCTGGGTACCCCCTGCTGAAGCGGGGCCGGAACACCGCGTGGATCCGCAGGTGCTCTTCGAGATCGAACGCCGCAAAACCGTTCCGCCACCCCGGCAACAAAGACGCTAGCTCATCGCGCTTATCGACTGGAGGTCGGCACGCAGGGCGCCGAGAGGGAATACTTTGAGATCACTGCTGTCCGGTTGGATCCAATGCCGAGCATTCTCGCGACCCCGGCTCAAGGCCGGGGTGACACTGTTGAAGAGCGCAGGATACGCGCCAGGGGCGCGTATCCTGCGCTCAATGAGGTCTGTCATGCCGGGCCTGACCCGGCATCGCGAAGCGATTCCCATCCAACCGCGATCTCAAGTCGAGACCACATTCAAACCGTCTACCGCACAAGCCAAGCCTGTGGAAGCGAAAGACCGACCGGCGTTTATCCGGACACCTGTGCGTTGATATCCAACCTGCTGGGGAAGGACCGAAAGCCTAGCGCAGGTCGTTCACTTCCACGCCCGGGAACTTGGCCTTGTCGAAAGTGAACAGGCCGTCCGCCAATTCCACGTTCGGGGCGAAGCGCTTCAGCGTGTAGGTCACTTCGTTGCCGTCCTTGTATTGCACCTGGATGCTCTTGGGTTCGACCTTTGCCTTGTCCACGGTCATCACCACGGTGTGGTAGGGCTTCTTCGCGGGGTCGATGGGGAACAACTTCAGCACTTGCATCACGACCCCAGCTGCATCGGGCCCTTCTGAAACGAACTGGCTTTTGAAGCCGGTCTCGTACATGGTGAAAAGCTTGCTCGGATCGAGCTCCTGGTCCATCTCTTTGGGATCGTTGATGGACACCTCGTTGGCCTCCTTGTTATAGGTCCACATCGTGGCACCATCGTTGATCACCGTGTTCTTGTCCAATTGCAGGCGGAACTTCTTGCCCTTCACCTTCATGGTGCCGTCCTGCTTCACGTCCAACTTGCTGCTCTTGCTGTACAGGCGGCTGGTGAAGTCGGCTTCGAAGCTGCTATAGCCCTTGCTCTTGGCAACGAGCTTATCGAGCACGGCCTTGCTCTTGGGGTCGTCTTGGGCGGCGGCGATGTTAACAAGGAGGAGGCCAGCTGCGAGGAAGGGGAGGAAGGTTCTCATGTGGGGTGTGAAATTACTGGGCCGCGCTGGCAAGCGGCATGCCAAGGGTGGTTCAGCCCTTCCCCCGCAGCATCGTCCCGGTACACTTGGGCGAGCCGCATTTGCAGGCCCAGATCGCTTTGAGGGCTTTGGTGTAGCGTTCCTCCAGCACAATGCCATAGTCGTAAGTGAGTTCCTCTCCGGGCTTGATGGCGCGCAGGGCCTCGATGATCACCTTCTCCTTTTTTGGATCTCCGCTTTCATCGTCGTGTACGAAGGCCACGCAGTTGGGGTCGCAGCTGCAATTGAGCCAGCGCGCCACATTGCCGCCCTGGTTGGCATCGATGATGTACTGTTCGTTCAAGGTGAAAAGGAACGTGTGCCCGCTGCCCACATCACCCCAGCGCTGTGCATCCGCTGCTTCATGGGACATCAACTTGCCTTTGTACCGCACAATGAACTCGCCCTTGCGGATGGGTGCAATGGCGAACACGCCGTTGCCATGGATCTTCGAGCGCTTGCGGGCGATTTTGTACTCTGCGTACTTCTCTGCGTCTGCCATGGTGTTCTTGCTTGCGGTGCGCAAAGGAAATCATTCGGTGAACAGTTCTCGGTTGTCGGTGAATGGTTGTCCGTGCTGACCGACCACCGTTCACGAGCCGACAACCACCAACGGACAACTATGAGCTGGCCATCAGAAATACAACCGGCACACGAACACGGCCGCGATCACGCAGACCAGGTCGGCGAGCAACATGATGCCCAACGTGTAGCGGCTGTCCTTTACGTTCACACTTCCGAAATAGAGGGCCACCACATAGAACGTGGTTTCAGCAGCGCCTTGGAAGAGACAACTCAGTTGGCCGGTTAGGCTGTCCGGCCCGTAGGTCTTCATCGCGTCGAGCATGAAGCCGCGCGAACCACCCGCGCTGAAGGGGCGCATAAGCGCTACGGGCACGGCATCGATCACCGCTTGATCCACGCCCACGGCGGCCAGCACGAAGGAGAAGCCTTCCATCACCAAGCCCATGAGGCCGCTGTTGCGGAAAATGCTGAGTGCCGCCAACATCGCGAGCATATAGGGCAGCACGCGCAGGCCGGTGGTAAAACCATCCTTGGCGCCATGCACGAAGCTCTCGAACATGTTGGTGCCTTTCGCCGTGAAGTACTTCTCCACCAGGAAGGCGTAGGCAACGATCAGCCCGATGATGGTGAGCAACATGCCATTGCTCAGGTTGTCGGTGAAGTGGAACTTGGCCACGCCGGTGAGCGCGCCGATATAGGCCATGAGCCCACCGATCACCGCCGTGATGCCCAACACGCCGATCATCACCGGCAGGTTGAATAAGTTGATGCGCTGCTTCGCCGCCACCATGAACAACGCCGCGAGCGTGCCGACGAACGAGGTGATGATGCACGGGATCATGATGTCGGCCGGGTTGGCAGCGCCTTGGGCCGCACGGTAGCCGATGATGCTCGTAGGCAGGAGCGTAAGGCCCGCCGCGTGCAAGCAGAGGAACATGATCTGGCTGTTCGTCGCGCGGTCTTTCGTGGCGTTGTCCTCCTGCATGCTCTCCATGGCCTTGAGGCCGAAGGGCGTGGCGGCGCTGTCGAGGCCGAGGAAGTTCGCCGCGAAATTCAAGGTCATGAAACCGTAGGCCGGGTGGTCCTTGCGCAGATCGGGGAACACACGGTGGAAAACAGGGGAGAGGAAGCGTGCGACTTTCTCCATGGCGCGGGAATCGATGAGCAGATTCAGCAGGCCACAGAAGAAAGTGAGGTAGCCGATCAGCGGAAGCCAGAGATCGGTGATGGTGTTGCGGCAGGTCTGGAAAAGGCCATCGGCGCCTTGCTTGCCTACGCTGGTCTTCACCACGCCGGTACCGCTGATGGTGTAGAGCGTGTCGCCGCGTTGCAAACCCTGCTTCACCAGCCGTTCGTATTTCAGAAAGCAGCACCGTTCCTGCCAACGCGAGCGTATCGCTCTCGGCCACCACAAACGGATCACCCTGCTTGCCGTTCACCAAGCTGCCCAGGCTGTATTGGCGGCCAATGCCGAGCATCACCAGCACGTAGGTGATGCTCAGGATGAGGATGAAGGTCCAGAAGCGGGAGAGGGCCATTGCAGGACAAAGAAGAGCAGCTGCTGCCGCTCATAGCACAGGCCGCGACGCACTTGGTGAACAGGAAGATGTGGATGGATCTACTTGCTCGCTTTCAGCCCATACACCATCGGCAGCTTGCCCTCCATGCCTTTGATGCGGTGCATGCCGTCGGCACCGGCCACGGCGTTCAGGAAGCAATCATGGGGTGAGCCGTCCAGTTCCACAAAGCGCTCCAACCGAAGGCCTTGGCCCAGCAAGATCCCGAGCACATCGCCGAGCGGATGGTTCCAGGAGTAGGTGGGGAGTTTGATGCTTGCGGTGCGCTCCGCATAGGTGCCTTCCTCTTCTTCTTTTATCAGCTCATTGTTGAAGTAGGAGTAGGCGATGCGCGTGAAGTCATTGTCGAACATCCACATCACCGGGTGGAACTCCACGAACACGAAACGCCCGCCGGGTTTGAGGTAGCGCTGGATGTTCGCGGCCCACGGTCCCAGATCCGGTAACCAGCCGATGGTGCCGTAGCTGGTGAAGACGATGTCGAACAGGCCATCGAGCTCCGACCGGTGATCGATCACATTGCTGAGGACCCATTCCGCCTGGAGCCCACAGCGCTCGGTGAGCCTCTTCGCTTCGGCAATGGCCACATCGGAAATATCGAGGCCAGTGACCTGCGCGCCCATGCGCGCCAGCGAAAGCGTGTCCTGCCCGAAATGGCATTGGAGATGGAGGATCCGCTTGCCTTTGACATCGCCGAGCAGGTCGATCTCAAGCGCCGTCAACGAGTTCCGTCCCGCCACGAAGCTCTCCACGTCGTACATGCGTGAAGCGAGGTGGTGCGGCGTCCGTGCGTTCCAGAGAACACGGTTGGCTTCGAAAGCGGCGTTCACGTCCATGCGGCGAATCTAGGGCAGGTTCAGTTCCCGCATATCGCCCTTGTCCGTGATCCACACATACTTCACCAGTTCCTTCACCTCTTTCGCAGGGAAGGCGGGCGGTAGCTGGCATTGCAGGGTGATGTTGTAGGTGTATTGCACCGGCGGTTCAGTGATCTCCGGCCGTAGCACAATGTCGAATTGGCTGTAGGGAACTTTGTTGTAGAAAAGCGTGGTGGGCTTCCGGATGTCGTTCGCAACCTGGCCTTTGCGGCGGCTGTTCAAGCTCATGCTGCTGTGGGCCTTGTAGGCGGTGTAGCGTTCCAGCGGGAAGTACGCGCCGTTCTTCTCCGCGGCGGTGCGGTGGCTCTCTTCGATCTTCACACCGAGCTTGCCGAACGCATCGAGCTTCTTCTGCATGGCGCGCATGGCTACCGTGCGGAGCGTGTCATAGCAAGCGGCCTGGTCACCCACATAGTAGTCCATCTTCACCAGGTCGTAGATCTCCTCCTTGGCGGCCGCGGTCACCAGCCGGTCCAGAATGCGCGGGTCGCTGAAACGGATGTGGATGTTCTTCTGGATCTCGAAGCCCGCCGGGATCTCCTGGTAGTGTTTGCTGAAGAACTTGCGTAGCGTCTCATACTCGAACACGGGAACGAAGCTCAGCATGTCCACGAACACGTCCTCCACCTTCAGCTTCTCGCGCTTCATGCGCTCGAGCAGGCCATCGATGCGGGTGGTCATCAGGCTGTCCGCTTCCTCGGCGCTCTGGCCCACCTGGCTCAGGTGGAAGATGGCCATGTAACTGTCCGCACGGGCGTTCATCATGGCGTTCACTTCGAGCACCAGCATGTTGCCCTGTACCGTGGCTTTCACCGGCTGTTCGGCCTGCTGGAAGAAGATGCGGGTGTTCTCGTCATACCACAGATTCCCTGAGACCTGGGCGAACACGGGCAGGTGGAGGAACAATGCGGCGAGTGGAAGGAAAGAGGTCGGCGAAGGCATGAGCTTGGGTTTGACCGATCGGTACACGGCACACCGTGTTCGGTTCATCCGAGCCTCCTTCCGACCGTGCGACTAGCTTCACCGGCATGAACACCAACTGGTCCAAGATCCTCCTTTTCAGCTTGCTCTCCTTCGCGCTGGGTGTGATCATCTGCTGCTTGTGCTGTCGCATCTGCTGGGGCGGATCCTGCCATCGCGGCGGCTGCGGGAATGAAATGGCTTGCAGCCAGGGTGGCGCAGCATGCGCGCATTGTGCCGAAGGCAAGGGAGCCTGCTGCAAAGGCGGGCATGGAGGCGAAGGCAAGGCGTCTTGCTGCAAGGGCGGGCATGGCCACGCGGAGGGCGACAGCGAGCACGGCGACAAGATGGAAGTGAAGGTGGAAGCGCAGGATAGCACCAAGATGTAGCAGTCCATGGCGCGTGTGGAGAAAATCCTGACCGGTGGGCAGGAACTTGCCCAACCGGACAGGCGCATCGAGTTCAGGAATAGTGGCACGACCTTCACCCGGCTATATTCGACGCGGCTAGCACAACCACCAGCGCCCATGAAACGCACCATACTCTTCTCCTTCGCACTGATCGTTCTTCTCGCCTCATGCGTGTCAAAGAAGAAGTACGTCGCCATCCAGGCCTCCAACCAAACCCTGCACAACAAGTTGGATGAGGCGAACCGTGCCTTGAGCGCTTGCGAGAGCGACAAGAACGGGTTGAACACGCGTCTCGCAGGGCTGGAGTCCAGCAATCAACACTTGCAGGAGCGGGTGAACGAGCTGAGCACCACCAACGCGGCCTTGCTCAACAACGTGTGGGCAACATGGCCACCCTTTCCGCCCAGGAGGCCGCCAACTTGGAGAAGTCCCTGGAGAACATCAAGGAGAAGGACCTCCAGATCCGTAGGATGCAGGATGCGCTCACCAAGAAGGACTCCGTCACGTTGGCGTTGGTCATCAGCCTGAAGAGTTCCTTGGGCAACTTGAACGATACGGACGTTGTGGTGAACGTGGAGAAGAGCGTGGTGTTCATCTCCCTCAGCGACAAGATGGTGTTCACAAGTGGCAGCACCACGATCAGCCCGAGGGCCAAGGATGTGCTGGCCAAGGTGGCCACCGTAGTGAACGACAAGCCTGAAATGGAGGTCTTGATCGAAGGCCACACGGACGATGTGCCGATCAGCAAGGATTGCATCAAGGACAACTGGGACCTAAGTGTGCTGCGCGCGACGGCGATCACACGCGTTTTCACCACCGAGTTGGGCGTAGCCCCGGGGCGCATCACCGCGGGTGGCCGCAGTGAGTTCGTGCCGTTGGTGCCGAACGATACACCCGAACACAAATCCGCCAACCGCCGCACGCGCATCGTGATCCTGCCCAAGATCGACGAGTTCTACAAGATGATCGAGGATGGCATGAAGGCGGCCACGGAAACGGAGCAGAAGTAGCGAAGTGTCTATTCGCAACGAACGAAGCCCCCGGTTCTCCGGGGGCTTCGCATTTCAAGCCGTGGCGACCAGCAGAGCGCGAACCGCCAACCACCTGCATGATGGCGACATCCTGTTGCTGTGTTACGTGCTTACGGAGAGTGATCCTCTTCGTCGAATTGTAGTTGCAGGGATCGGCCATCCTGCTACTCTTGTAATACCAAAACCGTCGCGCGCGGGAACTTCCAACCGGACGCTGCACACCCCTAATCGGCTGAACCATGAAAAAGGTCTTTTCCCTGTTGCTCTTTTGCTGCGCCATCGGAAGCACCGACGCGCAGCAGACCGATGGCGGATCCGGCGTGATCGTCGCCTCCGGATTCCACATTACCCGACCGCTCAGCGAGATCTTCGCCGAGAACCCGGTCGATGAGAACCAGGTGTATGAACGGGGCGAATCCGAGGATCGGAAACACCGGGAGCCGCAGCAATTCCCGTTCACCGTAGCCGACGGTCCGGAGTACGGCAATGATCCGCGCACCATCCAGGACCGCATGGGCGAGGAGCGGGGGACCGGAACGAGAGCCAACTGGGTGGGCCAGACCGCCAGTGGCTTCCGCCCTTACGATCCCTCGGGTGCCGTGGGGCCGAACCACTACGTGCAGATGATCAACTCGACCACCTTCAAGGTCTACAACAAAGCGACCGGAACAGTGCTGCTCACCGGCACGCTGGGCAATCTCTGGAGCCCTGCCACGGCGAACAACGGCGACCCTGTGGTGATGTACGACAAAGCCGCGGACCGGTGGTTCCTCTCCCAGTTCGGTTCGAGCGCCGATCGGAAGATCCACATCGCGGTTTCCACCACGAGTGATCCGACAGGTTCCTACTACACCTATACCTACGTCTCTCCCCAGTTCCCGGACTATTTGAAGTTCGGCGTGTGGCAGGATGGCTACTACATGACCTCCAACCAGTCCACCCAAAAAGTGTTCTGCTTTGAGCGCAACGCGATGCTCGCGGGAACACCCGGCGCACGGTCCATCTATGTGAACTATGCGCCACCCAAGTCCGGGTTCTTCGTTCCGCTCGCCGGTGATGCCGCGGACGGCACACTTCCTCCGGCGGGCACCCCCTGCCCGATCTTCTCCTACTCGGACAATGGTTGGGGCACTGGCTATTTCGATCGCGTGAACGTTTACCAAATGGCCGTGAACTGGGTGCCTGCCACGCCAACTGCGACCATCACCCTCGCGGCGAACGTGACCACGGCCGCGTTCGATGCTTCTTACAATGCGAGTTGGAACGATGTCTCGCAACCTGGGACCACCCAAAAGCTAGACGGTATTGGTGGCGTGTGCATGTACCGTGCGCAATGGAAAACGTGGAGCGGTCACAACAGCGTGGTGCTCAACTGGGCGGTGCGGATCAGCAGCACACAGCGCAGCATCAAATGGTGCGAGCTCCGGCAATCGCAGACCACTGGTGTGTGGTCCATGTACCAGGAGGGCATCTACGCCCCGGATGCGAACACGCGTTGGATGGGCGCCGCCGCCATGGACAACAACGGTTCCATCGGCATCACCTACCTCAAGTCGAACTCCACTTCGATCTATCCGGGGCTTTACTACACCGGCAGAAGGACCTGCGACCCGCTCGGCACCCTGCCGGTGACCGAAGTGCTCGGCGTGGCCGGGACCGGTTCGCAAACCGGCGTGAACCGGGTAGGGGACTACGCCCAGACCACCCTCGACCCCGATGGGGTCACCTTCTGGAGCACTGGCGAATACATGGGCGGGAGCACCGGTTCGAGCGCTGCGCGGACCTGGATCATCTCCTACCAGATCCCTACATGCGGTCTCGCGGCGGGCGTGGCGATCGCGATCACCGGTGGGTCGAACCCTTCGTGCGCTGGTTCATCGATCACCTTCACCGCGACGCCCACGAACGGCGGAACGACCCCTGCCTACCAGTGGAAAGTGAACGGAGCGAACGTGGGCACCAATTCGAACACGTACAGCAGTTCCACCATCACCAACGGACAAGCTGTGACCTGCGTGATGACCTCGAACCTTTCCGGCGTTACCGGGAACCCGGCCACTTCCAACGCCATCACTATCACCATAAGCGCTGCGGCCACGCCTGCTGTTGCCATCGCGCAGACCACGGGCAGCAACCCCACTTGTGCCGGTGCTTCGGTCACCTTCACCGCCACACCTACGAACGGAGGATCGACACCCGCCTACCAGTGGAAAGTGAACGGCGTGAACGCGGGCACGAACAGCGCTGCCTTCACCACCACAACGCTCACTAACGGCCAGATCGTTTCGTGTGTGCTCACCTCCAACCTGGCTTGCGCTACTACACCGACGGCCACGAGCAACAGCATCACCATGGGCGTGAACCCGTCGGTGGTTCCTTCCGTGGCGATCGCCATCACCGCGGGCAGCAACCCGAGCGCGTCCGGTGCATCCGTCACCTTCACTGCCACACCGACCAATGGCGGCACCACACCGGCCTATCAATGGAAAGTGAGCGGCGTGAACGCGGGAACGAACTCCGCCACTTTCACCACCACGGCGCTGACCAACGGGCAGATCGTGACCTGTGTGCTCACCTCGAACGCGACCTGTGCGGTTCCTTCCACGGCTACCAGCAATGGTATCACGATGACCATTACAGGGGGAGTCGTTTACTGCACGGCCGGCACGACCAATACCACCTACGAGCGGATCACCAACGTGACCATGGGTTCGATCAATAACACGTCCGGCGCGTCCTCTTACTCGAACTACACCTCCTTATCCACCAACGTCGTGGCCGGGGTCGCCACACCGATCTCGGTCACTATCGGCGTGCCCTATTCGACGGACAAGGTGTACATCTGGTGCGATTGGAACAGGAACGGTACCCTCACGAACGCGGGAGAAGCCGTGTACGCTTCGGCTGCTGGTGTTGGACCTTTCAATACGACCATCACCCCTCCGGTCGGAACCACGGCCGGCCCGGTCCGCATGCGCATCCGCCTTACGGATTCCGCAGCGGGACCGAACGCGACACCGTGCAACAATTCCACCTATGGCGAGGTGGAGGACTACACGCTCAACGTAACGGTCGCGGCGATGCCCGTGCAAGGAGGTCTGGATCCTGTCGCTACGGAGGGCACGCGTGCGAACGAGGAAAGCACCACCTCCCTGAAGGCCGATGTGCTGACCGTGTTCCCGAACCCATCGCGTGAGCGTTGCACCATCACGGCCACGAGCCCTGGCACCTACTACCTAATGAACGACATGGGGATCTTGGTGCGCTCGTTCACACTGAACGCTGAGAACAGCAATACCATCCAACTCGATGGGCTGAGCACCGGCACCTATGTGATATCCGGGCAGACCCGAACAGGCATCGTGAAGCAGAAGCTCATCGTGGCGCAATGATCTGACATCCATCGCGAGAAAGGGGCCTTCCACTGGGAGGCCCCTTTTCGTTGAGGGCTTCCCGAAGCCCGGCGACACTCATCCAGCTGGTCTATGGACCGTGAACGCGAGAGGTAAAGCTCACACCATGAGCAACCGCTCGATCTGCAAGAAGTGCCGCTGCTGGTGGGCGACAGGGAAACGGAACGCATCCCCGGCTTTGAACTTTATGATCGGCCCCAGGGAACTCGGCACCTTCATCCCGTTAAGATCCGTGGTGCGCGCCTTTTCGAGCAGTTGTAGAAAGGTTTCGCACAGCGCGATGAACCGGGCGATACTCTCCGATGATGCGCCTTGGTTGCGCGGTGGATCGAACATCTTCATGGTCTTCATGCGCCAGGCGATGCGCCCGTCCGGCTTGGGCCGCATGCCCTTGGTGAAGTAGTCGCCCAGCAGGCCCGGGAGGAAGTCTCCGTTCGGTTCCAAAGTGGATGCGCGCCGTGCGAACACATCGTTCAATCCCTTCAAGGTAGACCCCGCTGCTCAAAGTTCATGTGTTCGAAGACCTCCAGTGTGTTCCATTGGTCCGGAGCGGGGCGGCGCAAGAGGACCTCTGCGGGCATTTTCTGGATCTCCTTCGCCCGGGCGATCTGCGCACGGAGCACCGCGCTCAGGTCATCGATCAATTGGGTTGTGTTCATGCGGCAAAGGGATCACATGGCGGGGCCACGTCCACTTGATATGGATCAAGAACGGCGCAACGCTTCCGCCGCAACCGGCTGAAGGTCTCCGGTGTCATGCGCAAGTACGAAGCGATATACTTCTGCGGCACCAACTGCAACAAGTGCGCACTGCGGGCCACCAGGCGGTCATAGCGCTCCTCAGCGCTCAGGCTCAATTGTTCGATCTCCCGGGTTCCACGGCCCACAAGTAGTTCCTCAATGATCAAGCGCCCGAAGCGGTCCATGATGGGCAGTTCAGAGTAGAGCCGTTGAAGGTCTTCATGGCGGATACCCAGCAGCACGCTGTCGGTGATGGCCACTACATCGAAGCGGCCTGGCTTGCGTGTGACGAAGGAAGCATAGTCCCCGCTCCAACTCCCATCGTAGGCGAAACCGACGCATATATCCTGCCCATCGTGCGGAAAGGACAGGCGCTGCACGCCGCTCTTCACGATGTAGAAGCGTTGCTCCACTTGCTCTACCGCGCTCACGAACGCACCCCGGCTGAAGGCGTGTTCCGTCCAATGCGGCGCGATGCGGTGCCACTCATCATCTGCGAGCGGCACGTAGCGTTCGATGGTGCGGCGAACGAGTTCCATGGTCCGAAGTAAGCACCGATACCTTTCGTCCCTGCGGGGTCACCGTCCGCGGGCCCCTGCTTACTGAAGTGACTCCGGTACGAACGAACATCCGTTCAGGCCGCCATCCCCATCTCCGCCCGCATCAAATACCCGCGCCCCCAGGCGAAATGCGGCGTATCGCGACGGGCCACACGTTCAAAGTCGACAGTGGCCATCAACTGTCGCCAGTCGAGTGAAGGGCGTAAGTAACCGAACCGCTTCTCGCCCATGGGCATGTCGTAGTACGTGCGGTAATGCACGATAGCATCATCCTTCAAATACTCGCCGGCCACGTAGCCATGGTCGATCACCGCCGTGTAGTTCTCGCGGTCGCCTTTGTAATCGCATGGCTGGCTCGCCTTGTCGAAGTTGCGCCGGTGGAACTCACGCAGGGCGTTGAAGAGGTTTCCGCCGCGCAGGTAGCGAGCGATGTACCGGTCCATTACGTGTTCCTGGAAAAAGGCCGCGGGACCTTCTGCATCGATCTGCATCGCGCAGTTGCCCTTCGTGGTCGCCCACCATACCAAGGGATAGATCCGCACGCGGCCCTGGCTCGCGGCCGCGACGTACACCCATTGCAAGCCTTTCTGTGAAGTGAAGCAGCCGCTTCTTACCTCCTGCTTGTCCTTGCCCAGTTTGGTGCAGAGGCGCTCCAGGTCACTGTGCTTCTCCGTGGCATGCCGCAGCACCTGCCCCACGTCCTTGCGAGCGGCCGAAGCCACCTGTGCAGGGGTCATGTTGGAGCGGATCATGGCGGTTCATGCGTTATCGGCCGTGGTTTACGGAGGGAACCGAGGGCGGGTTCGCATACCGGAGCGAGAACAAGGCAAAGTGGTCGCGCGTGATCCTTCCACGCCGTGGGCTAAAGGTGGCCGGAGGCCAAAAGGCCCTAAGCCTGCTGGTGGGTGGTGCGTTGAGCCGCTCTACCTCATGCCGAACAACCCATGGGCTCCGCCCACCTTATCGATCCGCGCACTTCAGAGCACCAGAGTTTCGCTCGGAAGACAGGAGACTTCCACGCAGCCCTGGACCTTGCTCACAGATCCAAGGAACGCGGCCTGACGCCCGCCTGCCCAGCACTGGCCCTCGCACGCGGAAGTCTTGCGCCAGATCAGGGGCGAGGCCTTGTCCGAGCTTGCGGCTAGTTCAGCACCGTCGTCGCCCGCACGGACTTCTCCCGGCGCCCCTTCGGATCGCTCCCCACCACACGTTTCTCCTGCACCACCTTGATCGGCCAGGTCGTGGCTTCATCCAAAGTGATCACCGTGCCGTTGGTCATGTCGAACTCCAGCTCGTCGATCTCTTTGTCCTTGCGTGTCAACGCGGAGTCCGCAACATCGATAGAACTCCCCATCTTCCGCTTCATGGCCTTCATCAGTTCCTTGAACGCGGTGAGGTCGAGGATCACCGTCGAGTGGATCTCGCATCGGCCGCCAGGTCCGTCGGTGTCCGCCAGCCAGGCCAGGGTGGTTTGGGAAACACTGTCCTCCGGGTTGAACGGGTTCGCGGCCGTCTCCTCGATCCGCAGCGTATCCCCCAGCGTGAACGTTTTGCCGAAGGGGAAGAACAGGTAACCGATCTCGCTCTCGATGTACGCCTCGATGTTCTCCTTGCTCTCGAACACGGTCTTCAAGGGCGCGAGCACGATCTCCACGAAGTCCGCGGACTCCGGGTCCTTCTCCTTGAGCACCTTGCTGATCGCCTTGAAACTGCGGTCCATGAAGGCCTTCGCCTCCTTCCAGTTCTGCAGCTCCGCCGCACCGGTCTTCTTGTCCACACTGTACTCCAGCACCAGGTCCTGGTATTCCTGTAGCTCCTCCCCAAGGCCGTCGTAGAACGAGGCCACCGCCTGCAGGGCCACGTTGCTATAGCGCACCTCCAAGGCGTACGAATCCGCATCCATGCCCATCACCTCCAGCCTGGAGCCAGTGCTATAGCTCGTGTCCTCTTCCACCACGCCGTTCTTCAGCTCTTGTTCCTGCCGCGTGGTATTCGTGGTGCGCGCGTCCCCGGGCTCCCACATCGGCTTGAACCTCCGGGGGCCATCCTGGGCGTTCGCGCTCATTGCGGAGACCAGGAGCTGAAGGGAGGCGAACGAGCAGAGCAGGAGCCGGGTCATGGGATCGAATGGAATGGCGCGGCGAAGTTGGGGCTTGCGGTCTTCATGTCCACCAACCAGGTCCGTCAACCCGGAAGCCGGGCAGCGTCCCGGTACCGCGAAGCCCCTCCAACGGCGCAAGTGTTCGGCCGCGCCGGGCCAGAGAGGAGGGCAGGCCGGTCATTTGTGCCGCCACGGATCAAGCCGATGGATCATCCGGCCAGTTTGCAACTGGCCCGATCGCCTTCAAGCGCACAAGTGAATGACCCTATTCCTTGATGAACCGCCCCTGATGCGATGGAAGCCGGACGACCGTGTAAATGGGGGCGGAGCCCATGAAGCGACATCTACGTCTATGACAGGGCCTAGCTGCCCGTGCTTTGATAGACAGGTCTCCCTAGAAGATCGCTAACTACCAGGGATTCGAGGCCACCACAAGCAGACTTAAGGTGAAGAAGATCGTTGACCGGGTTCGGCCCGACCGTCATACTGGAGCTCTGCTCCTCAATACCGTTCGGCTTACCACAGTTCTGAACATGGTTGCTATAGGAATAACCGGCCACCACGCTGGGTAGACCGAACGAGCAATTCGCGGTCAGCGCTATGGTCATGTCTTGAAATTGGCAGGCAGTACCAAGGGCGTTGGGTGAGCTTATCGTCCCAAGCGATGGTGAATTTGCATGGGTCACGTAGATTACGCCATCCGGCCCAAGTCGGAGGTCACGCCACAGATCCGGCACGAGCGTTCCAAGAACGATCTCAGAGGCCTGGATATTCGTCCAACTCCCGGCGTTCAAGTTCAGCTGCCGCACACTGCCGTTGTTGTTGGTGGTCAGGTACAGCTTAGATCCATCGGGGCTGAACGCCAAGCCCCACACCATACGTGTTGCAGTATTGGGCATTACACGTTCATTGCTGAAGACCCCAGTGGCTGGATCGAAATCGTATAAGGCTAGGAGACCGAAAGAGGAAATGGTGGCATAGGCCAACGAAGTGCCTGTTGGGTTGAAGACGATCTGCGCACCGCATCCCATATCGTCGATCGGACCGATGGCTTGCGCGATCGAATCCGTAACGCCGTTGGCTGTGAGCAAATAGGTATGGAAAACGTTCGTCCCGTACTCATGTGTTGCTATCCAATAGTCGACGCCATTGGCATGTCGAACGGCTGCAATCTTCTCGGCCATGTTACCATGGAGGAGCACGTTCTTTTCCGTGTTCACCACATCCCCCAAGCCGTTCCGCATGCAGATATCGACCACCGAATGGCGCAGACCGTTCTGGTAGTCGTTCTCCGAACCATCCGTGGTGAAGACGTGAAAGAACTGATCACTACCAGGGCGTGCGATGATCAGGGCGGCATGTGTGGAGGAAGCGTGCCCCATGAGGTTGGATCCGTTCGTCATCACCTGCTGGGTGCGGTCCCAGACCTTCACCCCATTGGAGTAGAAGAGCAACGCTCCAGTACTGTCACAAATAGAGCTTGTGCCTTCATTCCACAAGTTGGGGTGGGGTAGTATGTCTGCCCACCGCCGATGGCAGAAGGTGGGCTGGTATTGAAGTTGAGCCCCGCGCCGGCTCCGAAGTACCAGAAGTTCGCCTGCTTCTGCGCATTCACATTCACCAAGAATACGAGGGCACAGTGGAATAGTACGACTCTAAGATGCCAGTATGATCGGGAGGGATGCTTCATTACATCAGCGGAACTGCTGATGAAGATAGGTGTATTGGAACTGCCCTAGAATCCCCCCATCCCCGGCCCAGCGCCCGCCGTCACACCCGCGTTCAGGTGCGCATGCAAGGGCTGTTCATTGGGGATCATCACACGGCGCGCCTTGCTGCCCTCGGATCCACCGAGGATCAACCCACTGCCGGGTCTCCCGCCTCGGGCCCCGCGCTCGTAGCTGTGATCACAACCGGAACAACGCGATCTCATCCTCCAGCTTGTCGAAGTGCTTGTCACCGGTCACCAGCGGCATGTTCAAGTAAGCGCCGGTGGCGGCAATGATGCAGTCGGGCAACTTCAGCCCCGTTTGCTTGCGGAAGTCGATAGCATAGGAGCGCACTTCCTGTTCCGCACCAATGATCAGGCATTGGTCCAGGAACGCCCGGATCTTCCTCGCTTGTGCATCGGTTATGCGCGAAGTTGCGAGCAGTTCGATCTCTGTGATGAACGAAACATGGATGTCGGCACCGCTCAGGAAGTCGACCACCATCTTCTCACCCGAGAACATCCGGATGAGGATGTTGGTGTCCGCGAGGATCCGCTCACCACTCATCGCGCATACGCCTCACTTCCTCCAAGGCCCATTCCGCCATACCCGGAACAGCACCGCTGAACTTCCGCACATCGGGCAACGCCCGTTTGGGACGCTTCGGTGTGCTCTTGCGCACTGTGGTGCGCTTGGTCGGTTTGTTAGCCAGCTTGCCCATGGGAAGGAAGATGATCGCAAGTTAAACAGGCACGGTCTGGTGTCCTCAGAATCCCCCCATCCCCGGCCCAGCCCCCGCCGTCACACCCGCGTTCAGGTGCGCATGCAAGGCCTGCTCATTGGGGATCATCACGCGGCGCGCCTTGCTGCCCTCGAACCCACCGAGGATGCCTGCTGCTTCCAACTGGTCCACGATCCGGCCGGCGCGGTTATAGCCCAGTTTCAACTTGCGTTGGATGAGCGAGGTCGAACCCTGCTGCGTTTGCACCACCAGGCGTGCGGCCTCTTCGAACATGCTGTCGCGCTCGCCATCGTCCAGGTCCACGCCTCCTTCGCCTTCCTCCATCGGCGGCTCGGGTAGGAGCAGGGCATCGGGATAGCCGCGCTGGTTGCCGATGAACTCGGTGATCTTGTCCACCTCCGGCGTATCCACGAAGGCGCACTGGATGCGGATCAGTTCGTTGCCGGTGCTCAAGAGCATATCGCCACGACCGATCAGCTGGTCGGCGCCGCCGGTGTCGAGAATGGTGCGGCTATCGATCTTGCTCGTCACGCGGAAGGCGATGCGCGCCGGGAAGTTGGCCTTGATGGTACCGGTGATGATGTTCACGCTCGGCCGCTGCGTAGCGATGATCAGGTGGATGCCGATGGCGCGCGCGAGCTGGGCGAGGCGGGCGATCGGCGTTTCCACTTCGCGACCAGCGGTCATGATCAGGTCGGCGAACTCGTCCACTACCAGCACGATGTAGGGGAGGTAGCGATGTCCGTTCTCCGGGTTCAGGCGGCGCTGGATGAACTTGGTGTTGTACTCCTTGATATTGCGCACCTGCGCGTCCTTCAGCAACTCGTAGCGATCGTCCATCTCGATGCACAAGCTGTTGAGCGTGGCCACCACCTTTTTGGTATCGGTGATGATGGCGTCGCTGTCGCCGGGCAGCTTGGCAAGGAAGTGCCGCTCGATCTTGTTGAAGAGGGTGAGCTCCACCTTCTTCGGATCCACCAGCACGAACTTGATCTGGCTCGGGTGTTTCTTGTAGAGCAGGCTGACGAGGATCGCGTTCAAGCCCACCGACTTGCCCTGGCCCGTGGCACCGGCCATCAGCAGGTGGGGCATCTTGGTGAGGTCGGTGACGAAGGTCTCGTTGGTGATCGTCTTGCCCAGCACGATGGGAAGATCCGCTGTGCTGTTCTGGAACTTCTCGCTGGCGATCACCGCGCGCATGCCCACCACCTGCGGCTTGCTGTTGGGGACTTCGATACCGATGGTGCCCTTGCCGGGGATCGGTGCGATGATGCGGATGCCGAGCGCGGCGAGGCTCAGGGCGATGTCGTCCTCCAGGTTCTTGATCTTGCTGATGCGCACGCCCGCCTGCGGGATGATCTCGTACAGCGTCACCGTCGGCCCGATCGTCGCCTTGATCTTATCGATGCCGATGTTGTAGTGCCCGAGCGTCTCGACGATACGGTCTTTGTTCGCCTCGAGCTCTTCCTTGGTCACCGTCAGTTCGCCGGTGCCATGGTCCACGAGCAGGTCGATCGGCGGCAGCTCGTAGCTGCTCAGATCCAGTGTGGGATCGTACTCGCCGAACTCCTTCAGCTTCTCCTCGATCTGGTCCTCGCTCAAAGTTTTCTCCTCCTTGGGCGCCTCTACGCTCATGCCGTCGACAGACATAGGCACAGCCGCGAGGATGGGGTCGAGCACTACTTCTTCGACCGCGCTATCGCCCATCTCCAGTTCGATGCCGACTTCTTCCTCCTCGGTTTCTTCTTCATTGTCGTCTGTCACGCCGGGCTCCGACCCGGGGTCGCGCAATGCCTCATCCATCATCGGCTCCACTACAGCAGGCTCCACCTCCAACTCCATCGATGGGGTAGGAGCGGGAACGAACGGCACTTCAGCGGCTGCGGCCACTTCCATTTCGCGTTTCGCGCGGTTCGACTTCACCACCGGCTCTTCCACCACCTCTTCCACGGCCTCTACCGCAGGCGCCTTCTTCTGAAGCAACTTACCAAGCCATTCAAAGGAAGGATCGAACACCACGGTAAGAACCGCGCCGAGACTGAAGATGAGTAAGGCCCCGGCGCCGAAGTTGCCGATCAGCCCGGTGAGATGGCCATTGATCGTATAGCCCACGGCGCCTCCGAGGAAGGCCATATCACCGCTGCGGAACACGAAGCCGAGCGCGGCCGGAAGCCACAGGAGTGTGAGCGCTGTCCATGTGAGACTGCGCTTGAAGGGCAGCAACCACGTGCCCAGCAGAATGCGCATGCCACCGAGGAAGCTCCACAACACAAACGTGAACGAGGCGATGCCGAACCAGGTGCGGATGAAACGGTGGGAGAGCAGTGCGCCCAATTTGCCCAACCAGTTCTCGGCTTGCACCTCGCGGCTCAGCAACACACCCCACGAGCGGTTCGTAAGGTCCTGGTCCAACTTCCACGTGAAGAGGTAGGAGACGAACGCGACAAGCAGATAGCCCGCACCGAGTACAAGCATGAGCCCAGCCACCTTGTGGGTGCGGCCATCGCGCACGAAGGCCTTCAGCTTGGGAAAGAATCCTTCACTGGCCTCCTTGGAAGCATTGCGTCGCGGGGAACGCTTGGGCGCTTCCTCCACCTCGTCCGTCTCGCGGACCTTGTTCTTACGTTCGCTTGCCAATGGATGCTGCACCCGCGCGGCTGGCGCGCGGACCCGATAAAAGTACCGGGGGTGCCCAGCAACAACGGCCCTGCATGGGCCGCTATTATCAACACCGCTTTAGGGAAAACGCGTTTATAGACTGAAGGAGGAGAGCACCTCTTCCAATTCGCCGTGCAGCACATCGGGGGCCACCTTCTGGTAGCCCTCTTTCAGGGCGAACTTGGCGGGTTCCACGGGACCGGGGATCACGGAAGTGGCCTCCAGGCGCATTCGCATTCCGTACTGGATCATTTCGTAGCGCATCAGCACGCCGGGTATCTCGCGGAAAGGACCGAACCAATTGGGGTCTTCGATACGGATCCGGTCGGTGTACCAAAGTTCGATCTCGGGTCGGTCGATGCTACCGAACAGCGCCACGGCCTTCTGGCACGGGTAACCGGCAATGGTGTCGCGCTCACCCGTGTACAGGAAGCTGATGGCCGGTTTTTCCTTGTTGAAGCTCAGGATATCGCGCTGGCCCATGTGGCTTACCAGCTTTTTGCTCAACACGCTGAGCTGGTAGTCCATTTCCTTCTGTTGGTTGTCCGTAACGATGGACGTGCGGAACACGCCCATGCCGGCGCTCAGTTCGGCCATCTGCATGCCGCTGGCGAAGGTGAGCGTGGTTTTTTCCGGGAGCATGCCGGCCATCAACCCGTCCGGATCGTAATCCGGGAAGGTGAGCGCGTACTCTATAACCCCCTCGGCCACATGCTCTTGCAGTAGCCCCTGGCCGCAGCCGTTGCCCCGGCGGGCACCGGCAAGCAGCACAGCGGTAATAGTGGTGTCCTTGTGGTCCATCGGTCGATCTGAAGCAATGACAGGTGGCCCTCCTACGGCCCGGCGCACCCCAGGGTTCCGGGGCCGGGCAGGCGACCTCCTTACCTTGGCCGACAGGCAAGCAGGGATCATGGAACTACGATTGATCGAGGCCGCTTCGGAGATCGGGGCGGGCAAGCGTGGCGCCAGCATGGGCATGGCGGCGCTGCGGGTGGCGGCGTGGAAGTTGGGCAGTGAGTTGTTCGGCCACGCGGAGGAGAGCATCCTGCGCGACGAGAACGATGTGCTCTACGAGGACGATATCTCGCCCAACGCCCACCACATCGATGGACTTATCCGCTTTGAGAGCGACCTGGCCTACGAGGTGTACCGCTACCTGCGGAACAACACCTTTCCGATCGTGGTGGGAGGGGACCACAGCATTGCCATCGGCTCGGTGTCAGGCACCAAGATGGCCTACCCGAACGAACGGCTCGGGGTGATCTGGATCGATGCCCACGCCGACCTGCATTCGCCCTGGACCACGCCGAGCGGCAACGTACACGGCATGCCGCTGGCGCTGCTGATGCACTTGGAGAAGAAAGGCCGTAACCGCCCCCGCGTGTTCACCATGGACGTGTGGGACCGCCTGCGCAAGATCGGCGTGAACGGCCCGAAGCTCGTGCCCAGTGATCTGGTCTTCATCGCCCTGCGCGACTACGAACCGGAGGAACAGGCCATCATCGATGAGCTTCGGATCAAGGTGATCACTGTGGAGCAGTTGCGCGCCAAAGGAGCCGGCGGCGTGGTTCGGGAAACGCTCGCCTACCTCACGGCCTGCGAGCGCATCCACGTCAGCTTCGATGTGGACAGCCTGGATCCCTCGATCTCCGTGGGCACGGGGACACCGGTACCGAACGGCATCACCCTGGACGAAGCGCGTGAACTCTTGACCGGATTCTGCACCGATCCGAAGACCGCGACCCTCGATGTGGTCGAGATCAACCCAGCGCTGGACATCAACAACGCCATGGCCGAATCGGTGCTCGGGGTGTTGGAGCCGCTCTACCCCATTCTTCGGAACCGCTGAGCGCGATGCGCGGATGCCAATGAGCCAGGTCGCTTCCGGCGTCATCCTGATCCGGCCCACCGGCTTCGGGTTCGACCCGGAAACGGCGGCGAGCAATGGGTTCCAGCAACTGGTCAACGATCCGGATATCCGGCAGCAGGCCGAAGAAGAGTTCGACGCGTTACTAATGGCGTTGCGAGCCTACGGGGTCACGACCACGGTGCTCGATCCGGTGGATCCAGCAGCGCCGAACGCGGTATTCCCTAACAACTGGTTCAGCACCCATGCCGATGGCACGGTGGTGCTTTATCCAATGTGTACACCCAGCCGTCGTGCGGAACGCGATCGGGCCTTCGATGAGGTCTTGCTCCGCGAAGGCTTCCAAGTGCGGCGCCTGCTGGATCTGAGCGTGCTCGAAACGGACGACCGATTTCTGGAAGGCACGGGCAGCCTTGTGCTGGATCGCGATCGCAGCGTGGCGTATGCGGCGCTCTCCCCGCGCACCACAGAACGGGCGCTGAACCTTTGGTGCGGCACCATGCTGGGGCATCAGGTCCCTTTCCTGGCCACGATGGACGGAACATTGACCGGGCAGCCCGTCTACCACACCAATGTGGTGATGAGCATCGGTGAGGCGTTCGCAGCGGTCTGCTTCGCGGCCATGCCTTATCCTGCGGATCGCGAGGATGTGCGCACCGAACTGGAGCGCGCGGACAAGGAGATCATCCCGATATCGCTGCAGCAGATGCATGCCTTCGTCGGCAACATGCTTCAGCTACGTTCTTCAAAGGGCGCCTTCATTTTCCTGTCGGAGACCGCCTTCCACGCGCTGGCGCCCGACCAACGGAGCAAGCTCGAAAAGCACGGACAGTTGGTCCCCGTGCCCATACCGACCATCGAACGCGTGGGTGGTGGCAGCGTGCGGTGCATGCTGGCCGAGAACTTTCTTCCTTTGCGCGCCTAAGGCGCCGAACGCCATCTGCTATGTTCCAAGACCGTCTTCAAGCGCTGCTCGTTCCCGCTGTTCAGCAAGCGTTCGCATCCCTCTTCAACGCCGAGGTCGCTGCGGACCGCATCACCTTCCAATCCACACGACCTGAGTTCGAAGGGGATGTGACCATCAACGTGTTCCCCTTTCTGAAACAGAGCGGCAAGGGACCCGAGCCTACGGCACAGTCGATCGGCGAGCATCTCCAAGCGAACGTGGAGGTCGTGGAGCGCTTCAACGTGGTCAAGGGCTTCCTCAACCTCGTGATCGCCGATCGCTACTGGCTCGGCTTTCTTCAAGAAGCGCGGGAGAAGGACATCCTTCAGTTCCCGATCAGCGGTAAGAAGGTGATGGTGGAGTACAGCTCGCCGAACACGAACAAGCCACTGCATCTGGGCCACCTCCGGAACAATTTCCTCGGCCACAGCGTGAGCCGTATCCTCCAGGCGGCCGGTCATGAAGTGATCAAGGCACAGGTGATCAACGATCGCGGCATCCACATCTGCAAGAGCATGCTCGCCTGGCAGAAGTTCGGCCGCGGCGAAACCCCGGAGAGCAGCGGCCTGAAGGGCGATAAACTCGTGGGCAAGTACTACGTGGAGTTCGACAAGGCTTTCAAGCGCGAGATCGAAGAACTCGTGACGACCGGGAAATCAAAGGAGGCTGCCGAGAAGGAGGCTCCGATCATCCTCGAAGCGCAGGACATGCTGCGCAAATGGGAAGCGAACGATCCCGAAGTGCGCGCGCTTTGGGAGAAGATGAACGGCTGGGTCTATGCTGGGTTCAATGCGACCTATGTGCGCATGGGCGTTGAGTTCGATAAGCTCTACTACGAAAGCCAGACCTACGTACTTGGCAAGAACGACGTGCTCGAAGGTGTGAAGAAGGGCGTGTTCTACGAAAAGGACGGGGCCGTTTGGGTAGACAACACGAATGAGGGGCTTGACGAGAAAGTGTTGCTGCGTAGCGATGGCACCAGTGTGTACATGACGCAGGACATCGGCACGGCGATCAAGCGCTTCGAGGAGTTCCCTGGCTTGGCGCAACTGATCTATGTGGTCGGCAACGAACAGGACTACCACTTCAAGACCCTGTTCACGATCCTGCGGAAGCTCGGGTTCGCATGGGCCAGCGAACTCCACCACCTGAGCTACGGCATGGTGGATCTGCCCAGCGGTAAGATGAAGAGCCGCGAAGGCACCGTGGTCGATGCTGATGATCTGATCGAAGAAATGGTGGGCGAGGCGCGCGCCACGGGTGAACAACTCAGCAAACTCGATGCGGTGAGCGAGCAGGAGAAGACAGAACTCTACGAGATGGTCGGCCTAGCCGCGCTCAAGTACTTCCTCTTGAAGGTGGATCCCAAGAAACAGATGCTCTTCGATCCCGCCGCCAGCATCGACATGCAAGGCCATACCGGGCCGTTCATTCAGTACACCTACGCGCGGACCAAGAGCCTATTGAAAAAGGCGCAGGCGGAGTTCCCGGTTCCCAGTTCTCAGTTGTCAGATGCCCACGGACAACTGACAACGGACAACCATGCACTACTACCCGAGGAACGAACGGTGATCAAGCTCCTGCATCAATTCCCGGCCATGTTGGAGGAGGCGGCTGCGCGCTTGGACCCATCGGCGTTGGCCAACCATACCTACGAATTGGTGAAGGCGTACAACACATTCTATCAAACAGTACCGGTGCTCAAAGAGGAGGATGGCGCCAAGCGCAACTTCCGCATCGGGTTGAGTGCGGCCACGGCCTCTGCGACGAAGCGGGCCATGTGGTGCCTCGGCATTGATGTGCCTGAGCGAATGTGAACTTTCGGTCTCTGCGTTCCTCGGCGCCTCGTCGGCTCTGCGGGATGCCCCGACTCAGAACTTCGGGCAGGGCACGATCTTGTGCTTGCGTGCCTTCGCCTTACGCGGCCATTCGTAGGTAAGGCTGATCTCGTGCGCGCCGCCGCTGGCCATGGTGAGCATGCTCACAGTGACATCGTAGCTGTAAACGATGCGCAGTTGCATAGGCGTGTCATAACCCACCATCAAGCTCACCGCATCGCTGTTCGGGTAGCCGGGTTCGTAGGCCTTTAGACCGGGTAGTCCTCGGTACCAGATACCTGCGAGCAGTTGCTCGTGGTCCACGTAGAATCCGATGTCGAACTGGTCCCACTTGTCCTGGGTTTTGTAGAGCGCCGCGAAGGTGCCGATCGTGTGGCTGTACATCATGCGCTGGTTGTCCAGCGGGAAGCGGTAGCCGCTGTGAACGCTGGTGCGGACCGGTAGACGTGCATCCCCATCCGTGAACAGGCTTTGCTGCGGACGGTTCAGGTGGCTCGCACTGATCCCTGCCCAGAAGCGTTCGTTGTAATACATACCACCGATGCCTACGTCGAAGTAGTTCACACGTTCCACCATACGCGCTTCGATACTCGTGGGGGCGTTGTCGCGGATCACCTGGTCGGCGAAGAGCGTGTTGTTCGGATCCAATCCTCGGTTGGTGTAGGCCATGCGCAGCCCGGCGCGGAAAGCGCTCTTTCTGTTGATCCGCGCTTCGTAGCTGTAGTTGAAAGAGACCTGGGTAAAGCTCAGCCCGTTCACACCGGCCCGGTCGCGCATCGCCATCAAGCCGAAGCCACTGTTCAGCTTGGCGGCGCGGTGGTCATAGCTGCAGGCATAGGTTTGGAAGGCGTTCACCACGGCGCTGCTCCACTGGTTCCTGTAGTTCGCGACGATCCGGTCCTGCTGTGTGTTACCGGTGAGTGCCGGGTTCAAGTACATCGGTGCCGCGAACGATTGGGTCAACTGCGGATCCTGTCCGCGCGCCAAACAGGGCGCGAACAAGAGGACCTGGAACAGGGTGCGTAGCGGTGTCCTCATGTGCGTCTACCGGAAGAGGGTGATGTCGCCCACTTGTTGGGATTCCTGGCCATCCACGAAGCGCAACCAAACCTGGTAGACATAGACATCCTGTGGGCTGATGGCCTCGGTAGTAACCATCCCAACCCTGGCGGATGTCCTGGCTTTCGAAGATGAGCTCACCCCACCGGTTGAAGATCCGCATGCGGAAATCCTCGACAAAGCGGGCGAAGGGGTAGAAGACGTTGTTGCTGAGATCGTCATCGTCGTAGTATCCACCGTTCCCTCCTACGGGATCCGGGGTGAATCCGTTCGGGATGACCACATCATACACCGGCGTGATGGTCACGAGGTGCGCGGCGGTATCCACACAGCCGTGGATATCGGTCACGATCAGCATCACTTGGAACTGGTCCGCATCGATGAAGGTGTGGGAAGGGTTTTGCTGGTCGCTCAAGCCACCGTCGCCGAAGTCCCAGGCGTGGCCGGTGAGCGCACCGCTGCTTTGATCGGTGAAGCTGATCGAGGCATTGTCCGCATCGGTGATCCACGGGCTTGCGGTGAAGGCCGCGGTAGGCGGCGCATAGGCGATCACCACGCCCGGGGCCGGTGCGCTGCTGCTGCATCCGAGCGCTGTGGTCACAGTGAGCCCGACGTTCCAGGTTCCTGCTTGGAACGTGTGGAGCGGCGCTTCGGTCACTGATGTGGAACCATCCCCGAAGGTCCACAGGTAGGTGAAGGTGCCGTCCACGATGGTATCGGGGAACTGCACGGCAAGCGGCGCGCATCCTTCGGCGAAGAGGGGAGGAAGAATGACCGTCGGGGGCTCATCGACCTGGAGTTGCACAACCTGGCTCAACGTGTTACCGCATACGTCCGTGGCCAACACGTCCAATGCCATATCGGTAGGTACAGGAACTTGGAACGGTCCTGTTCCGAACTGCCCCAGTTGCGGCCACCAGAGCTGCACATTGGCCGGATAGCCTTGCACTTGCGCGCTAACCGTCGCGGTATCGCCCGGGCATACGGTCACACTTCCCGAGGTGAGCAGTTGTGCTGCGGGAAGGTTGAGCACGGTGACCGGGAAGGTGAGGACCGGACCGCTGCAGCCAGCCGCATCTACAGCGGTCACTACCACCACTTGGCTGGTCGCGAAGCTGTGTGTGATGCCGGTGCCGGTGCCGATACCGCCCCAGCTTATCAGCAGATTACCCGTGCCACCAGCGGCTTGTGCGCTCAGCAGCGTCGGGGCGTTCACACATACGGTGTCGGGTACTTGTGCGCTGAGCATGATCGGCGGTGGCGCACCCAGCGAGGTGGACAACTGTACGGTGCAGCCGTTCGCATCGGTGGCGGTCACCGTGAAGCTCCCGGCAGCAAGTCCGCTCGCGGTGGGCCCCAGTTGGTTGTTCGCCGCCGCATCCCATTGGTAGGTGTAGCCGGGTGTGCCGCCGTTGGCTTGCACCGTGGCCCAGCCGTTGGCGGAAGTAGCGCAAAGCGGATCAGCGCTCTGGGTGAGCGTGGCTTGAAGGATCGCGGGTTGCGCGATAGTGACCGACATGCTCGTATCGCAGCCCAACGGATCGGTGACCGTTACCGTGTAGGTTCCTGAGCTCAGGTCGACCGCAGGATTCGAGACCTGACCGCTTGGATCGTTCCAGTGGTAGGATAGGCCCGAGGTATTTGGCAGGAAGGTGGCGGTTCCGGTTGGGGTGGAAAAGCAATCGGCCGGGGTGCTGGTGATCTGTGCACCGAGGAAACTGTTGGACAACTGAACCAGCACGCTATCCGCATCCGCAGCACAGTTCGTGTTGCCTGTGGTGGTGAGGAAGAGCAACAAGGTGCCGCTCTGGATCTCGGGGAGGGTAGGAGTGTATTGCACGTTGAGCCCAGTGCCGTTCCACGCACCCATCCCACCGCTCCATTGCCCGCCGGTTGCGTTCTGCACGGAACCGTTCAGGTCCAGCGGCAGTTCGTCCATACAACCGATCAGATCCGGGCCCGCATTGGCGCTGTTGGGTTGTGCCAGTGCGTTCACCACGGCAGTGCCGTTCACCGGCGCGCATCCGTTCGCATCGGTGATCAGAACCGTCCAAGACCCCGCGCCCACCGTGATGGACGAGGTGGTATCGCCATTGCTCCAGGCGTAGGCGTAGGGTCCTGTTCCGCCGGAGGCGGTAGCGTTCACGGTGCCGTTGTTCAGACCGGCGCATGTTTCATCCGTGGCATTGAGCGCGGAGAGCGTAAGCGCTAGCGGTTGCCCGATAGTGACAGGAAGGGCGACGCTGCATCCGGCTCCATCCGTGGCGGTAACGGTGTAAGTGCCCGCAGGCAAGCCAGCGATCGTGGCCGCGGTCGGCGCACCGGGCGCGTTCCATTGGTAGCTCACACCGGGGAGCACAGGTTGGTAGCTCGCTGTGCCGTTGGCCACACCATTGCAGAGCGCGTCGGTGCCACTCACCGAGGCGTTCAGAAGATCATCGGAGAGCGTCACATGCACGGTGTCGACATCCGCAGCGCAGAGCGGATTGCCCGTGGTGGTAAGCAGAAGGTCCACACCACCGGCCGCGAGTTCAGCGGTGGTCGGTTGATAGGTCACGCTAAGACCAGTGCCTTGGAAAGCTCCGGCACCGCCGCTCCAGATCCCGCTGGTGGCATTGGTTACGGATCCGTTCAACTGCATAGGGAGTTGATCGAGGCAACCGAGCAGGTCAGGGCCGGCGTTCGCAGCGTTCGGTTGTGCTTGTGCGTTCACTACCGCAGTGGCCGGTGCGGAGATGCATCCGCTCGCGTCCGTGGCGACGACGGTATAGCTACCGGCTCCGACGTTGATCACCGCCGTGGTATCGGGCAGGGCGGACCAATTGTATCCGAAAGGTGCCGTGCCCGAGACCACGCTCACGCTCACGCTGCCATCGCCGGTGCCCGCGCAACTTTCGTCCACTGCAACGATGTCGATGAACATGCCGGGCAACACGGTGATGCTGTAGACGTAAGTCTGAATGGCCGGGATCGGGCAAGCGCCGTCGTTCACCGTCACGATGAACGGGTAGAACCCGGCGGTCCCTTGTGACCCGGTCCAACACACGGTGCATAGGATCGGATTCGTGCCGGTGTAGCTGAAGATGGCTCCAGGGAGGTTCTGCGCGATGTTGCTGGTGGCGGACAGCACGTTGTTCGCGTTCAGGTCGTTGATCTGAAAACTGAAACAGAAATCGCCCGATTCGCAGACGTTCACGCTGTTCATGCCGGTCTGTTGGGCGGTACCCGTCGTGGTGCCGATCACACCGGTGGAAGCGTCCGGCGGGACGTTCGTGCAGGGGTAGGCGATGAACTGCATGTCGCGCACTACGGTACCGATCAAATTGCCCAGGCTATCCCAAGCGCTCACTTCCACTACCACCACCCAGTTGCCTGCGAGGTACGGTGTGAAGTTGAGCAGGCCGGTCAAAGGATCCAGTGTGATCCCGCTGATGGGCTCCAGACCGGTGTAAGGAGGGACATAGGGAATGGGTACGCCGAATTCGTCCAGCGCGCCGATCAAGGCATAGCTCAAGGAGTCGCCATCCACGTCGAACGCACCGTAGCTGTATGCGACCGGATAGTTCAAGCAGACATACGGACTCGCGATGTTGGTGAACTCCGTCGAGTTGTCGCAAGGGTCCACGGTGTTGTTCAAAGTGGTGGCGATGTACATCGCGTGATCGTCCGGATCGATAAGGTTCGCCACGGCCGCGTTCCGGTTGCGCCCTACCCAGCTCATGGTCCACGTGGCGCAGGGTGGCAGGGTGATCACCGTGGTGTACGTGTACTGTTCGATGCCGGGCAGGTTACCGCCGTTGCAGGTGCTGTTGGGCAGTTGCAGACCGCAGAGTTGGGAAAGCTCGACGGGCTGTGGCGTGTTGAGCGTTACGCTCAACGTATCGCAAGGGCTTTGGAAATCGACCGTGACCTGGTTGTCCAGTTGTACCCCGAAGCAGTCGCGATAGACGATCAGGGTAACCTCGTACTGGTTGTTACCCAGACAATCGTAGTAGATCTCGCCGCCACTGATGTGGGTGGCGCGAGTGGAGAGGCCGATCAGCAATAGCGGGATCGTCCACGCAATGCGGTATCGGCCTCTCGGTGTGGTCTCACGCTGGTAGTTGTCGCCCATGGTTCACCGAATTACTTCACACGGTGCTACGGGTCGGCTCGACGGATGGCGCAAGATCTCGACGGAATGCGGAAACCCTTCGATGGATGGAACGAGAAGCTTGGCGGAACAGAGGGATCCGGCCTGCCGCCGCTACACCGGGATCACCCCGCTAAAAAAAAGGACCGGAACCCTTCGAGGTACCCTCTAGTGGTGCTCCGCCGTGTGCTCGTGGGTGCCACCACCACGCTTCCATAGGAAAGCCGGCAGGGTGACATCGGCCGCTGCCGACTCGCCTTCCACGATGCGATAGGTCTTGTCCATCGCCAAGCCGGTGAAGACCTGCTTCCCGCGGTTACCGGGCCAGGTGACCTCGATCTGGTCGATACGTTCAGAACGTCCCAGTCCGATCTCCTGCTGCAGAGACGCGCTGCCGAAGCTGGCACCTGTGCTTACCATCGCATGGATATCCCGTTCGCCGCTCACACCACTCACCGTAACTCTGATCCGCGCGTGGATGGCGCTCTTCGGACTGGTGGTGCCTTTCAGGATCAGCGTGATCCAATGGTTGCCCATACCGGGGTTCTCGAACAGGGCTTTTTGGTACCCATCGCCTTCGTAGGCACCGCCGAGATTGCAGAACACATCCTGGTCGCCGTCATGGTCCAGATCGCCAAAGGCGACGCCATGGCCCTTTTGGAGATTGCCGAAACCACCGGCCGTGGTCACATCCTCGAATCCGCCATGCCCATTATTGCGGAACATGCGGTTCGGAATGATGGACCGTAACTCGGGTTCCCCCGTGGCCAGGTAGAAATCCGGGTACCCATCATTGTCCAGGTCGCCGAAGTTGCAGCCCATGGTGAAGAGCGGCTGCGCGAGCCCGGCCTTCTTGGTCACATCGCTGAAGGTGCCGTCGTGGTTGTTCCGGTAGAGACGCGGGATCTCGGCTTTGAGGGGAATTCCCAGGTACCCGGCCGCCACCTCAGCCGAATACTCTCCACGGGTCTTAGTGTCGTACGTGGAACAGAAGATGTCCAACCAACCATCGTTGTCGAAGTCGAACATCCATGCGGGGAACGAATCGATGGGCTTGGTAACGCCAGCTTGCACCGCGCGATCGGTGAATGTCCACTGCCCTTGCGCGTTCGGTCCTTGGTTGATGAAGAGGTTGTTCGGGCCGCCTAGGTTGGAAACATAGATATCCAGGAGCCCATCGTTGTTCACGTCGCCCATGGCCGCTCCCTTTATCACGCCGACCACATTCACACCCGCCTGAGCGGCTTGATCGGTGAACGTGCCATCGCCGTTGTTGTGGAACAATTGGCTGGGCAGCGGCGGCTTGGTCCGCGCCTCTTGGCCGAGGAATAGGTCCAGGAACCCATCATTGTCGAAATCGCCCCACTGGCCCGCTTGAGTGTTGTTGAAGAAGAACAATCCCGCTTGCTCGGTAACGTCCTCGAAGGTGCCATCACCCCGGTTCTTCAGCAGCGTGTTCGGTTGTGGGAGATTGTTCATCCAGGCACCGCGCAGCACGAGCACATCCGTGAACCCGTCGTTGTTGTAGTCGGCATGCACCATGTTCAATCCGCCGGTTATCCCAGCGATTCCGGCCTGCTCGGTGACGTCCTCGAAAGTGCCGTCGCCTTTGTTCGTGTAAAGGTGCATGGCCTGGCTAAGGGACCAGGAGGAGGTAAGCAGGTCGAGATGCCCGTCGTTGTTGAAATCCTCTATGCAAATACCTCCAGCGAGCCGGTCCATGCCCTGGTCAAGGCCAAGGTCCATGGAGATATCGTGGAAGCGGGGGAAGTCCTTGGCACCTTCGAACGCCTTAAGCGGGATCAACCAGGCCGATGGGACATTATCGGGGTGCTCACCCAAGGTCATATAGGCCACATTGATCAGCCAGCGCGCGCTCAGATCATCCGGGAACTCCTGTAGGATCCGGGTGTACATGCCGATCGCTTTACGCGAACCCTCCTCCTGCGTGTGTTGTCCCTTTTCACTGATCGGAATGATGCAGGATTCATCGGTATGGTTCATCTGACAATTGGTCCTTTCCCCCAAACGGAGGTATCCCAAGGCCAGCAGGTGAAGGATCTTGCGACGGGAATCCGGCGGGTAGTTGAAGCGGCCGTCGAGCATGCCTTGCACCACTTCCTCGCAAACGGCGATGCCTTCCCGATTCTGTCCCGAATTGATCAGCTCCCAGCTTTGGTAGGTAAGGTACTTCATCCGTTCACCGGGGTTGGGCTGCTGCGCCGCCATTTTTCCGTAGTGCTCCGCGCGCATGCTGTTAAGGAACGCGTTCTCGGGGTTCGACATCGCCCCGCTCAGGATCTGCTGCAACAGGGAGGCGAGTTTCACGTTGCTTTCCGGGACGATCGTTACCGGCTTGCAAGCCTTAGGGTCCAGAGCAGTGGTCCCCCTCGATCATTTGGGATCTTCCCATCCGCAGTGCCGCAGCGGATCAAGAGAAAGGGAAGAAGTGCGAAGAGGATCGGACGCCACATGCTCGCTCACAAATTGGGAAGGTGCAAAAATGCGGCGTTCCGCGACACTCAGACTTCAGAAAGTGCGAAAGTGTAGGAATGTTATGCGGAGCGCGCGCGGCCGCAATATGGGCTGGGGCCATGCAAGCAAGGGTGTCCAGCGCTGGTTCGCCCTGCGGAGCCCACCTTTACCGTCCAAGCCTGTCAAAACCCTCCATCATGCCATTTCTTCCCTTTCTTCGGATCGCCGGGGCCGTCTGTGGAGCCCTCTGTGTCGCTATCTGCTTCGCCCAGGCGCCTGCTGATGGCTGGCTGTCGCGCCTTCCAGGCATTTGGGAGGGGACTGTGGGCGGCGATCGTTATGTGGAAGAATGGCGCCAAGTGGACGCGAACACCTATGAAGGCCGCAGCACCACTTGGTCGGGTGATAAGGAGGCGGGGCAGGAACAACTCCGCATCCTATCCTTCGCCGGGCACTGGCTGTACCTCGCCGCGCCTGGCGGGAACAGCGTGACCTGTTTCATGCGTGAGAGCGCGGAACCGGACACCTGGATCTTCGAGAACAAAGAGCACGACTACCCGAAGAGGCTCGGCTATCAGTTCGGAGGGAAGGACAGCCTGAGGATCTGGATCGCGGGAATGACGGATGCGGACCAGCCCATGGAGTTCCGGTTGACCCGTATGGCGAGCCCTGCGCCCGAGCGGTGATAGGGCGATCGGCCGAAGGTTGTTGGTTCGGCTGAGGATCATGTAAGCCTTAAGACGGGGGGACAACTCCGCCATGCCCTGACTTTTTCGTCGTACGCAGCGGCAGACACTTCCGCTCCGGCCGGGAATGATCGGCGTTGGTCGAATACCAATAGCATGATGGAGCGGCGAACGTAAGCAGGGCTGTTGGTGAGGATAGTTTCGCCCCGCCGAAAGTCTCACTCATCCCAACACATCGAACGCATGCGACACCTATTCACGATCATGGCCTTCGGTTCCATCACGTCAGCGGGGTTCGCCCAGTCCGAACACGGACAGGTCGCGGAACGCATTGAAGCTCTGCGCAGCGCCGGTGGGTCCTTCCAGGGGACGACGCTTTTTACCGAAGCAGCACGATCCGCGACTACGGATGCACTTTGGGATCACGCGATCGCGAAGGCCACGGTACTTCAGCTGCGCACTACGGATGTCGAAGCGGTGCTGCGGGATAGGCCCGATCAAGTGGCGCTCGACCTGCCTTTCGAGGGTGCCACGATCACGCTCGATCTCGAACGCGCAACCATCACCACGGACGAGTTCTCGGTGGTACAGGCAAGTACCGGCACGGAGGCCGGCATACCCGCAGGCGTTCACTATCGTGGCATGCAGCGCGGCGTGCCTGGCTCCGTGGTGGCCATCAGCGTGTTCGAAGGGGAGGTGATGGGCATGATCAGTGGTGATGCCGGCGATCTGGTGCTCGGCAGGATCGAAGGAGCGAACAACGGAACACATGTGCTCTATCGTCGTGAAGACCTTCGCGATGCTTCGGCGCCTTCGTGCGGCACGGTGGATGATGGCCTGCCCTACACCGAGGAACAATTGCAGGGCGGCCCCAAAACGCTGAAGTGCGTGCGCTTTTACTGGGAGGTGAACCATGACATTTTTCTGGGCAAGGGCAGCGTTGCGCTCGCGACGACGTACGTCACAGGGCTCTTCAACCAGAGCGCAACGCTCTATGCGAACGACGGCATTACGGTCGCCTTGCACCAGGTTTTCGTTTGGGATGTACCGAGCCCGTACACCGCGACCACGACAGGTGGCCTGCTCGATCAGTTCGGGGACTACCGGACCAGTTTCAGTGGGGATCTGGCGCATCTGCTGGGTTACGTCGGCAGTGGGGGTGTGGCGTATGTCAACACGCTCTGCAACGGCCAAACGCGATACCGAATGGCCTACAGCGATATCAATAGCACCTTCTCGAACGTGCCGGCGTACAGCTGGAGCGTGGAGGTGGTAACGCACGAGCAGGGCCACCTGTTGGGATCCAAGCACACACATGCATGCGCTTGGAACGGCAACAACACCGCCATTGATGGCTGCGGCCCAGCGGCAGGGTATACCGAAGGAAGCTGCCCTGCGGGTCCTGTGCCTTCGTCGAGTGTGGGAGGGACCATCATGAGCTATTGCCACCTCACCGGCGCGGGGATCAAGTTCAGCAACGGCTTCGGCCCGCAGCCCACCACGTTGATCACGAACAACGTGAACAGTGCCTCCTGCCTCGGGAGCGGATGCGGTACAACACCTCCGGCATGTGCCGCACCCTCGGGTCTTGTGGCAGGCAGCATTTCGAGTACGTCGGCCGCATTGTCCTGGGGAAGTGTCTCGGGTGCATCGAGCTATACTTTGCAATGGAAGCCGACCGCAGGGAGCGTCTACACCACAGTGACAGGGCTCACTTCCGCGAGCTATGCGTTGAGCGGTCTTACCCCGGGCACCGCCTATCACTTCCAAGTGCTCACGGTTTGCGCGAGCGGCTCGTCGGCCTATGCTCCATTAGTATCGTTCACCACTAGTGGCGGCACTTGTACCGATGCGTATGAACCGAACGGCACAACACCGAAGCAGATCGCATCGAACGTTACGCTCACCGCATTGATCAGCAGCGGCACCGATCTGGATTGGTTCCGTTTCAGCAATACCACGGGCCAGAAGAACATCAAGGTGACGCTGACCGGTCTACCGGCCGATCACAACCTGCGGCTTTACAGAAGCAGCACCTTGCTGGCCTCATCGCTGAACACGGGCACCACTATCGAGCAGGTTGTCTACAACACCAGCACGGTGAGCACCAACTACCGCGTACGGGTGAACGGTGCGAACGGCGCTTTCAATGCATCGCAGTGCTACACGCTCACAGTGCAGATCAGCGGAACGGCGTTCAGCATGGCCGGGCTGGAAGGCATGGTGGAGGGCGGTCTGGATGAGATGGACAACGCTTCCCCCATCAGCATCCATCCCAATCCAGCGAACGACTTGGTGAGCATTGTGCTACCACCAACCGATGTCCCTTCTACAGTGGAGATGTTGGACGGCACCGGCCGCTTGGTGGGATCATGGAGCGTTGACATTACAGAGGGCGGAACGAACCTCGTGCTCGACGTGATCGATCGGCCCGAAGGCATGTACTTGATGCGCGTAACGCGCGGCGGCGAAAGCACAGTGCAGCGTCTGGTCGTCGCGCGGTGATCCGCGCGAATACTGCTTAGAAGCCTCCCGCAGAAACGGGGGGCTTCTTTTTTCCGGTCGGCGGGATCCGGTGCTTTGAATGGGGCTCCCGCGCCGCTCCCCAGCGCGATCGGGTCGATGTGTCGCCGTGTTCGGAACGGGCGGCGGGAGCCGTGTACTTTGCAGGCGCTCAAATGCCAATTCGCGTTACACAGCAGCCCGATCTGCTTGTCCATTTTCCGCATTACTACTCCGAAGTGATGGCCCCGTAGCTCGCTCCGTCGCCGAAGCGGCTTTGGCGCGTAGGAGATCGGCTACGCGACCACCCCTTCGTATCGTGCTGCGAAAAAGCAACGGCGCATCTTCGGTCTGCTCTGTAATGCGAAGTGGTATATCAACCACATACCCCAGCGCTGCGGCCTCCGCTAGGTCACCGATCGGCGGGATATCCGGACCGGGCTTTGCGCTCTCGTAGGCGGCCCGTGCCCAAATAGCGGGAAGAAAAGAGGAACGAATGGTCGTCATACGAACTCGAAGGAACCGAATTTCCCCGCCCCTCGTCCCACGAACCGCGAGCGGCTGATAACTTGCAGCATGGTCCAACCACAGCACCCGCTCCGCAACATGATCATGGCCTTTGTTTTTCTACTCTGTAGCGAGGTGCTTTCGGCACAAGCAGCGCCACCGCTCGTTTGGCAGCAGACCTACGGTGGCACCGCGGATGAGATCGGGAATAGCATGGTGCGCACACCCGATCAAGGATATGTGGTCGCTGGTTTTACCATTTCCGTCGATGGCGATGTGTCCGGCCAGCATGGTAGCCGCGACCTCTGGGCGTTCAAGATCGATAGCACAGGGACCATCCAGTGGCAACAGACCCTCGGAGATGTCAGTTGGGATGAAGCCCATGAGGTATGCCGAACGACCGATGGCGGCTATGTGCTGGCTGGTTCAATGGTGCCCTATCCCGTTCTGTACAACAACGCATGGGCGGTGAAGCTCGATAGCGCAGGCAACGTACTCTGGGATCATCCCTTCGGTGGTTCCGGCAATGAGAACCTGTGGTCGGTCACCGCCACATCCGATGGTGGCAGTATCGCGATCGGCTTCACTGAGTCGAACGATGGGGACGTGACCGGTAACCACGGCGGGCAGGATGTGTGGGTCTTGAAGTTGGATCCTGTAGGTGCGCTGCAATGGCAGCACTGTTACGGAGGAACGATGCACGACTGGGGCAAGGCGATCCTTCAGGCAGCCGATGGTGGCTATATCCTCCTGGCGACCGCGATGTCGAACGATGCAGATGTGAGCGGGAACCACGGTGGCTCGGATCCGTGGTTGGTGAAGCTCGATCCCGCAGGTACGATCGAGTGGCAGCATACCTATGGGGGTACTTCGTCCGAGGACGCCTTCGCCGTATGCGCCACCTCCGACGGGGGCTATGTCTTTGTGGCCCGGACCAATTCGGTCGATGGCGACGTGAGCGGGAACCACGGGGGCGGCGATTGCTGGGTGGTGAAGGTGGACGCGACCGGAACGCTCCAATGGCAGCATTGCTTCGGCGGCACTTTGATGGACACGCCTCTGGATATCGTGCAACTACACGATGGTGGTTACGCGTTCACGGGCAACGTCTATTCCTCCGATGGCGATGTGGTGGGCAGCAATGGTGGTCAGGACTTCTGGGTCGCTCGGCTCGATGCCGGTGGAGCATTGGTCTGGCAGAAGCCCATGGGAGGGAGCGATGGCGATAGCGGTGGCGCGATCGTGCCGCTACCATCAGGGCATTTCATGCTCGCCGGTATGACGCAAAGCGATGATGGGGATGTGCAAGGGTTCATCGGCGTGCGCGATGTGTGGCTGGTCGAACTGGGCGAAGAGGATCTGAGCACAGCGAAGCCCGAGCAGACCGGGGTATCCGACCTTGCCATCGCCCCCAACCCCGTGAACGGATGGTGCCAGGTCTCTGGGGCTGGGCTTGATGGTGCCCACTTCGCTGTGGCCGATGTCTTGGGTAAGGTGGTGCTCAGTGGCACTTTCGCCTCCGCGCAGAAGGGCATAGACCTACAAGTGCTGCCAGCGGGTCACTACCTGTTGACGGTTCGATCGAGCGGGACGAGCCGCTCAGTGCGCATTGTGCGGGAGTGACGCACCCCTCGGGACGGGCTGTGCCGATCGGCGGTGCGCTCAATCCGCCAGGAACCCGAATTTCCCCGCCTTGTAATCCTCGATCGCCTCGCGGATCTCTTCTCAAGTGTTCCTCACGAAGCGACCGGGGTATAACGTCTTCGTTCAAGACCTCCAAGCATAGACGAGACGCGTAAAGCCCCGAGGATCCCGTTGGTCCCGATCAAGAGCGCGCAAAAAGCCGAGCCGCTCGTACAACCGGTGTGCGGCCAGCATGGTCGGCTGTGTCCAGATCACAACACCGCCCGCGTTCGCCAAGAGCGCGCGATCGATGCACGCTTGCACAAGTGCTTCTCCCACGCCACAACCGCGTGCGCCAGGATGCACAGCCAGCACACGGAACTCGCGCTCACCAGTCTGCGCGAGCTGACGCAAGGCGCTTTGCTCGTGCAGGAACAGCACCGCACCGATCACCACCCCATCGGTGCGAACGGCCAGCAGGAATTCACCTTCGCCTTCCAAGCGATCGCGCACCATGAACTGCACGGCGCTTTCAGCAACGGGATAGCCACCGCTGACATAAACCTTTTGAAGCAGTTCGCATCCGTTCGACCAGTCGGCATCGGAGAGCGCTTCGCGAACAGTGAAGTTCATGGCCTACGATCCTGTCCCATTCTAAAGAAGTAGCATGGCGACCCTGAACTGCATCCGATCAGTCCAAGAACCCGAATTTCCCGGCCTTGTAGTCCTCGATGCACTCGCGGATCTCCTCTTCGGTGTTCATCACGAAAGGACCGTAGCTCACGTACGGCTCGTTCAACGGCTCGCCGCTCAGCACCATCAGTATGCAGGTGCGCGTCACCTGGATGCGGATCGCGCCGCCTTCGTTCTTCAGTTGCACGTAGTGGTTCTCCGGAGCTGCCGTCCCATTTACGGTGATCGCCCCATCCACGACCAGGATCCCTGAGTTGTAGTTCGCTGGAAGCTGGAAGCTCACATCCGCACCTGCGTTCAGGTGCATGTCGTAAATGTGGATGGGCGAGTAGGCGCTCGCGATCCCTTTCACGCCATCGTACTCACCAGCAATGACGTGCACCGTGCCTGCGTTCCTCGGCAGCACCACCTTCGGCTTCTTGCTGTGCGCGATGCTTTGGTATCTCGCTGGCACCATCTTGTGCTTCCGCGGCAGGTTGATCCAAAGTTGCAGCATCTCGAAGGCCCCGCCGCTGCGGTTAAAGGTCTGTTCGTGGTACTCCTTGTGCAGCACGCCGCCGCCTGCGGTCATCCACTGGATATCGCCGGGGTGGATGATCCCGTGGTTCCCCTTGCTGTCGTGGTGCTCCACCGAACCCTTGTAGGCGAAGGTGATCGTCTCGATGCCTCGGTGCGGATGCACACCGACGCCTTGACTGATGTCACTCGGCGGGAAGTTCACTTCCGCGTTGAAGTCCAGTAGGAAGAAGGGGCTCATGCGCTCTTCGAAGCCCTTCCCGTTCGGGAAGAAGTTCATCACCTTGAAGCCGTTGCCCACCATGTGCGTGTTGGTGGGGGAGAGCACGCCTTCCACGCCACGCTGGCCGCCGGTGGCGAGACTTTCCATGGCTTTGACCGTTCCGCTCAAGGCACCGCCGATGAAGGCCAGCGCTGTTCCGAGCAATCCGCGGTGGAGGAATTCTTTGCGTTCCATGATGTGAGGGCAATTTCTTAATGCGAAATAAAGCGATGCCCCCGCAATTGATCCCTTTGGTGGACATCCACCATGGTCAAAGATCCAGGTGAATGTGCGAGGTAGGTCGGCGCCCAGCCATGAGTATGAACTATCCAAGGCCCCGTTGAAGTAATTCTCTCGCGACCTCGTCTTCCTTTGTGTGGAACCAGATCTCGTTCTACCGCAAATGGCGGATAGACCCAAGCGCATTACCGACGTGGTGAAGGAATACGGCCGCGCGCTGTACGCCTTCATCCGGGGCCGTGTGCGCACCGAGGCCGATGCGGAGGATGTGCTCCAGGATGTATGGACGCAGTTCGCGAGCCAGCCGGAGGTGGAAGCAATTGAGCAAGTGAGCGGCTGGCTGTATCGCGTGGCGCGCAACAGGATCACCGACCGCTATCGCAAGAAGACCACCACGGCCCTCGAGGACCTCGCCTACGAGGACGATGATGGCGAGCTCGGCTTCCGCGAGATACTGCTGGCCGATGACCACGACCCCGACCTCGCTGAACTGAAGCGCATCTTCTGGGAAGAACTGATGGCGGGCTTGGAGGAACTGCCCGCCAACCAGCGCGCGGTCTTCGCACAGAACGAACTGGAGGAGAAGACGCTGCAACAGATCGCCGATGAACAGGGCGAGAATCTCAAGACCATCATCTCCCGAAAGCGCTATGCGGTGATGAAACTGCGCGAGCGCTTGAACACCATCTATTCCGAACTCATTAACGGCTGATCCGACCGGCCGACCACGAACGCCCATGAATCCCTGGAAACGTCCCTATCTCTTTCCCATCTATTTCATTGCTGCCGCACTTGTGTTGGGAGCTGTGGTGATGTTGTTATGGAACGCCATCATCCCCAGCCTCACCGGTTGGGCGGTGTTGACCTTCCCCAAAGCCCTTGGGCTCCTGGTCTTGTGCCGCATCCTCTTTGGTGGCCCCCGCGGCAGGGGCGGACACGGTGGCCCACCTTGGAAGCAGGGAGGCGACTGGCGCGGTCGGTGGAAAGGCATGAGCGCAGAAGAGCGCGAGACCATGCGCAAGCGCTGGCAAGAACGATGCGGGCCACCGCGTGCGGAATGAAAAGCGAACGGCTCCGGGACAGGGAGCCGTTCTTTTTCGGGGTGATCAAAGTATTCCAGGTCCAAGTTCGTCCTCCACGGTATGACACACTCAATGAACTACCAGACACCGTTCTGGAAACTCGCGCTCGGAGGCGTGATCGCAGGCGCGGCGATCTACTTCTTTCCCTTCATTGTCCCGGCCATCGCCTTCGTCTTCGTGATGGGGCTGCTGTTCCGCCTCTTCTTCGGCTTCGGCCGCTGGGGCGGTCCGCACATGCGGCACGCGTACGCAGCGCACTGGCAAAGCATGACCGAGGAACAACGCACCGCCATGCGCGCGAAGTTCCGCAACCACCGCTGCGGCCGCTGGCAGGAACCAGCAGAACCAACTACCACCACTCCTAACACCAACGCTTGATCATGAGAAGCAAACGAAAATTCATCATCCTCGCCTTCGCCATCGCCACGTTCGCAATACTTCGGTTCACGATGGGCCCACGGTGGCATGGCCACCACTGTGGTGCGCAGCACGCACAATGTGAACAGCATTCCAGTGATGCGCCAACGATGGAACACTAGGGGTGATCGACATAAAGGAGACGGGGCGGCTGAAAGGCCGCCCCGTTCCTTTTGAGTTGCCCCGATTTGGGAAGCAGGCGTCAGTAACTGCTGAAATGTTCTGTTGGAGTGGGTTGATCTGCACGTCTGCATGGGCAAGGTCCATAACCCCACACCAACGGATCGCCCAACTAATTGCGGTTGCCCTATTTAACCACGCGCACCACCACCTTGCCCGTGTGCAAGCCCTCGCCGAAACGGCGGATCAGGCGCGGCAGTTCTTGGAATTCGTAAGGGCCATCGATCACCGGCTTCAATGCACTGCTGCTCAGCATCGGCGCCAGATCGTCCAGGTTCTTGTTCGATCTCAGCGCCAGGATGTGCATGTTGCGGCGACCGAACCAGCGCGCTAACAACAAGGCGATCAGGCGGCCCGGATCACCACCCACCGTTACGTAGCGGCCACCGGGTGCGATCGCACGCGCCAAGTCTCCGGCCGAGCGTTTCGTCCGCGCATCCACCACCAGATCGAAGCGTTCGCCCAGCTGCGTGAAGTCCTGCTGCTTGTAGTCGATCACGCGGTCGAAACCCATCGCCGTCATCGCTTTCAGTTTCTCGCCGGTGTCAACGCCCCATACGGTGCATCCCTGCCGCTTGGCCAGTTGCAGCGCGAAGGTGCCCACGCCACCGCCGCCGCCGTTGATCAGCACGCGCTCCTTGTCCTTCAACTTGCCGAGGCCCACCACCGCTTGGTAAGCCAGTTCCAATGCATGCGGCACTGCCGCAGCCTCCACGAACGAAAGTCCTTCAGGGATCCTGCGAAGCTCATCCTCCGGCACGGAAACGAACTCCGCGAACGTGCCCAACCCACCGTTCGATGTGTCGCCGTACACCTTGTCGCCCACGCGCCATTTCGTTGCCTTCGAACCAAGCGCCTCCACCACGCCCGCGAGTTCCATGCCCGGTATGGGCCTACGTGGACGGAACAGACCGAAGAAGAGCCGGTAGATGCGCGGCCTGCCGATCACCATGCTCCAGTCGTAGTCGTTCACCGTGGTGGCATGCACGCGCACCAGAACTTGGCGGTCCTTCGGCACGGGCGCAGGCACATCGCGCAATTGCAATTGCTCGGGTGTGCCGTACTGCATGCAGACGATGGCTTTCATGGTGCGAATGAAGCACGCAGCGGTCGAGGATCTTTAGCTCATGGGCCGAGCGGCGTTAAGGCAGGAGGGATGGCGGGTGGGAAATGGTAAAATGGGTGAATAGGTTTTGAGAGAGCCCCTTCGACGACTCGATCCATGCGCTGAAGCGTGGCCGGGTATCTCGTTCCATCAACGGAGCGTTCACCTTGTCCGAAGGAGTTGTAGCGTATGATCCAATAGCTCAGGTCCGCCCCAGGCCTGATGACCGGGCACAACGTGCGGCGTCGCGGGGAAGCGCTTTCGCACACGATCGATCGCCATGGGCCAAGCGCTCAGGTCCGCGTCGGCGATATTCCCAAGCGTCCTTGCTTCCGTGCTCTTGATGAAACAGCCACCATGGAGCACATGCTGATCTGGCAACCACACCACGATGTTGTCCGGCGCGTGCCCGGCCCCGGGATAGAACACGGTGAAGCGCACGCCGTCGATGGTGAACGTGGTGTCGTTGGGCAGGCGTGCATCGGGTGGTGCCTCGCCGCGAGCGATGGCGAGTTCGCGCGTGTAGGCGGTGCCCCAGCACGGGATGCCCTTCTTGCGCAACACGGGGATGCCGCCCGTGCGATCGGCGTGGAAGTGCGTGGCGATGCAGGCCGCGACCGGTTTGCCGTCGAGGTGCTTCAGGACCTGGCGCGTGGCCTTGCTGCCCCAACCGGTGTCGATGAGCACCACGCTGTCGCGTGTATATACGATCAAACCGTTGCTGGGGAAGGGAGCGCCGCCGTACAACTGGTAGCTGGTGTGTACGTCCACGCCCGGCACAAACGGGGTGAAGGTGGTGCGCAACGCTTGGCCTAGCACGGTTGCGCAAAGGCCTAGCGCGAAGCAGGGTAGGGTGATGGTGCGCCACATGCGGTCAAAATACAAACATGCGATCCAGCGCTGCGGGGTTGCTATAAGGCTAGGGTGCGCAGAGGCGCTGCACAGCGGTAATATCGTTCGCGATGAGGCGGAGGAAGTAGCACCCCGGGCTTGGTGGTTCCCCGAGCTGTACCATGGACAGCCCCTCGTACCACGTGGTTGCATGAGTGCTAAGGATACGTCCTGAGGCATCGCATAGCACGACTTCCCCTTCTCCTGCGGCGCCCGGTAAGGATGCGAGCACGGCCTCCGTCGTCCATAGCGTGCACGGGTCCACGTCCGTTGCTCGCCCTTGGGCGATACTCGCCAGGTCCACCGGTGTGCGGCAGAATGAATAGGAATTGATGAGGTTGGTGTTCACGCTCATACTATCTGTTCGCCAGCCTTTGAAGGTGATGCAGACCTGCGTGCCATCGTCGTCCACGAACACTTCCCCGAACTGCCCGTGGTAGATGTCGGGGTTCGGGAAGTAGCCTCCTTGATCGAAGGTGCCGCCCTTGTACGAGCCACCATGAGCGATCGCGGCGACCTGGAACACGGGATGGTCGTTCGGGTCGTTGGTGCCCGAGCTGAAATCGGTGTTCGTGCCGCTATCGATCGCTAGCATGTGCGCGTCGCCGCTAAGGATGAAGAGGTCGTTGATACCCTCGTTGCGGATGAAGTTCGCGAGTGCTTCCCGTTCAGCGGGCTGTGCCCCCCAGTTCTCCGGATAGCCGGCGCTGTTCCAGGTGAGCGGCGATACCCAGCAGGCCACAAGCCCGTGGTTCCGCGCGTACCGAAGTTGGTCGTGGAGCCAGAGCCGTTGTTGCAGGTCCATCATCTGCTGTGCGGTCTTGCTGCTGCGCAGATCGGAAAGGATGAAGTGTATGCGACCGATGGTGAACGATTGATACGTGGAGATGGGATGAGTGAGCGGATTATGCGGTATCCACTCTCTGTACGCCTGGGCAGCGCTCATGCGACCGATGGAAGAGGCATCACTAGCGTCGCCACAGTAGTCGTGGTCATCCCAGACGTAGGCGATGGGTACTTGATGAAGCAGGCCCATGGCCATCGGTCGGCTCAGCACCTGATCCAGGTAGGCTTGCCGGTGTACGTTCACATCCATGCTGTTCGGGTTCGCGTAGTGAAGGTCACCCACGGAAAGGAAGAACAGTGGATCGCGTTGCCGCATGGCCTCCCACACGGGGTGGTCACTGTTGCTGTTGCAGGATCCCGCAACGAAGGAATAGGACCATGGACCCGGGTGTGTGGTGCGGAAGTGCCCGATGTGCGCCGCCGCAGTGTCCACGACACCATCGAGCGCAAAGCGATAGTGGTAGGCTGTCCCTGGTGCAAGGCCCTTGACCCGAAGGATGGTCAAGGCTCCAGAGGTGTCGCGTTGCACAGAGGGGGAATGGACGGGGGATGAAAAGGCCGTGTCCACATCCACCTCAAGCCGGACCGAATTCACGGATGCGTTGAGCAAGGCTCGTACTTCCACGGACCGATCGGTGACGGCACCGCACCAGAACACCTGCAGGCTGTCCTGGGCGTGTGATCCGAACGCGAAAAGGAGGAAGAGGGGAAGCAGGCAGCGCATGGTATACCGCCAAGTTAGCGGCCTAAGCAAGGAACTGCTTTGTGACGTGGACGAAGGTGCGGAGGAAGCCGACCGCACCGCCCACACGGATCTGTGCCGGTGTGGTCGCTCACGAGCAAGCGTGCAGTACCGAGGGCGCCGGACAACAGGATGACGGTGGTGCGCAACGATCGCACAGAAGCCCATCGCGAAGAAGGGGAGGGTGATGAAGCGCCACATGTGGTCAAAATACAAACACGTGATCCATGGCTGTAAGGTTGGGTATTTTCCAGCGTGTAGGTTCGTGGAATGGGAATTGCGCTTCCGCGGAACGCACGCATCGACCTGTTGCGCGGCATCGCCGTGGCCTTGGTGATGCTCCTGCA
The DNA here is from genome assembly GCA_016712025.1 of Flavobacteriales bacterium. GTDB lineage: Bacteria > Bacteroidota > Bacteroidia > Flavobacteriales_F > PHOS-HE28 > PHOS-HE28. The sequence continues at coordinate 113,071 of JADJRW010000001.1, forward strand.
TTTCTCGCTGACCTATCGCCTGCCGGACAGCTGGCTGGGCGATCTGGTCACACCCAAGAACATTGCACGTGTAGTGATGAACGGGAACTACGGCGTCACCATGTTCTTCGTGATCTCCGGCTTCCTGATCACCACCAACAGTTTGCGCCGCTGGGGCAGCTTGCAGCAGTTGGACCGGCTGGCCTTTTACCGGCGCCGGGCCACGCGGATCCTTCCGCCGTTGATCCTCGCTGTGCTAGTGATCCTGGTGCTGGGCCTGTTGGCTCAGCCGTCGTTCGTCAACAAGCAGAAAGGGGAGGTGATGGATCCCGGGTTCTGGTGGATCGCCATCGGATCGGTGCTCACCTTCTGGCACAACGTGCTGATGCAGGCGGAGGGCTACTTCAACTATGCGCTCAACATCTATTGGTCGCTGTCGGTGGAAGAGGTCTTCTACCTCGCGTTCCCGCTGGTGTGTACGCTCCTGCCACGGCGTCTCTACATCGGTGTGTGCGCGGTGTTGGTGATCGCCGGTCCGGTCTACCGCGCCATGCATGTGGAAGAAGAACTGGACTACCTCTATGGCTACATCGCCTGCTTCGATGCCATCGCGATCGGCTGCCTCACAGCCATCGCCGCCCCGCACGTGCGGCTCCCGGCGCCCTGGGCCAATGGGCTCACCATCCTGGCAGCGCTCGCACTGGCCGTGGTGTACCTCAGCGGCATTGGTGGCTGCGAAGTGTTCGGCTTCTCGGGCATCGCCCTCAGCACAGCAGCGTTGATACTCCTGGGTTCGCAGAAGACCGAACACGTAACACCTGCCAGTGCCCGCGCCTTCCTGCGTTGGCCCGCTGAGGCAATCCGGTGGATGGGCCGGTACAGCTACGAGTTGTATCTCTTCCACATCGTCGTGCTCGGCCTGCTGCGCGATCAACTCGGTCGGGATGATCTGGCGCGCGCGTGGAAGTGGCCCTTGCTCGTGGCCTTCTTCCTACTGAGTTGCGGGGTGGCCGCAGTGCTTGCGCGGGTGGTCTCCGGAGAACGGATGCGGGCGCTGTGGTTCTGGAAACGTTGATCAGCTCAGACGCTGGAGCGATCGCTCACGCGGTAACCTGTCGGAACCCGTCTGCCGAAGGCAGAGACAGAGGCGTGGCCGACGCATGGCCGGTTGCTTCGTCGTTCCTCCTCGCAATGACCGGCCGGAGGGGAGAACTGCTGGCACGAGTGGACGGCACACAGCATACGAATCCAATGCATGGCCTAGCATTCGCGGTAAACAGGTGTGAGCGAGGTTCGTGGCGAAGACGGAACTTCGGTCGAGCGCGATCGGGCCCAACGATCATTTGCGGCTGCTCTCGCTTCGGTGGGCACATAGCATGATCGTGATACGGAGTGCTTCACGCTATCGCTATTGGAAGAGCCAACACCACATGATATAGCGTACATCCTTTTACATCCTCAGCGCGTCATCTCTCCGAACGTAATGCCATGAGACAAACTCGTACAATCCTGCTGATGGCCAACCTGGCCTGCGCTTCCGCTTTGTTCGCACAGGAACCCTTCTGCGGTTCGGATCTCCTACGGGAAAAGGATCTTACCACTGCTGGTAGGGAGGCCGAAGCCGCGCTGTATGCCCGCATTGCCGCGCATGCCAAGGGGCGGGACCGTGGCGGTATTCTCACCGTGCCGGTGGTCTTCCATGTACTGCACGACAATGGTCCGGAGGATGTCCCGCTCTCCGGTATCCAACAAGCCGTGACCGAGGTGAACACACGCTTGATGAACCTCGCGCCTTGGGACGACAGTACAGGTCACGCGGTGAACATCCAGCTTTGCCTTTGCGTCGGTCGATCCTTCGGCCAACCGACCGATGGGGTCACCCGGCACCAAACCGGGCTTACCGAACATGCGATGGCGCAGCAACTCAGTGTCAAGGGGACCGAGCGTTGGGACCCATATCGCTATTTGAACATCTGGATCGTCAGGTCCGTTGCGGACCAAGGGATCGATGGTTATTCCAGCTTTCCGGGAGATCTAGGAACCGCAACGGACGGCCTTGTGATGGAGGCGCAATACCTCTTGAACAACCACCTGATGAGCCATGAGTTGGGTCACTACTTCGGCCTGTTCCATACGTTCCAAGGCTACTGCCTAAATCTGAATTGCCTGCTGGACGGTGACCGGATCTGCGATACGCCACCGGACTATACCTTCTACTTCACCTGCAACGACTTCAACTGCAGTTCCGAAACGCAGGATACCACCGGTTTAAGTCCGTTCACCATGGACGTGCCCGCACTCCCGAATTACATGGACTACACCACTTGCCCGTTGTCCTTTTCACAGGACCAAGCCGATCGGATGTATGACATGGCTGCGATGGTACGTGCGGACCTGCTGTCGAGCTACGCTTGCGGTGGCGCGCCAAGTGGCGCTGAACCAGTTGCGAGTTGTGTTGTGGATAGCAGCGAGTGTACGGGACGGGTCACCTTCACCAGCACATCGCTCAACGCGCCTTTCGTTCAATGGGACATCGACAATGACGGCTGGGATCACGTAGGAACCGCGTTCACGTCCGACTTCATAACGGGAGGAGACCATCCGGTGACGCTGCTCGCTGGTGGACCCGGAGGAACGGATACCATCCAGTTCACACTGCATGTGCGCGTAGCGCCGACACCACAATACCCCATCCTTTCCGGTTTCGAAGGGATCTTCGCTGATATCAACACCGGTGCACCAACGATCTGCTATGGCACCTCGCTGGAATTGGTCGCCGATGTCGGCATGACCAGCTACCAATGGACCACAAGCGAAACCACAGGATCGATCGATGTGATCGCCGACTCAAGTTTCGCCATCCGCTTGACCGCCACGGATGCCAATGGGCTGGCATGGACCAACTGCACCTGGATACAAGCCGGTGTGATGCCTCCGCCGCAGATCATTTCCTCCGCGGGCGATACGATCCATTGCGGCCAGTTCGTTCAGCTATCGCTCGATCCAGCAACCACGGCAGATTGGTATTGGGGATGCTGCATCGAAGCGTCCAACGCGTCAACCTACGAACCGTCAAGCAACCTCTTGTACCCACGTTCTTATTGGGCCCGTCGCTTCGATGCGAACGGTTGCCTGCTTGTCACGGACACGTTCACCTTGATCACCCTGCCTACCATCCCGCCGGTGATCACCCAAGTGGGGAATGATCTCGTTCTCGATACGGGTTGCTCCAATTTGAATTGGTATGCGCAGGGACTGGACCTCTCCCAGTTTGCCGGTCAAACCGTAGTGCCCGATGCGGTCCCGGGCTGCTATTGGGTGTTCTGCAGCGACTGCGGACCGGTGTATTCCGACACCCTTTGCCTACTGCCTACCGATGTGGGTTCGCTGAGGCAGGAGAATGGATACCAACTGTATCCCGTCCCGGTGCAGGATCGATTGTGGATACTGCCTGCGCCAAGCGCCGATGTGAATGCCGAACTCATGGATGCCTCAGGCCGCATCATCCAACGCCTGGTCAGCAGCGACCTTGGCCATGGCTTTTCCGTGACGCTGTTACCAGCAGGACTTTATGCGTTGCGTATGCGCGATGGCAGGGATGCGCGTGTCTTGCGTTTTGTGAAGGAGTAGCCGGGGGGGCGGCCTACAACGCACGGGCTAAATACGCGCTAAGAAGGACCCTTTCTATGCGCTGAGCAGTAAGGTTCGGCATCCCTTTTCACGGAATCCTTTATCAAGCCCGTCCCAGGCCAGGGTTGAACCCCAACTGAGTTCGGTAGATCTGCCCTCGATGAGGAACGATCAATAGCTTTGAGGAACCAACACTTCGCACGATGTGGACAAACCTCTCCTGCTTGGCCTTAGCCTGTTTGTTCGTCGGAAGTACCGTTCTGTGCGGGTGTAAGAAGGAAAGGAGGAACCCGACCCTGTGCCGCTCGCCAGTGGCGGGGAGCAAGATCACCTTGGATCGAAATGCTTACCGATGCACAGTACGCGGTCTTGGAAGCAACCCCCGACGAATTAATAGCAATTGAGGATATCCTGCTCGACAATGGACTTTCTGTTCACGAAACCATTCTTGCGCACGATCCGGAACTGGTTGGATGACATGCCATATCAACGCGACGGCTTCGATGCGTCGGGACTAACGGCCGATGAACAGCGATACTTGGTACTGGCCAAGATGTTGGTGGTGGGTAACTATCTGGTGGATGATGGCGGCCACACACATCCGGCCGATGGCGCGGGACGACCGGCTTGCAGTGGCTTGCGCTACGGTTACGGCTCTCGCCGTTACTCGGGAACGTGGAACGCCGCGAGGACCAGCGAACCCGAACAGTGGTACCACGCGCGCGCCCGACCTCGGCTGTACGTCCGAGCGCATCTACGCGTTGGATTGTTCGGCCATGGTCTATTGGATGGGTTACTACGGTGGCCTCCGTTTCTCGGTGGATGAACTGTTGGCCAACACGGTTTACCTAGCGGATAGTACTCACTGGAACGATGCCTTCACCGCCACGGGAGCGGACAATTACGATGAACTTTGATGCAATGCATCACTGGCAACCTCCCCGCCGTTGACAGATGCAGACAGGTGACGTGGTATGTTGGAGTGGTCATATAGGTGTGGTGCTTGGCCAAGGGCCTGATCGATGGGTGTACCAATCCAATGGTCAACCCAGGCAATGCCCGAACAGCGGATCCGGCTGCACGGCCAATGACAACGCGAACCGTGGGCCACGCATGATGCGTCTCACACAGAGCGATCTGGACCAGTTCGGGAGCAGCTATACAGTATTGCGCATCGGAGGGGATTGTGCCACTAGTATCGAGGACTTCGATGGTAACGTTTATGAAGTGGTGCGGATCGGTGACCAGTGTTGGTGCAAGGAAGATCTGCGCACCACGCACTATGCGAATGGCGATCCGATCCCCGAGGTGACCGACCAACTCGATTGGGAGAACACCACGCAGGGAGCCTACTCCGCTTATGACAACGATCTAGGGAACCTGGCCGAGTACGGGGCGTTGTACAACGGCTACGCGGTGATCGGATCCGCGGAATGTCTGTCCAAGCGGTTGGCACGTTCCATCCGACGGCGAGTGGACCATCCTCTCCGATCAATTCGGCGGAACGTTCGAGGCGGGTGGTCCGCTCAAAGCTGTAGGCACCATACAGGACGGGACCGGACTCTGGCAGGCACCGAATTCCGGGGCCACCAATGCCAGCGGTTTCACCGGCTTACCCGGTGGCGTGCGGTGGTCAACCTTCGAAGCACAGGGTATCTATGGATACTGGTGGACAAGCACGGAGCAGGATGCCGGTTCACTTTGGACTCGCAACATGTTCAATGACTTCATTGACCTCAATGTGAGTTCCCAGATCAAATGGTCCGGCTTCAGCGTGCGTTGCGTGCGGATTGACCACATGGTCCGCGATGATCTTGTGATACATGAAGGAGCATCGGTTTGGTGGGGTGTGCGCCTTCCTGAACAGCATAGCTCCGAGCCACTCGGGGCTCGATATCGTTCGGGGCTGAACATCCAAATCGGGATCTCAAGGAAAGGACCATCACATTCTGCAAACATCTACCTTCGCGCTCCTCAATTCCTTTTCGATGTTCGAGAACTTAAGTGACAAGCTGGAGCGGGCCTTCAAGGTCCTCAAGGGCCAGGGGCAGATCACGGAGATCAACGTGGCGGAGACCACCAAGGAGATCCGCCGCGCGCTGCTGGATGCCGACGTGAACTTCAAGACGGCGAAGGATTTCACCGACCGCGTGAAGGCCAAGGCGCTGGGCCAGAATGTGCTCACCACGGTGAGCCCCGGCCAGTTGCTCACCAAGATCACGCACGACGAGCTGGCCGAGCTGATGGGCGGGCAGAGCGCAGGCATCAACCTGGGCGGCAACCCCACGGTGGTGCTGATGAGCGGCTTGCAGGGCTCGGGTAAGACCACCTTCAGCGGCAAGCTGGCCAACTACATCCGCAAAAAGGGCAAGCGCGTGCTGCTCACCGCCGCGGACGTGTACCGCCCTGCGGCCATCGACCAGCTGGAAACGCTGGGCAAGCAACTCGAGATCGAGGTCTACAGCGAGCGCGAGAACAAGGATCCGGTGAGCATCGCGAAGAACGCGATCGCGCACGCCAAGCAGCACGGCTTCACGGCCGTGATCATCGATACCGCCGGCCGCCTGGCGATCGATGAGAAGATGATGGACGAGATCGCCGCGATCAAGAAGGCGATCAACCCGCAGGAGACGCTCTTCGTGGTGGACGCCATGACCGGTCAGGACGCGGTGAACACCGCCAAGGCCTTCAACGAGCGCCTGAACATCGACGGCGTGGTGCTCACCAAGCTCGACGGCGATGCGCGCGGCGGTGCGGCGCTATCGATCCGCAGCGTGGTGGACAAGCCGATCAAGTTCATCGGCACCGGCGAGAAGATGGAGGCGCTGGACGAGTTCCACCCGGACCGCATGGCCGGCCGCATCCTGGGCATGGGCGACGTGGTGTCGCTGGTGGAGAAGGCGCAGGAGCAGTTCGATGAGAAGGCCGCACGCGAGCTGAACAAGAAGATCGCGAAGGACCAGTTCGGCTTCGACGATTTCCTGGAGCAGATCGGGCAGATCAAGAAGATGGGGAACATGAAGGACCTCATGGGCATGATCCCCGGCGTGGGCAAGGCGCTGAAGAACATCGACATCCCCGACGACGCCTTCAAGGGCATCGAGGCGATCATCAAGAGCATGACGCCGGAGGAGCGCAAGAACCCGAGCATCATCAATGGCAGCCGTCGCGCGCGCCTGGCCAAGGGCAGCGGCAACAACATCGAAGCGGTGAACAAGCTGATGAAGCAGTTCGAGGAAACGCGGAAGATGATGAAGATGATGGGGGACAAGACCAAGATGCAGAACATGATGAAGCAGATGCAGCAGGCGCAGGGGATGAGGAGGTGACCTTGCGGCCCATGGGCCAAGGCGAAAACCGCCACGCTTGCCTAATTGGCGGATTACCGTGTGGACTGTGGATGCTCCGATGGTCTGTGAATGCAAAACTCGTTCGCACGCGAGCTGTGGGATCGGAAACAGTGCAGGCCATGGAGCCTGTTACACCTGGCTGCTCACCCGTCCGGGGCAATGACTGCGTGGACCACCGTGTGTTGGCCATCCAGTATCGAAGCGATGAACAAGCTGATAGCAGTTCGAGGAGACGCGGAAGATCACGGATGATGGGGGACTAGACCAAGATGAAGGCGATGATCGCGGATCGCAGGTCGGGGATGAGGAGGTAGGCGCTTAACATGTTCCGCTCGCAGATGCGCGGTCATGTTTGGGCTTGAGGCGTCCTGGGCGAGTTGGTCGTCGTGATTGTTTGTACGTATAGAGTGCATACATTTGCCGTACAAACAGGTCGAACATGGATACCAAGGTCACACTCAGTTTCGATGAAGGCGTAGTGGCACAGGCCAAAGCCTTCGCCGAGGCCAACAACATCAGCCTGTCGCGGCTCACGGAGTTCCTGCTGAGCAAGGTCGTCAGCAAGAAGTACCGCAGCTTGGATGAGCTTCCCGTTTCCGATTGGGTCAACATGTTGAGCGAAGGGCAGGCCCAGTACGTGCGCAAGAACGCGGCGAGCACGGTGAAGAAGGACTATCTGGAGAGTCGCCGTTCCGGTAAAGGCCGCAAGTGATGCGTGTCTTCCTGGACGCCAATGTGCTCGTTACGGTCTTGTGCAACGAGTACCCGCGGTTCGCAGCCTGCGCCCGGATGTTGAGCTTGGCCGATGATCCACGGTTCGAGGTGTACACCTCGCCATTGTGCCTGGCCATCGGCGCCCATTTCGCTGCGAAGAAGAGCGGTGAGAAGGTGGCCAAGAAGAAGATCGCGGTATTGGTGGACAAGCTGAAGATCACCGCACTGGACAGCAGTGCTGCCAAGCTGGCCGCACACAACAAGAAGGTCGAGGATTTCGAAGATGGCCTGGAGTACTACTCGGCCGTTGCGTCCAAGTGTACGTGCATTGTTACCTATGACCGGGACGATTTCCACTTCGCCGAGACCGAAGTGCTGGACGCGGAGGAGTTCCTGCTGAAGTATGCGGTCCGGGTGAAGCGACGGTAGCGTACGTTCGTGCGTAAAAACATCCACGCCATGGAACTGATCCAGCATACCACCGCGTGGTGCAAGGGCGAGATCTTCGAGGGCAAGATGAGCTTACTCTTCGGTTCGGTCATCCTGCTGGTCGCACTTGCGTATTGGAGGTTCGCTTCCACACCCGCAGCGAAGGCGATGTTCGTGCCGTTGCTGGCGGTCGGCCTGATGGCATCGGCCGCTGGGGCGTACTTGGTGCGCACGAACGCTGCGCGTATCCCCGAGTTCGAGCAGGCCTTTGCGAAGGACCAGGCGGATTTCGCTGCACACGAGAGGTCGCGCACCGAGGCCTTCATCGCGTGGTACCCTAAGACGCAATGGATCATCGCTGGCCTGATGCTGATAGCCATGGCCTGCATGATCCTCTCCCACGCCCCGTGGGCCCGGGCGATCGGCATCGGAATGATGCTCGCGGGGTTCTACGTCTTCGTGCTGCACCACTTTTCGGAGGAACGGGCCGCCATCTATCACGGGTCCATCCTGGAAGCGGTGCGTTGAGCACCTTTGCTGGCATGGAGACCCTTGCCCCAGACCAACTCGAAGCGCTGAAATACCCCACCGGCAAATTCGCGCGTGGCACCAAGGCGGAAACGCCCGAGCGCGTGGCTGCGTGCATCGCGGTGATCGAAGCCTTTCCTCTGAAACTTCGGGCCGAAGTACAAGGTCTGAACGATGCGCAACTCGACACGCCCTACCGTCCGGATGGCTGGACGGTGCGGCAAGTGGTGCATCATCTCGCCGATAGCCACGGCCATGCACCCACGCGCTTCAAGCTGGCCCTCACGGAGGCCACGCCTGTTATCAAGCCTTACAAGGAGGCGCTGTGGGCCGAACTGCCGGATGGCCGCAGCATGCCCTTGGAGCCATCGGTGCAGATCATCACCGGGCTGCATGCGCGGTGGGGCGTGATCGTGCGCAACATGACCGCGTCGGACTTCGAACGCGCATACTTCCATCCGGAGCAGAACCGCGCGATCATGCTCGGCGAAGCATTGGAACTGTACGTGTGGCACAGCGGACATCACTTGGCGCACATAACCAGGCTTAAGGAACGGATGCAGTGGTGAACGGGTTGCCGGAAGCGAGGCCATTCGAGGTGCTCATTGGAAAGGCGGGAGGCAACTATCTTGCTCCCAGCAAGCAACACTTACAACCGCGGCCGGCATGAGCGTGCTCCCCACCTACCAAGTACTGGACGGCAAGCGCTGCGGGGATGCGCTGCGTGCCGATATCGCGAAGGGGGCGCTGGAAGTGCGATCCAAGCGGGGTCGGGCGCCGCACCTGGCCGCAGTGCTGGTAGGCAGCGACGGCGCGAGCCGCACTTATGTGGAGGCCAAGGTGAAGGCCTGCGAAGAGGTCGGCTTCCGCAGTTCATTGATCGTCCTGCCAGAGACCATCACCGAGGACGACCTGCTGCATCGGGTGAAGCAATTGAACAAGGACAAAGAGCTCGATGGCTTCATTGTGCAGTTGCCGCTTCCCGACCACATCGACGCGGATAAGGTGACCCTCGCCATAGCCCCGGAAAAGGATGTGGACGGCTTCCACCCCGAGAACATCGGGCGTATGGTGCTCGGCCTGCCCGGGTTCTTGCCCGCCACCCCCAGCGGCATTGTGGAACTGCTCCGCCATTATCATGTGGAAACGGCAGGAAAGCATTGTGTAGTGATCGGGCGCAGCCATATCGTGGGCACACCCATGAGCATATTGATGAGCCGCAACGCCTACCCCGGCAATTGCACCGTGACCCTCGCCCATAGCCGCACCATGGACCTGCCTGCGCTTACCCGCGAAGCGGATATCCTCATCGCCGCACTCGGGAAACCCGAATTCGTAACCGGTGCCATGGTGAGGGAAGGCGCCGTGGTGGTGGACGTGGGCATCCACCGCATTGCCGATGCCAGTCGCAAGAGCGGTTTTCGCCTGGTAGGCGATGTGAAGTTCGATGAGGTCGCGCCCAAATGCTCGTGGATCGCGCCGGTTCCGGGAGGGGTGGGACCCATGACGATCACCAGCCTGTTGCTGAACACGTTAAAGGCCTGCACGCACTGAGCACGTCGCCTAATCTCCGAACACTTCGATCGTGGCCTGCCTTTCCACCAACTCGGTGAACCTGCCGGTGTAGCGCGTGGCGCGCACGATGTGGTTGTCGATCCAGTGGTAGTTGCCGCCGCGCGGTTTGCCGAAGAGAATGGCGTGGTAGCGAAAGCCATGCGTGTCCAACCAAGCGGTGGTCACTTCGCGGTGCGCCTCGGTGCGGCTGGTGAAGAATGTGATGATATGGCCTTCCTCGAACCAGCCGTTGCAGATCTCCAATGCGCCTTCGAAGACCGCTGCGTTGGCCATGCGTTCGGGCTCCTCATTGGGGATGTCCTCGCAGATCGTACCGTCGATATCGATCAGAAAATTCTTCTTTCCCTCGGGCAGCTTGGGGCTGATCTTCTTTCCGTCTTCGAAGGCTTCATTGAGCTGCTGGTCCATGGAACGAAGATCGTGAGAAAACAACCCGGGTAGCCCGGGTGCGGAAGTGGAGGCTATGGGCTGAGCGTATGCCGTAGTTCGGCCATCTTCAAGGCTGCCACCGCGCTGTCCACGCCCTTGTTGCCATGTATACCACCGCTGCGGTCTTGTGCTTGCTGCAGCGTGTCGTCGGTCAGGACGCAGAAGATCACCGGTACGCCGCTCCCCACGTTCACCTGCATGATGCCTTGTGCGGTTGCCTGGCATACGTAGTCGAAGTGGGGTGTTTCACCCCGCACTACACTACCGATACATATCACGGCGTGAGGTTGCAACCCTTCAATGGCGAGTCGTGCGCCCAAGGGCAATTCGAAACTTCCGGGCACCCATACCTCTTGCAGATCCTCGGTGCGGGTCCCATGGCGTAACAGGGTATCACGCGCTCCGGCGCGCAGGGCATCCGTAATGGCGCGGTTCCATTCGCTCACCACCAGTGCGAAACGGCGACCGGCGCCTGATGGGACGCCGGCCGGGTCGTAAGAAGAAAGAGGATGTTCCGAAGTGGCCATCGCCAGTGATCAGCCGGCCATCGCTTCCGCGCGGGCGGCGTATTTCTTGGCCAGGTTGGCATCCGCCGAAGTGGGGAAGTCGGTCGCGATCTTGCGGAACGCCTTGGCAGCGCTCTTCCAATCGCCTCCCTGCTGGTGCAGGATACCGGCTTTCATGAGGTACATCGGCGTAGTGAACTCATTGTGTGTGACGGAAGCCGCCTTCTCGAACTGACCGATCGCCTCTGCGTCTTGCCGAGTTCCACGTATGCATCGCCAATGCCACCGGCCGCCATGGCCTCCAGCACGGGGTCGTCCACATCGGCATCCTGATAGTTGGACACGGCTGATTCGTATTCGCCATTGCGCAGGTAGCACGTGCCCAAGTAGAAGTGGGCCAGTTCGCCGGCGGGGGTGCTGCCGTACTCATCCGCGAGGTACTGGAAACCGAAGTAGTTGCCATCACCGTTGATGGCCAGGTCCAGGGAATCGATCTCGAAGTAGTACTGGGCCTTCCAGATCAGGTCGTTGGCCTCCTTGGCGCGTGGTTCAGCGTAGAACTTCTTGTAGCCCAGCAGCCCGCCGACCACCACCAGCAGACCCACGACCCCGTAGGTAACGGCCTGTTTGTTCTTCTCCAGGAAGAGCTCGGCCCGGGAATAGGCCTGGCCGATATCGAGGTCTTTCTCACCCTGTTCCGGGTGCGTGGTCTTGGTGGCCATGATCGCTGACTTTGCTCAATAAAAGCGGCGCAAAAGTAGACCTTTCGACGGAACGTGTAACGCGCGTGCAGAAGCCTGCTCCGGGAGCCCCGGGGAAGGGGGGCGGTGCGGCTATCTTTGGCCACCGCATGGATGTCCGCCTGGAACGCCTGAACCTGCTGCACTTCCGCAACCACAGGGAGGCGGAACTGCACCTGGGACCGGAGGTGAACTGCTTCGTGGGCCCCAACGGGGTTGGCAAGACCAACTTGTTGGACGCGGTGCATTACTTGGCGCTGTGCAAAAGCTACTTCGACCCGGTCGATCAGAACAATATTCTGCACGAAGAGGAGATGTTCCTGGTGAAGGGGCGCATGGCGAGCGATACGGATGGGGTGGAACTGGCCTGCAGCGTGCGGCGGGGCCATCGAAAAGTGTTCCAGCGCGACCGCAAGGAGTATGAGCGACTGGCCGACCATGTGGGCCGATGGCCCGCAGTGATGATCACCCCGTACGATGGCCAGTTGGTGCTGGAAGGTTCCGAACTGCGCAGACGCTTCCTGGATGGGTTGATCGCCCAGTTCGATCGCGGCTATCTGGACGCTTTGTTGCGGTACAATCGTTCCCTCGTTCAGCGCAATGTGATGCTGAAACGTTTCGCCGAGCAGGGGGGATCCCTCGCGGCACTGGAACCGTGGGATGAGCAACTCGTGCAGCACGGGAGCACCGTGCATGCCGTGCGTGAAGCGTTCCTCACCGAACTGAAGCCCTTGGTGGAGTCCCATTACCAGGGCATCAGCAACGGCCCGGAGGTGGTGGCCCTTACTTACCGATCCGCAGTGGCGGAACAGGGTATGGGGACCTGTTGCAGGCGAGCTGGGACCGGGACCGCTCCGCGCAACATACTACGGCAGGGGTGCATAAGGACGATCTGCTTTTCACCATCGAAGGCCGTCCGCTGAAGCGTTTTGGTTCGCAAGGACAACAGAAAACATTCTTGATCGCCCTAAAGCTGGCCCAGTTCGATCTGACCACAGCGCGCGCGGGTCGCAAGCCATTGCTGATGCTGGACGACATCTTCGACAAGATCGACCCGCAGCGCATGCGCCACCTGCTGAAGCTTCTCAGCGGGGGGCGGTTCGGGCAGGTGCTCATCACCGATACCGATGCCACCCGGCTCCATAGGGCCTTGGACGGCCTGGACCTCGACATACGTTTCTTCCACCTGTCGCACGAAAAACCGATCCATGCGGAGACCTTCGAACGAACGGTCGCTCGGTGACGCGATGGGTGACATGGTCGATGCGTACGGGCTCCGAGAGAAGCTCGATGAACTCGACATCGCCAGCTGGTGGGACGAAGTGGCCGGTGGCCACATCGCACGGCATACCGTGGAGGTGCGCCTCAAGCGCGGTCATCTGCATGTCCGGGTGGACAATGCACCGCTGCGGCAGGAGCTCAGCTACATGAAAGCGCGACTGATCGAACTGCTGAACGAACGCAGCGGACGCGCTGTGGTGCGGTCCGTTACGATCGGTTGATCGAGCGCTAGAACTGCTCCCTCGAACTGAAGAAGAAGGCTCCCTCAAGCGCGGCGTTCTCGTCGCTATCACTGCCATGCACAGCGTTCTTCGCCTTGCTCTCCGCGAAGTTCTTCCGGATGGTGCCCTCCGCAGCGTTGGCCGGATCGGTGGCGCCGATCAGCTTGCGGAAATCCTCCATGGCGTTCTCCTTCTCCAGAATGGCGGCATAAATGGGGCCGCTGGCCATATAGTCGACCAATTCGCCATAGAAGGGCCGCTCCTTGTGGACCTCATAGAAGGTACCGGCCTCCTTGTGCGAAAGACGGGTGTACTTCAGCGCAACGATGCGAAAACCGTTGCTGATGAGCATATCGATGATCTTGCCTGCGTGACCTGCGGCGACCGCCTCAGGTTTGATCATGGTGAACGTGCGGGTGCCTGCCATAAGGGGGTGTTGTTGAAAAAGCGGCGCAAAAATAGGCGTGCGCACGATCGGGCCCCAAGGAACCGCCTTCCTTCGCACCACGTATAGGAACAGCCACGCCCAGCGGTCGTCTTCGCATGCGGACCATCCCATGAACCGACCATTCATAGTGAACGCAGCGTTCTCCCTGCTGCTCTGCGCCTGCGGAGGCGCAACTGAAGAGGGTGCGCCTAAAGAGACCGAACGCTTGGTGATCTCCGAGGAGAACACCACCCCTGCGGAGGCGTTGTACCAAATGCCCACGCCCAATGAGCTTTTCGCGCTGATCCGCGAGATGGCTGGTGATGGCCAGAAGCGCCTGCTTAACCCCACCACCAACGCGGATCGCTATGTGTCACTTACCGGCCGGGCCTTCAACTTCGGGGTGTACTCCACGGACCTCATCTACGCCAGTTCTTTCAAGCTGAACGTGGAAGTGGTGCGGTACTACCTCACTGTGAAAAAGATCGGCGGAGCGTTGGGTCTCAACAACGCCTTCACAGAAGATGATTTTGTTCGGCTTGAGGCCAATCTCTCCCGGGGCGATTCCTTGGAGTCCATCAGCAACGACGCCTACCACAAAGCCTATGCGAAATTGGAGGACGAAGACATGGGCCCCACGCTCGCCTTGGTTCTCGCCGGCGGGTGGGTGGAGAGTATGCACCTGGTCATGCACCAGATCCGCAATTTCAGTGCGGGATCGCTGGTGACGCGGGTGGCCGAGCAGAAGTTCAGCTTGGAACACTTGATCGCATTGATGGACACATTCGAGGAAGACAAGGCAGTGGCGCCGGTGCGCGATCGCCTCGTGGAGATCCGCGACATCTACGACCAAGTGAACGTGCGTCGGTCCGCGCATCAAGGGCCATCCAGCAGCGGCCGCATGGTGCTCGGCGATGATGTCACCGTATCCCTGACCCAGGAGAAATACACAGAATTGCAGCGCGCGGTGGAAACCTTGCGCGAAGAACTGGTCCGTCCCGAAGGACAGGCCGAAGTACGCACGAACGCATGAACGGAATGACGCATAGGAACGGAAGTGCGGCCTTGGTGGCCGTTTTGTTGACCTTGGGTGCGATGGCCCAAGACCGCTGCGCCGACTACCACACGTTCAATTGTGAACGGTCGACGGACGCACGCTTTTCCATCAATGGGCAGAGCAAGAGCGCAAGCGTGCAGGTAGGCACGCCTACTGAGCTCAACATCATCGTTTACCGCGGTCAGGATTACCGTGTCTCGTTCTGCTACGACGAGAAAGTGATCGGCGATCATGTGGTGGCGCGGTTGGTGGAAAAGATCCGTGTGCCCGAGGAAGAGAAGCGAGGCGTTGTGACCAAGACCGAGCAAAAGGACGCTGATGGGAATACCACAGGCGCGGTCCTCGACAAGACGGAAAAGAAGGGGCTCTTCAAGGATGAACGCAAGGTTCTTTGGGACAATACCGAGCATGACCTTGCGCAGAGCATCGAATTCTCCTGCACGGCCACCAAGCGATTGGTGATAGAAGTGATGGCACCGGGCGTGGCAGAGCCCAAGGGGCGGTCGAAGGACTTGGACATCGGTTGTGTGGGTATATTGATCGAGCATATGCCGACGCCGAACCTGGGCTTCTGATCCTCTTCGGTGCGGATACCTTTGCGCACCCCCGATGTCCTTTCTCTCTGCGGATACCCCGTCGCTGCTGCAACTGCGTGAACTGCTCAGTTCTCCGCGGCAGTGCGTAATTGTTACGCACTACAACCCGGATGGTGATGCCATGGGGTCGTCGCTCGGGCTGATGAACGCATTGCAGGCCCTTGGGCACCGGGCGCAAGTGGTATTCCCCAATACACCGGCCTCCTTCCTGCATTGGATGCCCGGGTATGGAAGCGCGATCACTGCCGATACGCATCCCGAGCAGGCCAAGAACCTCGTCTGTTCCGCTGAGGTGCTCTTCTGCCTGGACTTCAACAAGCCGGATAGGGTGGGGTTGTTGGAGGAGAGTTTGCGCGCCGCACCGTTCAGGGTCCTCGTCGATCACCACCAACGACCCGACACGTTCGCACGGATCACCTTTTCGGATACCACCTCCTGCGCGACCTGCCAGATGGTATATGATATCCTCGTCGCCTTGAAGGCCGAGGAACATATCGATCGCGAGGTGGCCACCTGTCTCTATACCGGCGTAATGACCGATTCCGGGTCGTTCCGCTACTCGTCCACCACACCGCACACATTACGCGTGGCCGCGGCGTTGATGGAAAAGGGAGCTGTTCCGGACCATGTGTTCAGCGCGGTAATGGACGACAACAGTGAACAACGGCTCAAGTTGCTGGGCTTCACCCTGGCGGAGCGGATGACCGTCCACCCGCAGTTCGGCACGGCAGTGATCGTGCTGGAGCAGAAGGACCTGGACCGTTTCCAATTCGCGCCGGGTGACACCGAAGGGTTCGTGAACTACGGGCTTTCGATACGTGGTGTGCGACTCGCCGCCTTTTTCGTGGAGCGGCCCGATCGGGTGAAGATCAGCTTGCGGTCGAAGGGTGCGCTGCCCGTTGACCAATTCTTGTCCGCCCATTTCGATGGTGGTGGTCACGCGAACGCGGCCGGAGGGCAAAGCACATCACCACTTCCGGATGTGGTGGCCCGCTTCATGGAGTTGCTCCCTGCCTTCATAGCGGAACACCCGGCATGAAGGCACCACGGTCCATGGCCTTGTGGATCCTGTTGCTCGGAGCCTGCCGGAACGATGGGCCACCGGCGGCCATCACCGGTGCCTCACAGGAAGGGGAGGCCGGGTACATCGCGGAGAACAAACGTGCAAGCCATGTCGAGGCGGGCGACATCGACAACTACACCCTCCGACATCAGCTAAAAACGCGCTCCACAGGATCCGGGGTGTACCACCAGTTGTTGCGTGATCTTCCCGGCGATACGGCGCGGCCGGGCCAATGGGCCGTTGTCCATTTCCGCATGGAGCTATTGAACGGCAAGGTGTGTTCCGCTTCGGCGAAGGGCGAGCCGGAGCGGTTCCTCATTGAAATGGACGATGTGGAGAGCGGCCTGCATGAAGGCATCCAACATCTGTCGCCGGGGGATAGTGCCATCCTGATCCTCTCTTCGCACCGGGCCTATGGGCTGATCGGTGATCTGGACCAGGTGCCCATGCGGAGCACGATCGTGTACCACATCGGCCTTGTCGCACTGGAAGATCCCGACCGATGAACCGGGGTGCGCTCGTCCTGGTCGCCTTGCCAGCCCTCGTAGCGTGCCATCGGCCTGCTCACCCCGGCTACAAAACCATCGCGGACGATGTGCATGTGAAGCTCTTGAAGCTCGGAGACGGAGAGACCGTATCCGCCTCGGGTGACAGTGTACTGCTGCGTTGGCGTGCGAGCCGATGGGGCGCGGAGAGCGGTTCGTTGATGAGCAGTGAGCGCTGGTACGCAGTGGACGATCTTGACATGGCGATGTTCCGGGCAGTGCTGCCCGAACTGCATGTGGATGATAGCATGAGCGTGATCACGCGTTCGGGCCTGATCCCTTGGATCGTCCTTCTTCCAGAAGCGGCCGCTACGGTGAACGACACGGTGATCGTACGGATCGAGTTGAGCGTTCGCTTACTGCTCACCACGCAGGCACAAGGGGAACGAAGGAAGGCACGGCGCGAAGCGGATCCGGAGGGCTATGAAATGCGCTTGATGCAAGCCTTCCTCGATACCGCCAGCGCCCATTGGGAAAGGTGGGGAACCAGTGATCTCTACTATTGGATCGATAGCGGTCAGGCCCATGGCGACACCATCCGGCAGGGCGATCAGGTCGCTATCAGTTATCAAGGGTGTTCCTTGGAAGATGGTCGCGTGTTCGACGATACTGAGCGTAGCGGTCAGCCGCTCACTTACCGTGTAGGCGACCCCGACCAAGTGATCGAAGGCCTCACCGTGGCCGTAAGCTTGATGAAGTCCGGGCAGTCCGGAGCGTTCGTGATCCCTTCAAGCATGGCTTTCGCCGCGAGAGGCGTGGGGAATGCGCTGCCGCCGCATGCCCCGGTCCTCTACCGTGTTGCTGTGGAAAAGGTCGATCTCGCCAAGGGTGTCGGGCCGCTTACCCAGTAGAACTTGCCCGGCGCGTCGCCGTAAGAGCCCCGTCATGCGTTCGATCGCTGCTGCGCTGTGCGTTCTGGTGTGCGTGTTCTCCATGCATGGGCAGGAGCAATTCGGCATGGTCCACGGCAACTACGCGGGCGTGGACGGCGCTGCCCTGAACCCGGCACGTCTGGCGGGTCAATGGCCCTACGCGAGCATCCGGCTCGTGGGCGCGGATCTTTTCGTGTGGAACAACCTGGTCGCTTTGTCAGGGAAGGACCATACGCTTATGGGGGAGGTGCGCGATGGAATGAGCGGTACCTCCGGGGATATCGTCTTGCGCGAGTCGCTGCGTTCAGATAGAAAAAAGGCCTTTGTTCTGGCGCAGCTGCCAGGTCCGGCCTTCAGTCTTTCACTGGGCAAAGGCACCCTAAGTGCGGGGGTTCGAGCCCGCAGCCTTACTTCACTTTCAGGTATCTCGACCGAACTCGGCCGCTTCATCTTCCATGGCCTCGGGCATGCGCCGCAACATGGCATCCGCTATCGGGATCAAGGCACACGTGCATTGATGGCGGCATGGTCCGAGGTGAACGTTTCCTACGCGCGGATCCTGTCGAGCGAGGGGTTCGCCCTGATCAGGCGCCGGAGCCTCGGTGCGCTACCAGCAAGCGCACATCGGTGGTGCTCTCCAACTGAGCGTGCTCGACTACACGGTGCAGGATACCATGCGGGCCACCGTACACGAACTGAGCGGGAGCTTCGGCTTTGCCGATGCCGCCACGAACGCCGGCCAGGCTGGGGTGCTGATCTAGGCGTGCAGTACGAACGCACGATGGAGGGAAGCCGGTCGTTATGTGCCGCATCATACCTCCACCGGGTGCAAGCCCATGCCATACCGGTACCGGATCGGTCTGTCGCTCCTCGACCTTGGGGGCAACTACTTCAAGAAGCCATCGGCGGACATGTGGAAATTGGTTCGACCACCATCGCGGACTACAACGATCTCGACCTGAACGGAGCCGAGGGGTTGGACAGCTTGTTCGGCACTGTGGCGAACTGGACGGTTTCGGAGAAGCTCCGGATCGGCAATCCTACCGCTCTTGCGCTTCAATACGATCAGCGTGTGATGGATCGCGTCTATGTGGCCTGCGATCTTGTGCAACAGCTCAGTTCTCGATATGGCACCCGGCTGCGCCGCCCGAACGGTATAGCTGTCACGCCGCGATTCGACACCCGATGGTTCGAGGCCTCCGTACCGGTCGTCTTCCACGAGTACGGCTTCGGGCGGCCTTCCGTAGGTCTCATGTTGCGCTTCAGTGATGTGGCCATCGGTTCCGATCATGTTCTGCCGTTCCTGACGCGCCCGAACGTGAGCGGTGCGGACCTCTACTTCCGCGTGCGCATTTCACTCGCGCGAAGTCCCTTCTGTAAGGGAAAGCGAAGATCGAGCGCACGGCGAACGAGCGGCAGAGCCGAGGCGCTACCCTGCACGATCCCGGGAGAATGATCAGCGCGGAAAGGCGCCCAGGATGAACACCGCTGGTCGCTTACCGAGTTCCGGCTTCTCCTTCTTCCACCGCGCGATCTCCAGCGTCCGGACACTACCACCCGGTTGTGTAAGATCGATGGCGATCGTCAGCAAGGTGTTCGCGGCGCAGGTGGCGAGCAGATCGGCGAGCAGTGCATCGTTCCGATAGGGCGTTTCAATGAAAACCTGCGCGGCCCCGGTCCGGATCGCGTCCTGCTCGAGGCGCTTGATCGCGTGCTTGCGTTCCGGTGGCTTCACCGGCAAATAGCCTTGGAAGGTGAACTGCTGTCCGTTCAAACCCGATGCGGCGAGTGCGAGCAGGAGGGAGCTCGGCCCGATCAATGGAACGACCCGCACGCTCGCAGCATGCGCCGCAGCCACGAGACGCGCACCGGGGTCGGCGATGCCCGGCATGCCGGCTTCGCTGATGATGGCAGCATCGCGGCCGTTCTTCATCAGGCGGAGCATGCCGCTCACATCCGTCGCACTGCTGTCCTTGTCCAACCGGTGCATCTCAAGCCGAGGAAGCTCGATCCCGGGAA
This sequence comes from Flavobacteriales bacterium, assembly GCA_016712025.1. Taxonomy (GTDB): domain Bacteria; phylum Bacteroidota; class Bacteroidia; order Flavobacteriales_F; family PHOS-HE28; genus PHOS-HE28. Next base: position 133,032 of record JADJRW010000001.1, read on the forward strand.
CCATGCGGCGCAGCATATGGCGTGCTGTCTTCTCGTGCTCGCAGAACCAGAGGTCGATGCGTTCGACGAGCGCGATGTTCTCTGAAGGCATCTGTTCCACACCGCCGAGATCGCCCAACCACACGGGCATCAGGTACAGTGAACCGTAGCCCTCAGGCGCGGACATCGTTCAAAATATTTCGGCACGCCTCATTGAGCATGTCGTACACACCATCGAAGCCTTCGTCACCACCGTAGTACGGGTCGGGCACCTCACGCAACGCGTGATCCGGTGCATAGTCCATGATAAGCTTGGCCTTCTGCGCGAGCACGGCGTCTTGCGCAAGCCTGCGCATGTCGCGCAGGTTGTGTGCGTCCATAGCGAGCAGGATGTCGAAACGATGGAAGTCGGCCGCTTCGAACTGACGTGCCCGGAGGTCGCTGATGTCGATGTGGCGGCGGAGCATGGCCGCCTGTGCCCGCTGGTCCGGTGCTTCACCCACATGGTAGTTGCCGGTACCCGCCGAGTCGGTGCGAATGTCCGACCCTTGGCTCCGCGCGAGTTCGCGAAGTACACCTTCTGCCATGGGTGAGCGGCAGATGTTGCCTAGGCAGACCATCAGGATCTTCATCGGCGCGAAGGTGCGGAAAGAGAAAGGACCCTCGCGGGTCCTTTCCATGTCCAACAGGTCGGGGTCAATGTATGCTGAGCTTCTTCTCCAGGTCCTCCAGGTAACCGCGGAACTGCTTGTCCGTTTCCTGCAGGTTGTTCACCGTGCGGCAGGCATGCAGGACGGTCGCATGGTCCTTCCCACCACAGTGCGCACCGATGCTCGCCAGGGAGCTCTTGGTCATCTTCTTCGCGAAGTACATCGCGATCTGGCGGGCTTGCACCACTTCACGTTTGCGTGTCTTGCTCTTCAGCAGTTCGATCGGCAGGTCGAAGTAGTCGCACACCACTTTCTGGATGTAGTCGATGCTGACCTCGCGTGCCGTGTTCTTCACGAACTTGTCGATCATCTGCTTCGCGAGATCGAGCGTGACGGCCTTTTTGTTCAACGAGCTCTGCGCGATCAGGCTGATCATGGCGCCTTCCAGTTCGCGGATGTTCGTGGTGATGCTGTATGCGAGGTACTCCACCACTTCGTTCGGAAGGTCAAGTCCTTCCGCGTACATCTTCTTCTGCAGGATCGCGATACGCGTCTCGAGACCGGGTGTCTGTAGATCCGCGCTGAGGCCCCACTTGAAGCGGGAGAGGAGGCGTTGCTCCATGCCCTGCATCTCCACTGGGGCTTTGTCGCTGGTGATCACCAGTTGCTTGCCGCTTTGGTGCAGGTGGTTGAAGACATGGAAGAACACATCCTGCGTCTTTTCCTTCCCGGCGAGGAACTGAACGTCATCGATGATCAACACATCCATCATCTGATAGAACTGGCTGAAGTCGTTCACGGTGTTGTTCTTCACAGCCTCGATGAACTGTTGCGTGAACTTCTCGGCGGGAACGTAGAGGATCGTCTTGTCCGGATGGTTCTTCTTGATCTCGATGCCGATGGCGTGGATCAAGTGCGTTTTGCCAAGCCCGACACCGCCATAAACCAGCAACGGGTTGAACGCGGTGCCGCCTGGTTTCTGCGCTACCGCATATCCTGCGCTTCGGGCGAGCCTGTTGCAATCGCCTTCGATGAAATTGTCGAAGGAGTAGTTGGCGTTCAGGTGGCTCTCGACCTTGATCTTGCGCAGGCCGGGAATGATGAAGGGGTTCTTGATCGGGCTGCTGGCCAGATCGATCGGAAGTGCCACGGCGGGGTTCTTCACCTCGCGCGCATTGCTCGTTGGCACCTTCACCGTATAGGGATGGGCGCTCTGGAAGCCGTTCTCCATGATGATGGAGTATTCCAAGCGACCCTCCGTACCCAGTTCCTTGCGGATGATCTTCTTCAGCAGTCCGATGTAGTGTTCCTCCAACCATTCGTAAAAGAACTGCGATGGCACTTGGATGGTGAGGACATGGTCCTGCAGTCTCAGCGCCCGGATCGGTTCGAACCAGGTCTTGAAGCTCTGCGGGCTCACGTTGTCCTTGATCACTTCCAGGCACCGTTCCCAGATCTTCTCGTGGTCTTTCTTCATGGAAGGGTGGTGGGGTCTGAAAACTTTTTTGTCCGAGGATCGATCACGCTGGAACCGTTGATGACAGAGGATTTTGCGTGACCGGGCGACAAATATGGACCGAAGAAAGTGAAAAAAAAACTTGGCGTGAACTTGACGGCAAGGAAATATTTCACATGCGCATCATCTTCCGGTGATCTTCTCAAAAGCCTTGTTGGACGCGGGATACAGAAGGTGCCGCGCGGGGCGGTCGCGCCTGCGGGGCGGTTCACCGCATGCGTGACGGAGGATGATGTGGACGACTTCGGAACAGCTAGGGACATCCGGTGTGATCGTTCGGGTTCTTCGTTACCCATGCATTGCCATCGCAGGAAAGGTACGATAGCCGAACAGCATCGAGCAAGGTGGAAGCAACGCGTTACTTTGCTCCCGATGTTCGTGCATGAAACACCTGTACGCGTGCGGTACGGAGAGACCGACAGGATGGGCTTCGTGTACTATGGGGACTATGCCGAGTACTTCGAGGTAGGCCGCGTGGAAGCCTTGCGGGCGCTGGGATTTTCGTATCGTGCGCTGGAGGACGAGGGAGTTTTCCTACCCGTGCGGGAGATGCATGTGCGCTACCATGGGCCCGCACTACGACGATATGCTCACCGTGCGCACCAGCATCCCTTCGAAGCCCGGAGCGCGCATCACGTTCCGCAACGAGGTGCTCTCCGAACAGGGTAAGCTGCTCACCGAAGCAACCGTTACGTTGGTCTTCGTCGATCGCGCAACCGGTCGGCCATGCCGTCCGCCGGAACACCTGGTGCGTGCGTTCGCGCCTTACTACGGCGCTTGATCGTCCACCACGAGGCCGTAGCGTTCGCAATGGGCCCGGGAAGTGCGCGCGCGATCGCTTCGGAACAGCGACGTTCAGCAGGCACTTCTCCTCGTAGTGCGCATCGATGACGCTCCCTTCCAACGCCAGTAGGGCGATCTCAATGCCTCCACTTGGGCATGTGTGCACGCACGTGGAAGTGAGCGAACAGAACGTGTTCGATGGTGCGGTTATCCTCTAACGCCAAGTGGGCCGCTTCGCCATACGCGTGCATGAGCCCGGATCGGCCAAGGAGCGTCCCGCCGAAGTAACGCACCACAACCACAGCGGCGTGGGTGATGGAACGCTTCCGCAACTGACCAAGTATGGGCTTGCCCGCCGTGCCCGACGGTTCGCCGGCATCCGTGCCGCGATAGCGTTCACCATCCGCACCGAGCACCCAGGCGTAGCAATGATGCCGCGCGCTGTGGTGTTCCCGCGCGATCGTTCCCAGAACTTCCTTGAACTCTTCCTCGTGCGCGATCGGGAAAGCGATACCGATGAACTTGCTCGCCTTGTCGCGGAAGATGCCCTCGCTCCGGAGGGCGAGCGTGATATACCGATCGCCGTTCATCAGCGACCGGCAAGGATGCACACCAACGCGATCACCGCTGCCGCGAGGCCCAGGAGGTTGACGTGGTTGATCCGCTCCCGGAACAAAGCCGCAGAGAAACCCGCGCCAGAAGGATCACACCGATGTTGATCAGCGGGAAGACACTGCTGGCGGGCAAGCCGCTCTGCGCGAGAGAGCGTACCACGAAGTAGACGGAAGTGAAGTTCGCCACGCCGAGCACCGTGCCTCCGAGAAGACCCTGGTCCGTGAACGCGACGAGGGTTCGTTCTTTGGAGAGAGCACGCGCACCGCGCCAAGGACCCTGCCATCAGCGAAGGTGAGCGTGGGAAGACCGCCTCTGTGGCGGGTGTGAACCACGTTCCTCTGCGCCCAAGCCAGCAACAGATCACCGCTGCGTTGCCGTCGAACAGGACAAGCGGAAGAAGCCACGCACTGCGCGCCCGGAGCCCACCTTCGCTCCAGGTGGTACATATCACCCCCGCGATGGCGAGCGCGATCCCCACGGACACGAGCGCCCCGGGCAGTTCCCCTTCCACGATAACCAGCACCGCCACGGTGAGCACAAGGCTCATCTTGCTCGCCACAGAGGTGGCCGCAACGCCGACACGCTGGGTGCTGAGGCCAGTGAGGTAGAACAGCACGATGAACAAAACACCGAGCAACAAGCTCGGTACCACCAACGGAACGATATCCCCGGCGAGCCAGGGTGGCGAGAAGAGCAGCCCGCATAATGTGGCGGTCGCGTAGTTCACTACAATGGCGGGCAGCAATGGGATCCGTCGCCGATCGAAGACCTTGAAGAGCAGAAAGAGGAACGAAAGGAAGATCGCAGCGATGATCACCAGAGCCATGATGGATCGGGGATCACGCCCCACTTCGACTCGGGACTTTGGTTCATTTGGAGGTCGATGCGGTCGTTACTGGATCGCCACGAGCGTTGCGGGGGATCGGTGAGAACAGGAGCAACGGTTCCTTGCTCAAAGAACACCGCACCGGTGATCACGCGTGCTTCGTGCCAAAGTCCGGAGCGGAGGAAATGGCCGATCAGCGCGGCACCTCCTTCAACGAGCACCGAGCGTACCTGCCGACGGTGCAATTCATCCAACAAGGTGGGAAGTGGGTCGCGATCCTCGGGAAGCAGCACTTGTTCCGCATCGAGTTCAGAGCGGTTGGCGGTGGTGAAGAGCAGTGTGGGTGTTGAACCATCGTACACCTTCGATCCGGGAGGCGTGATCCCTTCCCGGTCCAACACCACTCGCAACGGCTGTCGTCCCGAATAAAGCCGCGCGGTGAGTTGCGGGTCATCGTTCAGCACGGTGCGGCTGCCGACGAGGATGGCCTGCTCTTCTGTTCGCCATTTATGCACTAACACATCGGTGCTCGGCGAGGAGATGCGCTGCACTTCGCGAGATGATCGGGGGTGTCGGTCCATGAAGCCATCGTGCGAGCGGGCCCATTTGAGTACGATGTAGGGCCGGCCGTTCTGCACCGACACAAGAAAACGACGGTTCAACCACCGTGCCTGCGCCTCCTCGATCCCCAGTAAAACATTGACGCCAGCCTGCCGCAAGCGTTCGATGCCGCGTCCGTTCACTTCGGCGAAAGGATCGAGCTGGCCGATCACCACATGTTTGACGCCGCGTTCCAGGAGAAGATCGACACAAGGCGGTGTTCGTCCACGGTGCGAGCAGGGCTCCAAGTTGACGTACAGCACGGCATCGTGGGGTACGGCGCCATCGCCAAAAGCGCGGAGGCATTCCACTTCGGCGTGCGGACCTCCCGCCGCTCGATGCCAGCCTTCAGCGAGGATCCGGTCCTGTTGCACGAGCACCGCACCCACCATCGGGTTCGGCGCTGCGGATCCGGATCCCAAACGGGCCAGTTCCAAACAACGCTGCATCCAACCGGTACTTTCCATAGAGACCGCAAAGATGGTGGCCGGAACGAAGGCCCCTAGAGCCCATCTACCTTCGTAGCCGCATGAAGTTGCCCGATAACCGCGTACTGAGCGTGGTGGATGAGTATCGTACACAACTGGCGGCGCGCTACCCGGATGGCGAAGTGCGGGCGATCGTGCGCAGCGTGTTCCAAGAGCGCATGGGATGGGATGCGGCGCAACTGGAAGTGAAGCGCTTCGAGTCGATGAGCGAAAGTGAACTGCTCAAAGTCTATCTCCCTTTGAAGCGCCTGGTCGCCGGCGAACCGCTTCAGTACGTCCTGGGCGAAGTGCGTTTTCATGGCCTCGCCCTCCATGTGGACCGGCGGGTGCTGATCCCACGTCCCGAGACCGAAGAAATGGTGGATCGCATCGTGCGATCAGGTATCGCACCATCGCGTATCGCGGACATCGGCACAGGAAGCGGGTGTATCGCACTTGCATTGAAGAACGGCTTCCCGAAAGCGGAAGTCATCGCGATCGATAGCGACCCAGGAGCCCTTGGTGTTGCGATGACCAATGGTCTGAGGACCGGGCTACAAGTCCAATGGGAACTCGGTGATGCCCTGGAAGATGACTTCCCACTAGGGTCCTTCGATCTGGTGGCGAGTAACCCTCCTTATGTACCCATCGGGCTTACCGGTGCATTGGCCGCGGAGGTGTTGGACTATGAGCCGCACCTAGCCCTTTTCGTGCCGGATGAAGAGCCGCTGTGCTTCTTCCAGGCGATCGGGACTTGGGCGCTCGGTCCCTTCGACCCGGCGGGGCGCTTTGGCTCGAGACCCACCACGACCAGGCGCGGCAGGTCATGGAACTACTGCTCGGTTCCGGGTTCACGAGCGCCGAGGTCATCGTTGATCTAAGTGGTATGGAGCGGTTCGTTCATGCCATGCGTTGAGCGCGACCGCGTATAGAGCGCTGCCGATGCTGTTGATTTCGCGGCGTGATCGGAAAGGGATCGGGTCATCATACTATATGGAGCACACCGAAGCCGAACAACGGGTCCTCGAATTAAGCAAGGACATCGAGCGGCACAACCACCTGTACTATGTGGAGGCCCGGCCAGAGATCACCGATCAGGCCTTTGATGCACTGCTGCGCGAACTCGCCGACCTGGAGACCACCTTCCCGGATCTGGCTGATCCCAATAGCCCAACGCAGCGGGTCGGTGGCGATATCACGAAGAACTTTCCCGTGGTGGCGCATCGCTACCCCATGCTTTCGCTCTCCAATTCCCACAGCCGTGAGGATGTGGCGGAGTTCGTGGCCCGCGTGGAAAAAGCCATCGGCCAGGTCACCTTCGTTATGGAGTTGAAGTACGACGGCGTGGCCATCAGTCTTTCCTACCGGAACGGGCGCTTGCATCAGGCGGTAACGCGCGGGGACGGAGAGAAGGGGAAGTGATCACGGCGAACGTGCGCACGGTACGTTCCATCCCAGTGGTGCTGAAAGGCGGTGACATCTCCTCCGGAGCTGGAGGTTCGTGGCGAGATCATTTTCACCCGCGACCGCTTCGAGAAGTTGAACGCCGTGCGGGCCGAAGCCGGGGAGGAACTCTATGCGAATCCGCGGAACACCGCAGCGGGCACCTTGAAGCTTCAGGACCCCAAAGAGGTGGCCCGGCGAGGTCTGGACAACTTCATCTATGGCGTGCAGAGCGAGCAACTCGCCACGCGGAGCCATTTCGCGATGATCGAACAAGCGGGTCGTTGGGGCTTCAAGACGCCGGATCCGACCAAACGTTTCATCGAGAAAGCGGAGAGTGTGGAAGGGATCATGGCCTTCATCGACCACTGGGATACCAAGCGCCATGCCCTGGAAATGGCCACTGACGGCGTAGTGATCAAAGTGGACGATCGCCACATCCAAGAGGAGCTCGGTATGACGGCCAAGAGCCCGCGCTGGGCCATCGCCTACAAGTTCCAGGCGGAACAGGCGCTCACGCGGTTGAACGCCGTGAGCTACCAAGTGGGTAGGACAGGGGCCGTCACCCCGGTGGCGGAACTGACACCCGTGCAACTGAGCGGCACTACGGTGAAACGCGCTTCGCTCTTCAATGCCGACCAGATAGCGCGCTTGGGTCTGCACATCGGGGATACCGTTCGGGTGGAAAAGGCCGGCGAGATCATTCCTCAGGTGGTAGGGGTGGAGGTGGCATCACGCGCGCCCGATGCCGAACCTGTGATCTTCCCGGAGCATTGTCCCGAGTGTGTCGTAGCACTGGTCCGATTGGAGGGGGAGGCGCAACACTATTGTCCGAACGACCTCGGGTGCCCGCCACAGATCGCCCGGCGCATCGAACACTTTGTGGGCCGAAAGGCGATGGACATCGAAGGCCTTGGCGGCGAAACGATCGAACTGCTCTTGAAAGCAGGGCTGATCCACAACATCGCCGACCTCTATGATATGCGTAAGGAACAGCTCTTGGAACTGGGCAAAGGCTGGGGCGAGAAGAGCGCGCAGGGCGTGATCGACGGGATCACCGCGAGCCGCTCGGTGCCCTTCGACCGGGTGCTCTTCGCCTTGGGCATTCGCCATGTGGGCGAGACCATCGCGAAGAAGATCGCCCGTTCCGTGGGAAGCATGGACCGCCTCATGAACATGGCGAAGGAGGATCTGCTAGCGATCGACGAAGTGGGCGAAGTCGTAGCGGATAGCTTGCGCGACTTCTTCGACGCGCCGCGGAACCGGGCTGCGGTGGACCGGCTCCGTGCGGCCGGTTTGCGCTTGGAGGCGGAAGCGATCGCCCCTGCGGCCGGGGATCAATTGAAAGACCTCACCTTCGTGGTTTCAGGCGTTTTTGAGAACTTCAGCCGCGACAGCATCAAAGAGGCCATCGAAAGCCATGGCGGAAAAGTGTCGGGTTCCATCTCCAAGAAGACCAGCTTCGTGCTGGCCGGGGCGGACATGGGGCCCGCAAAGCGCACCAAGGCGGATGAACTGGGTGTGCCCGATCGATGAGAAGGAGTTCATACGAATGATCGGAAAGGGATGAAGCTGGTGGACCGTATCAAGGATTGGATGGGCCGCAGGCGGCTGGTGCGTGAAGCTGCGCAAGAGCGCAGGCCCGTGGCACGCAACCTGGCCTCCGCCGCCAAAGTGGGGATCATCTTCCACGCCAAGGACGAAGCCTCCTATCAGCAGGTGCGCAACTACGTGGAGAAGATCAAGGAGGACCTGGGGATCCACAAGATCATGGCGCTCGGCTTCGTGGACGAGAAGAACATTCCCCATTACATGGCCCCGAAACTCCATTTCGATGCCTTCTGCCAGAAGGATCTCAATTGGTACAGGATCCCGGGCGGTAACACGGTGAACAATTTCATCACAGAAGAGCACGAGGTGCTGATCGACCTTACGATGGACGACATACTGCCTGTGCAATACATCCTGGCGAAGAGCCGGGCCCGTTTCAAAGTCGGTCGGTTCGGGGAGTCCAACCGGCACTTCCTCGACATGATGATCGACATGGCCGGTTCGCAAAGCCTACCGCAGCTCATCACCCAGGTGGACCATTATCTATTGATGATCAACCGGGCGCATCAACCTTCGCTCAACTAGCGACACTACCATGGACGAACGATTCCGTGGCCTGGGCGTGGCCCTGGTCACCCCCTTCCTGGAGAAGGGTAACATCGACTACGCGGGCCTCGAGCGCTTGCTGGAACACCAGATCGCCGGTGAAGTGGACTATGTGGTGCTGATGGGCACCACCGGTGAGAGCGTCACCCTCTCCGCCGAAGAGAAGAAGCAACTGCTCGCGACGACGATCGAGGTGCTACGTCATCGCCTGCCGCTCGTCCTCGGGATAGGTGGCAACCACACGGCCGAGGTCGTGCGCCAACTGGAGGAGTACGATCTGAGCGACGTGGACGGGATCCTGAGCGTTAGCCCTTACTACAACAAGCCGACGCAGGAAGGGATCTACCAGCACTACAAAGCGCTCGCGCAAGCCAGCTTGCGGCCGATCATCCTGTACAACGTACCCGGCCGTACCAGCAGCAACATGCTCGCGGAGACCACGCTGCGTCTTGCCCGCGACTTCAAGAACATCGTCGGTGTGAAAGAAGCCAGCGGCAACTTGGACCAGATCGCGACCATCCTGAAGCATCGACCGAAGGACTTCCTGGTGATCAGCGGCGACGATGCGCTTACGCTTCCGATCCTCGCGCTCGGTGGCGATGGCGTGATCAGCGTGGTGGGCAATGCGCTCCCGCAGGAATTCAGCGCGTTAGTGCATGCGGCGATGAACGGTGATCTGATCACGGCCCGCGCGGAGCACTTCAAGCTGCTCGAATTCATGACCTACATCTTCACGGAGGGCAATCCCGCAGGTATCAAGGAAGCTCTGAAGACCTTGGGCATTTGCGGAAACACCCTGCGCCTCCCGCTTGTGAACGTGAGCGAGTCCACCACGAAGAAGATCTACGGGGCACTCGCGGACGCGGAGGTGGTGAAGCTTTAGTCCGACGCTTCCGCTGTCATGGATTTCCTCGCGCTCGACTTCGAGACCGCCACACCACAGTCCGATAGCCCTTGCGAACTGGGCATCGCGATCGTGCGCGGGGGTGAACTTCGTGAGGTGCGCAACTGGTTGATCAAGCCGAGGTACTGGCCATCGTTCAGCCCATGGAACGTCGCGGTGCAGGGGATCCGTCCGGAGCATGTCGCCAGCGCACCGCGCTGGGAGGGATCCGGGAGGAAGTATCCGATCTGCTGAACGGAGCCACCGTGGTGGCGCACAACGCCAGCTTTGATATGGGTGTGTTGCGCAGCACGCTCGCAAGCCACGGATGCGGTCATCCCACCTTCCAATACTTCTGTAGTGTCAGCATGGCGAAGAAAGTCTGGCCCGGCTATCCGAAGTACGACCTCAAATCGCTCTGCTTACGCAACGGTATTCCCTTAGTGCATCATCGCGCGGGGAACGATGCGGAAGCGACCGCGCAACTGGTCTTACGGGCCATGCGAGCGCGACCCTTTGCGGATGTCACCAGCTTTCTATTGGACAACGGAGTGAAGGTAGGCGCCTTCTATGCGGACGGACATCGCACGCCCGGCGGGAAGATCACCCCGGTGTTGGCGGTACGTTGATCTCAGCGCTTGACGATGCGCATCGTGCGCTCACCTTCTGACGAATTGACGCGTAGCAGATGAACACCTGGGGGAAGGCCGTTCACAAAGACCGTGGTGCCAGCCCAGGTTGGATGGAAGACACGACCATCGGCCGCGATGGCTTCAATGCTGAGGATCCCATTCACCCCGCGCAGATCGACACGGTCCTCGCAGGGTTGCGGATAAGCGGACATATGATCGACGTGGAAAGGAGTGTCGTTCATCGCGGTGGAGCAGGGCAGTGCATTGATCAACTGCCAGACCTGGTTGTTGAAGGAGATGGGGACCAGCAAAGTACTGTCGGCAGGGTTTCCCATGCGCACCACGATAAGTCCCTGGCTCGGCACCACGTTCAGAAGTTGGTCGTTTTTGCCCAGCGCACTGATCATGTCGGGCGGGGCATCGGGCATCAACATTCCCGGAAACGCGAATTGCAAACCCGGCACCATGAAGCTGCTCTGTCCGTTCAACCACCAGAGGTAACCGTAGCTCTCGTTCAAGGATTGGGACGCGGTGGTCATCGCGGTGAAGTAGGCCGCATCGTGCAGGATCGTATCGGCGCTCCAGATCCCTTCGTTCAGCACCAGCAGCCCGTATCGCGCCATGCTACGCGCCTTGCTTCCATAAACGTTGTTGTATCCGCTGGGGAACCAGAAGCCGTCCATGCCGATCGGGTTCCGGATACGTGAATTGAAGTAGCTGCTGAAAGTGGTTCCTGTGGCGCCCGCGATCACTTGATCAAGCAAGGTGTAAGGTGCGTTGTGGTAAGCCCATCGGTTGCCAGGGTCGGTGAGGTATTGCAGACAACCCGGTAGCGTGCAATCATCGTCGGCGACACCGTCGTCAAGGCCGGAGGTCATGGTCAGTTGGTTCAGTACCGTGATCTGTGCCTCCTGACCGGGTGTGGCGCTCGTCCAACCGGTACCCAGGTATTGGCTTGAGGCATCCTGGATATCGAGGAAGCCTTCTTCCTGGGCAATGCCGGTGAGCATGGACGTGAGCGTCTTGCCTGCCGAAGCCCAATACCACAAGCTGTCCTGCGTGAAGGTGCCGTAGTAGTGCTCTATCACGATGCGGCCGTCCTTCAGGATCAAGAAGGCCTTCGTGTTCCTGGACCCTACGAAGTCGATGAGGCTGTCGATCCGATCGGGGCACCACCCCAAGCTGGCCGGGGAGAGGGTATCCCAAGTACTACCTCCGTTCGGGGGGAAGTAAATGCTCTGTGCGTTGGTGACGGAACCACCGAACAACTGAACTGCCAGACAGAAGGTGAGAAGCGCGCGCATGGAACTTAGGACGCCGCTGAACGCGAAAGGTTCACTTGGCCGAAGGAGACAGTTCCATGGGCGCATAGAGTTTCTTGATCCGCACCAGTGGACCAGGACAAGCGGCAGCGTGGCAGTTCGCGCAGGCCTGAACCGTGCCGTTGAACACCTGTTGCCGATCCGCCTTCGGGGTATCATACAAGTCTTTCAATTGGCCGAGGTAGTGGTGGGCGAACGCGTCGAACGAGGCGCGATCGATATCCAATTTGCCGTCGGTCGGTGTAGCCGTGAGCATCCGGTCGAAATGAGCGGGGTAGGGCAGCAACTCTTCGCCACGCCCCGAACGGAGCCGTGTGCTGTCGGTGAACGCGGTCATCTCCCGCATCAACAGCGCGAGTTCGCTGGCGGGTTTCAAGCCTTGCGGTACAGGCGTTGGAACAGTCGCTGGGTCCGCTACCGAGCAAGCGATGATAAAAGGGGCTACCAGGCTGATCACGGCCAGGATGGCAGCCCAGCGTTGGATGTCACGGTTCTTGCTCATAGTGCTGCAAAGAAAGGGAAGCGGGAAGGGAATAGGCCCGGGTCCGCGATCTTCGGCCGATCATGGAACCCGCAGGAGAAGTACCGTTGGACCCGCAACGGCAGCGGATATGGAGCGCAGCTGTTTTCCCCGCATTGGCTGTCCTCCTGCTCTGGCTCATCCACATCATCGGCGACGCCTATGGGCTGCCTTTGTACAAGGGAGGAGTGCTCCCGCGCGAGGCGAGCGGCATCGTTGGCATATTTACTTCGCCCTTCATCCATGGCGATTACGAGCACCTTTTCAACAACTCGCTGCCTATCCTGGTGCTGGGTTGGTGCTTGCTGTACTTCTATCCGCGCGTGGCCTGGCGCGTGTTGGTGGGCATCTGGCTCTTTGCGGGAGCGTGGGTGTGGATCAGCGCCCGCAGCGATCGGCATATCGGCGCAAGTGGTGTGATCTATGGGCTGGCCGCGTTCCTCTTCTTCAGCGGGTTGTTCCGCAAGCGGCGGGCGCTCATGGCTATCGCGCTGTTGGTGGTCTTCATGTACGGCGGTCTGCTCTGGGGCCTGCTGCCAATTGTGCCGCGCGTTAGTTGGGAGAGCCATCTGTGGGGCGGGATCGCGGGCGTCGTCCTGGCGTGGTTCTACCGCAACGTGGAACCCGCGTATTTGAACGAACCGGAGATCGTGCTGCTGGACGACGATGAGACCGAACCCGAAAATGCCGCTGCCTTAACCGCACCGCAAAAAGTGCCCATGCGCATCGTGTACCATGTCGATCCCGGCGGCGGAGCACCCGATGAGGAACTGGCCTGGAAGCGGAAACTGGCCCAAAGCCAACACCCCTTGGATCCGGATAGGACCGATATGACCTGATCGGAGGACCGGCCGATCATATAAAGCCTGTTCAGGTTCTCAGAACCGAACGGCTACTTCGCCTTGCTCAACGCGGCTACCTCCTTGCCGGCTTGGAGCAGGTGGAGCACTTCGCCATCCACCTTGAAGCCGTCGGTACTGCGCAGCGCGGTAAGCACTTTACCCTCCAGTTCCGCAGCGTCCGGGCAGTACATCTTGGTACTGCCCAAGTTCGGGAAGCGAATGGTGCCACCTTCATGCTCAAAGCCGCCCATGAGGTTATTGCAACCACCAAAGCCGCTCAAGGACTTCTGCTCGGAGTCCAATTGCAACCACGGTTGCTGCCCGCCTTCCGGTAGGCTGATCGGTTGCCCGTCCAAAGCGGTTACCAACCACTTGGTGCCATAGAGCGAAGCCATGTCCGAGAGCCCTCCCTTCCCGTCCGAGCACTTGTTGGCGCTGAAGATCACGGACAAGGCGATAACTGCGAAGCTGTGCCGCATCGCCTAGTTGTTCAACATCACCGGCATCACGAGCATCAGCACATCTTCGCCCACCTCGCCAGCATCTCCGGGTAGCAGAATACCCGCGCGGTTTGGAGCGCTCATCTCCAGGATCACATGCTCGCATTCCAGGTTGTTCAGCATGTCCATCAAGAAGCGGGAGTTGAACCCAATGGTCATGTCCTCGCCCTCGTAGCTGCAGGTGAGCTTCTCGTTCGCTTCGTTCGCGAAGTCCAGGTCCTCCGCGCTGATGGCCAATTGGCTACCACTGATGGTGAGGCGCACTTGGTGCGTGGTCTTGTTGCTGAAGATGCTCACGCGGCGGATGGAACTCAGGAAGGTGGCCCGATCGATGGTGAGCTTGTTCGGGTTCTTCTTCGGGATCACCGCCTCGTAGTTCGGGTACTTGCCATCGATCAGGCGGCAGACCAGCACGAGGTTGTCGAAGGTGAACGAGGCGTTGTTCTCGTTGTAGCTCACGGCTACTTCCGCGTTCGTCCCCGCGAGCACGTTCTTCACCAGGTTCAGCGGCTTCTTCGGCACGATGAAGGTGGCGGCCTTGTCGGCTTTCACATCGGTACGCATGTAACGCACCAGCTTGTGCGCATCGGTAGCCACGAAACGCACGCCTTCTTCGGCCAATTCGAAAAAGATGCCGCTCATCACAGGGCGGAGATCGTCGCTGCCGGTCGCGAAGATCGTCTTGTTGATGGCCGTGGCCAAGGTGCCTGCGGGCAAGACGAACTTGCTCGGGCTATCCAACACCGGGCTCTTGGGGAACTCGGTCCCGCTGAAGCCGGTCATCTTGTACTTGCCTTGATCGCTGATGATCTCGATGCCGAAGTGCTTGTTGTCGATGCTGAAGGTGAGCGGTTGCTCGGGGAAAGCCTTCAGGGTATCCAGCAGCAGGCGTGCGGGGATGGCCACGCTGCCCTTGTCCTTCGCTTCCACGGCCATGGTGGAGGTCATGGTCGTTTCCAGGTCGCTGGCGGTGAGGGTGAGTTGCTTTCCGTCCACCTCGAACAGGAAATTGTCGAGGATGGGCAGGGTGTTGCTGCTGGCCAGCACGCCTTGGAGCATCTGCAACTGTTTGAGCAGCGCGGTGCTGGAAACGATGAATTTCATTCCGTTACGGGATGTGGGTTGCGCTTTGGCCGTAGCCTCAACGGTGACAGTGGCTTCGGACATCGGGAGGATGGTTGGGGGTTCTGCCAGCCCGATCCATAGGCGGAAAGTGACAAGCGGCGCAAAGATAGCCGGGGGGCCAACGGGCTAGGGCCGTGTTTTTTCAACACCGACGGGCCTTTTTCCACAGATCCGGCCTATTTCCGCAACGCGGACAAAGGAAGCAGGACCCGATCGAAGGAGAGCCGCTGGACGACCACCAGGGTGGTGTCATCCAATGTAGCGTACAAGCGGTCCACATCGGCTGCGAGCAGCGCGCCGTCCATGCTGCGTTGTCCTGGATAAGGCGCCTTGCGGAAAATGGGCACCGTGCGCCTTGCACCGCTCCGATCCGTAACGGCCAGGCGGAACAGCGGCGGACTCGCGCACCGAATCGCACTGGGCCTTGCTCATGCTCCGCTCGATGAACTCGAAATTCAAGGACTTGAACTGTTGGAGCACGCTGCTTGCGCGCGCGGTATCCATCGGCACCGCGGCACCGGAACCGTCCAGCAGTTCCAGCGGGCCGTTCGGCTTCATCAGGAGGGCATAGCTGTTCGCTGGATCCGTGGCGTTCTCCACACGGACTTCGGCGATGGCATCGAGGGTGGGGTAGGCGAACACCACCGTGCTCCGCCAATCATCCACAGTGGCGTGGAAGCGGGAAGTGAGCGAGCCCGTGAATCCGCTCATGCCCATCACAAAGGGCAAGTTGGAGCGGCCCGTCCCCGGTTTCTCCAATAGCATGTATGTGCCCACATGGTCTTTGGTGCTGTGCCCCACATACCACACCTTCTCCGGCCGGTCGCCACCTTGGTAGATCTCCACTTTTCTAACGATGCTGGCCATCACGCGAAGCACATTCTCCTCTGCGGATTTCGGCACCGGTGCGCGTACCTCCGCACGATAGAAGGTCTTTAGCAGCAGGCTCACTTGGAACTGTTTGGCCGGGAAGATTCCGTTCACCGTCCATGTACCATCCTGCTGCCGCCGAAGATCCACGCTGCGCCCATCCGGTTCGGCGATGAAGATCCGATCCACCGCAGCGGTGTCCGCGATGGTGAAGTCGGTAAGCGGTTGATCAAGGGTGGTGCCGGTATCCCGGTGCTGAAGCCACCACGCCAAGGCACCCAACACGGCGAGCACCAGCAAGGTCCAAAGAAGTCGTTTCATGAGGCACGGGCGTATTTTCTTCGGCGCACCAGATGGAAAGCCAGCCCGGCGAGGATGCTCAACAGCGCAGGGGCGACCACATTGAGGACCTGCCAGAACGTGCGCTCACTGCCGATGCGTGCGGGATCGAGTTGCCGCAAGGTGATCGCTCGGGAGCGCAGGCTGATCAGGCCGCGATCGTCGAGCAGATAGTTCATGGCGTTCATGAGCAGTTCCCGGTTGCCATAGATCTTGGCGCCTGCGTAGCGATCGAAGCCGAGCATGTAGTACATGCCCTTGGCGGCGTCCACCCGGTTGGCGATCACATCCCCGTCGCTTATCACGATCTGCGCGGTAGGACGTCCCTGCTCGCGGTAGCCAATGTTATCCTGCGCCAGGAAGTTCGGCGCCAAGCGGTCCGCGAAGGCGGAGCGGAACGGCCCTTCCAGGAGCACAGCGACGGGCGCGGGTGTTCCTGCTTTGCCCAAGCCCATATCGAGTTCCACCACGTTCAACGCGATGCGTGCAGGGTTCTTGAACACCCGGTTGTACTGGCTTGTGGTGAGCAGGATCGTTTTTCGCACGCTGTCGGTGCCGATGGTGTCCATACTGCTCACGAAGCGTGTGTGTACGGGATCGATGTTGCTCACCACGGGATGGCCGCTCTGCGGAACCAGCACCGGCTCGAAATACCACGGGAAGCGTTCCAACTTGGGTTGGTTGCCATAGGGCGTGGTGTAGATCTCGATCGGGGCGCAGTTCTTGTCGAGCAACAGGTCCTTGTTGATCCGCACGCCGTAGGCGAAGAGCATCTCGTCCAGACCGAGTTCCATGGCCGTGGCGATGCTGAACTGCTGTGTGCGCAGGCTGTCCAGGTTGGCGTTCATCACATCCAGCAGCCAGAGCACTTTACCGCCGTTCATGATGAACTGATCGATCACGTATTGATCCTTCTGCGGAAAGACACTGTCCGGTTTGGCCACCACCAATGCGTCGTATCTGTTCACCCGGAACCGGGCGCCTTCGGGGCGGTCGCTCAGGCTGTTCAACTGCCCGCCGATGGCCACGCGGCTCACGTCGTACTGCTCGTTCAGCAGCGTGGTGATGTCTTGCACCTGGATGGGCGCGAGTTCACCATGCCCTTCGAGAAAAGCCACCTTGGGGCGGTCCGTGCGCGTAAGTTGGCGGATGGTGCTGCTCAGTTCGAATTCGAGGTTGTTGATCGAGCGGTTCACCATGTCCGCATCGGGCGTGCGCAGTTGGGTTTTCAGCAGTTGCAGTGCGAGGGTCTTGCCTTTGTAGGTAACGAGCGCTCCGGGGAAGACGATCTTCTCGGAGAACCCGTCCTTTTCGCGGACGCGGATGCTGCTGTATCGCAGCCCTTGCTGTTCCAACTCGCCGTAGATCTTCTTGCGCTCCTTGTCGTTGGGGTCCGCACTGGGATCCACGAAGGTGTACTGGAGCTTCTGTGGGGCAGGCACGCGCATCTCGTCCAATAGCTCGCGCGTGGCCTGAGCGAGGCGGCGCAGATCGGCAGGGAGATCACCGGCGAGGTAGACCTTCACGAACACCGCATCGTCGAGGGTCTCGATCAGCTCGTGGGTCTGCGGTTTCAGGGTGTAGCGTTGCTCGCTGGTTAGATCCGCGCGCAGCCGGAGAAAGCCACCGATGAACACCACCAGAAGCACGATGCCAATACCCGCGAGCAGTTCGATCAGATCACGGGACCGGTTGCTCATGGTTTTGGGCACTACCATTTGCGGCTTTGAAGCACCGTGCGCGTGGCCAGCAGAAAGATCGCGACAACGCTCATGAAGTAAAGCACATCCCGAAGATCCACTACGCCCCGGCTAATGGAGCGGTAATGGTCCTGGATCCCCACCGCCTTGATCGGTCCTTCCAAAGCGCCGAACACATCAAAGGAGGCCATCATGTCGAAGCCCATGAACAGGCAGAAGCACAGGAACACCGCGACGAGAAAAGCCACGATCTGGTTCTCGGTAATGGAGGAGGCGAAGGTGCCCACCGCAGCGAAACATGCACCCAAGAGGAAGAGCCCCAGATACGAGCCCCAAGTGCCGCCACCATCGATGTTGCCCTTGGGTACGGCCAACTCCGAAATGCTCCACACATAGAGCAGCGTCGGGACCAATGCGAGCAGAACGAGCAGCACCGCGGCCAGATACTTCGCGAAGACAATGGCCCCTTCGCTGAGCGGGCGGGTAAGCAGAAGTTCCATCGTGCCGCTGCGTCGTTCCTCGCTGAAGCTCCGCATGGTGATGGCCGGCACCAGGAAGAGGAATACCCACGGGGCCAGCTGGAACAACGGCGCCAGGTCCGCATAGCCCAGGTCCAGCAAACCGTTCGGGAAGACCCAGAGGAACAGGCCCGTGATGAGCAGAAAGACAAGCACCACGATATGACCGATAAGCGAGCCCACGAACCCGCGGACCTCCTTGATGATCAATGCGCGCATGGAAGATCGCCCCTGGCCGCAACCGCAGCTTTGTAAGGCGGGCGAAGATAAGATCCTGATACGCCAGCTCTCGCCCCCCAGCGGCTATCGGCTGCGTGGCACAGGCAACGGTGATCCATTGAACGTCTACCGGGGAACCCCGGTGTTTAGAAGGAGACCACACTGCGGCGCCGTTTGCGCACGGGCTTCTTCGGATCTTGTCCTCGTCGGTGTCGCAGTAGTTCTTCACGATAAAGACCGAGTACTTATCGCCCAAAGCAGCACTCTGCCGCCAATCCGCACAGGCCTCCTATCCTGCAACAGGTAGTGGGCACAGGCCCGGTTGTAATACGCGTCCGCGACCGTGGGGTCGAGTTCGATCGCTTTTTCCAGATCGCGCAGTGCACCCTTCACGTTGCCCTCGGTGATGCGCGCGGCAGAGCGGCTGACATACAAACGCGGGTTGTTGGGGTCGAGGATCTCGCTCTCCTTGTAGTCGATCAGCGCGAGTTCCAACTGTTGGTTGCGCTGGCGGATATCGCCGCGCAACTTGTAGGCGGCCGCGGAACCCTTGTCCGCATCGATCGCACGTTCCACGCGGACCAAGGCACTGTCCAATGCCCCCGCTTCGTAGGCCGCTTGTGCGGAAAGGAGCAGGTCGGCGCTGGTCTGGGCCAGGGCGGGATAGGTGAGCAGAGCGAGCAGCAGGGCAGGCGTGCGGATCATGGGGCGGAAGGTAGGGCGTCCATCGTATGCGGGCGGTGGCAGGACCAAGCCTGGGCGCGTTCGGCGAACATCGCCTTCACCGTGGGCCATACTTGGGCGAATACGTCCGAGCGGCGGTAGCGTTCCAAAGTCTTCTGCCGAACGCCATACGCTGTAGGTGAAGAACACGCGCGGATCGCCGACGTCATGAAGAAGTTCCAGATGCAGGCAGCCCGGAGATGCGATGATCCTGTGCCGCCAACCCTCGAAGAGCTCTTGGAACTGCGCCATTCCTTCTTCCTGGAAGGTCATGCGCACGAGCCGGACGATCATGAAG
The DNA here is from genome assembly GCA_016712025.1 of Flavobacteriales bacterium. Classification (GTDB taxonomy): domain Bacteria; phylum Bacteroidota; class Bacteroidia; order Flavobacteriales_F; family PHOS-HE28; genus PHOS-HE28. The sequence continues at coordinate 152,559 of JADJRW010000001.1, forward strand.
CCAAGGCCCGCTGGCCGCGGAGTTCCACGCGAACGGGATCCTGCACATGCAGCCCGAACAGCCGCGATGCGCCGCCACCGCTGCCTTCCACACCCTTGTTCACCGCGATCTCCAGCATACCGCCTGCGCCGAACAGCGCGACGCGTTCTCCTTGCGGCACCTCGTCGTAGGTCTGGTTCAGCACAGTGATATCGTACTGTGATCGCCCGAAAGTGATGCGGAAAGGCTGGTCCTTCACCAAGGTCACGAATTGGTCCCGGTGGATGTTGGTGATTCGCATTGCCGTAGGTGTCCACATGCACCACCACCCGCGGATGCTTTCGTGGTCCATGGCCGGGATGGAAGCCAAGCTGCTGCCGGAAGTTGAGGGTGGTTTCCGCTATGGCTTCTACAGCACCGCCCTGGGCCAGGTGGCATGCGGCGCGCGCGAGCACACCCTTCACCGGGAAGGCCGCATCGCCCGGTTCGGTCACCATGCGCAATGTGTGCAAGGCCTGTGGCTTGCCATCGAAGAGCAAGCTGAAAATGCCGTTGTCAGCACCCACGAACCAGTGCCCATCGTGCAGCACCGCCAAGTGAGGTGTTTGTGCGTCCGCGCCGGGGTTCACACCGATCGCATGCACGGTGCCTTTGGGAAACGCGGGATAGGCGTTGCGCAGCGCGAAGGCCGTTTGGGCGTTGTCGAAAGGCGTGATCTGGTGGGATACATCCACGACTACCGCCTGCGGAAAGAGGCCGAGGATAGTGCCTTTCACCACCGCGACGTAGTGGTCCTTAAGGCCCATGTCCGTGGTCAGGGTGATGATCGCCATGGCGAGCTCGCCGGTGTGGTGGCCCTCGAAAAAGAGCAACGGCTACCTTCGGCCGGTCAAATGTAAGAGCGCTGCGGAACGTTCCCAGCGGTCTTCCGCAAAGCGGAACAGAGCCAGTGGGCGAACTCACGATACAGGTCACGGCGGTGGATCCCATCGCTGTTCTCGGTGCCAACGACCAGCACCTGCGCATCATCCGCGGCTATTTCCCGAAGCTCAACCTCATCGCCCGTGGCGACACCTTGAAGGTGATGGGCGCCGATGAGGACGTGGGCCTTTTCGCGGAACGCTTCGACCAACTGGTGGAGCATGTGGCGCGCTACAATGAACTGCCGCGCAAGGTGCTCGACGATATCATGGGCGGCGCGCCGGATACCGCCCCCCCGGCGGACGAGGGCGAGGTGCTCGTTCATGGTAACGCGGGGCTTCGGGTGAAAGCGCGCACGCGCAACCAGCAGCGCCTTGTGGAGGCCGTGGGCACGCACGACATGGTGTTCGCCGTAGGTCCAGCGGGGACCGGTAAGACCTACACCGCTGTCGCCCTGGCGGTGAAGGCGCTCAAGGAGAAGCAGGTCCGCAAGATCATCCTTACGCGCCCCGCGGTGGAAGCAGGGGAGAACCTGGGGTTTCTGCCCGGGGACCTGCGGGAGAAACTCGATCCCTCCCTGCAGCCACTCTACGATGCGCTGAAGGACATGATCCCCGCCGCGCGCTTGGCAGAGCATATGGAAGGCGGCGTGATCCAGATCGCGCCATTGGCGTTCATGCGTGGCCGCACGCTCGACCACGCCTTCGTGATCCTGGATGAAGCGCAGAACGCCACGCTACCCCAGCTCAAGATGTTCCTTACGCGCATGGGGCGCAGCGCTAAGTTCGTCATCACGGGCGACCTTACCCAGGTGGATCTACCGCGCCAAACGCCTTCGGGCCTGAAAACCGGGCTCCACATGTTGAAAGACGTGGAAGGCATCAGTGTGATCGAACTGGACGAAAAGGATGTGATCCGACATGAACTGGTGACCAAGGTGCTGCGCGCCTTCCGAGAGATCGAAGGCACGCGTGACGAGAGCGACCGCCCATGAGCCTGCCCGCGACCCTGCTCCGCTCGGACCTGAAGCACCCGCTGATCACCGGCATCTATCGCGGCAAGGTGCGCGATGTCTACACGCTCGCCGATGGGCGGATGATCCTGCTCGCCAGCGATCGTATCAGTGCTTTTGATGTGGTCCTTCCGCGCGGCATTCCGCACAAAGGGCAAGTGCTCAGCCAACTCAGTTGGCACATGCTGAACGCCACCGCGGACATAGCGCCTAACTGGGCGGTGGCCATGCCCGATCCGCAAATGATCATCGGGCACCGTTGCGATCCCGTGAAAGTGGAGATGGTGGTGCGCGGCTACCTCAGCGGCCATGCCTGGCGCCAATACAGCGCGGGCCATCGTGTGCTTTGCGGTGCTTCCATGCCCGAAGGCTTGCGCGAGAGCGACGCCTTTCCGCAGCCCATCATCACGCCTAGCACCAAGGCCGACGCCGGCCACGACGAGGACATCACGCCCGAAGAGATCCTGCGCCGTGGACTCTGCACACCGGACGAATGGGAGACCATGTGCCGCTATGCCCGCGGCCTATTCGCCAAAGGCCAAGCGTTGGCGAACGAACGCGGTCTCATTCTCGTGGACACCAAGTACGAGTTCGGCCGCAAGGATGGACGCATCCTGCTGATCGATGAGATCCACACGCCGGACAGCTCCCGGTACTTCTACCGCGATGGCTACGAAGAGCGTCAAGCGCGCGACGAGCGGCAGAAGCAGCTAAGCAAGGAGTTCGTGCGCGAGTGGCTCATCGCGAACCACTTCATGGGCAAGGAAGGCCAGGAGGTACCGGCGATGGACGATACCTTCGTGCAAAGCGTGAGCGATCGTTATATCGAGCTCTTCGAAAGGATCACGGGGCAGCGGTTCGTTCCGGCGCCAGCGGGCGATGCGGAGAGCCGGGTGCAACGGGCGTTGGAGGCTTGCCTCGGCTGAAGGATAAAGGACACGACTTTCCGAGTTGAAGTCGCGCTGCGCCTCGAACAAGGTGCGGATCACTTCACCAACTCCATATCCTTGATAGCATCGTACTTCGGCTCCAGCACCCAAGATGCCCCAGAGCTCGCCTTGCTTCACGGCGCAATGGCCGTTCTTGAACTTGCGTGCGCCTTGGTACTTGGGCTCGATCACCCACGTGCCTGTCTTGTCGAAGAAGCCGATCAGATCTCCTCGTTTCCCTTCCGCGAGGCCGTCCCGGAATGCCTCCATGCCGGTCGCATCGCTCACGCGCATCTCCTTGCCGGCTTTGTCCACATAGAACGTCGCGTCGCCTGATTTCACACGGGCCATGCCGCTCACGGGATCGAAGTCGGTGGCAGCGTCGAATTTGGGTTCGATCACCCACTTGCCGCTCTTGTCGATGAAGCCCACTTTCTTACCAGCGTCTTTCGCCCAGGCCAGCCCGTCGCTGAAGTAACCTACACCCATGAATTGCGCGGGGATCACAACCTTTTGATCGCCGTCCATGAAGCCGTGCTTCTTGTCCGCGGTCACGAAAGGAGCCAGACCATCTACGAAACTCTTCACGTCAACAACGTTAGCGTCAGCGAGTGGGGACTCCTTACCATCGGAGCTTAGGATGTATTTCTTCTTGGCGATCTCCACCACCGTATGGCAGCCATCGAAGGCATCCACTTTATCGTACTTGGCGGGTACGGTCAACTTGCCTTCGGTGTTCATGAAACCCCACTTCTCACTCACCTTCACAGGCGCCAGGCCGCAGGCGAAGCCCTGTACGTCGGTTTGGAAGAGGCCCCCGATCAGTTCGAAGTCGCTCACCTCCGTCTTCAACCGCTCACCCTTGGTGTTGATGAAGCCTCCCTGCTTGGTTGCAGGATCGTTCACGGCGGCATAACCGCTTTCAGTGAAACGGAAACAGCTTTTGTAGGTGGGCGGGACCACCATTTCGCCTTTGTTGTCCGCATAACCCCAGAGGTCGGAGCCAACGGGTTTGACTTGAACCAAAAGCGTTTGTGCGGAAGCAGCCGTTGCCAGGCCGATGGAGAGGGTAGCGCTTAAAAAGGTCTTCATGACGATAGGGTGTGATGAACGAGGCTCGAAAGTGGCACAAAGGCGGGACACCTACAAGGTCTTCCGTCAGGAATTGAAAGTCGGTGTCGTCAGGTTACTCCGGGTCCTGGCCGAGCCCAAGCCGCTCTTCCAGTACCTGCTGCATGTTCCGCAGCATGGCGCCCTTGTATTCGTCCGCTCCAGCGCTCGCGGCGTTCCGCAACCGGGTGATGCTGGTGCGCACGGCGCGTTCGGGCCAGATCTCCTGGTTCTCCACCACAGTGAGGCATTCGAAGCACTCATCAGCACTGCCACTGATGGCGATACTGACGAACTCCTCCAAGTGCTCGCGCACATCGAGACCGGCGTTCCAAAAGTGGCCAGGATCGTGGTCCGCACGGGTTCCAGCGCGGGAACATCAAGGGCTGCTAGAAGTTCAGTTGCCGCATCCTTCACCTTCACTTCAAAGAGCATCCCGGTAATACGCTGCTTCACGGCCGTGTCGCGCGCACCGGCCAGCGCGTGCAGCAAGGGGCGTATCGAACGTGCATCGCCGCGTTGCTCGATCGCGGGCAGAGCACCTAGCACCTTCGCGTCATCGGCGCTCAATAGTGCGGCGAAAACTTTGTCCAGGGAAGGGGCTTCGGCCATGGCTCAAGCGGCTACACCAGGGGCGCTGGCGAATGGGATAGGCACGGTGCGCGAACGCAGCATGGCGGCTACCTCCTGGTCGTTGCGGTAGCGCCCGCTCAAATTCACATAGTGCCGGGCCAGCAGATCGTACCGCTTCATCATCAGCCAGGCGAACACATGCAAGAAGTGGATGCCGTCGAACACGATCGCATCATGCTTGATGTAGTCCGCGAGGGTCTTCTTGAAGAAACCCGGATGCTCCGTGTAGTGCATACCGGCCTTGATGTGATGGCTGATGTGGTAGCCATCGTTCCAGCATTTGTGGTTGTACCTGGTATTGATGCAAGTGATGCTGTTCCAATACGAGTTGGCCGGGTCTTCAGCCTTGAGGAAGGCGTGCTGCGCCCAGTTGCCCATCATGGAGATAAGGCGGAAGAGCACGAACGGAATGATGAACACCACCACGGTGGCGGCCCAGTCCACGAAGCAAAGCGCGGTGCAGAGGGCGATGAAGAGCAGCTCCCCCCGCACGCTGCGGTACATGAGACGCTTGCGCTTTTTCATGAAGAAGTAAGCGGCCAAGTGGTAGATGCCCGCGAAGAGAAAGCGACCGAAGTAATGCGCGAATCCCAGAACGGAATCCCTGCGGTAGGGCATCGTGGTGCTATCGTCGTCCTCCAAGTTGTTCTCAGCGTGGTGCATGCCGATATGGTGGGCGAAGTAGGTTTCCGGGGAGTGCCCGAAAAAGGGAGCCAGCACCCAAGGGATGTAATGGTTCAGGTACTCGTATTCCTTCTTGAACAGCGGGCGGTGGCTGGTGCAGTGGAGCATGAGTCCGAAGGGTCCCTTGAAAGTGGCGTTGTTAAGCCACTGATAGGCCACCGCCGCCAGCGCCCACCACCACCCTTGCACGAAAGGCAGGAACAGGAGCACACCGAGCGGGATCAGCGTGAGCGTGATCCGGATCGAGAGGTGAACGAAGGGCAGATCGCGTTCGTCGCGGATCAGCTTCAGGAAGAAACGGTCAACGGCGCTCCAATGCGCGGGTTGCACATAGACCGGATCGGTGATCGCACCTAGTTGTACCATTCAAGCGCGAAGGTCGGGACTGTTTGCGGATGATCGGAAGGAGCACCGTCATCCGCCGGTAAGGTTCTTCGAGGCAGGCCGCCAGCAGCGGACCACGACGAACGGGAACGGCCCCTTTCGGGGCCGCTCTGGGGTTTTGGTCAGAACCGATCAGAATGTGATGAAGCTGCTTCGGCCCACGCCGCGTTTGAACTTGTAGCTCACCTCCAGGTTCAAGTAGCTGAAGCCATCGGGCAGGGCAGGATTGCCGCGAACGCTCGTCCGTGGATCATCGATCTCGCCAGTGGTACCCCAGCCGGTGGGGTCGCTTATGTAGCGGGCAAGTTCTTCGGCCCGCACATCACCGGAATACGCATCCTCCAACTCGGTGTATGACGCATACCGGTCGCTTACGCCATCCAACTGGTCGGTGAAGAAGGAATAGTAGGAGAATTCCACGCCGAGCGACAGTTTCCGCGTGATCATATAGCGAACGCCCATGCCCATGGGAATGCCGATATGCCAAGGGCTCAAGCGATCGATCACGGTGCCTTCGCCAGCGGCCGTGCTGCCCTCGGTGATCCAGCTGAAGAGGTCCGTCTCCGGCTTGCCGTCTTGCTCAATAATGGCGGCATCGCCTTCCGGTGTCCCACGGGGGCGTTCCGAACGGTGCCGTCCTCCCAGAAGTAATAGCGGTTGGCGGGATCCACATCGCCCTGGAACAGATCCGCTTTGGGGCGACCGTAGAAAACACCGATGCCGATGTAGAAATACGCGAAGAACTTCTGCTTGAAGAGCGGCTGATAGGGTTCGCGGTAGGCGTTCAGCACCGCGTGCATGCTGAGTCCGTAGAGGTCCGTCCGGAAATTGAGGCCCCTGCGGTAGTTCCGAAGGTCCATGCCGGTCATTCCGCCTACGGGATCCGCTTCGTTGTAGCCGATGCGGTGCCAACTGAACCGACCTTCCATGGTGACCGCACGCGTGATGTACCGCTTGCGGTTGGTTAGAAAATCCCGGAAGGTGACGGCCATGCCCGGCCGTATGCTGCCCCATTGTATCGCGCCTTCCTCGTTGCCAAGGTCGCCGAAGTAGGTGGTTACCCCTTGAGCCAAGCCGATCTCCACATGGCGCTGGCCGCTTGTGGCAGCCACGATCAACAGGGAACTCACAAAGAGCGTAGCAGAGCGTAGCATGCCGGTCTGAAGCAGGTACCGAAGATATGTAGGAAGACGGGGGGAAGGAAAGGGGTTGCCTGCGATGAGGGCACCTTTAACCACGACGAGCCCCGAAAAGGGCGGTACCGATGCGCACATGCGTACCCCCCGCGGCAACGGCCAGATCCGCGTCGCTGCTCATGCCCATGCTGAGGATCGAAAATGCTTCAGGGGTGAAAGGACCTTTCTCCCGGATCTTTCGGAAGAGCCCGGACAATCCTTCCATTTCCGTTCGAATCTGATCTCGATCCTCGGTCAGCGACGCCATACCCATCAACCCGCGAACCCGGAGATGGTCATGGGGAACGGCGTCCCATTTGGCCAGTACCTCTTGAGTTCCACAGGGAGAAACCGTGTTTGGTCTCCTCTTGGGCGATATGCACCTGAAGCAACAACTCCACGGTTCGACCCAATGCCGAAGCGCGTTTCTGCAGTTCTTCGAGCAGGCTTTCACTGTCAACACCATGCACCAAATGCTCGAATGGCAGGATGTACTTCACCTTGTTGCGCTGGAGGTGTCCGATGAAGTGCCAGCGGATATCCCCAGGCAGTGCCGGTTGTTTTTCCTTCAGTTCCTGGGGATAGTTCTCGCCGAAGTCACGGTGCCCGAGGTCGTAGAGCGCCTGGATCTCCGCCACACTGCGCATTTTGCTCACCGCCACCAGCGTGACGTGCGGTGGGAGCGTAGCCTTCACCGCCGCGTAGTTGCGTGCGAGGGCGGTCGGGTCCATCAGGCGTCCTCCAGTGAATAGTATCAACAAACCGCTGCGCAGTTTAGGCTCGATATAGGTGCTCTTGGGCGGCATGCAGCCACCGCCATCGGCAACCCCCTTCATTTCGGCGAAGCTCACCGGGCGGAGATGGAATGCCGCTGCGGCTTCTCCGGCCTTCACCATGCGCTCCAATTCGCGTGTCCCAAGGGTGCCGGGCACGAACTTCACATGAGGGTCGGTGCGCAGGTCGTGGATGCCGAGCACCGGATCCAATACCGCGTCGCTCAAGACGGACGCGTCCAGCCGGTCGGATGCCGAAACGTTCGAGGTGGGTTTAGGTAATTCCAAGGTGTACCAGCCTTTGCGCGAACAGACCTGTACGCATCCGCTGGCCGGTGGCTCGGAAGGCAGTTCGGCAAGCCGGTCCAATCGGCCCACCTTCGAGAGGGCTTCCAGGAATTCATCGGTGTCCATGCCGCCCAAAGAGGTGACCGCGCGATCGAAGTTGCGGATATGGAGATGCTCCTGGGGTACGATGAAGGCGAGGCACCAAGCCTTGGGATCCTCCGCGAAAGCACCTGTGCTCTCCGCTAGCCGGGCGCTGCTCGCCAAACGGTGATGGCCGTCGGCGATGTAGAGGGCGGGGACCTCCTTGAAACCCGCTTCAACGGACCGGATGACCGCTGGATCACTTACGGCCCACACCCGGTGGCGCACCATGTCGGTGGTACTGAAATCATAGATCGGTCGCGTGGTCCATGCGCCGATCAGGGCTTGATCGACCCGCTCGGCGCCGGGTGCTGCGAGGAGCACAGGTTCAGCGTTGATCCCCGTTACCTGCAAATACTCCTTGAAGATCTCCTCACGCGCTTGAAGGGTGTGTTCATGCACCTTCACCTTTCCGCCGCGATAGTCGCCCACGCTCACCGAAGCGACGATCCCACGGGAGAGCAGACCCTGTCGGCTTTGCTCGTAGAGGTAGATGCAGGGTTCCGCATCACGCAGATACCAGCCGTGGCCCACGAATTCGTTCCACTTCCGGCGCACGTTTCCAAAGCGCTGCTGACGGCTGAGGTGTTCGTCCTTGCCGTGATCGGGGTGGATCACATGAAGAAAGGAGTAGGGATTGCCGATGAGCTTCTCGCGCATCTTCTCCTCGGAATAGCTCACGTAACTGCGGCTGGCGACCAGATGCGCCTTATCCGGAACGGGCCGCCAGGCGCGGAAAGGACGCAGCCGGATCATTCCTGATCGGCGGTCACTTTGGCGCGGAAAGCGATGATCAGGTCGGCGAGCTCATCGCCAATGCGCCCTTGCGCCTCGGCAGTGGCCGCACCGATGTGAGGGCTTAGGCTCAATTTCGGATGCGCGAGGAGATCCGCACGGGGCTTGGGCTCACCTACGAACACATCCAGGGCGGCGGCTTTTATACGTCCATCGTTCAACGCTTGGAGTAGCGCATCCTCGTCTATGCTGCCACCGCGTGCGGTGTTCATGAGCACAACGCCATGTTTCACAAGGGCCAGTTCTTCAGCCCCGAGCACCGGGCGACCGTCTTTTTGCGCGGGTACATGCAGGCTGATGGCATCCGCCTGCGCAAGCAGTTCTTCGATAGCCACACGACGCACAGGTACGTCCACCTCCACGTCGCCGATGCGCACGTTCACCGACGCCACGGCGCAATGGTGATCCACATAGATCACCCGCATGCCGCAGCCCAGTGCGTATTTCGCCGTCCACTGGCCGATGCGGCCGAAACCGATCACCCCAAGGGTGCGACCGCGCACCTCGGCGCCCTTCTCGTACTCCTTCTTGAGGTCTTTGAACTTGTCGACGCCCTCGCCGGGCATACGTCGGTTCGCCTGGGGCAGGCCGCGCATCATGCCGAAGAGATGTGCCATCACCAGTTCGGCCACTGATATGGAGGACGAAGCCGGCGTGTTGACCACCGAAAGGCCGCGCTCCTTGGCGTAGGCCACATCGATGTTGTCCATACCCACACCTCCACGGCCGATCAGCTTCAGGTCGGGGCAAGCATCGATCAACTCTTTGCGGGCCTGGGTGGCGCTGCGCACCAGCAGCACGTCCACGCGTTCCTGCTTAAGGTGGTGTATCAGTTGTTCCTGGGGCACATGGTCGGTCGTCACATGAAAGCCTGCCTGGGCAAGACGTTCTTTGGCGGTGGCACTTAGGCCGTCATTGGCGTGTACACGCATAGGGTCAACCGTTCTTTTTCGCGAAGTCCTCCATCACATCCACGAGCACCTGCACGCTCTCGATCGGGAGCGCGTTGTACATGCTGGCGCGATAGCCGCCCACACTGCGGTGGCCGCGGATCCCGCTGATGTTCGCCGCTTTCCAGAGGGCATCGAAAGCGGGTTCGAGCGCCGGATCGGCGAGCACGAAGGTGGGGTTCATCACACTGCGGTCCTCCACAGCGGTGGTGCCTTTGAAGATGGGGAGGCGATCGATGGCATCATAGAGCAGTTCCGCCTTGGCTGCGTTCCGCTTTTCCATGGCGCTCACACCCCCCATTCTCTTCATCCACTCCATGGTGAGCATGCTTACGTAGACAGCATAGACCGGAGGCGTGTTGTACATGCTCTCCTTGCTGGCGTGGTTCTTCAGGTCCAGCATAGGGCTGAGTTTACGGCCCGTATGCCCGAGCTTCTCGGGATCCATGAGATACACCGTTGCCCCAGCCGGCCCCATGTTCTTCTGGGCACCACCATAGATCAACGCGAAGTCGGCAACGTTCACCGGGCGGCTGAAGATGTCGCTGCTCATATCGCACACCACCGGCACCGGGCTCTTGGGGAACTGCTTGTACTGCGTGCCGAAGATGGTGTTGTTGCTCGTGAAGTGGAAGTAGTCCGCATCCGCAGGGATGGCGAACCCCTTCGGGATGTAGTTGAAGTTCTTGTCCTCGCTGCTGGCGACCACGAGGGTGTCACCGACCAACTTGCTCTCCTTCACCGCACGACTCGCCCACTCACCGGTGTTCGCGTAGGCGGCCTTACCACCCACCTTCATGTAATTGAGCGGAACCATGTGGAAGCCTAAGCTGGCACCACCGCCCAAGAAAACCACCTGGTAGTTGTCAGGGGCGCCGAGCAGTTCCTTCACAAGGCTTTGGGCCTTCACCATCACCGCTTCGAAGGGCTTGCTCCGATGACTGATCTCGAGGATGCTCAGGCCGCTCCCTTCGAAATCGAGCACCGCCTGAGCGGCTTGTTCCAGTACTTCCTGAGGAAGGATGCACGGACCCGCGCTGTAATTATGGACCTTGGGTTTCACGGCGGTGATCATGCGTATCGCTTTTGGCGGCGCAAAGGTAGTGGCGTCCAGAAGAACCTTTCAGGCAGGCCGTAGCGGATCACCAACGCACCACGCGTTGCATCCATCGCTTGGTGTCGTTCCGCATTTCGAGCAGGTATACGCCCTGCGGAAGCCCGCTCAGATCCTCGTGCAGCACGAGTTCGTTGCTCGCCATGCGCGGTGCGCTGGATAGCACAACCCGCCCAGCGGCGTCCATGACCCGTAGCTGTGACGACCCGGTCAAGTCGGGAGGCATAGCGATATGCACCATACCGTTCGTCGGATTGGGGAATATCGTGAGCCCGTCGTCACTGGGGATCTGTTCAGGGGTGTTCACGAGCAGGGTGCTATCCATCACGATATCCTCATCGCCCGCCTGGTAGTTGGCCCAGATGAAATAGCACAGGAACATCTCACTATCGGTGGTGCTCCCGTTGTACATGTCCTGCGGCGGGTTGTGCGGGTTGTCGGGATTGAAGATCGTGTTGTCGTACACCGCCTCGCTCTTGATCACGGCCCCGGCCGGTATCACCTGCACCTGCTGGAAGGTGTAGTAGCGCTGCCAATGGAAATCCCATTGCGGGATATCGATGAGCGGAACCGTGTCTCCGGCGTATTCGAACCAAACCTTGTAGGACACACCGACATGGTGCATGTGCGGACAGATGGAGACGAAGGAAGTAGTGGCCGTGACCGTTCGTTCCTGGTGGAAGGTCTGGACTGTATTGGCGGGTATCTCCAAAGGTCCATCGGTCATGTGGGAGGTGTTCAGCAACCATCCCACGCTCACCGGCCTCACGCCACCACCGTTCACGAATTCCAAGTTCATCACGGTGGAATCGACCTGGCCCTGGGCGCCTGGGCCATAGTGGATCTCGATCACGAAGTCCGCGTTGGGCGGTACCGCGATCCCCCATTGTGGTGGATAGCGCACCACGTTCCCGCCCGGTTGCCATGCGTTCATGTAGAAGCTGTAGGTCGGTGATCCCGTGTTGCTGTTGAAACCGGGCAATGGATCCAGCATGTCGTTGGCGAGAGAAGCCCCTGTGTTGTCGTAGGAGATGTCTGCGTGGTGTACAACGGCATCCAGCCCGGAGAAGACCTCGATCGCGTTCACATAGATGGTCGTGGGAAGGGGTTCTCGATCACGAACCAGCGGTATTCGTCCGTGTTGTACTGCAGGGTGTAAGGTGGAATGGCCACTTGGAAGTCGATGGTGTCGAGCAACGAACCGCCCGGTAAGAACACCGGAGGATCGGGCTCCAGCAACGGATCACCGAACGGCGCGCCGAAATTCACCCAATCCACCACGGCGTCGATCTCACCCTGCGTCAACACATTCTCGTGCGCGAAGTGGCGATAGTTGGGATCAGCGGGCCACGGCGGCATGTGCCTGGTTTGCACGGCTTCGGCGACCACGATCCCGTTCGCCACCACGTCGGCATTGCTCATCAAGCTAAAGGGACCGATCCCGCCCTGGTGGTGGCACGAAGCGCAATGGTCATAGATGATGTTGGCCACGTCCGGGCTCCACACCGGATCCTGCGCGCTGCACGGTGCGGCAGCCAGTATCAACCCAAGGCCAATGGCATTTTGGAAGCGCATCCTCTGGGAAAGGTAGCGCCCCGCCGGGTTAGAACTTGGATCGGTCCTTGGGCGGCGCGTTCCAAGGCTTAGTCATCTCCAGATCGCGGGCATCCACATCGCGCTCGAAGATCCATTGACCCTTCTCCCAGCGATACGCGTCATAGCTCAGATCCGGACCGTTGAAGGCGGGCTGGCCAGCAAGCTCAGGCTTGGTCGGGCTTAAATGGTCGAACACGATGCGCTGTTGCGCGGGATCCTTCTTCAAGCTCATGCTGGCCTGGAACGAATACCCGAAGACGCGGCGGCTCTGTTTGATCTTGCTGGCCGCAGCACGCGAAGGGGTGCTGGCACTGGCCGCTGCCGCGAACAGCCCTGCGCCGAACCGCGGTTCAGCACCACGGAAGCTCAACACATCGATCACCTTGCGGGTCTCGGTCCGGCTGAAGCCTTTCCAGCCGAGCAAGGTGTAATAGGTCTTGCTGCCTTTGGCCACCGCCACCACATCGTAGTAGAGGGCGCCGTACCAGTTGTCCGGCCCCAACTCCGGCACTTCGGGACTCGTGATCTTCTCGGTCATATCCCGCAGTTCGTAGACCACGCGGCGCTTCTTGTCCTGAACGAGGAGCATACCCTCGAACCTATGGCTACCATCCGGCCGGGGCAGGTTCCAAGTGAACAGGCGGAACTTGTTGTCCGCTGCGTCAATGCGGCTCATGGGCACCCCAGCGAACGTGTGCGTGAAGGCATCATCCGCCTCCAGCATCTTGCGCAGAGTGGTCTTCACCCGCCCACTGGCGCTGTCCTGTTGTGCCGGGGACGTCGCCTTCGCTAGAACCCCCAGGTGCGCGATGAGCGTGGCGTTGCCGCCATCCGAACCAAGCGCATCCTGCGCGCTGGCCGGAAATGCCAAGCCCACAACGAACAGAAGGAGGCAGATGCGCATCATGGCACGAACGCCGAAAGGACCAGCCGAATTACTCCAGATGGATCAGAGGTGCATGAACTCCTTCTTGGCCAGGAGCTGCTCCTTCGTTTCCCGGTGATCGGGATCGTCCACACAGCAATCCACGGGGCAGACCGCGGCGCATTGGGGCTCATCATGGAACCCCTGGCACTCGGTGCATTTGTCGCTCACGATGAAATAGACATCCATCGCCTTCGGAGTGTTGGCGGCATCCGCATCGTAGCTGTTGCCGGTCGGCGTGGTCTGTGGGCCGTGCAAATTCGTCCCATCGGCCAAACGCCACTCCGCGCCGCCTTCGTAAATGGCGTTGTTCGGACATTCCGGTTCGCACGCACCGCAGTTGATGCATTCCTCGGTGATCGTAATGGCCATGGTGGGTGGGCTACTTTTGTCCGCCTTCGAAAGACGGCCGCAAATATAGACCGTGACCAAGGCAGCGATAGTAACGCGGCCAGCGCATCAACAGATGGACCTGAAGGACCGCAGCAATGCGTTCGTGCAATTGGGGCGCGTGTTCGCCCTGTTCGGTTCCAATGCACCTTGGCCGGGGCACGCTTGCGGGCTGAACGAGGCGGAATACCTCCAGTTCGATCGGACCATTGCTGGTGCGCACCACCTGAACGGCTGGTTCACGGAAGGAGAAGTACGCCACGCCCTCCTCGGCCTGGCACATTTGCTCGAGGCCGAGCGGATGGATCGCTGGTTGGCCACCTACCCGAAACTCGGCGAAGACCGATCGCCGCGAACCGTCGGCTTGATCCTCGCAGGCAATGTGCCGCTGGTTGGTTTCCATGATCTGCTCTGCACCCTGCTCAGCGGACATCGTGCCCGTGTAAAGTGTTCCAGCCAGGACGCCGGGCTGACCGCAGGGGTGGTGGACCTGTTCCAACGTTTCTCACCCGAATTGCACGCACGTATCGACCTCGTGGACGGTCGGTTGGGCACCGTGGATGCCGTAATCGCCACCGGCAGCAACAACACCGCGCGCTACTTCGAGCACTACTTCGCACATGTGCCACGCATCGTGCGCAAGAGCCGGGTGAGCGTGGCGGTGCTCGATGGGTCGGAGACAGATGCGGAACTCGCTGCGCTAGGTGAGGATGTGTTCCGCTACTTCGGGCTGGGGTGCCGCAACGTGAGCAAGCTCTTCATTCCGCAACAGTTCGATCTGGACCGTGTTTTCCGGGCGCTGTTCCCCTGGAAGGACATCGCACTGCACGGGAAGTACGCCAACAACTACGACTACTACCGGGCGCTGTGGTTGTTGGACCGCGAGCCTTTCCTAGAGAACGGATTCCTGATCGTGAAAGAGACCGCCGCGCTTACGAGCCCTGTTTCCGTGCTCTACGTGGAGCGCTATACGGATAAAACCCAACTGAAAGCACGCCTGGAGGCCGAAGCACACGCGATCCAGTGCGTAGTGGGGCACAATTATCTTCCTTTTGGAACGGCGCAACGCCCGGGCCCGGAAGACTATGCCGACGGCGTGGACACGCTCGCCTTTCTGCTAGAGATCTAGAGGGTATCTCAAAATTATCCTTCGGGCTGCGCGAGTGTCTTTCGAGGCCATACTTCGTTGCTCAACCCTCACATAGCCACCGGCTATGCTCGGTTTTCGCGCCTCGCCTGACCACGAAATCCTCCTCGCTCGCTTCCGAAAACAGTTTTGAGATACCCTCTAGCGACACCTAGGGAGCGTATTCGTAGCACCCGAGGTCGGGCTGCCCGTCACCTCGGAAGACATTGTCCAGGTCGAAGAACGCTTCGGTGGTGCTGAGAATGCCTTTATCCCGCGCTGGGATCGAGCCGGATGTCAAATGGAAGTCGGCGTTGTTCGGGTCGGCGAAGGCAGGGTCCTGGTTGCGGATGATGTAGGTCTGATCTCCGAAGTGGAAGGCATCGCTTGTGCCCTGATCGGTGCGGAACAGGAAGCGGTTGAAGAAGTAATCCGTGGTGGCGGCATCGTCCACATCCACCAGGAACTCGTTGGTATTGCTGCCGTAAATGATCCCGTTCTGGAAGATGCTCGCGGTGATGTCCCGCACCTGTATATCGCCATTGATATCCCCGTAGGTATTGGTGAGAATGAAGGCGGGTTCTTCCCGCACCGCGTACGACCAGTAATTGGCGATGGTGGTATGGTTGAAGAAGTATTCGCCGCCGCCGGTCAGGGCCACGCAGTACTGGCCAGCATCGGCGACCAGCAGGTTGTTGCTTGTGATGCGGTAGTTGCGGCTCAAGATCCCGGCGGCCGAACAGTTGCGGATGGCCACGTTGTTCAAGATCAGCTTGGCCGCACTGGTGGGAGCCAGCGGATCGGAGGGAAAGGTCTCGCACTGAATGCCGATCAGCGCGTTGCGGATGATGACGTTCTCCAGCTTGTTGTCCGCACCGGCTTCACCTTCATTGATCCAAATGCGGTCCCATTGCCCCGGCAGATCTTGGTAGTCCGGCTCCAGCCGGTCCCCTTGGAAAATGATCTTCTGATCTGGCCCCCCCAAGGCAGTGAGACGGCCATACTTATAGACCCAAAGCCCCGCGCCATTGTGTACGTAAATCCTTGCCCCGGGCTCGATGGTGAGGGAGTTGCACGAATCCACCACGGCATAGTTCATCAGCAGGATGGGTTTCTCGGCGGTCCAGATCACGTTCTCGCCACAGATCTGCACGCCATTGTCATCATAGCCGCCCGCGATGTAGCAGAAGGGGGCAGACCCGGGATGTTTTGGATCGGCGCATCGGCATTGGGATACTTCAGCACATCCTGCCCCCACACCTGGAGCAGCACTTGCTGTTCGTTCCCGTTGGTATTGAAGCGGATCCGGTCCTCGATCACAAAAGGTGTGTTCACCCCGGTGGCCCCGGGAAGCACCTCCACGAAAATGAAGACGCTGTCCTTACCGGCGATCTCCACATCATCGAAGGTCTCTCCGGAAACTCCGTCCACGTTGATGCGGAAAGGGGAAGGGGAACCACCCACCAAGGCGATATCGACCCTCACGCCCTGCGTGTTCGGGTTGCGCGCCACGAACCGCTTGGTCACCGAGGTGGTGAGCTGGGAAAAGACGGTGTCGAAGAGGACCTGCTCCGTGCTGAACTCAAGCGTGACGCCATCTTCCGTGAATTGCAGGTCTTTGCGGCAGCCCGTTATGAACAGAGCGGACCCAAGCAGCGTAAGGGGGAGGAAGGAGCGGAGGTTCAAAGCGTGCAAAGATGTGGACGGCCAGCCTATCCTACGGCGATAAGGCCGGATCATTGCCTACCTGCACGCTTGGCCGGATCGGCTTGGCCGATTACATTTGCGGCCCCGAAGCCCTAACTGGGCCGGTCAAAGCATACGCTATGAAGGACGGCATCCACCCCAACAACTATCGTTTGGTCGTGTTCAAGGACATGAGCAACGAGCACATGTTCCTGTGCAAGAGCTGCACCGCCACCAAGGACACCGTAAAGTGGGAGGATGGCAATGAGTACCCGCTGGTGAAGCTGGATATCAGCAACACCTCGCACCCGTTCTACACGGGCAAGATGATGTTGATCGACACGGCAGGCCGCGTGGACAAGTTCAAGAAGCGCTACGCCCGCCACGACAAGCCAACTACCGAACAAGACAAACCCGCTGCGGAGTAACCGCATTCCCTCGAACAGAAAAGCCCCTCGGATCTCCGAGGGGCTTTTTCATGCGCGGAGGTACCGCTCAATGCACCTGGTACTTGTCGTTCTGCTTGAGGCCCTCGCGGATCATCTGGTAGGCTTGCGCCACGCGGCGTTTGCGGGTCTCATCCTGCTTGGCGTCGGTGATCCACTCCACGTATTCCTTCTTGCAGCTGTAGGAGAAGTGCTCCCAATGCTCCCATGCTTGCTCGTCCTTCCGTAGCACGGATTCGAGTTCTTCGGGGACCTCCAGCACCTTGCGGGCGGGCTTGGCATCCTGAAGCTTCACACCCTGCTCGTTCAGTTTGATGGCTTGTTTCAGCAGGTCGACGAAGCCCTTTTCGTCAATGGCATCGCCCTCGTGGAGCTTGTAGGCACGGATGCCTTTGTCCTCCCCCTTTTCCAGCGCCTCGAAGAGCTTCTTCGGGTCCTTGACCAGGGCGCCCTTATGGAACCAGACACTCACGAAGGTTTTGTGCCCGTGCAAGCCGAGCATGATCCCGTCCATGTCGAAATGCGGGCTGTTCCAGCGCCAGGTCTCTTCGATGCGGGCGTCCGTGTGGTGCACTAGCTGCCGAAGACGGACCAAGAGCTTCCGCTTCCATTCGTCCTGTTCGGAGATGTAGAGGTTGATCTGTTCGGTAGGGGCGATCATGGATCGATGGGTTTACTTCTTGGCTTCCTGCTCGAACTGCACGGAGACCGGGAAGGTGGGTGAATTTCCGTCGAGCTTGAAGCAGCCGGTGAAGGCGATTTCGTTCGGGGCGATGCGCCATTGCTGGCCGGTACGCAGCACCAAATAATCTTCGGGGTAGGCCTGGCGGGATTTTGTGGCGCCGTCCGGCTTGAATTCCAGGATCACGGCTTCGCCGCCGCCTTCCATCACGGGCACAGCCTCGCCGAGTTTGCGTCGTTCCTCGTTCTTGAGGTCATCGTTCAGCAGGACGTAGAGCTGGTCCGCTTGGATCAACGCCCGGGATCGTCCGCCTTCCGGACTTTCCAAGCTCATCTCGCGGTCCAACAGGGTGTACCACAGCGGTTCTCCGCTCGGGTCCAAGCGAACGATATGCAGATCGCGGTTCACGTAGCTCTCCCGGGTAATGGGTTGGTTCGCGAAGTTTTTGGACTGCGTGGTGCGCAGGGCGTTCTCATCGGCCAGCAACACCACTCCGCCATCGCTGAAGACCTGCATGTCCTGCACGCTGATATCGACCTGGAGTTCCTTCTTCGCACCCACCATGTTCATCTTCAGGTCATGGGTTTTGAAAGGTCCCCATGCGAGACTACCGCGATCGAGCGTAGTGAAGAAGAGACCCTTGGCTTGGTCACGGCGCAAGTCCGGATCGCTGTAGATGCCCGCCACCACCAGATCTCCGCCCTTCCGGAGTTCCAAGCGGGCATCTTGCACATAGTCGCTACCCGGAAGATCCAGCGCCACGACTTGCTGCCCCATGCTGTCGAGACGGAACACACTGAAACCATAGCCGATCTGGCCTTTCACTTTTGGCGCCGGGTCGGTCACCAACTTGACCAAGTGCCAAACCGTGCCCTTCTCGTCGAGCAGGGTGCTCACCACCCTCACTTCCCGCGCGCTCGCATCGGGCTGTACGATCCCGGTCCAATAGAGGCTGAAGTCCTTATTCACCACAATGCTCATGTGGGGGGCACCGGCCTTGGTGGTTGTGGTGGGGTCCAACTGCAACATCAGGCGGGTGCTGTCGGTGCTCAATTGGCTTCGGAAGCCCACCGCCGTGTTGTTGGCGAACCATTCCGGTCCCTTCAGGAAACGGTCGTAGGAGATGGTGAGGAAGTCCTGGGCACCCTTCACGCCGATCAGGCTGCGCGGGTTCATCTCTTGGCGCAACAACAACACGCTGGAGATCTCCGGCAGAAGCTTGCTGCCGAAGATCCACAGCTTCTTCTGGAAGCGCGCCAATCCTTCGATCGCGATGGGCGTTTCCCCATACACCATCTTGTACGGGGCGTTCTTGATCGGCCCCAAGGTCTCACGGCTGTAGGTAACCAAGGACCAAGGCATATCGCCCTGCGGCACACCGCCCAACGCGGTGACGCGCGCGGGTACTTTCATCCCTACCAAGGCCCCTTCGTCGCCTTTTACCAGGGAGATCAGGTGGGTCTCATCATCCATGCGCTGGCGGAGGTCGGCCTTCACCTTGGTGCGCACCTTCACGGCCTGTGCGGCGAGCGGCACCTGTGCGAGCAGGGCGGGGAGGAGCAGTGCGAGGATCGGGAGTGCTCGTTTCATTGAAAGGGGAAGGCGGCTTGGGAGGGTGAAATTAACCTTGGCGCTTAACGAAGACGATCAGGCCCGTTCCAGGACCACGGCATAGCCTTGACCCACCCCGATGCACATGGTGCAAAGGGCATAACGGCCTTGGGTGGCGCGCAATTGGAGGGCAGCTGTTTGGATCCAGGCGGGTGCCGCTCATTCCCAGCGGATGGCCCAGGGCGATGGCGCCGCCGTTCGGGTTGATGCGTGGATCATTGTCGGTCAAACCCAGACTCCGTGTACAACTGAGCACTTGCGCGGCGAAGGCTTCGTTGAGTTCGATCACGTCCATTTGTGCGAGGGTCAGTCCCGCGCGCTTCAAGGCCAAGTTCGTAGCGTAGACAGGGCCGATGCCCATGATGCGTGGTTCCACACCCACCACGGCACCGGTCACGATCCGGGCCAGCGGTTCAAGGCCATGGTCCTTCAGGCCCTGCTCGCTGGCGACCAACGCGGCCGCAGCACCGTCGTTCAAGCCACTGCTGTTACCGGCGGTCACGCTGCCGTTCTTCTTGAAGGCCGGTTTCAAACCTGCCAGCGCCTCCAACGTGGTCGCGGGCTTCGCGAATTCATCCTTGGCGAAAAGCACGGGCTCGCCTTTGCGCTGGGGAATGGGCACGGGGATGATCTCCTGCGCCAGTCGGCCACTGGCTTGAGCGGTTGCGGTCTTTTGCTGGCTCCAAAGGGAGAAGCGGTCCTGGTCCTCGCGGCTAATGGCGTTCGTCTCCAGGAGGTTTTCGGCGGTCTCGCCCATGGCGTCCACACCGTAGCGCTCCTTCATGGCGGGATTGATGAAGCGCCAACCGAAACTGCTGTCGAAGAGCTGGGCATCTCGGCCGTAGGGCATGCTGGTCTTGCTCATCACCCACGGCCCGCGCGTCATGTTCTCGACGCCTCCGGCGATGAATAGGTTCCCTTGGTCGGCGGCGATGGCACGAGCGGTCTGGTTCACGGCGCTCATACCGCTGGCGCAGAGACGGTTCACCGTTTCTCCCGGAACCGAAACTGGAAGCCCGGCAAGGAGCAGGGCCATGCGCGCGACGTTCCGATTGTCCTCCCCGGCCTGGTTCGCGCAACCCAGGATCACCTCCTCAATGCCCGCTGGATCCAACTTGGGATGGCGCTCCAGCAGGGCCTTGAGCACATGTGCGGCAAGATCGTCCGCGCGCACGGGGGCTAGGGTACCTGCAAAAGACCCGATCGGGGTGCGGACGGCATCGACTAGATAAGCGGCCTTGGCCATGTGGCGGATATGGGGTGCGAAGATGCATCACAACGCTTTGGCGTGACCATCAAGCTCCGGGCTGGGTCGGACGGCTACCTTCGGCGCATGGACCCCCAGCAACTGGCCGAGCGCGTGGTGGCCCGCATGTATGACCACGACCCCTTCAGCATCTGGCTGGGGATCGAGCGGGTGGAAGTGGTACCGGGGCGCTGCGTGCTCAGGATGGTGGTGCGGGAGGAAATGCTGAACGGATTCTCCATCGCCCACGGCGGCATCACTTACAGCTTAGCCGATAGCGCCCTTGCTTTCGCCTCCAATTCGCACGGAATCCAAGCGGTGAGCGTCGAGACCTCCATTACCCATACACGGCCGGTGAAGGCCGGTGACGTGCTGACGGCCACGAGCGAAGAGGTCAATCGTTCCACGCGCTTCGCGACCTACCACGTTGTGATCACCGATCAGGCGGGTAAGGGCGTGGCACTGTTCAAAGGCACGGTGTTCCGCACAGGGACCGCCTGGGAGGTGTAATGGGCAATGGGCAACTGCTGGCGGCTCATTTACCCCGGGTCGAACATCGCCAACGTCTGACCTTTGTGGCGGTGGGACAATACCCGATCCCCCGGGAGCTATTACTTTCGGTTCGTGCCTGCTGTTGTTGAGAAGGTCTGCCTGGAGTGCGGAGAGAAGATCGCCGGTCGGACGGACAAGCGCTTCTGTTCTGACGCGTGCCGCAATCAGTACCACTATCAGGCGAACAACGCACCCATCAACTACGTGCGAAATGTCGTGAACGCGTTGAAGCGGAATCGTCGCATCCTATCCGAGTTGAACACCGGCCTGGAGGGCAAGACCCGCGTGCATCGGGACAAACTGGTGGAACGGGGGTACAACTTCATGTACCACAGCAATACCCACCGAACGAAGGTGGGGAACACCTACGTGTTCTGCTTCGAACACGGGTACTTGGAACTGGGCGAGAACTGGTACATGCTCGTCCGACGCGACGAGTACCTTGCTCGGTCAGGCGATCTGCCAGCGACCTAGCTGGAGGCCCAGATCAGCAGGACGATAGATCCCAGGATCAAAAGTGCGACCAATACGGGGCCGCCGATCTCGTTCTCTTCGGCCTCTTCAGGGAAATGGCCTTCGTGGTGGTCTGCCATGATAGTTCAGATGCGGCGCAAATATAGGATCCCTCGATCTCCGCACACGTCCAAGCTAAAAGCATGCGTCAACAGCTTTCGGTGAACGGCGGATACAGCTTGGCTAGTTGGGTACTCAGTTCAGACTGAACGTGGGCTGCCGGAGCACCATGCGCGCGATCACCGCGCTCTCGTTGCTGCGCATGCGCCGGATCATGGCAACGACCTGCTCGTCCAACTCTCTTTCGGTGAGCGTCGCCAAGTCCTTGTACACCGGCAGGCTGCTGCGGCTTTTAAGGATAAGGGAGATCTTATAGGCGCGTGACATGATCGGTTCCAAGATGAAGACGCACGTTGCTGTATGAGGGATGCCTGTGCTGGTTGCCCGAAGGGGTGGTTTTCGACGAACGGTGCATCCTGACCAGGAAAGGGCAAGCTGAACAGGACCGTTGCGCGACGCGGGGTCGTGGTGTAAATGAGCTACAGCTGCTCGCGCCGGGGCGCTTCCTGCGTTCACAGTTCTTAACACCGACTCGCCCGATCCGAGGTGGGATCATCTCAGTTGCGCGGATGGCCCGAAGCGGGCTATCCTTGGGGTTGGGGGCTGCGTGCCACCAGCCCTGCTCGCTGCGCTCGCGGTTCGTCGACTGTCGGAGCCCAATGTGGATCATCTCAGCTCGCGGATGGCCCGAAGCGGGCTATCCTTGGGGTGGGGGCTTAGCTACGAGCCCTGCTCGCTGCGCTCGTGGTTCGTGACTGGCTGGATCCGATGTGGGATCATCTCAGCTGCGCGGATGGCCCGAAGCGGGCTATTCTTGGGGTGGGGGCTTCATACTACGAGCCCTGCTCGCGGCGCTCGCGGTTCTTTTCATGCGCGTCCTCGCTCATGCTCCGCATGGCTCGGCCGCGATGAAAAAGCCCCGGCGACTTTGTCGCCAGGGCTGGTGGTCTTGTCGGGGTGAGAGGATTCGAACCTCCGACCTCTTGGTCCCGAACCAAGCGCTCTAACCGGGCTGAGCCACACCCCGAAAATGTTCCTTGCCATTGGATTCGCAGCAAGGGCGGCAAATATAAAGGGATGGCGATGCTTCGGATCAGGGCGTCGAACTTATAGCCGATGCCCTTGATGGTCTTGATGCGCTCATCGCCGATCTTCTCCCGAAGCTTTCGGATGTGCACATCGATGGTGCGATCGCCCACGAACAGGCCATCGCCCCAGATGTGCGAATAGATCTCGTCACGCTTGTACACTTTGCCCGGTTTGCTCATCAATAACACCAACAATTCGAATTCCTTCTTGGGCAACTGCATTTCCTCGGTCCCCTTGTAGACCATCACCTTCTCCAGGTCGATCCGGATCCCGTTGGATTCGAGCATCATGCCTTCGGGCCGATCGCTCGGGCTCCGTTTCAAGAGGGCCTTCACCTTGCTCACGAAGACCTTCGGGCGCACGGGCTTGGTGATGTAGTCGTCCGCACCGGCATCGAAACCGGCGATCTGGCTGTAGTCTTCGCCACGCGCGGTGAGGAAGGTGATCAAGGTTTGCTTGAATTCGGGGAGCGACCGCAACTGCATGCATACTTCCACCCCGTCCATGCCTGGCATCATGATGTCAAGCACGATCAGGTCGGGGCGCTCGGCCTTGGCGAGGCGCAACGCATCCTTTCCGTTCGACGCGGTGAGTACGCGATAGCCTTCGCGTTCCAAATTGTAGCGCAACAGTTCCAGAATATCCGGTTCATCATCCACCAAAAGCACCTTGGGTGCTTGCACACTGGCCATATTCCCTTCTGTTGAGTGCAAAGCAAATGGGGGCTGAGGTGGTCGGGATAAAGACTCCGTCAATATTAGGTTAAGCTACCGGTCATATTGCCATCTCGTCGATCGGTAGCGCCACTATCTTCGCTGCCATAAGCGGGAGTAGCTCAGTTGGTAGAGCATCAGCTTCCCAAGCTGAGGGTCGCGGGTCCGAGTCCCGTTTCCCGCTCAAGGCCCCGGGTCGCCGGGGCTTCTTGTTACCACCCGCCGCCAGCGCGGTTGCACATCAGTCCTCCGATATTTGGCCCCCATGACCAAGCGGCCCTCGAACGCGAAAGCCCCCAAACGTGTGGTGGAATTGTTCGCTGGCGTGGGTGGGTTCCGGCTCGGGCTCGAAAGGGCAGGGGGGTTCCGTGTCGTCTACAGCAATCAATGGGAGCCGGGCCGAAAGCGACAGCACGCGGCAGAGATCTACACAGCCCGGTTCGGCGAGGCGCACTTCGACAACAAGGATATCGCTACGGTGGAGGAGGTTCCCGAATGCGATGTGTTGGTGGGTGGTTTCCCCTGCCAGGACTATTCCGTGGCCAGCACGTTGAAGAACTCCAGGGGCTTGGTCGGGAAGAAAGGAGTGCTCTGGTGGCAGATCCACCGGCTGCTGTCCAAGGCCAAAGTGCCACCGGCCTATTTGGTGCTGGAGAATGTGGACCGTTTACTGGGATCACCCGTGGGGCAGCGCGGCAGAGACCTTGCCGTGATGCTCCGGTCGCTCGACCTGCTCGGTTACGCGGTGGAGTGGCGGGTGATCAACGCTGCAGAACACGGCATGCCGCAAAGGCGCCGCCGGGTCTTTCGATCGGATACCAGCGCGGAACCTCGATGTACAAAGCCGCGTGCCAGGCCAACGTAGCCGAGTGGTTGGGAATGCCGGGTTGCTTGGCAAGAGCGCTGCCTTGCGACATAGCCAACAGTGGTTTGATCCAGTTCAGCATCGCGGAGAATTTGGATACGCTCTCGCGATACTTCGGGAAGGACCAGAAGACCACACCCTTCCAAAACGCGGGTATCATGGTGCAAGGCCATGTGTTCACCGGCAAGGCCGTAACCGCTCCATACGCTGAGCACGTCGCACTCGGGGATATTCTTCAGGACGAACACGAGGTGCCGCGGGCCTTCTTCATTCGGAAGAAGGACCTGCCGCGGTGGAAGTACCTGAAGGGATCCAAGAGCGAGCCGCGCACTGTGGGGGCCAGCGGGCATCGCTATCACTATTCAGAAGGGGCGATGTCGTTCCCGGCCCCGCCCGACCGCCCGAGCCGCCCCACTGTGACCGGGGAAGGAGGGGCCGCGCCATCCCGCTTCAAACATGTAGTGCGCACACCCAGCGGAAGACTCCGCAGGTTGACCCCGATCGAACTGGAGCGTTTGAATATGTTCCCGGACGATCACACCAAAGGCGTATCAGACACATGGCGGGCCTTCTTCATGGGAAATGCGCTGGTGGTAGGCGTCGTGGAACGCATCGGTAAGGAACTACGGAAGGAAGCGACAAGCCAAAAGGCCGGGCCGGGCAAAAGAGCCTGAGGCCACACCGATCACACGGCCCCCATCCGCACCATGCTGCACCACACACCGAACCATTCGCGCCTCTTTGTCCTTCTATGCTTCACCGCAGGATCCTTCCTCGCGTGCAAAGGAGTTCCTTCCTCGCCGCCCGATCCCTACACAAGCGCAACACCCATGGAAAACGATACCGCACTGACGGCCCGGTTGGATACGATCACGCTCGGAGCTGGCTGCTTCTGGTGCGTGGAAGCGGTTTTCGTGGAACTCAAAGGCGTCCATTCGGTCACTTCCGGATACATGGGAGGGCAGGTGAAGAACCCTAGCTATAGGGAAGTATGCACCGGGAACACCGGGCATGCTGAGGTGGCGCGCATCATCTACGACCCGGCCGTGCTGGAACTGGACGAACTGCTTGAGGTCTTCTGGCAGACGCACGACCCCACCACGCTCAACCGGCAGGGGGCCGATGTGGGCACGCAGTACCGTTCCGCGATCTTCTACCACACCGAGGGCCAACGCCAGATCGCGGAGAAGTACAAGAAGGAATTGGATGCCAGCGGTGCTTTCCGGGCGCCCATCACCACGGAGATCACCCCGCTGGACACGTTCTACCCGGCCGAGGACTACCACCAGAACTATTATGCGCTCAACGGCGGGGAAGGGTACTGCCAAATGGTGATCCGCCCCAAGTTGGACAAGTTCCGCAAGGTGTTCGCCGATCGTTTGAAGCGCTGAACCAAGCTCCCGGCAGCCTCGAACCCTTACTGGTCCAGCATTCAGAGGTCGTGAACGTAGGCCCGTTGATAGCTCGCGTTACCCGCCGAGCGCCATCCGCGCAAGGCGTTTACCTTTGGCGCGCCTGAATGGTGATCCCGTAAGGGGACCGCAACCCAAGGCGCTACCAAAACACATCATCATGAAGCTGAAATACCCCGTTCTGTTCGGAGCAGCGATCCTGTCCGTGGGGGCCATCGCCCAGGCCGGGCCTAACCTGGTCAAGAATTCCGGTTTCGAGGAGACCACCAAACCGGTCACCACCTGGGACCAACTGGATCGTGCTACGGGCTGGTCCAATGCGAACGCCGCTTCGGTGGACGTGTTCAACAAGGACGCTTGCTACGTGGGCGCTCCGGACAATGACTTGGGCAGCACCGCCGCGTTCGAAGGAGAACGTTACGCGGGTTTCGTGGCATACAAGGACGACCAGCGCCCGAACCGTGTGAAGCGGTTCTTGAGCCACGACGAAAGTCCTTTCCGTCCCGGCTACCAACAGTACAGCGAATACCTGCAAACCGAACTCGCTTCTCCGTTGACCTCCGGTCAGGAGTACGACGTGGTGGTGCGCGTGAAGCTGGCCGGTACGAGCGACCGCACGGTGAGCGGGATCGGTGCTTACTGCTCACCGGTTAAACTGGCATACAACCACCGCCACTTCCTTACTGAGAAACCCCAAGTGAGCACCAGCCAGCAAGTTGCCGACAAGGCGAACTGGACGGAAGTGAAGGGTAGTTTCGTGGCCGATGGCACCGAGAAGTTCATCATTGTAGGCGCTTTCCCTTCCGCTGGGATGGAGAATGCCAAAGCCATTGAAGGTGGCGACAACCAGCGCGCTTACTATTTCGTGGACGGGATCAGCCTGACGATCCACCCCGAGCCCGATACCGATGCCGATGGTATTCCCGACAAGGACGACCAGTGCCCGAACGAGGCAGGCTTGGCCAACTTGGGTGGCTGCCCCGATCGCGATGGTGATGGTATCGCCGACAAACTGGACGCCTGCCCCGATCTGGCTGGCCCTGCGGACAAGCAAGGTTGCCCCGATCGCGATGGCGACGGCATCACGGACAATGAAGACCGTTGCCCGGATGTTGCCGGTGTGGCCGCGATGAAAGGCTGCCCCGAACTGAAGGAGGAGACCAAGAAGCTGTTCGAGAAGGCCCTCACCGGCGTGAAGTTCGAGAGCGGCAAGAGTGTGCTGAAAAAGGAGAGCAACGCCATTCTCGATCAAGTGACTACGGTGATGAAGGAGAACCCCAGCTATAACCTGGAGATCCACGGCCACACGGACAGCCAAGGGGACGACGCCAAGAACCAGAAACTGAGCGACGATCGCGCCGCTGCGGTGAAGAAGTACCTTACCGACAAAGGCGTGGCTGATAGCCGCGTTCGTTCCTCCGGGCACGGCGAGACCATGCCAGTGGCGGACAACGCTACTTCCGCAGGTCGCGCACAGAACCGTCGGGTAGAGTTCAAGGT
The DNA here is from genome assembly GCA_016712025.1 of Flavobacteriales bacterium. Taxonomy (GTDB): domain Bacteria; phylum Bacteroidota; class Bacteroidia; order Flavobacteriales_F; family PHOS-HE28; genus PHOS-HE28. Next base: position 179,859 of record JADJRW010000001.1, read on the forward strand.
GGTGTTCTGGGAATAAGGAACACCCTATCGGATCTGGAAGGGAGAGGCGAGCCTCTCCCTTCCTTTTTTTCACTCCACACCGATCTCGGATAGTTGCCGACCATCAGTGCAGAGCATCGAGTTGGAGCGTACCTCGTAGATCAAAATTGCCCGGTACCCAAATCGCCGGTGCACTACCGGTCAAGCTCCGGGAAGCGATCCCACCCGATCAAGCCGCGTTGTTCGATCCGTTCAGCTAGGAGCGACCTCATCGCCAGGACCGTCGGGTATCTCTACGAAATCCAAAGCGATCACGATCCACTGGTAGGGGAGCTTCTGGAATAGGCACCGATGTCGGTGGCACCGACCTGTTCCATTTCATCCATTACCTGCTGGTCGCTCCAACGCTGGTCCATTGGCGGGCCCACCGGCGATGCCGCTGGATTGAAGTCTACCAGCACCAGAGGAGCTGGGCTCTTCAAGGTCGCGCGCACGCTCCTGAGGTAGTTGATCCGGTCGGGCAGGTTCGGGTAGGAAGAGACACACAGCGCCAGGTCCGCTTCACCGTTCTGAATTCCGGTCGTTCCGGGAGGCGCGTGGCGAACTTCCAATCTATCCGGGCCGAAACCGAGCGTGGTGGCTTTTGCTCGGATACGCTCCACATTGCTTTCGTCCGGATCGATGGCGATCACCTTCGCGGCGCCCGCCTTCAAAAGTTCAAAGGCATAGTATCCATCGCCTGCCATAATGTTCGCCACCGTGCTGCCGGGTATCATCGGCACTACGGAAAAAAGCGTGGCCGGCTGCCGCCAACTCGACTCATCCGCTGTGGGCGTGCTCGTGGAAGTGGGAGTGGTCCCGGTGGTGCTCGAAGAACTCGATGGGGCTCCGCTCTCGCAACTGATCGCAATGAGGGGCAGTAGGCTGATGATCAATGCGGGGCGCAGGTCCATGAGGAGGGGATAGGGGGACGAAAATAGTGGAGCGGACCATGGATGTCCCTTCCGATCCCTGCGAAGCACCATGCACCGCGCTACTTTCGCCGCATGGCCCGCCTTGAAGAGGAACTCGTCAGCCGGTTCGAAAGCGAACAACAGAAAGCGTTGCTGAACGTGTTGTTCACGGGCAATTGGTTCAAGGGTACCCACGCGCACCTGCTGGCCAAACACGGCCTCAGCCTGGCGCAGTACAACATCCTCCGGATCCTACGCGGCGCCAAGGACCGCATGAACATGCAACAGGTGAAGGACCGCATGTTGGACCGCGCTCCCAACGCCACGCGCCTCACCGATAAATTGATCGCCAAGAACCTGGTGGAGCGGGTGCGTTGCGACGCGGACCGCAGGGTGATCCACGTCAGTGTTACCCGCAGCGGACTCGCACTGCTGGAAGAAGTGGACCGCTTGATCCAACCGTTGATGAAGGAGTACACCGGTCGCATCAGCACAGAAGAGGCCCGATCCGTGAACGAAGCGCTGGACAAACTGCGCGGCTGATCCCGCAAGGTCCGATCAAGCCTATTTCGTCGGCTGCTGAAATACGTTTTCCCAGAGTTGCTCGCCTCTCGCGTTGTGCGCGCGGATCGTCAGCACGCGCTGCCCCTTTGGCCCGGAGAAGGACAGGGTGGCAAAGCCGCGTTCGGAAACCAGTGTACCTGGGACGCGCAAAGCATTCTCCTCCTTGGGGACATAAGCACTGGAGGTGAGCGGTGAACTGGTAAGATCCAGGACCCAGGCGCCGTTCGGCAGGAACAGGTGGCTCAGTTCGGTGAAATGGCGATCTCCGGTGAGAAAAACCACGCCCGTGATCCCCTCTTGCGAGATCCGGTCGATCAACCGCTGCCGCTCGGCGGGAAACGTCGCATAGTTCTCGAAAACGCTAGCGGTGCTCAAGAACTGGCCACCCATGGCTACTAGCTTGAAGCTGGCATCACTGTACTTGAGCGCACGGATCAGCCAATCCTGTTGCGCATCACCTAACAAGGTGGGCGTAGAGGTGACCACATCCGGCGGCACGCGGAAGGTGCGATCGTCCAACAGGAAAAAGTCCACATCCGCGTGGCTGAAGGCGGTGGTGATACCGCGTGGCGCTTCAGGAATACCGCATCCTGGGTTTGGCCAGAACAGGTCGAACGCTTCTTTGGCGAAAGGCGCGTTCACGAAACTGCCGTCCCCATCGTTCGGGCCGAAGTCGTGGTCGTCCCAAATGGCGTAGTTCGCGGTGCTGCGCAACAGGTGCTGTATTTCGGGCAGGGACCGGTGTGGTGTAGCGATGCAGGAAACCGGTCCGCATCCCCAATCCGGCTCCCGCAAGTAGATGTTATCGCCGAGCCAGAGCATGAGGTCCGGCTTCTTCGCAGCGATGGCATCGAAGATCCCATAGCCGCCGCCATAGGGTTTTCCGGGGCGATCGTAGGCCAGCTCGTTCACGTAGCTGCAACTTCCTGTGGCGATGGTGAAGTCAGGCGGATCGGTTCGGAACTTCCAGAGGGGCTGGGTGCGGAAACTCAGCGGTTCGCCTAGGTCCAAGGGCTTACTGTCCAATACTACCCGGTAGCTGTATGCCGTTCCCGGAACCACTTGGTCCATGTGGAAGTCCATCGCGTGCGCCTTCTCCACGGAGGAGGTCTGGACCGAGGTACGCAACAAACTGTCCGGTCGGCCTTCCTTCCAATACTCCAACTGCGCGGTGCAGGGGCCCTTGCACTGCAACCAGATCGTGGCCTCAAGCAGGTCGCAGTGACCGACCATCGGGCCATTGATGGGCACTTGGGCGACTAGAACGGAGGTAGTGAGCGAAAGCAGAACGGTCGAGATGCGCATGCGGCAAAGATGGGAGGCTGGGCGGCTGATGATCCTCGCTATCCAACGCCTCCTTCAGGGTAGATTTGCGGCCTTCCTACCTCTGCGGCCTACCTAACCCGCCTCCTTGTTCCCGATGGACTTCAACCTGATCGACGCCTGGCTCGATATGAAGCGGCAACTGCCCGAACTGCCCATTGAGGCCATCGGCGCCCGCTATGTCTACCCACTCTTCATTATCCTCATCGTGGTGGAGTACCTCCGCGCGAAGGAGTTGTTCGACCTGAAGGAGAGTTGGTCGGGCTTCGTGATGGGAGCGGGCGCGACGGTTATCAAGTTGATCGCGAACGTGTGGGAGATCAGTCTATTGCTCTTTCTGTTCGCCTGGGCCGAGCCTTTCCGCCTGGAGTTCCTCGGATATAGCACCTTGGGCACGGCGTGGTACGTATGGGTGATCTGCATGGTGCTTGATGACCACAACTTCTACTGGCACCATCGGATCGCACACAACGTGCGCATCCTCTGGGCCGCGCACCTGCCGCATCACAGCGGCAAGATGTTCAACCTCACGGTGAGCATCCGCAACGGCTGGTTCATCGAATTCTTCAAGCCGGTCTATTGGTTGTGGATGCCACTGGTGGGCTTCGAGCCGATCATGATCGCCACCTGCCTCATCATCAATTCGTTCTATCAGTTCTTCCTCCATAGCCAGTTGGTACCCTCGATGCCCTGGTACGAGAAGGTTTTCAATACGCCCTACGTGCATGTGGTCCACCACAGCAGCAACACGGAATATCTCGACCGCAACCACGGCGGCATCCTCACTATTTGGGACCGTCTTTATGGCACCTGGCAGGATCCTATCAAGGGCATTGCGCCCAAGTACGGCATCAGCCATGATCCCGGTTCACGGAACCCGATCACGCACAACCTCTTCGAGTTCCAAGAGATCTGGAAGGACGTGAAACGCGCACCAACGTTCCGCGCCAAGCTCATGTACATCTTCGGCCCTCCGGGTTGGAGCCACGACGGCAGCTCCAAGACCAGCCGCCAGCTTCAAGCGGAGTTGAAAGCACAGGCGAAACCCATGCGCGCCTGATCGTTGCAAGACTTTGAAAGCGGAAGGCCGGATGATCGATCATCCGGCCTTCCGCTTTCTATGCGTTGCTGGTGCTAACGGCCGCCGAGGCCGAACCACTTCTTCTTCTTGACTTCGCCTTCTTTCTTGGGCTGGTCGCTCTTCTTGTCGCTGGGCTTGCCCTCGAGTTCGCCGAAGAGTTCCTTGGTCAAGGCGGCATAATCCGGCTTGTGGCCAGATGCGGTGCTCTCCTCTTGCGGACGCGGAGAACGCTCCGAAGGCGCTCGCTGGCGCTCGGCCGGGCGCTGCCCTTGGCGATCTCCCTGCGGGCGCTGTTCACGCGGACGTTGATCCCGCAGGCGATCATCGCGTTGCGGACGTGGCTGGCCCTGTGCGGCGCGCTGTGGTTGCGCCGGGCGATCATCCTGGCGGGCGGGGCGCTGGTCGGTGCGTCCCGGAGTGCCATGGCGGCGGCCGCCATCCTGTCCGGGATGGCGCTGTCCATTGCGCGGGCCGCGATCATCGCGGCGCTGCCCTTGGCTTTGACCACGCCCAGGTCCACGCGGCTGGCGTGGCTCGCGGATCTCAGGTTCGGCCTTCTTGGGCCCACCGACCATCACGAACGGATGTTCGGTAACAACGGGGATATCCCGCTTGATCAATCGGGTGATGTCGCGCAGGAATTCCTTCTCCTCGTGATCGCAGAAGGAGAGGGCCTTGCCGGAAGCACCCGCGCGACCCGTGCGGCCGATCCGGTGAACATAGGTCTCGGGGATGTTCGGGATGTCGAAGTTGATCACGTGCGTGAGGCCGTCGATGTCGATGCCGCGCGCAGCGATATCCGTGGCCACCAGCGCACGGAGCTTTCCGTCCTTGAAATTCTTGAGCGCCGCCTGGCGTGCGGTCTGGCTCTTGTTGCCGTGGATCGCTTCGGCCGCGAAGCCGGACTGCGTTAGGATCTTGGCCACCTTGTTCGCACCGTGTTTGGTGCGGGTGAAGATCAAGGCCTCGCGAATGGTGTCGCCTTGCAGCAGGTGGATCAACAGTTTGTTCTTGTCCGTGCGGTCCACATAGAACAAGTGCTGATCGATGGTTTCGGCGGTGGTGCTCTGCGGCGCCACTTCCACCTTGATCGGATCGGTAAGGATGCTGTTCGCCAGCTTGGCGATCTCAGGCGGCATGGTGGCACTGAAAAAGAGCGTCTGGCGCTTCTGCGGCAGTTTGGCGATCACCTTCTTGACGTCGTGGATGAAGCCCATGTCCAGCATGCGGTCCGCTTCATCGAGCACGAAGATCTCCAGGCCGTTCAAGTGAACGTAGCCCTGGCCCATCAGGTCCAGCAGGCGGCCGGGGGTGGCCACCACGATATCCACGCCGCGTTGCAGCGCGTCGGTCTGCGGCTTCTGGCCCACACCACCGAAGATCACGGTGTGCCGCACCTGCAGGTTGCGGCCATAGGCGGCGAAGCTCTCGCCGATCTGGATCGCCAATTCCCGCGTGGGGGTGAGGATCAGCGTGCGGATCGCGCGTTTGGCTTGTGGCGCTTTCTCATGCAGCTCTTGCAGGATGGGGATGGCGAACGCCGCCGTTTTACCCGTCCCGGTCTGCGCGCAACCCAGGAGGTCGCGGCCTTTGATCAGGTGCGGAATGGCTTGCGCCTGGATCGGCGTAGGCTCGGTGTAGCCTTCTTCGTGAAGGGCTTTCAAAATGGGCTCGATGAGCCCCAAGTCGTTGAACGTGGTTCGTTCCATAGGTATGCGCCGATGGTCCCCGGCGCGGGATAGTTGCGGTAGGTTCAGGCCATTGTCCCTGAACACACCTTTGAATGTGTGGTTTGGAAGCCCCGTCGATCGGGTCCGGCGTGCAATGATCCGCTGGGGATGGCGCCTGGACTTCGGAACTCCGCAAGGGATGCGGGGCGGAATACTGGGCGCTTGGGGCTTGCCCTGAAATTCCTCAGGGCGGCCAAATGTACGCGAAGATCCTGGAAAGGTTCACAGAACCACGCCCAGCAAGGCCTCACGCGGCTGAGTAGCTTACGGATGCACGATCACAAGTTTGCTCGACCGGATCCGAAGGCCGTTGGCCAACAGCGTGACTTGGTACACTCCTGGAGGCAGCGTGGAGGTGTCCAACCGCACGAAGCCAGAGTTCGCGGTAAGGGGAACAGCGCGTAGCACTGCGCCCCGCGCATCGTGCATCACCAACATGGTGTTGGTCGCGCCTGAACCATAGGCGAAGTGGACCACTGTCCCAGCATCCGCTGGGCTGGGTTGAAGGGTCAGGAATTCGGGGGCGGCATCGGGCGCGCTTATCGAGGTTGGTCCTTCACCGGTGATGGTCACCTTCAGGTCGTCCAAATGGAAACCGTCGCGCATGATCTGATCGTTGGAGAACAAATGGAAGCGCAGCCAGGTGTTCTGCCCGATGAAACCGTTCAAACTCATTTCCTCCGCTACCCACGTCGCCTGCTTGCCTTCGTAGATGGGTTCGCCTTCTTCCTGGAATTCGGAACCCGGATGGGTGAAGCGTCCGCACAACGGTGTCCAGTTCACCCCATCGGCGGAAGCTGAAACCTGCGCGTAGTCCAATTCCGCCTCGATGCTCCAAAGCGCCATGAAGGTGAGCGTGGCGGAGGTAGCGCCGCTCAGGTCGATCGGCGCGTCCAGGGTGATCTCCGAGTCGGTGAAGTCGTTGTAATTGTAGATCGGCGAATCAGTGAACGAACTGGGGGGCGAGAACCAGACATCCGTTGCCGCGCTCCAGGAACCGTTCCAGTTCGCGAGGTTGTTGCCGTTGTCGGCCAGCAATACGCTTGGCGTTCCGTAGAACTTGGTGAGGGTATCGTGGAACGCGAAGAGGCCATTGCTCACACTGAGCACCACGCGCACCGGGCTTCCATCCACCACTGCAGGATCCAGCGCGAGCCCGATGGAATCCGTGCGGAACTCAAGCATTCCCATTCCCGTGAAGACCTTGGGTGGCGCTGTGCCAATGACATTCTCCAGCGGTGTCAAGCTAACCGTGAAGGTCGCTGTGTCCAGCCCGAGCCGTTGGATGTCGAAGGTGATATGGCCATTCAGCACGGGCAGCACGGGAGGGGCCGTTTCCGTGACGTGCGCGCATGCACCGGCGAAATGGGCGACGCTCAGGTTCATCTCCACATTGTCCCGGCTGATGTGCTCGATGCGATCGATCGCGGGCCAGAAACCATCGATCGCGGTTCCGGTCTCCGGGGTCATCGCGAGGATCTTGTCTTTGGTCTGCTGCTCGCCATACATCCAGTCGTCCGAACTGCCGTTCACCACGTAGTTCACGGTCTGGTCCGAGGTGCCGAAAAGGAACGCATTGCTGCGCGCAACGAGTTGCCCATGCGTGGCCAACAGAGCAGAGTCAGGGGTGTAGAACGAGGGCACGTAGCCCCACGGATAGATCAGCAGATCGCCGTAGCCATGGTTGTTCAGGGCATGGCGGAATTGCCGCGTTTCGCAGAAGTCGCGCATGGCCTGGATCTCCGGCTCGGAGAACGCGGAGGTGCCACGATACGTGTTGGAGCCACCGATGGGCGAAGATCCAGAGTCGTCGAAGCCCCATTCCCAACCGTAGTTCCTGTTCAGGTCCACGCCGAAGGTGCCATCGCCATTGTCGCGGCGGTTCTTGCGCCATAAGCCGCCGCCGAGGGGATCGGTGGTTTCGTTCCACACATAGCCGTCGGGGTTGATGCAAGGGACGAAGTACAACTCCCGGTGATCGATCAAATAGGTCGACTCCGCATCCGTGCCGTAGGTCTCCAGCAGATGCCACATGAAGAACAAGAACTGCAGGGCGGACGATCGGTTCGCGCGCGTGGTGCAACGCGGAGTATAGCAATTCGGGTTCGTCCTCGTCCACATTGGGACTGTCGGATATCCGCACGAAATGGATCGGTCGGCCTTGCAGCGAAAGACCGATGGACACCTTCGGAGAGATCAGGTTCGGGAAGGCCGCGGCCATCTCGTCGAGTTCGTCCTGGATCTGCTGCCACGTGGGGTATCCGCCCATGGCTCCCAGCTCGAAGTGCTGCGGAGTGGGGTAGTAATTACTTCCTGGACAGACGTCCGTTCCACCGCGCTCACCGCCTTTAGCGCCCATATTGCGCGCGACGTAGTAGGCCGACACATCCTTGATCAACACATCCACCGCAAAGCCCTTCTGCTCCGCCAGTGCGATCTCCTCGGCAGAGAGATCGGTGATCAAGTATTGCCCTGATTGATGGGCTCCATGGTCGGCGGCAACGCCCAAGCTGCTCAACCGTTCGATCGTATTGGTCCGGTCGTCCAAATGAACCTTCACGCGCGCATAGGGCGAGGTGGATTGGGCGACAAGGAAGGTTGAACAAAGGATCGGAAATGCAAGGGACAGCGTGCGCATAGGTGGTTGGGCAAAGGGCCGGGAAGTTACGCCGCGCGTGCGCCGGATCACGGGTCAATGCGTGGCCAGCTTCCGCACCATTTCCTGCGCCATGCTGGAAGCGTCCGGTCCGTAGGCGTTCACCAGAACACCTTTCAACTCATGCTTCGCGGAGCTTATGGCGTACACGATGCTTTGGTCCTCCGGATCGCTGTTGCCCTCGAAGCGATGGAACTCGTCGATGTTGAAGTCATCGGGATCGAGGCTCACGCCGCGCCTATCGCACACCACGCAATGGCCGCCGAGTTGCAGATCATCGGTATAGCCGCGGCGCTGCAAGTCGTTCACGGCTTCGTAGAGCGTGGAATAGGCGGGCATTGGGTGAAGGTAGTTTGACTGGTCGCCGTACGCCTAGAAAAAAGGGCCGCCGAAGCGACCCTTTTCCTCTTGGTTCATTAGCTCTATTGCGAGAGCGCCTTGTTGGCGTCCAACATGTCCTTGATGCCGCCCACGCTGCTGAGGATACCGGTGGCCTCGTAGGGGATGTAGATCACTTTGTTGCCCTGGCCGCTGGTCATCTCCTTCAGCGTTTCCAAGTACTTCATGGCAATGAGGTAGTTGGCGGGATCGGCCTTGGTGCCTTGGATGGCTTGCGAAACGAGGCGGATGGCCTCCGCTTCGCCCTGCGCCCGGCGAATACGCGCTTGTGCATCGCCCTCGGCCTCCAGGATCTGGCCCTGCTTCTGGCCTTCCGCCGTGGTGATCTCCGCCTGTTGCACGCCCTCCGCTTGTAGCACGGCGGCGCGCTTGCTTCCTTCGGCATCGATGATCTGCGCCCGCTTGTCGCGTTCGGCACGCATCTGCTTCTCCATCGCTTCGCGGATGTCGCGCGGCGGGTTGATGTCCTGCAGTTCCACGCGGTTCACCTTCACGCCCCATTTGTTGCTGGCCTCATCAAGGATCTGGCGCAGTTTCATGTTGATGGTATCGCGGCTGGTGAGGCATTCGTCCAAGTCCAGCTCACCGATCACATTCCGTAAGGTTGTTTGGGTGAGTTTCTCGATGGCCATAGGGAGGTTCTCGATCTCGTACATGGCCTTCACGGGGTCCATCACTTGGAAATAGAGCAGCGCGTTGATCTCGGTCATCACGTTATCCTTCGTGATCACGTTCTGCTTGGGGAAGTCGAATACGGTTTCACGCAGGTCGAGCCGCTCCTTCTTCATGAACTGCACGTACTTGTTGCCGTCGGGCAGATCGCGGGTAAGGCGGGAGATGATCTCGCGCGGTTTGTCCACGATCGGGATGATCACGTTGATACCCGCAGTGAGGGTCTTTTGGTACTTGCCCAGGCGTTCGATCACCATGGCCTCGCTCTGCTGCACGATGCGCAGGCCTTTGGCGATGATAAAAACGACGAAGACGGCGAAGAGGATCAGGATGATGGTACCGGAGGTCATTGGGGCGAGGGGTTGGTGCGCAAGGGGTTGAAGGGAAATACGGAAAAGGAAGGAGGTTGGTCCGATCAAGCGGGATCCGCAGGTTTCACGATCAGCGTATTGCTCTCCACGCGGACGACATCCACCAGGTCGCCGATGCGCAGGGCGCGGTCGGTGGTGCATTCGGCGCGCCAGTCATCACCCGCAGCGCTCACACGTCCCAGGCGAAGGCCGGGTTCAAAGTCCTGCGTTACGCGGCCACGCTGGCCTACGAGGGCATCCACGTTGGTGCGCACGCCGGTGTCCTTCCACATGCGCTTCATCAGCAGGGGGCGCATGGTGAAAAAGGCCACCAGGCTCAGCGCGCTGAAGGCGAGCAACTGGGCTGTGGGTTCCGGGGTGATCACTGCGACCACGCTGCCAGCCACACAGCCGATGCCCAGGCACAACAGCCAGAAACCCGGCACGAAGATCTCGGCGATGCAGAGCACCAACCCAACTCCCGCCCACCAATGCCATTGGAAAAAGTCCATCTGTTCCATTTCGATGGGCTGAAGATAGGCGGGCACCCCTGAGCCATACGCAAGGAAGGGGATGAGCGGCGCGAGGGATCCGCCGGTGGAGGTGTGGCGGAATAGGCATCTTTGTCCGTGCCACCTGAAGGGTCTGGCATTCACACATGCTCAAAGGCAGAACCGTCGCCGTCGTTGTCCCCTGTTACAACGAAGAGTCACAGATCGGCTTCGTGGTGGAGACCATGCCCGACTTCGTGGATCGTATTGTGATCGTGAACGACTGCAGCCCCGACCGCACTGCGGAGGTCGTAAAGAACCTCATCGCGAACGACCGCACCAAGGGTGTCGGCAAGCGCATGGTGCCCGTTAAGGTGGAACGCACTAGGTGGAACGAAGCGGAAATGGTGCTGGAAGAGGAGAGCGCTCGGGAGATGGCCCACTACGTGCCGAGCGAAGTGGTGAACGACCAGCCGGATACCGACCGCATCATCCTGATCAACAACCTGAAGAACGGCGGGGTAGGGGCCGGCATCGCCCGCGGCTACAAATGGTGCAAGGACCACGGGATCGATTGCACCGCGGTAATGGCCGGCGATGGGCAGATGGACCCAGGCGAACTGGAGAGCATCTGCCTGCCGGTGATCGACGAAGGCATCGACTATGTGAAGGGCAACCGGCTGATCCATCGCAGCGCGTGGTTGGTGATCCCTCGGGTACGTTTCTTCGGCAACAGCATCCTCAGCATCCTCACCAAATTGGCCAGCGGCTACTGGCGGGTGAGCGATACCCAGACCGGCTACACCGCCATCCGCTTGCGCGCCTTGCAAGCCGTCAAGCTGCATAAGATCTACCGCAGCTACGGCATGCCGAACGACATGCTCGTGAAGTTGAACATCGCGCAATGCACCCTGCGTGAGGTGGAGATCAAGCCGATCTACCGGGTCGGCGAGCAAAGCAAGATGAAGGTCTTCAAGGTGATCCCACGGGTGAGCCTGCTGTTGATCAAGAGCTTCTTCATCCGGCTATGGCGCAAGTACCTCTTCAAGGACTTCCACCCGCTCTTCATCTTCTACAACTACGCGATCATCGCGGGCCTCGTCACCATTCCTTATGCCTACAAGATCATCAAGGCTTTCATCACCGGTGCGCAAGTGAACACGGAGCCGCTGATCGCCTTCCTCTTCCTGGCCACGAGCAGCTTCCAGGCGCTCATCTTCGCCATGTGGATGGATATGCAGGACAACGAGCGGTTGTACAAGTGATCGCGAGTAGTGCCGTGTGGCCATGCCGCGCAGAGCGATCAGCACACCACGGACCCACGTCAACCAGGAATGACGCGAATGAACAACGAACGCATCCAACGCCTAGTGGCCAATGCCAGCGGTCGCCGAACGCGCTTGGCAGTGGTCATCGCGATCCTGTCATGGAACGCGATCCTGTACCTCATCGGTGCGTGGACACCGATCACCGATCCGGCACAGTCGCGGCGTGATGCCTCGGGCTTCAGTGCGGACAAGGCTCCTAAATTCCACTACTTCCACTACTACCTCGGAGCGTTCCCCCTAGCCACGCTGAACGAGGATCTGGACTATTCGAAAGCTGGCGCAACGCGTGAGATAGAACATCGCGGCCAGGATCTGATCATGGAATATCAGCATTGGTCGAGGTTAGGGGAGAACGCACGGATCTTCGCCTATTTGCCCGGTGCCTGGCTCAAGGGATCCGCAGAGGCGCCTTCCATCCGGCTGTTCAACGGACTTTGGTTCACTGCGGCCTTGCTCTCCCTTTATCTTGGGTTCTTCCGAGCGGGTCGGCCTTTGCTCGCGTTGGTCCTGGCGTTCGTAGTAGCGGCGACTCCTTTCTATTGGTTCGAGGTGTATTCCCGCGAGAACATCTTCGGATTGCTCGGCTCCGTGTTCTTTCTCGTACTCGGGATGCATGCGCCATCCTTGGCCGGTCGATCGCCTAGCTGGTGGGTCGCGCTGCTCACCGCAGGGCTGTCGGGTCTTCTCATCGCCTTCTGCACGGAGGTGCGCAATGAAACGATCGTGGTGATGATGTCGCTCGTCGCCATGCTGTTGTTCGTCCCGCGGATCTCATGGCTCCAGCGCGGCGGCACCATTCTGTTGGCGTTGCTGGCGTTCTCCTTCGGCAGAACATCCATCCAAGACCATTTCGACCGCCAATGGGAACGCACCGCCGAATTGGTCGAAGCGCATGGCGGCCATGTTCACAAAGGCCCGCGGATCAGTGGGCACCGGATATGGCACCCGATCTTCTGTGGGCTCGGTGATTTTGGCGCGGACAAAGGCTACGCATGGAACGACCGGGTGGCTTACGCTTATGCGTTGCCGATCTTGGAGGAGGAGTTCGGCATCCGCGTCAAATGGAGCGGCGGTTTCGGCACGGATGACCACTACGATGAAGCCGGACTGTATTACGTGAAGTTCGATGAGATCGAGGAATACGAAGAGATCGTGAAGGGCAAGGTACTGGCCGATGTGAACACCGATCCCGGCTGGTACCTCGCGATCTTGATCCAGCGCATAGGACGCATCCTCACGGTCACGTTGCCTTTCGCATACGCTGGCTGGACCGTGATCCCCCTCTCCTTGTACTTGTTCCGAGGCCGCCTCTGGTTCCATCTGCGTTTGCTCCTGGTTTCGCTACCCCTATCCATCACGCCGTTCGCGATCTATTCCGGGGAGGGTGCCACCTACAATTCGGTGTTCCCGATCCTGGCCGTAGCCATCATCCTTGGGGATCTACTGTCCCGCTCAACGCGCATCGAACCGCATACCGTTCCCGCTCGCTGACCGATCTTCGCGCCACGCGCGGCCACCGAACGGGTGGTGCTTTTGGCGGAACGCCGATGCGAAAGGCGCGGAACAGGCAGCATGTGCGGCATTTTCGGGATCATCGCGAAGAGCGGGTCGGGCCTCGATCAAGGATCGGCGGAACAGGCCGTTCATGAACTCTTCGTACTCAGCGAAACGCGCGGCAAGGAAAGCAGCGGCATCGCCATCCGCAACGCAGCGGACGCCACCATCCACGTGACCAAGGATGATGTGCCGGCCACGGACCTGATCCGCTCGTCGGCCTATCGCACCTTTCTGGATACGGCGCTGGCACCTGCCTTCCAGGGCGCAGGCCACGCCCTGGCCGTGATCGCGCATAGCCGCCTGGTCACAAACGGCACACAGGAGAACAACGCCAACAACCAGCCCGTCATCAAGGACGAGATCGTGATGGTCCATAACGGGATCGTGACGAATGTGGACGCGTTGTGGGCGAAGTACGCAGGGCGCATCGTGCGGCGCACCGAAGTGGATACCGAAGTGCTCGCGGCCATGTTCCGGATGTTCTTGAAGGAGAGCAAGGGTCCTGTGGAAGCGATACGCGCCGTGTTCGCCGAGATGGAGGGTGCGGCCAGCGTGGCCATCCTGCTGGCGGATAGCCAACAAGTCCTTCTGGCTACGAATACCGGTTCGCTCTACTTCATCGATGATCCGAAAGGGTCCTTGGTCTTTGCTTCCGAGGAATACATCGCACGCACTTTCCGCGACCGCGAAGGCGTGAAGGAGCGCTATACGGGCAAGGAAGTGGAATGGCTGAAGCCCTTCACCGGCCGGTTGATCGATCTCCGGGATCTCGGTATCACTTCCTTCCAACTGAAAGAAGCGATACCCGGCCCAGCCATTGTTGCTGTGGACGCCTTCGCGATCAAAGACCATTCCTCACCGAACCGGGTAGTCACGCCCGCCTTGAACACCGGGGCCGAAGGCCGGCTGCGCGCGTTGATCCGATTCCCGGAAGAAGTGATGCGCAACATTCGCCGGTGCAGCAAGTGCCTGCTACCGGAGACCTTCCCTTACATCCACTACGACGGCGCGGGCGTGTGCAACTACTGCCACAGCTACAAGCCCAAGGGGCTGACCATGGATAAACGTCCGGCTTTCGAAGAAGTGCTGAAGAAATACCGCAGGAGCGATGGCAAGCAAGACTGCATCGTGGCATTCAGTGGCGGGCGGGACAGCAGCTACGGGCTGCACCTGTTGGTGAAGGAGTTCGGCATGCGGCCGCTCACCTTCACCTACGATTGGGGCATGGTGACCGACCTGGCACGGCGGAACATCGCACGGATGACCGGCAAGCTCGGTGTGGAGAACATCCTGGTGAGCGCCGATATCAAGATGAAGCGGCGCAACATCCGGCTCAACATGGAGGCCTGGCTGAAGCGACCGCGTTTGGGCATGATCCCACTCTTCATGGCCGGCGACAAGCACTTCTTCGTGCATGTGAACAACATCCGTCGGCAAACAGGCATCCACTGCGACATCTGGATGGAGAACAAGTTGGAGAACACCGACTTCAAAGCCGGTTTCGCGGGGATCAAGCCGAACTTCGACAAGGAGCGGATCGACAAACAGAGCGCCCTCGCCAAACTTCAATTGCCGCTCTACTACCTGCGCAACTTCGCGGTCAATCCGGGATACATCAACGCCAGCATCCCCGACACCTACAGCGCCTACAAGGCCTACTACGTGGAACCGCGCGATGTGTACCTATTGGTCTTCGACTACATCCCGTGGGATGAGGGCACGATCGATCGCACCTTGAAGGGCGAATACAACTGGGAGCTTTCGCCGGATACCACCAGCAGTTGGCGCATCGGCGACGGCACGGCGGCCTTCTACAACTATGTATATGGCCTGGTAGCCGGCTTCACCGAGTTCGATACGTTCCGCAGCAACCAGATCCGCGAAGGGATGATCACACGCGAAGAAGGCTTGGCCCATGTGCTGCGTGAGAACCGGCCGCGTTTCGACAGCATGCAGTGGTACTTCGATACCATCGACGTGGAGATGGAGCGGGCGTTGAAGACGATCAACGCGCTTCCGCGGCTCTATCGCAACCACGTCCCGACATGAGCGAGGCCTGGCATTTCGCTTGGCTCTTTCTTAGCACCAACGTGCTCGCGGGCATGGCATGCGCGGCGTTCTTGCTGGGGCACAACCGCGCGCTGCAATGGCCGTTGTGGCCTTTGGCGATCGTAGGGTTGGGCTTGGGTCCATTCCTCGTTACGCTGGTGCTCTTTTACTTGCTTGCCTGCTGGCATGGCGCACCGGTATGGTTGGCCATCACGCTGCCTGTGTTGTGCCTTCTTGCCCTCGCTATTGCAGCAGGTTCGGGATGGCGCAGCTTGTTCGCCTTACTGCAAAAGGGGTGGGGGCTCCGCAGGGACCGATCGCTCTGGTGCTTCGCTTTGGGCAGTGGCGCATTATTCGCCATCGCCGCCATCTTCCTGTTGAACAAGCCGGTAACGGACCACGACATTCTCGAATACGGCATACAGGGTCGGATCTTCCTAGGCGAGATGGCGATCACCTACGGTCCACATCGTTTCGACGAAGCCTCCGGGTTCTATTACGTCGGGCTGCATGGCTTCTCGTTCCCGTTGCTGTTCACTTGGGAGGGGCTCATGGGGCACCTCACCGGTGTGCGCAGTGACATGTGGGTGCGCAGCATCACCATGTGGTACGCCTGGCTGTTGATCACCCTGGTCTGGTGGATGCTGCGGCGACTGGACCGTTGGTCGGCCGTGGCCGGTGCCATCGCGCTCACTGCACCCTTGGGCTTCCTCTTCCTCACCTTCCTCTACCATCTGGACAGCTTCCGCATCTTCTTCTTCACGGCCGCAGTAGGTGCCATGGTATTGCTCTTCCGCGCACCTGGCCGCACCCGGCTGCTGCTGTTCGCGTTCCTGTGCGGAGCGCAAGCCTTCATCCACTCCGTGGGTGCTATTCTGGGCGGCTGCATGGTGCTGGTGCTCCTGCTGCTGTTGCCCGCCGGTTGGATCGAGCGCTGGCGCTATACCTGGCAAGCTGCTGGTGTGATGTTGTTGGCCGGTTGCATCCACTACGTGGTGGATGTGTTCCTGGGCACGGGTTGGATCCTTCAAGACATAATCTGGTACTGAGATGGTTCGCCCCTGGCACCGTTATGCGGCTTGGTTGGCACTGGCTGCCGTGGCTTTGATCACAGTGGTCTATCACCGCGTGTGGATGCCGGTGGTGCCGGGTGCGATGGATCCG
The DNA here is from genome assembly GCA_016712025.1 of Flavobacteriales bacterium. Lineage (GTDB taxonomy): Bacteria > Bacteroidota > Bacteroidia > Flavobacteriales_F > PHOS-HE28 > PHOS-HE28. The sequence goes on from JADJRW010000001.1 coordinate 196,155, forward strand.
GATGACTTCGGGCGGGGCATTGGTTCACCACTGTTGCTCTGGGTGAACGGGTATTTGGGTGTTTTCCTGCACCTGCGATATTTAGGTACCACGGGCGCCCTTGCCATACCACTGCTGTTCTTCGGGCTGTGGCACTGGCGGCATCTGGCCCCTTGGCTGCGCGGTCTGCTGGCGTTCACCTTGATCGCGGTGGCGGTGATCGGTGGTTTCGGCGGGTTCAACTACGGCTACGCGCTCACGCTGCAACCGTTGCTTGTGGTGGCCGTGGTGGCGGCGGGGTGGCAGCTGTTCACGGGACGCGAACGGGTGTACTTTCTGGCGTCACTGGCTCTGGTGAGCGTAGTGAACACCGTGCTTGCGATGGAGCACCGCCAGCGAATCTGGAAAGCCTCGTCCACTTTCAGTTCTCCGGACACCGGTGCGGGTGACCTGCGCGATCGCCTTGCCTCTGGGCCGGAGGACCTGGACGCGATGCTGCGCCGATGCGGTGTGGGTCCGCGCGATACCGTGCTGGTGAACAACGTGCCCGTTTGGTACTACGACACCGATCGGTTCGGCATCTACTACTGGTGCGGAAGCGACCAGTTGTTCATGGGCGGCGGCAAGACCGCGCTCTTCGGTGGCCGCACGGACCACCAGGCTCACAGTTACCTGCTGGACAGCCTTCATTGCCGGTATGTCTTCAGCACCGTGGAATACGCCGGCTACGATGCACGGTTCGATTCATTGCTGGCGCGCGATGCGGACCTCCTGGAGATGGACAAGCGCGGTTACACCATGCACCGGGTGCGGGATACCTTGCGTCACTGATGTGGAAGGCATCCGGCGGCAAGTTCTCGGTTGACCTGGTCTGGAGTGCCGGCGCCTTCGCCCTTAGCGCGTTGCTCGGCGTGCTGGTGAACCTGATCATCATCCGCTGGTACGATGCTGCGGCGCTCGGTGCTTTCAACCTGGTATATGCGGCCTTCATTCTGTTGAGCCAACTGGCCGTCGGCGGAGTGCATCTCGCCGTGCAGGCTTTCGTGCCGCGTGAGTTGGCCGCCGGTCGCTCCGCCGATGCGCAGGTAAGCGCTTCGATGGTGCTTTCCACGTTCAGCTCCTTGTTGGTGATCGGCCTGTCGTGGCTTGGACGCGATCTCCCCGGGAAGTGGTTCGACAGCGACACGGTGACCGCTGCCTTCCCGTTGGTGATCCCCGGGTTGCTGTTCTTCTCGTGGAACAAGGTGCTATTGAGCTTCCACAACGGCGCACGCCGCATGCGCCTCTTCGCATTGTTCCAACTGCTGCGCTTCGTGCTGTTGTTCCTGGGTGTTCTCGTATTGGCGTTGCGCGGTGCGTCTCCGGATCGGCTTCCTGTCGTGCTGTTCTGGGCGGAAGCCGCGCTGGCCTTCGTGCTCATCCCGATCTCCCTGCGCTATTGGAAACCATGGCCCGGAACAGGCCTGCGGCTTTCGTTGCATGAGAACTTCCGATTCGGGAACCGCGCCCTCGCCGGCAACCTGCTCCTCGACGTGAACACGCGCGTGGATGTTTTCCTGCTGGGGATCTTCCTTAGCGATGCGACGGTCGGGCTCTTCAGCTTCGCCGCCACGGTGGCCGAAGGCGTGTTGCAACTGCCCGTGCTCTTCCGGAACAACATCAACCCGGTGCTCACGGCGGCATGGCAGCGCGGCGGATCCCTGCTGCTGAACAAGGTGGTGCGACGCAACCGGCGGGCGTTCTTCCGCATCCTCGCGCCTTTGGTGTTGGTCACCATCCCGCTGTTCCCCATCGCCATGTGGGTCCTTGGCATGAAGGAAGAGCCCATGACCGTTTGGGCGGTGTATGCCATCCTCTGCACCGGTATTGCGCTCACGGCGGGCTACCAACCGTTCCTCATGCTCTTCAGCCAACTGGGGCGGCCGGGAACGCAGACGCTTTTCATCGCGGGCTACTTCCTGAGCAACGTGGTGCTCAACCTCGCCTTGATCCCTTTGTTCGGTGTACATGGCGCGGCCCTGGCCACGGCATTGTCATTCGGCGCCATGGCAGCGCTGCTGCGGTGGCTCGCCGCGCGCACGTTCCAACTGCATCCCTAGCAGGCGATGAGCGCATCCGGGAACTCCTTCACGCGCAACATGCTCACCTTGCTGGGCGGCACGGCCGTGGCCCAGGCGATCCCTCTGTTGTTCACTCCACTGCTCACAAGGCTCTACACACCGGAAGCTTTCGGGATGCTGGCCGTGCTGCTCGCGGTGGTGAACCCGATCGGGCTGCTGGCCAGCGGCCGTTACGAACTCACTGTGCCCTTGCCAAAAGAAGATGGCGCCGCACGGGCACTGGTGCGTGTCGGCCTGCTGGTGGCGACGTGCGTATTCCCCATCGCACTGCTGGCAGCCTATCTGGTGAGCCAGTATATGGACGCATCCGCGGATCCATCCCTGCTGAGGAACGTGCTGCCCTATGCCCCGTTGCTGCTGTTCGCCATGGCCTTGTTCCAGCCGCTCAATCATTGGCTTATCCGACGCGAAGCGTTCACGGCGATGAGCCGGAACAAAGTGGTGCAGATGGCCACGATCAGTTTCGGCTCCGCGCTGCTGGGTTGGCTGGCCTGGCCACACGGCTTGCTGATCGGCTACCTGCTCGGTTGGATGGTGAACGTGTTGGTCGCTTACTACCAAGCCCAACGTGCGGGCTTCCATCTGCTGCCGCTCGAAGCACCGGTGATGCGCACCGAAGCCATCCGCTATCGCGCTTTCCCCTTGGTGAACGCGCTTCCGGCGGTGCTGCACACCGCAGCGCTCTCTGTTCCGGTTTTCACACTGACCGCCTTGGCGGGCGATGCCATCACCGGCCAGTTCAACCTGAGCCGGCAGGTGGTCTTTCTGCCCAGCAGCTTCATCGCGGTCGCCTTCGCGCAAGTGTATATGCAACGGGCGTCGCGGTCCGCTTCGATAGGGGTACCCGTATTGCCCGACCTGATGCGTGCCTTGAGATCATTGTCCGCGATCGCGGCTTTGTTGGCGGGGGTGCTACTGCTGGCGGGGCCAGAACTGTTCGCCTTCTTCTTCGGCAGCGCATGGGCCGAAGCGGGACGGTTCGCGCGCATCCTTGCCTTGCCGATCGCCCTGCAGTTCGTGGTGATCCCGTTGGCCGTGGTGCTTCCCGCACTAGGCCATATCAAGCGCTACAGTATCTGGCAGGGCGCGTATTTTTTCCTCGTGCTTCTCTACAGCTTGCTCCACCCCGCGATCGCATCGACTTATCTGCTCGGGCTTTCGCTGATCGAAGTGAGTTGCTACGGCATTCTGCTCTGGCTCATCGTGCGCGCCGCGCACAGGCATGATGCGTCCCTCAAGCCCGCGAGCGATGGCTGAACGACCGCATTTGCCGCCGTTGACAGCTCATCCGGTGGTGAGCATCGTGATCCCCTGCCGCAACGAGCAAGGCTTCATAGGTCGATGCCTGTCTTCGATCGAAGCAGCGGACCTGGACCGCGACCGCACCCTCGTGCTGATCTGCGACGGAAGGAGCGAGGATGGAACGCGCGACGTGGTGCGCAGCTTCACTGGGCGTCTGCCATGGATGCACTTGGTGGACAATCCGCAGCGCACCACCCCCCACGCGCTGAACGCCGGCCTGCGCCACGCCCCGTTCGATGTGGGGATCATCCTCGGTGCGCACGCCACGATCGCCAAAGATCATGTTACCGCCGCCCTGGCCGCCTTGCGTGGCGACCCGGAAGCGGGTTGCGCCGGAGGTGTGATCCAGAACGCCTACGAGGATGATCGGTCGCGACGGATCGGCGCGGCGATGGCCCATCCCTTCGGCGTGGGCAATGCCCATTTCCGTACCGGCAAAAAACGCGGCCATGTGGATACCGTCGCCTTTGGTGCATACAGGAAGGAAGTGTTCGAGCGGGTGGGTTGGTTCGATGAACTTCTGGTGCGCAATCAGGACGATGAGTTCAACTACCGCGTCACCAAAGCAGGCTTCGCCATTCTTCTGGATCCGGACATCCGTTCCACATACTACGTGCGCGCCAGCTACCGCAAACTCTTCCGCCAGTATTTCCAATACGGCTATTGGAAAGTGTACGTGAACCGCAAGCACGGCACGGTCACCACAGGACGGCAGCTCGTGCCCGCGATCTGGGTGGCCGCTCTGGTCCTCGGTGGTATGGGTACGCTGGTGTTCGGCGTGCTGCTTTCGTTCTGGATACTTGGTGTTCTGGCCTATGGAATGGCGTCATTGTACAGCGCTTTTCGGGCGAGCGATCGGGTGGGGGATGTGCCCGGCGTTTGGTGGTCGTTCGTGGTGCTTCACATGGCCTATGGGCTGGGGTATTGGAAGGGTATTGTGGACCACTTGGTGCTTCGCAGAAAAACCGATCCCAAATACACCGCAAGCAGCAGATGACCGCGGGCGAGGCACCACCGCTATGGCGTTCCGGCAGCGAACGGCTGCTGCACCTGTTGCCGGTGCTGTTGTGCTGGGCCATGGCCATGCTGCCCGCAGCCGTTCCCATTGTGCTGGGGTTGCTGCTCATCGCCGTGTTGGTGGCACGCTTCGGCGGATCGAAGCCGATGCCTCGCAGGAACGCTGCGTTCGGCCCGATGACCGTCATGGCTTTGTTCTATGCCTGGCACGTGGTGGGCATGCTTTGGTCCAAGAACCAAGCCTTCGGCCGTTTCGATCTGGAGATAAAGGCCGTGCTATTGCTCTTCCCCGTGGTGTTCTGGCTCTGGCCGTCCGGGGTCAAGCTCCGTACCGGTCAGGTTTGGCAGCACTTCGTGTTGGCACAGGTGGTGGCCACGGCGGTGTGCCTGCTCGGGTCCTGCGTGCATTTCGGCCATGAGATCCACTTGCGTTCCCAGGATCTGCTTCCTGCCGATCCCGCCTACACCAATCACTTCTTCGAATCGCGTTTCGCACTGTTCCTCCACCCGAGCTACATGGCCATGTACCTGTGCTTCGCACTGTCGCTCTGGTTCTACGCCGATGGCGCGACCGTCCGATCCCGCGTCCTGGCATGGGTGTTCCCCGCACTGCTGGTGCTGGGGGTGGTGCTATGCAACTCGAAGATGGGCTGGCTCACCTTGGCACTGGTGATGGCGCATGCGCTGTGGACCAAGTGGAAGGATCCCGCTTCCCGGCGGCGACTGTCGGTGCTTGCGGTGGCTGGCACCCTCGTCTTCGGCGGTCTCTTCATTGCCTTCCCTACGGTAAGCGGTAAGCTCACGCAGGCCATTAGCGCCACCGGTGCGATCGACCCTTCCTCCGATCAAAGCTCCGCACTGCGGCGCATGGCGTGGGATGCGGCCACCGATCTTTTCGCCGCGCATCCCATCATCGGCGTGGGCACCGGCGACATCAAGGATGCGCTGATCGATATCTACCACACCAAGGGCTATGTGCATGCGGAGGCGGAACGGTTGAACGCGCACAGCCAATTCCTGCAAAGCGCGGCAGCCTTGGGTCTCATAGGCCTCTCCGCGTTGTTGGCCATGGTGCTGCTACCAGTGATCGCCGCGTGGCGCCGCAGCGATCGGCCCGCCTTGCTGTTCTGGCTCATCATTCTGCTCAACTGGAGTGTGGAGAGCATGGCCGAAGTGCAGGCCGGGGTGGTGTTCATGGCGTTCTTCGCATGGATGATCGCCTTGCGGGCCGGGTCCCGAACGGCATAGCCAACCGCTGTTAAACAGGCACCTAGTCTTCGAACGTGATCTCGAACAACAGATAGCCCGCGCCGCACCGGGCGCTGTCGGCGAGGGTGAACAGCGCATAGCGATGACCGTCCAATGCGCTCATCGGCACATGGAGAACACCAGCCTGCGCTCTGAATGCTTCGTTGGCTGGTATGCCTGAGGCATCCATTGTGGCCACGGAGACTACTTGCACCGATCCGCACCCGTTCTCCAGCGATATCATCGCTGTGTCCGCGGTATGACGGATGAATCGCGCTGCGGTGATGCAGGTGCCCCCCGCGCCAACTCTGCCTATCAGGCCGCTCGGGCCATCGCATAGGTGTGCAGTGTCCGTCCGGAATTCGTGCAAGGTCCGGTACATCGCAAGTCCACTCACGCGCACGCCCGGAAAGCCGGTCCGGATGCTGTCATTGGCCCATTCCAATGCTTTCACCAGCACACCCCGGACCTCTTCCGAGCCTGCGGAATGCGCGCCATAGAACCTGCGTTTCAGGATCCGCTCAACCACCGCTCTTTGCTTATCGGTGAAAGTGCCGGTCTCCAGCTTGAAGGTGGTGCCGGCAGTGGCGAACGTGCCTTCCAGGTCCGACTTGAAGTAGCCGGAGTACATGCTGAATTGGGAGAACGGGTAGGCGCGCAGGTCGAAAACATTGTAGCCGAAAGCAGGCCCGGTCACGTTCAAGGAGAACATCAAATAGATCGTGATCAGTCCACAGGCATATGCTTTTTTCCAGCCTTTGCGTGGGACCCAGGCGGGTCCGGCGTGCTGCTTCGCACCCCACTTGCCAAGGAAGTGGTCCCAATCCACGAAGAAGGCGATCAGTGGCAGCCAGTGCAGGTCGGCCAGGCCCATGATCCAGGCCAACCCGATCTCCTCCATCACGAACCCCAATCCAAGTAGCGCTCTGACCACCGGCCGGTCCAGAAAGAAAAGGGAAACGAACGGCATGAATTGGAAGAGCAGGTTGCCCCAGGCTAGCGTCCCGCAGAGGAACGGGCTCTCCAGCACCGGCTGTAGAAAACCCGGCACCGCATCACCGCACCATTCATAGCGGTTGAGCAGCTGGTTGCGCATGTTCTCCCAATGTGCCCAGGCAAAGGGTGGCCTCGTATTGTAGAGCGCCTTCCAGTAGAACGCCGAGGCGAACATGAGCGCTACGCACCATTGCCCGCAGACCACGGCCCAGAAACCGTCCTGTTCCGGCCGGGGTTCCCTGCCCCTGATCGAGCGGATCCATGCATCCAGCGACAAGCGCTGCCCCACAGGAGCGAACAGGAATCCCAGGTGAGCGAGGAACACCACATTGAACCCATGGGACCAGCCGGCGCTGAAACTCTCGACGAGCGACCGCAGGAACAGGTGGGTGAACAACGTTCCGAACAGCGAGACCCGACTGAATAGCCCGAGAAGCAATAGGACCGGAAACACCCTTGACAGCAGGATCATGGTATCGATCAAGGCGTCCGAAGGCATCGTCGTGCCGAAGGCCATCAGAATGCCGTCAGGCACGTAGTTCGATACCGGGTAGGAGGAACGGATGGCGGCCGCATCGGTCAGCGGGTGCCGCGAATTCATCAGCAGGTACACCAATGCCAAGGCCATACGGCAGCACTCCACGGCTAACACGCCGGTGCGCCCGAACAAGTAGGCATCATGCCGCCGTGTAAGGCCTTGCAACATCTTGATGCAAGATGGGGAATTCCCCTCGTGCGCTCGCGCACTGGCGCCACTACGCATAGAGCCGGTTGAAATACCTTCGGCCACATATGATCCCTTTCAGCCCGCCCCGCATCGACGACCGCACCGTGAAGGCCGTGGAAGAAGCGCTGCGCAGCGGTTGGATCACCACCGGGCCACGCACCAAAGCGTTCGAACACAAGTTGGCCGCCTATTGCGGTGTGGACAAGGTGATCGCGCTGAACAGCTGGACCAATGCCTGCGAACTGGTGCTGCGCTGGTATGGTATCGGCCCGGGCGATGAGGTGATCGTGCCCGCCTACACCTATTGCGCCACAGCGAACATCGTGATGCATGTGGGTGCCAAGCCGGTGATGGTCGATGTGCTCGATGACTTCACCATCGATCCCGAAGCGGTGCGCGCGGCCATGACACCGCGTACGAAGTGCATCATCCCAGTGGACATCGGCGGGCTGCCCGCGCGCATGGACGCTTTGATGCGCGTGGCCGTGGATACGTGCGGCTTCTTCACCCCGAAGGTGAATTTGCGCGTGGCCGGCAGCAACCCGCAAATGCTGTTGGGCCGTGCGCTGGTGCTCAGCGATGCGGCGCATTCCTTCGGCGCTACCTATGGCGGGAAGAAGGTGGGCCGCCAGGCGGACATCACCGGTTTCAGTTTCCATGCGGTGAAGAACCTCACCACCTCGGAGGGCGGCGCGCTCGCTTTCCGCCTGCCGGAGCCCTTCGACCATGCGGAGCTGTATAAGTTCTTCAATACCATGAGCCTGCACGGCCAGAGCAAGGACGCGCTGGCCAAAACGCAGCCGGGAGCCTGGCGCTACGATGTGGAGTTCCCCGGCTGGAAGTGCAACATGACCGACATTCAGGCCGCGATAGGTTTGGTGGAACTGGACCGGTACGACAACGACACGCAGCCCCGGCGCAAAGCGATCTGCGAGCGTTATGCCACTGCCTTCGGTGCCGACACACGTTTCGAGGTGCCGCTTTTCAAGGATGCGGAACGGGAGAGCAGCTATCACCTCTTCATGCTCAGGATCCGCAAGGCCACGGAGGAGCAACGTGATGCCATCATCACCGCCATAGCGCTGCGCGAAGTGAACGTGAACGTGCATTTCATTCCGCTGCCACTGCTCACCTACTACAAGGCGCAGGGCTACCGGATGGAAGCCTTCCCCAACACCTACAAGCAGTACAGCCGGGAGATCAGCCTACCGGTCTACTATGATCTTACCGACGCCCAGGTGGACCAGGTGATCGCTGCGGTGATGGCCGCGGTAGCTGAGGTGATGGGCTGATCCATGGCAGGATGATCAAGCGCGTCTTCGATCTTCTTTTCGCTGCCTCGGCTCTTCTCCTGCTTTTGCCCCTGCTGCTGATACTTGCGCTGGCCGTGGCGTGGGGTTCACCCGGTGGCGCACTATTCCGGCAGGAGCGCGTCGGGCTGAACGGGCGTTCCTTCCAACTCATCAAGTTCCGCAGCATGCGTCCGGGCAGCGAAGCGCAAGGGCAGATCACCATCGGGGGCAACGATCCGCGGATCACCGGAGTGGGGAAGATGCTTCGCAAGACGAAACTCGACGAGCTTCCGCAACTCTGGAACGTGCTGGTGGGCGATATGAGCCTGGTCGGTCCGCGCCCGGAAGTGCCACGATATGTGGCTTTGTACACGCCGGAGCAACGCAATGCGCTCAGCGTTCGCCCGGGATCACTGGCGCGAGCAGCTTGGTGTACTTCGAAGAGAGCGAACTTTTGGCCCGGTCCGCGGATCCGCACCGCACCTATGTCGAGGAAGTGATGCGCGACAAGCTGGCGTTGGAGATCGAGTACGTCCGGACGCGCTCGTTCATGAAAGACCTCGGGATCCTCTGGAGGACCGTGGTGCGGCTGTTCGCCCGCTAAGGCTGCACGGGCGGCCCTGCATCGCCAAGCACAACGCGAAGCCGTTGCAGCTCCGCAGCGCGCTCGCTATCGCCTTGCTTCTCATAGCAATGCTGCAAGTTGTTCAACTGGCGCCGGATCATGTCCTTGTTGGAGCAAGGCTGATAGAACATCTCGTGCGGCTTGATCTTCAGCTTCTGCAGGAACTCATCGATCTCGTTGCGACCAAGGATATCGCCCTGGCTGAACGGATTGATGTAGAAGAGGATGTTCTGCTTGTCGTCGGCACCGATGGCCTGTTCTTCCAGGTAGGCCAGCACGAAGTGGTTCGGCAGGTTCACCCCGCGCAGGGGCAACTCCAGGTCTTCGGCCACCACTTGATAGATGATCGAAAGGGAGAGCGGATTGCCCTTGTGCGACTCCACCACATCGTTGATGAAACTGTTCTGTGGGGCGTGGTAGTTGCGCTTGTTCCCTTTGAACCCGTGTACTTGGAAGAAGATGTGGTTGAACACACGCACCTTTTCGAAAGCCGTAAGGCCATCGTTCAATTCCAACCAGATGTCCTGTCGGAGCGCGGCCAGCTTGGCCTTTACACGCTGTTCGTCCAGATCGTTGTAGCGGTAGCGGCTCACGATCAAAGCTCCCTCCAGCAGATCCTCACCGCCCGCTTCGCTCCAAGCGCGCAAGCGTGTTTCCACGTGATCCAGGTGGATGGTGTGCAGGATGTCCTCGATGCGGTTGCGGAACAGGTCGCCCAGATCGTTGAACTCCCAGGCGCGCTCCAACGCGGGCACCACGGGATCGCCGAGGGAAACGATGCGGTCGCGGATCTGATGGTAGACCCCTTCGTCGGGATCGTCGATCAAGGTGATCAACGCGTGGATCTCGTTCTCGCTCATGGCGCACGACGAAATTACCTGCCGACCGTGCCGGGGCCGCGCACGCTTGGCGATATTCTCACAAGGCCGTTGTTGATGGAAGGGAGGGTCTAAGCCGTGGTGCGTTCGAGCACTTCACCCACCATGCGCTTCACCGCAGCGTGGTGGTCCTCACTGAATTTCTTGAGGAACCGGTTGGCCACTACGGTGCAAACGGTGGCTGCCCGGTGGCCCAATAGCGCACTGAGACCGTAGAGCGCGCTGGTCTCCATCTCGTAGTTCGCGATGCGCAGGCCCGCATGGCGGAAGCTGGTGAAGCGGTCGTTCAAGCCGTCAACCGTGGTGCCCAGCCGCACTTGCCGCCCCTGTGGGCCATAGAAACCACCCGCAGTAGCGGTAATGCCTGCGTGGTTCCCTTCGGCGAGGAGCGCGACCAACCCTTGATCACCCTTCGCCACATAGGGATGGGGCAGGGCTTCCGGCCACATCGTGTGCGCTTCAAAGGCCTGAAGAAGTGCGCTTTCATCGGCGTCATGCGCATGGGCGTAGTAGTGCAGCACGTTGTCCAAACCCAGACCGTGGGTGCTCACAATGCGCGCATCCACCGGGATATCCGGTTGTAGCGATCCGCAAGTACCGAGGCGCACTATGCGCAGTGAGCGGTGTGTCTCCTTGGGCGTGCGTCGCACCAGATCCACGTTCACCAAAGCGTCCAATTCGTTCAGAACGATGTCGATGTTGTCCGTACCGATCCCTGTACTGAGGGCAGTGATCCGCGTGCCGTGATACGTGCCGGTATGCGCTATGAACTCGCGGTTCGCGGTGCGCAGTTCCACATGCTCGAACTGATCGCTGATCAGCTTGATACGTCCGGGATCCCGGCCACCAGCACCAGATCGGCCACCTGGGTCAGGTAGCAGAGCGAGATGGTACGCAGAACCATCCGGGCCCAATACCAGCTCGCTGGGTTCCAGAAAGGTGCCGGGTGGGATCGGGCGGGTAGAGCGCATGATCAGGGTTGTCCGAAGACGCGCTTGAGCAGGTCCGTGGTGCGTGCCAAGGGATCCTTGCGGATCTTCATCTCTTGCTCGGCGATCAGTGTGAAAAGGCCATCGATCGCCTTTGCGGTCACGTAGGCGTTCAGGTCCGGATCCACGGCCTTTCCACCGGTGAACATCGCTGCGCTGTTATAGCCGTTGGCGAGCGGGGTCCAGTAGCTGGTAAGGGCGACTTGCTCGGTGGCCTTCTCCACGATCGGGCGGAATTTGCCGCTCAGCACCTCGCCGGTGCGCTGGCGCAGAAAGGTGGTCGCTGCGTTCTGCTCGCCTTTCAGGATCGCGAAACCGTCCTGTACGCTCATGCCTTTAATGGCGTCCACGAAAACAGGTACGGCTTCTTTCACCGCGGTCTCAGCAGCCTTGTTCATGGTGCGCTCGAAGTCATCGACTTGCTTGGTCATGCCCAGACCGGTGAGCGTGGTCTTCACCTTTTCCGCCTCTGGAGGAAAGGGATCTTGATGCGGGCATCGTTCCAGAAACCGCCATCCTTACCGGCGAGATCCACGGACTTCTGGGCGCCAACTTCCAGGGCCTGCTTCAGGCCGGAGATCACCTCATCGTTGCTAAGGCCGGTGCCGCCGTTACTGAGCACTTGGTTCGCTTGGTTCAAAACGCCCTGCAGGTTCTGGCTGCTGCAACTGGTGCAAACGAACGCGACGATCAGGGAGAAAACGGTCTTGGTCATGAGTTAAGCGGGTTGAAGGCGTTGGCGCCAGAGTTCGGGGATGGGAATGGATCGTTCTTCGAGGTAGTTGAAGCAGACCATCACACTGCGGCCTTCGGCACAGATGCCGGGTTTCGAAGGGCCCGTGCGATGGATGCGGTAGGAGAGGTCGAAGCTCTTGCCGCCAAGGGCGCTGCACCAAGCTTCGGCTTCGATGGTGTCGGCAAGGTGCACAGGCATACGGTAGTCCACCTCGTTGCGGGCAAGGATCAGGCCGAAGGTGCGCCAGTCATGATCCGGACCGATGACCTGCTGCAACAACGCCATGCGCGCTGCCTCGAACCAGTGCAGGTAGACCGCGTTGTGTACATGCCGTGCCATGTCCACGTCCGCGAAGCGGATCTGTATCGGAATGAGCGCTTTCATCTTTTGAGCCACGAGCCTCAAGCCACAAGCTTGTTAACGTCCTAAGCTTGTGACTTCAGGCGAGTGGCTTGTGGTCGGTGGGTTCAGGAGATCGGGTTCAAAAGCACCGAGAACACCGTAATGCTGTTCGGATCGCGATCGTAGAAGAGCTTGTCCAGCGCCTCCAACACGTTCTTCGCGCGGAAGTAGGAGGTCTGCAATCCACTGTCGCCGCGTGTGCTCCACTGGATGGTGTAGCTGCTCGTGCGCTCCTTGTAGGTCTTCACGTGGTCCAGCATACCGCGCAAGGCATCCAGCCTGTCGCTGCCTTCGGTGGCGTGGAACAGGAAGCTCTGGTTATGCGTCGGATTGACGGTGATCAGTAGAGCTTCGTACGGCCACCCACCCCTTTCTCGAAGTTGAAGACCAGACTGTCCGGCCCGGCGCCGATATGGTCACCGATCTCCCGCTGGATCCGGGCGATCTCGAGGTTCTTGTCGCGTGTCATGGGTTCCATTCGAGCGTCATCCGGCCTTAGAGGCGGTCTCAAAAGTACCCTTCGGGCTACACTCGGGTCTTTCGCACCCATGCTTTGTTTCGAAGAGCCTCACAGAGCCTCCGGCTATGCTCGGCCTTCACGCCGCGCCTGGATGCAAAATACCTCTCGTTCGCGACCAAAAGCACTTTTGAGACAGCCCCTGTGCGGATGGGGGCAAAGGTCGCCCGGCCATGCGGTCAGCTCAGGCGCTCCGGTCCAGCGCGCTAAAGACCGAATTATTGCTGCGGTACTCCGGAACGAGCGCCTTCATCCGTACCACAAGCTGGTCGTCCGTTTCGCTCTCCGCCGCCGCGATCAGCGCGTCGATCGATCCCTGCACTGCGGTATCGGGCACTTCTTCATCCTTGCCGATCAGGATGGTGGGATGGTGGGTGGGCAGGGTATTCTCCTTTGACGCGAGTAGTTCCTCATAGCGCTTCTCCCCGGGACGAAGACCCGTATGCACGATCGCGATATCGATCCCCGGCTCTTTGCCACTGAGGCGGATCATGCGTTCCGCGAGGTCCTGGATGCGCACCGGATCGCCCATGTCGAAGACGTAGATCTCCCCACCGCGTCCCATGGTCGCGGCTTCAAGCACCAACCGGCACGCCTCTGGAATGGTCATGAAGAAGCGGGTCACCTCGGGATCGGTGACTGTGACCGGCCCCCCCGCCGCGATCTGCCGACGGAACAAGGGGATCACCGATCCGCTGGAGCCGAGCACGTTGCCGAAGCGTGTGGTCATGAAGCGCGTTCCACTGGCGCCGCTTTGCATCGCGCGCACGCACAGTTCCGCCGCGCGCTTGCTCGCACCCATCACGCTGGTGGGGTTCACCGCCTTGTCCGTGCTGATGAGAACGAACTCCTTCACGCCGTGCTTCACCGCCAGGTCCGCGACCACGCGCGTACCGCCGATGTTGGTGCGCACCGCCTCGGCGGGCTGGGCTTCCATCAAAGGCACATGCTTGTAGGCCGCCGCATGGAAGAGCACTTCCGGCGCTTGGGAGGTCAAGACCGCATCCACCGCTCGAGCATCGCGCACATCACCCACCACGGCATGTAGGTCGAGGTCCGGCCTGGTACGCCGTAGCTCCATCTCTAAGTCGTAGAGCGCACTTTCCGCCTGATCGAACAGCACCAGCCGGGCCACGCCCATGGTGGCGAGTTGCCGCGCGAGCTCACTCCCAATGCTACCCGCCGCACCGGTCACCAACACCCGACGTTCGGTGAAATGCATGCGTACTGTTCGCTCATCCAGGTGGATCACTTGCCTGCCCAGCAGATCTTCGATGTGTACCTCGCGGATCTGCCCGGCGCTCAACTGCCCATTGATCCAATCACTCACCGGCGGAATGGTGAGCACGCGCACTTTGGCGTTCATGCACGCGTCCACCACGAGGCGCCGGTGCTCGGGATCGGGACGTTGGATCGCTATGATCACTTGGTCCGGCTGCACATCCTCGAGCAATTTGGTCAGCTTGCTCGCGGGGTGGATGATCACACCCTCCAGGCTCTTGCCTGCCTTGGAAGGGTCGTCGTCCACAAAGGCTTCCACCGAGTAATGCGCAGAACCCGCGCGCTCCAGGGTGCGCTTGGTGATCAGCCCCGCCTCGCCCGCACCGTGGATGATCACGCGCACACTGTCCTTGCCCGCGCTGCGCGAACGCAGGTAAAGCAACTTCATGACGATGCGCGAAGCGATGAGCAGGATGGCCGTGCCCATGAAATCAATGATGATCACCGCCCGGGGCAGGAAGTAGAGCCCGTCGAGGAAATAGAACCGCGCCAGGCTCAGCACCCCGAACGCGAGCGAACCATAGAGCACCGTCAAGAAGATCCGTTTGGCATCGTCGGTATTGGTGTGCCGCACCATCACCCGCTGCTGCCCGGCCAGCAGGAAGGAGAGGAAGCGCACCCCTAGGGAAGATCGGCAGCACCTCCATGAGCAACACGACCTCATGTTCCGGCACTTGGAAGTTGAAGCGCAGCTCGTACGCCCCGGCCAGCGCGATCAGGCAGAGCACCAGGTCGATCACCAGGATGCCCCAGCGCGGGAAGAGTCGCGGTGCCTTCATGGGTGGCGAAGGTAGAAGGCCACTTGCTGGCAGCCTTTCCCTCGGTGCTCCGTCTATTCGCATATTCGCCCCCGCTCGCCGCGTCGGCCAGCCTAAAGACAAGACATGCCTGTATCCCTCGTTACCGGCGGCGCCGGCTTCATGGGTGCGCACCTGGTGAAGGAACTGCTGGCCATGGGCCATACCGTAGTGGCGCTCGACGACCTGAGCGGCGGCTTCCAAGACCAGGTGGATCCGCGCGCCACCTTCGTTCACGGTTCCATCAATGACCATGCGCTGGTGGACCGCCTCTTCGAAGAGCACCGGTTCACCTATGTGTACCACCTGGCCGCCTACGCCGCGGAAGGGCTGAGCCATTTCATCCGGCGCTTCAACTACCAGAACAACCTGATCGGCAGCATCAACCTGATCAACGCCAGCGTGCGGCACGAGGTGAAGTGCTTCGTCTTCACCAGCAGCATCGCCGTCTATGGCGCGCTGAAGCCGCCGATGCGGGAGGACATGGTGCCCGTGCCGGAGGACCCTTACGGCGTGGCCAAACTGGCGGTGGAAATGGACCTGCGCGCCGCGCGGCACATGTTCGGGCTCAACTACGTGGTCTTCCGCCCGCACAATGTGTACGGTGAGTACCAGAACATCGGCGACCGCTACCGCAACGTGATCGGCATCTTCATGAACCAGCTGATGCAGGGGCAGCCGATGAGCGTCTTCGGCGACGGCGAGCAGCAGCGTGCCTTCACCTACATCGGCGACATCGCGCCGATCATGCCAGGCCGCCAAGACGCCATCAGGCCTACGGCGAGGTCTTCAACGTAGGCGCGGATACGCCCTACACCGTGAACCAACTCGTCAACCTGGTGCAGGAAGCCATGGACGTCCGGGGCAATACGAAGCACCTCGAAGCCCGCAACGAAGTGGTCTTCGCCTTCAGCGATCACAGCAAGGTGGAAAAGGTCTTCGGTAAGCGCCGCGAAACCACCTTGGCAGAGGGCCTCGCCCGCATGGCACCCTGGGCGAAGAGCACCGGCGCGCGCAAGAGCGGCACGTTCAGCAACATCGAGATCTTACAAGGGTTGCCACCCAGTTGGCTGGCATCCTAGCGCCGTAGCGTCGACCCACTGGGTCACCAACGACAAGCGCCCGAACCTACGCCCTGGCTATCTTCGGCCCGCATGCCGAAGGTCCTCTTCGTAGCCAGCCACCGCCCAGGGCTCGCAGCCCAACCAGCGGTTCCGGTTCGAGCAATACATGGGCTACCTGGCGGCCCATGGTTTTCAGAGCGAGTTGAGCTATTTGGTGGAAGAGGCGGACGACCGCTACTTCTACAAGCCGGGGAATGTGTTGAAGAAACTGGGCTTCGTGCGGCGCTCTTTCGCCAAGCGCCGCAGGATGTGGCACGGATGAAGACTTCGACATCATCTTCGTGTGCCGCGAGGCGCTCATGACGCGCAGCACGATGTTCGAGCGCGCCTTCGCCGCAGGCCCGGCCAAGGTGATCTATGATTTCGACGATTCGATCTGGCTCCAGAACGTGAGCGATGCCAACCGTACCTGGGCTTGGGTGAAGGATGCCGGCAAAACCGCCAAGCTGATCGCCGTCGCCGATATGGTCTTCGCGGGGAACGATTACCTGGCCAACTACGCGCGCAGCTTCAACAAACAGGTGGAAGTGGTGCCCACCACCATCGACACCGACGAATACCAGCCGCGTACTCAGCGCAAATCCGACGGTCCGATCGTGCATCGGCTGGAGCGGCAGCATCACCACCATCCAGCATTTCCAGTACGCCCTACCCGCCCTGCGGATCCTGAAGGAGCGGTACAGCGACCGTATCACCATCCGCGTGATCGGCGACGGCAGCTATTCGCGAACCTTCCTCGGCATTCAAGGCCAGCCCTGGCGCAAAAACACCGAAGTGGCTGACCTCGCGGCCTTCGACATCGGCATCATGCCCCTGCCGGACGATGAATGGGCACGCGGCAAATGTGGGCTGAAGGGTCTGCAATACATGGGCCTGGGCATCCCCACGATCATGTCGCCGGTGGGGGTGAACAGCACCATCATCCATGACGGGGTGAACGGCTTCCTGGCCAGCTCCACCGAAGAATGGGTGGACAACCTGAGCCGCCTGATCGAGGATGCCGAACTCGGCAACGCATGGGAACCGCCGCCCGCCGCTCCGTGGAGGACCATTGTCAGGTGCACGCCTGGCGCGACCGCTACCTCACATTTTCAACCAACTGCTGAAGCGGAAGGCCCTCCAGCACCACCATGGACCCAAGGACCCACCGACCTGAAGCGCACCGCGCTCACCCACATCCACGAGAACCTCGGCGCCAAGATGGTGCCCTTCGCGGGCTACCTGATGCCCGTGCAATACACCGGCGTGAACGATGAGCACCTCAACGTGCGCAACGTCGGCATGTTCGATGTGAGCCACATGGGCGAGTTCATTGTGCGCGGTCCCGGTGCCCTGGACCTGATCCAAAAGGTGACCAGCAACGATGCGAGCAAGCTGGCCTGGGCAAGGTGCAATACAGGCCTGCCCAACCGCAACGGCGGCATCGTGGACGATCTGCTGGTCTACCGCATGCAGCATGGTGAAGACCATCACTACGTGCTCGTGGTGAACGCCAGCAACATCCAGAAGGACTGGGATTGGATCAACAAGCACAACACCTTCGACGCGCAACTGTCGAACATCAGCGACCACATGAGCTTGCTGGCCGTGCAAGGGCCGAAGGCCACCGCCACCCTGCAAGGGCTTCTTCGCCGAGGATATCGGTGCCATGCCATACTACACCGCGATGTACGCCGAGATGAAAGGGGTGGGGCTGGTGCTGATCAGCAGCACGGGCTACACCGGCGCCGGTGGCTACGAAGTGTACATGCCCAACCCCCTGGCCGAGAAGGCGTGGGACACGGTGCGAAGCGGCGGCGCCGTACGGCATCAAGCCGACGGGCCTCGCCTGTCGCGATACCCTTCGCCTGGAGATGGGCTTCTGCCTTTACGGGAACGACATCGACGACACTACTTCGCCCATCGAGGCCGGTCTGGGCTGGATCACCAAGTTCACCAAGGACTTCACCAATTCCCCGGCCTTGAAGGCCCAGAAGGAGCAGCGGCACCGCCCGCAAGCTGGTCGGCTTCGAACTGGTGGACCGCGGCATTCCGCGCCACGGCCACCCCATCGTGGATGCAGAGGGCGCACGATCGGGGAGGTCACCAGCGGCACGCAGAGCCCCTCGTTGCAAAAGGCCATCGGCATGGGCTACGTGCCCGCGGCCCTGGCCGCGCCGGGCAGCGAGATCTTCATCGATGTGCGCGGCAAGGCTTGCAGGCCAAGGTCGTGGCGATCCGTCTATCTTCCCCACCAAGACCCCATGAGCGATGAATCGCGCCATCAACCCCGACTACAAGTACCGGGTGGAGGTCTGTTTCTTCCCCGATCAGTATCCGCTGTATTCCCAAGAGATGGATATCGTGGTGGTGATCGACATCCTGCGCGCCACCAGCGCCATGGTCACCGCTTTCGCGCATGGCGTGGAACGCATCATTCCCGTGAGCACGATCGAGGAGGCGCGCCAGTACATCGGGCGTTCGGGCTACATCGTAAATGCTCCCCGACGTGAAGTTCTGTCTTACCGCGGATACCACCACGGTGATCCCGGTGCTGCAGGAAGGCGTACTGGTGCCTATGTCGTTGCCTGCGCTGGCGCAATGAGGTCTGCTCGGTCCGTTGGCAAAGCGCATCGGGTCGCGCCGTGGTTGCTCGTGACCGCGTTAGTGATGGGTCCGTTCGCCACGCTGGAGGAAGCTGGTGCCTGGGGCTTCTACGGCCACAAGCGCATCAACCGGATGGCCTGCTTCACGCTGCCACCGAAGATGTTCGCCTTCTACAAGCGCCACATCGATTTCGTCAGCGATCATGCGGTGGACCCCGACCGCCGCCGCTATGCGGATCAGGCGAGGCCCCGCGCCACTACATCGATATCGACCACTATGCCCACGGTGGCTGGACGCGTTCACGATCATGCCCGCCCAATGGACGACGGCGGTCGAGAAGTTCACCGAGGATACGCTCCAGGCCTACGGCATCGTGCCCTGGACACCGCCCTTATGGAATGCGGCTCACCAAGGCGTTCCTTCGCGGCGATGTGGACCGCATTCTGCGCTACGCTGCGGACCTCGGCCACTACGTCGCCGATGCGCATGTGCCCCTGCACACCACGGAGAACTACAACGGCCAGCTCACCAACCAGCACGGCATCCATGCCTTCTGGGAAAGTCGAATACCTGAACTGAGCGCTGAGAACTACGACCACCTCACTGGCCGCGCCATGTACTTGGACGATCCTCTAACCGCAGCCTGGGTAGCGGTACGCGCCAGCAATGCGGCTGTGGACAGTGTGCTCGCCATCGACAAGGAGGTGGACGCCGCTTGGGATGACGACGAGCAATACGTGCTGGAAAGCCAGGGGCGGGGCACGGTGCGCAAGTACAGTGAAGCTTATACCAAAGCCTACGAAGCGGCGATGGGCGGCATGGTGGAACGCCGCATGAACGCGAGCATCCTGATGGTGGGCAGCTATTGGTACACCGCCTGGGTGAACGCGGGCCAGCCCGACCTGGATCATTTCGAGCAACGCGACGTGAGCGACAGTTTGAAACGGGTGATCGCCGCCGAAGAAGAGCAGATGCGTATGGCCAAGGACGCCATCGGGCGGGATCATCCCGAGTGATCTAAAGCGAGACCCCTTCGGGCGAACTACCTGCGGATGCGTTCCTGAAAACGAAGAACCCCAGCCTTTCAGCCGGGGTTCGCTCTTGCGGGTACATGTGATCAGTCGTTCTTGTCGTCGTCCCCGAAGTTGAGGCCGACGGTGAGGCCGTAGGTGAGGTACTTCGAGCCGATGTCCTTCACCGTGGGGTTGTCGCTGAAGACGCGGCTCAAGCCGAAGCTCACACTGGGTTCCAAGGTGAACAAGCCCATGTCGAAACCAAGGCCAGCGTCGATGTTGAAGGAGCCCTTGTTGAAGTCGCCTTCGTTCCAACCGATCTCATCGTCCTTATCGTCCACGCTGAGCAGCACGTCGTAGGTCGGGCCAGCGAAGAAGCGGAGGTCGAACTGATAGGTATCCACGATCCGGTACCCGCCGAGCATTTTCAACCGCAGGTTGGTGCGAACGATGTCACCTTCCGCAAGTACGCTGTCATTCAGTGACGTCTTTACCGCGGTCGTGTTCCGGCCGAAGAACACACCCGGCTGGATGTAGGCGCGGTTCCCGATGCGGAAGTCCGTACCGAGCTGCCAGCCCACCGCGCCGCGGAACTCCACGTTGGGTTGGTCGCTTGAAAGATGCTGGTAGGTGAGGCCCATCTGGGGGTTCACCTGGAACTGGCCCTGGGCTGCGGCACTTGCACCGGTGAGGGCGAGAACGATCAATGTCTTTTTCATCGTAGTGGCATAAGCGCCGCGCCCCCTTTTCAAGCCGCGTGCCAAACGGCGAACGGTCCATCTTTGCGCTCATCCTCGCACCGCGCGCCATGTCACAAGCCCCCTTTCGCATCGTGGTGATCGGCGGCGGTGCAGCAGGCTACATGGCCGCGATCAGCGCGAAGGAACACCGGCCGGATGCCGAGGTGCTTCTTCTGGAGAAGAGCGACAAGTGGCTCGCGAAAGTGCGCATAAGCGGAGGTGGGCGTTGCAATGTGACGCACAACTGCGCGGAACCCCGCAAGCTCGCACGGCACTATCCGCGCGGCGAAGCCTTCGTGCGCAAAGTCTTCGCCGCTTGGGGGCAGCCTGAGGCGGTCGCTTGGTTCGCGATCCATGGCGTGGCATTGAAGATCGAACCAGACGGCCGCATGTTCCCGACCACCGACGATTCCCGCACGGTGATCGATGCGCTGCAACAAGCCGTGCAACGTTCAGGGATCGAAGCCCGTTCGCAATGCCCGGTAACTCGGATCGAACCGAAAGGAGATGGTTGGTCGATCACCACGACCAGCGGAGTGATCAAGGCCGATCGCGTGGTGGTGGCCACCGGTGGATCGCCGAAGGACGAAGGAATGGCTTGGTTGAAGGCCCTTGGGCACGAAGTGGTGCCAGCTGTGCCCTCGCTGTTCACCTTCAACCTCCCCGGAGATCCGATCCGGGAATTGATGGGCGTGGTGGCGCCGAACGTTCGGCTACGTATCGCGGGTACCAAGTTGGAGAGCACAGGCCCGCTCTTGATCACGCATTGGGGCCTGAGCGGACCTGCGGTATTGCGGTTGAGCGCCTTCGGTGCGCGCGCCTTGCACGACATGCGTTACGAATACGCGGTGCTCGTGGATTGGCTCGGTGAAGTGGGAGAGGAGGCGGCGCGCGGATCGATCAACGCGGAAACGAGCGCACACCCGCGCAGGCAATTGGTGAACGCCGAGTGCTTTGGAATGCCTGCACGGCTTTGGACCTACCTGTTGCTACGCGCTGGCCTTCCGCTGGAAAAACCGCTTGGCGAACTGGGCAAGAGGGGCGCTGACCGCCTGCTGGATGTGCTTACCAATGATCGCCATCAGGCGCGCGGCAAGACCACGTTCAAGGAGGAATTCGTAACGGCGGGCGGCCTAGCATTGCCCCAAGTGGATACGGCGACGTTGGAGAGCCGCGTAGCACCCGGGCTCTACTTCGCAGGAGAGGTCCTCGATATCGATGGCATCACGGGTGGGTTCAATTTCCAAGCGGCTTGGAGCACGGGCTGGCTCGCGGGAAAGGGGGCTGCGGGCAAATAACGCCCGCACCCCGCGAACGCCCTCGCGACACTATTGGGCCGTCAATGCGGCAGCGCCCAGGATCCCAGCATCATCTTCGGCCAGCGCGCTCAACAGCAACTCCACTTTGCCCTGGTAGATGTAGAACAGGTCGCGCTCGAAGCACTCCTTCAGCGGATCCATAAGCAAGGCGCCGTTGCGGGCAATGCCGCCGAACAATACGATGCGTTGGGGAACAGAAAATGCCACCGCGTTCACCAAACCGAGCGATAGCCAGCGCGCGGTGCTTCTGAAGGTCTGTAGTGCCGCATCCTCACCGCGCAAGGCCGCTTCGGCGATGGGCCGCACGCCTTCTTGTTCAAGCAGCGAGGGGTCGTCCGCGAGGTCGCGGTAGGTCTCGCGCATACCGCGGATGCTCACGTAGGTCTCCAGGCAACCGCGTCGGCCGCAGGTGCAGGGACGGCCGTCCATCACCGCAATGGTGTGGCCCAGTTCGCCAGCGTTCCCGTGCGGGCCAAGGAGCAATTTCCCATCGATGATGAAACCACTTCCGAGCCCGGTGCCAAGCGTTACGACGAGCAGATCGGTGCAACCCTTGCCCGCGCCGTACTTCCACTCACCCAAGGCAGCAGCGTTCGCATCGTTCCCCAGCGCACAAGGCAAGCCGAGCCGGTCACCCAACATGTCAGCCAGTGGCACATCACTCTTCCAAGGAAGATTCGGAGCCCGGTCGATGCTGCCAGTGAACGGGTTGCCGTTGGGCACACCCACACCGATCGCTTGGGCTGCCCCATGCTGCGCCATCAATTCCCGAGCGGCAGCGGCAATGGCATCTGCGAATGCGCTACCCGGCGGCTGCCCCGCAGCATCTTCACCCATCGTAGGGATGCGTAATGTCGCCAGGATGCGATCGTCCTTCACCAGACCCAACTTGGTGGACGTGCCCCCGATATCGACCCCCAGGATCATGCGTGCCGTGCACCTTTGAAACCGTACCAGGCCAAGTAGGCATAGCAGAGCACCGGAAGGGCAAAGCTGAGATGGAAGCCTTGTTCCGAGCGGAAGCGATCGATCACCAAACCTTGCAAGGGAGGCACCAGCGCACCACCCACGATCATCATCACCAGCAAACTGCTGCCTTGGCCGGTATCGTCACCCAAGCCATCAATAGCTAGGGTGAAGATGTTGCTCCACTGGATCGAGTTGAACAGCCCGATCGCCACCACCGCCCAAAGGGCCCAGGCGCCGCTGGAGAACATCACCAATACGGCGAGCAACGCGGCGGAAAGCGCGAAGACGCCCAGCACCGCACCGGGTCTGCGCCCAGCGATGAGGAACACGCCCATATTGCCCAGGATCAATACGCCCATAGGCCATAGATGCCGAAGCTCCAGGCCGCCAGAGATCCAATTGATCACACCGAGCAAAGCGAATAGCGCGACGGCGAGCACCAGCATGAAATAGGGCTTTCGACCAGCGCTGAAGCGGTCGCTCATGGCGAGTGCCCCGAGGAAACGCCCCACCATCGCACCGCCCCAATAGAGCCCGAGAAAATTCTTCGCATCGGTCTCCGGCAGACCCAGTACACCGTCCAACTTCAGGAAGTTGATAATGAGGCTGCCGACGGCCACCTCCGCACCCACATAGCAGAAAATGGCCAGCATGCCCCGCCGCAACTGCGGGTGGCGAAAGGCATCGCTCCGTGTACCGGCCGGAACGTGAGGCGGTTCCGGCAAGGTGGTGAGCGCGATCCAAAGCGCCTGGAACAGCAAGAGGGCGGCGAAGAAGGCGTACGGCCACCGCACGGCCGCATCGCCTTTGAAGAATTCGAAGATCAACACACCTCCGATCAATGGGGCCAGAGTTGTGCCTAACGAGTTGAAGGCTTGCGCCAGGTTCAGGCGGCTGCTTGCTCCTTCCGGAGCGCCGATGATGGCCACGAAAGGATTGGCGGCTATCTGCAAAAGTGTGAACCCTAGCCCGAGCACGAACAAGGCCACCAAATAGGCCGCGTAGCTATGCACAAAGGTGGCTGGCACAAAGAGCGCGCTGCCTAGGGCGCTCAACAACAGCCCGGAGATCAGCCCCCGTTTGTAGCCCATCCGTTGCAGCGGGTCCCCAGAGGTGCGCGATACCAGGAAGTAGGCCAATGATCCCAGAAAATACGCTCCGAAGAAGCAGAACTGCACAAGCATGCTCTGGGTATAGTTCAGCGTGAACACCGCCTTGAGGTGCGGCACCAGAATGTCGTTCATCACCGTCATGAAGCCCCACATGAAAAAGAGCGTCGTGAGGACGACCATGGCCCTGGAATGGGTCGTCGGTCGAGCTGAAGAACTGTGATGGGTCATCTGCGCTGCTGTGCGGCAGTCATTGAAGCGTGCGGCAAAGTACGTTTACTCGGAACGCAAAAGGGCCGCCCGAAGGCGGCCCTTTGCAACGTCCTTGATGGTGATCAGCGGATCAACGTGATGCGCTGGGTGTTCACCGTGCCACCCAGATCGGTGCGCACCATGTAGGTGCCAGCAGCGAAGGCGGAGAGGTCAAGGCTATAGGTACCTCCCATGGTGCGCGTAGTGACCACACTTTCCAAACGACGGCCGTTCAAATCGAGCACCTCGATGCTACGTGCATCCGAGCGTACCGTCACATTGAACGCACCGGTGGTCGGGTTCGGGCTGATCAGAACCGGACCTTGCGCAGCGATCTCTTCGATGCCGATGGTGGCGCAATTCGTGGCTGCACTGGCCACGCAGGTAATGGCCGGGAAGCCATTGTCCACCGCTTGGTTCGAAGAGGTGTCGCAAGCGCCCTCCTCAGAGACGATGATGAAATAGACACCGCTTTCGCTCGCGGTCCAAGTGAGTTGGCACACCGATCCCGCATCGAGACCGAACGCATCCACCGTGCCTGCCTGTGAAGCGATCGTGAAGGAGATCGGCCATGCCGTACCACCCACGCCGTTGCAAGCGCTGAAGGTGTATGAACCGCCGGCTTGAACGTTGGTCATCACGTATGCCTCATCCGCCCAGATCTGGAAGCCATTGATCTCTTCGAGGGGGCACACTCCCGCGTCCGCGCATGGAGCGCCATCGAACGTGCTCACGAAGTCGCTCCAACCGGAGGAATCAGTGGGGTTGACCCATGTGAGACACTGTGCGCTGCTCAGCCCGGGAGCCAAAAACAGGCCCGCGAAGGCGAACGCTGCCAAAAGGTTGTTGATAGTGTAGGAGTGCTTCATCGTTTGGATGGTTTTGTGCCCCAAACTTAGGAATCGTTCCGCTTCCGGTATCCGAGCATTGGCCATTCTACGAACAAAGGGATCGTTGCCACCTTGCCGAAGGCCCCAAAGGATGAAGCCAAACCTACCTTGGCCCAATGGACCACGAACGTCGCCGATTTTTACGCTTGGGCCTGGTGGGCACCCTAGCTGCAGCCATTCCCTGGAAGAAAGGTTCAGCGGCCGCCCCGATGGCGACACCGGGTGCAAGCGGACCAGTTATCCTGAGCACCTGGGACCATGGCTTGGCCGCCAACCAAAAGGCCTGGGAGGTATTGGAGAAGACCGGCAGTGTGCTGGACGCGGTGGTGGAGGGGGTGGCGGTAGTTGAAAGTGACTTGAGCAACCGCAGTGTAGGCCAGGGTGGGTCACCGGATCGCGATGGGCATGTGACGTTGGATGCATGTGTTCAGGACCACGAAGGACATGCTGGAGGCGTTGCCTTCCTCGAGCATTTCGAGCATCCCATTCAGATCGCCCGGGCCGTGATGGAGCGCACACCGCATGTGTTGCTGGTGGGTGAAGGGGCGGAACGCTGGGCGCGGGAGAACGGGTTCAAGGAACGCCGCATCCAGGTGCCCGAGGTACAAGCCGCCTGGAAGGAGTGGGCGAAAAAGGCCGAGTACAAACCGATCGTGAACCGGGAGAACCACGACACCATCGGCCAGATCGCTTTGGACAGCAAAGGCCTGATGGCCGGTAGTTGCACCACCAGTGGCATGGCCTACAAGGTCCATGGCCGGGTGGGCGATAGCCCGATCATCGGGGCGGGCCTTTTCGTGGACGGGGAAGCGGGTGCCGCCTGCGCCACGGGCACGGGCGAACTGGTGATCCGCATCGCTGGCAGCCATACCGTGGTGGAACTGATGCGCCAGGGCGTGGCCCCTGAAGAAGCCTGCCGCCAGGCCGTCGAACGCATTTTGCGCCGAAACCCCGATCTGAAAGGGCACCAAGTGGGCTTCCTCGCACTCCGTGCCGATGGCGCGCATGGCGCGTTCAGCATCTACAACGGGTTCACTTATGCGCTGAGCACCACGGAGGGCCACTTGCTTCGTGAAGCTCCCTTCGCCCGCAGGTGGGAGGAGTGATCCGGACCTCCGTCTATCTTTGAGTTATGAACCGAACGGTCCACGTTGTGATGGTCGCATCCGCACTGCTGCTGTTCAGCCCTTCGACGCGAGCCGGTGGCGGTGATGAAAAGAATGCGACCGTGGCAGTGGAGTGTACACGCAGTTCCGCGCTTATCGAACTGCGGATCGAGAACCATCGCCGCATCGGCGCGGTCGAGTTGTTGATCATCGATGCCAACGGCAGAACCCTCTACCACGAGGAAGGAAAAGCCATGACCGGCGAACTTGTCCGGATGCTGGACAAGGGTTTGTTCCCGAAAGGGGAGCACCAGTTGAGCGTGAAGGCGCGTGATTTTTCGATCACGCAGCGCTTCGCGGTCCAATAGGGCTCCCGGAGGCTACCAAGCCGCACGAAGCAGCACGAAGAGATCGGCGTTCGCGGTGATCGTCATATCCTCCTGGCCGCTCTCTTCGTCCTTGGCTTTGCGCGATCGCGTTTTGCTCTCAGCGCGCTCCAAGGTCTTTGAGACGGTGCCTACAGCAGCCAGTTGCACATCCGCTGGTCGCGTTGCTTCCTCGTTCGCTTTTTCGGTGTCCATCTCCTGCACGAGACCAGCGCTTGCAAGAGAAACGCTCTCATCAAGGGTTGCAGCCTCAATAGTGGAGGTGGCCGGTGCCGCAAGTGTTTCGACCCTATCCTCGTGCAGCTCCGCAACACCGTTCAGCAAGGCCTTGGTCTGAGGTGTTTTCTCAGCGGCGTAACGTTCCACTTCCGGTTCAGCGGCGGTGGTAGTTGGGGCCCGATCCCCGGCCTGAGGCATTGGCGCCGGGTTCTGCGGAACCTCCAGCTTCACTTCCGCGACAGCGTTCTCCAGCCCGTTCTGTCCCCGGAACCAAGTGACCCCGGCGACAACGAGCAAGACGAGGGACGCCAAAGCGAGCGCAGGGCGCCACAGCAAAACGGGGCGTTCGGGCATGAGCCAGAGCGAAATGCTGTTCAGCCAGATGCGCCATTGCGGCTGGTGCGCCTCCCGGAAAGCAGCAAGGACACGGTCGCGTGTTTCAGGATCGGCCACGATCGGAGCGCGTCCCGATGGATGGGCCCGCAGTTGACCGAGTGTTGCGCGCATGGCTTCGTACTCGTCGCGCCCGCTCACATGCCGCAGCACATAGGCGCGTTCCTCGGCCAGCAATTCATCGAAAGCCCGTTCGCTCAAGAGGCTCTCTAGATCTTCGGGATCGTATCGTTCACGCTTCTCCATGATGGGGCAGGGGCAATGGGCCGAATTCCTTGAGGCGTTCGGCCAGCTTCTTCAGGGTGTAGAACAATCGGCTCTTCACGGTGCCTTCCGAGATACCGAAGGCCAGGGCGATCTCTTTGATGGCCAGATCCTCCTCGTAGCGCATCACGAAAGTGGCCTTGTGGTCCGGGTCCAGGCGGTCCAACTCTTCTTCCAAGCGATGGCGGAAGCGCTCGCGGTCCACCGCTTCGCCGCCCTTGGCTTCGAGCACAGCGGTGCCGTTGTGGCGGAGTTCCGGCACGGCCGCGCGCCGTACCTCTTCGCGCCGGTATTCGTTCTTGCACATGTTGTTCGCCACGCTGAACAACCAGGTGCCGAAAGGGCGAGAAGCGTCGTAAGCAGCGGGCTTGTGGGCGATCTTGGTGAACAGGTCCTGCATGAAGTCCTGCGCACGCTGCCGGTCCTGCCACAGCATGCGGTGGAAGTAGTTCAATACCCGGCCGTGGTAGCGGTCGTAGATCGCCACGAAGGCTTTCTCATCGCCGCGCACAACGAGTTCCATGAGGCGCTCATCGCTCGCACTGCGGAGGTTGGTGCCGAGCAATCCCATGATCAGTGTTCCAGAACGCCGAGTTGATAGAGCGTGTTGGTAGCGCCCACACGGCCGGCGATGCGTCGCAGTTCCTGCTCGGTGAACGCAGCGCGGCCCTCATCCTCCGTTTCGCGGTAGTACCGAAGCAGCACGCTACCCGGCAGCAGGTAGTTCCACGAAAGCGGACCGGCCTCGGGAGTGCGGTGCATCGCGTTCCAACGCTGGCCCAACAATTCAGGGGGAACGGGATCACGTCCGATCCGGAAGGCCAGCCCCGTAAGAACCAGTTCGGAACGCAGCGGATCGATCCAGGAGCGATCCAAGCTCAGGGCCAGATAAACGGGACGGTGACCGTTTTTCGCCAACGCGTTGGCCCACCCTGGCCCTGCGGTCGGAGAGGCCCCGCTGGCACTTGCCGCAGCCCAGATCCGTTGGCGATAGGTGGGATCCTCCAGCGCCCGCACATCCACCGCCAACACGTCCGGCCGCGAACCTGAGCGCTGCTGCAAAGTGATGAGCGGGTAGGCATCCATTTCTCCCGCCAGAAGAACCACGGCATCCTTCTCCAACGACGAGAGAACATCCTCGGCTATCTGCCATAGCCCGGGCGCCACCTGACCGCGATCGTACAGATCGGCAGCGGCCTTCTTCAATGCGGGCTGATCGCCATCCCGTAAGGCCTTGGACATCCGCGGTGCGATAAGCTCGGGGCTGTCCGGTGCTACAGTCTCGGCTTCGTCCAGTGATTTGAACGCCGCTTCGGAGGGGAATTGCAGGTAGTAGTTGGCCAAAGAAGCGCCCCAGCTCCCGGGTGCGCGTTGGGTGATGTCCTTCGCGCGTGCCTCCAGCTTGGACTTCGCCGCACTGTTCATCCGGCCATTGCCTTCGGAGAGCGCGGTCTGGCGTTCGCTCTGGAACAGGGAGTAGAGCGCCGCGACATCATCGGGCCGGTTCTGCACGATCATGTTCCACTGCGCCACGTTCTGCTCCAGCGCCTTGCCTTCCCAGGGTCCTTGCATATTGCTGTAGGAAGAGGGTGGCGCTGCGTCGTCGGTTCGGTTCACTTGGGCGTGGGCCCTGCCGGACAGGAAAAGACCGAGCACACCGAAGAGGGTCGGAAGAAATGCTTGGAACGGCTTCAGGGAACTCATTCGCGCGGATCGTTCAGGATGCTGTACACGCAGCGTGCCGATAGGTTCATGCCTTGCACAGCGGGCTACCTTTGCAAGGTAACGCCATGCTCAACGAGGAGACGAAACTGCGTTTGAAGGAGCGGCTGGACCAGGTGCATGAATGGCCATCGGTGTATATGTACAAGTTCATCTTCGAACCGGAGCAGGGGCGCTTGGAAGCCGTGCTGGCTTTGTTCCCGCCGGAATCGCAGATCCTACGGCGCTACTCGAAAGGAGGCAAGTACCTGAGCATTACGGTGACCGAGGTGATGATGAACGCGGACGATGTGGTGGACCGGTATGATCGCGCCTCGGCGATCAAAGGCATCATCGTGCTTTGACCCTTACACGAAGAACATTCCCCAGATACGATGCGCGCCGATCTTGAGACCCTGCGGATCGTGCTCACCATCAGCCTGAGCGCGGTGCTGGTGCTGGTTTTGGCGAGGCGGTTCCGCAGGAAAGTGATGGCGAAGGATCTGCCGGTCCTACGCCATGCCGAACTCTCGGAGGTGCAGGTCGCTTATCATCCCTCGCGCCTATTGGTGCGGTTGCAGGTTCCCCGCCGGGAGGAATACCACACGGCATTGTTGGACAACAGCCATCAGCCGCTCCAGGAATGGGCGGCTGTGGACCTCGCTCCGGGGGATCATGCTATCGAACGCTCGCTCGAAGGGCGCTCCGACGGCTTCTACCACCTGGAGCTGCGCAGCCCAACACAACGGAACTTGCGGCGGTTCCGTTTGCAGCAAGCATGAGGACCGCCACACTGCTGATCGGTATCGCGCTCACGTCGCTGGTTTGCGCCCAGCGAACGCGTTTCCCCGAACCGTCCTTCACCGCGAAAGGCACGCTGGTCCTTCCTTTGCCCATCGGCATCCCGGTCTTCACCGGTCTTACCGAGAGCATCGGCGGGATCGATGCGTGCGTGCAATACCCGGTTTGGAAAGGCCTGGGCTTCGGGCTGGGCGGCCGGGCATGTTGGTTCGGCATCGAGGAGCGGGCGTTCGCACCGCAAGCCCTCAGCGGCGAGATCTTCCGCGCCACCTACTTCGGCAAAGTGCAATGGGAGAAATACACTGGCCAGCGCACCTTCATCGAACTGGCGGCCAAAGTGGGCTTGTCGGACTATCGGTACACCTCCAACAGCGATCTCGGCAAGTTCACCTTCAAAGAGCAGGGCTTGCACACCGGCGCACAGTTCGGGCTGTACCTGCACGCCTCGGACAACCTGGCGTTCGGCCTCCAGTTGGGCTACGAAAGGGACCAAGCCTACATGGCCCCGGACCGTTTCAATCTCACCGAGTTCCCACCGCGCTTTGTGCTCGATGCACCGGAAGGACCCTATGATTTTTTCACCGTGGGGCTCGGCTTCAGCACGCGCTTCCGGAAGTCGGAGGACGAGGGCCCGGGGGAGTGGTGAGGTGGAAATGGAAAGCCCCATCCATTTTCAGGACGGGGCTTTCTATTCGGTGGACCGGTTGATCTATTCCGTGGGCGGCTCTGGCGCCGGGGGCAGTTCTTTGGCTTCACCACCGGGGAGTGAACCGGGATCGGCCTTGCCCACTTTCTTCTTGCCCTTGGTCACCTTGATCGCCACATCGGTCTTCTCCTTGTTGAGGTTGATGCTGATCTTGTCACCTTCCTCCACGGCCTGGTTGATGATCTCCTCGGCCATGGGGTCCTCGATGAACTTCTGGATGGCGCGCTTCAATGGGCGTGCACCGAACTTCTCATCGTAGCCCTTTTCCACCAGGAAGTCCTTGGCCTCGTCCGTGAGCTTCATATCGTAGCCCAGGTCGGCGACACGGCTGTAGAGGTAGCCCAGTTCGATGTCGATGATCTTGTGGATGTCGTCACGCTTCAGCGAATTGAACATCACAATATCGTCGATGCGGTTGAGGAACTCCGGGGCGAAGGCCTTGCGCAACGCCTTTTCCACAATGCCGCGGTTGGTCTCCTCCTGGCCCGTGCTCTTGGCCGAGGTGCCGAAGCCTACGCCTTTGCCATAGTCCTGTAGGTCGCGGGCCCCGATGTTCGAGGTCATGATGATGATGGAGTTCTTAAAATCGATATGCCTACCGAGGCTATCGGTCATCTTCCCATCATCAAGTGCTTGCAGGAGCAGGTTGAAGACGTCCGGGTGCGCCTTCTCGATCTCGTCCAATAGAATAATGGAGTAGGGGCGGCGGCGTACTTTCTCGGTGAGTTGACCTCCTTCCTCGTACCCCACGTAGCCGGGGGGCGCACCGATCAAGCGGCTCACGGAGAACTTCTCCATGTACTCGCTCATGTCGATGCGGATCAGTGCGTCCTCAGTGTCGAAGAGGTAGCGGGCCAGTTCCTTGGCAAGCTGTGTTTTACCCACCCCAGTGGGGCCCAGGAAGATGAACGAACCGATGGGCCGGTTGGGGTCCTTCAGGCCCGCGCGGTTGCGCTGGATCGCCTTGACCACTTTGCCCACGGCGTCTTCCTGCCCGATCACCTTGCCCTGCATTTCCTCCTTCATGCGGCGCAGTTTGCCGCTTTCCTTCTCGGCGATACGCGTCACAGGAATACCGCTCATCATGGCAACCACTTCGGCCACGTTCTCTTCCGCCACCGTGGTGCGGTGGGTGCGGCTCTCGTCCTCCCACTGCTTCTTGGCGCGCTCCAGTTCCTCCTGTAGCTGCCGCTCCTTGTCGCACAGTTTGGCGGCCTCCTCGTACCGCTGGCTGCGCACCACTTTGTTCTTTTCCTCCTTCACTTCCTCGATGCGGCCCTCCACATCCAGGATGTTCTTCGGCACCACGATATTGCTGATGTGGACACGACTACCGGCCTCATCCAACGCATCGATGGCCTTGTCCGGTAGGTGGCGGTCGGTGATGTAGCGATTGGTCAGCTTCACACAGGCCTCGATGGCCTCCGGCGTGTAGCTCACGTTGTGGTGGTCCTCGTACTTCTCCTTGATGTTATTGAGGATCTGGATGGTCTCATCGACTGTGGTGGGTTCCACCAACACTTTTTGGAAGCGTCGCTCCAAGGCACCGTCCTTTTCGATGTACTGGCGGTATTCGTCCAAGGTGGTGGCCCCGATGCACTGGATCTCACCACGCGCAAGGGCGGGCTTGAACATGTTGCTGGCGTCGAGACTTCCGCTCGCACCGCCAGCGCCTACAATGGTGTAGATCTCGTCAATCAACATAACAACATCCGGACTGTTCTCCAGTTCGTTCATCACCGCCTTCATCCGCTCCTCGAACTGGCCGCGGTATTTGGTGCCCGCTACCAAACTGGCAATGTCCAATGCCACGATGCGCTTCCCGAAGAGCACGCGGCTCACCTTGCGCTGGATGATGCGCAGGGCCAAACCCTCGGCGATAGCGCTTTTGCCCACGCCGGGCTCACCGATCAATACCGGGTTGTTCTTCTTGCGGCGGCTCAATACCTGGCTCACGCGCTCTATCTCCTTCTCGCGACCTACGATCGGGTCAAGCTTGCCATCCTCGGCCAACTTGGTGAGGTCCCGCCCGAAGTTGTCCAGCACAGGTGTCTTGCTCTTGCTGTCACCTTGCTTGCGCTGTCCGGGCGCACCTCCGAAGTTGCCGCTATCATCATCATCATCATCCGCGCTTTGGGGACCTTGGGCCTTGGGTCCGCTCTTGCGGGGCACATCGGTGGCGGGGCCGCCTCCGGCGAGAATGGTGTCCACTTCGTTCTTCACGCTATCGTAGTCCACGTTGAACTTGTGTAATGTTCGGGTCGCTAGGTTGTCCTCGTCCTTCAGGATGCTGAGGAGCAAGTGTTCGGTATCGATATGGGGGCTCTTGAAGAGCTTGGCTTCCAGGAAGGTGATCTTCAGCATCTTCTCCGCCTGCTTGATCAAGGTGATCTTGTCCTTGTCCGGCGGTCGCATAGCGCTGGCGGGCTCCATACCGCCCTCGACCACCTTGCGCAGTTCGTCCAGATCCACTTCGAGGTGGTGCAGGATCTTCACCGCATTGCCTTCCCCTTCGCGGATCAGGCCCAGCAGGATGTGTTCGATGCCGATATAGTTGTGCCCCAGGCGAAGAGCCTCCTCGCGGCTGAAGGTGATGACGTCCCTTACGCGGGGGGAGAATTTGGCGTCCATGCTTTCGTGCGGTGCTACGTGGTCGGGAGTTTCCTGGGGAAGCCGAAAGATAGCTGCTCGGCCAGCGGGGGCAAGCTATTGAACGACTTGCGCGGGGTCCTGTTCAGCCATCGTCCATTTATTCACAAGGAAGTGTGCGGGCTGTGGAAAAACAACGGCGGGCTGAACGCGGCGTGACCTGTACTTTCGGGCTCCCTTTTCGGGGACCCCCGTTCGCAAGGACCGGGCCAGCGTGACGAACTGACAGACATGGCAGAAGGAGAGAAGATCATCCCGATCAACATCGAGAACGAAATGCGCACCGCCTACATCGATTATTCGATGTCGGTGATCGTGAGCCGGGCGCTGCCCGATGTGCGCGACGGATTGAAGCCGGTACATCGCCGCGTGCTGTATGGCATGCAGGACCTCGGTGTATTGAGCAACCGGGCCCACAAGAAGAGCGCGAGGATCGTCGGTGAAGTGCTCGGTAAGTACCACCCGCACGGCGACAGCAGTGTCTACGACGCCATGGTACGTATGGCCCAGGAATGGAGCTTGCGCTACCCGTTGGTGGATGGCCAGGGCAACTTCGGCAGCATCGATGGCGACAGCCCTGCGGCGATGCGTTACACCGAGGCCCGCATGCGCAAGATAGCTGAGGAAGTGCTCGCCGACCTGGACAAGGAGACGGTGGACATGCGCCCCAACTTCGACGATACGCTGGAAGAGCCCAGCGTGATGCCGACCAAGATCCCGAACCTGTTGGTGAACGGCGCCGCCGGTATCGCTGTGGGCATGGCCACCAACATGCCCCCACACAATCTGAGCGAGGTGTGCGACGGCATCGCGGCCTATATCGAGAACAAGGACATTGATGTCGCGGGCTTGATGGAGCACATCAAAGGCCCCGACTTCCCTACGGGTGGTGTGATCTATGGCGTCGAGGGTATCCGCGAGGCCTACGAAACAGGTCGGGGCAAGGTGGTGCTGCGCGCAAAGTGCCACATCGAGGAGGATGAGAAGAGCGGCAAGGAAGTGGTGATCTGCACGGAGATCCCTTTCCAGACCAACAAGGCCGTTCAGCTCGTGAAAGGCGTTGCGGATCTGGTGAACGACAAGAAGATCGAGGGCATCAGCGATGTCAACGATTATAGCGACCGCACCGGCATCCGGATCGCCTACGATGTGAAGCGCGAAGCCATGGGCACGGTCGTGCTCAACCAGCTCTATAAGTTCAGCGCGTTGCAGACCAGCTTCAGCGTGAACAGCATCGCTCTGGTAGGCGGTCGCCCCGTGATGCTTGGCCTGAAGGCGATGATCGGCCACTTCGTGGACCACCGTCTGGATGTTATCGTGCGCCGCACCAAGTTCGACCTGCGGAAAGCTGAGGAGCGCGCCCACATTCTCGAGGGCCTGCTGATCGCCCTGGACCACTTGGACGCCGTGATCGCATTGATCCGCGCGAGCCAGACGCCAGACGAGGCCAAAGACGGCCTTGTGAAGGAGTTCGGCCTGAGCGAGATCCAGGCGAAGGCGATCCTGGATATGCGCCTGCAGCGCCTGACCGGTTTGGAGCGCGACAAGATCCGCGAGGAGCACGCCGAACTGATGAAGCTGATCGATCGCCTGAAGTCGATCCTCGCCGATGAAGGCATCCGCCTCCAGATCGTGAAGGACGAAACGCTGGAGATCAAGGAGAAGTACGGAGACAAGCGCCGCACGCAGATCTTGGCCGGTGGCAGCGACCTGAACATGGAAGACCTTATCGCCGACGAGGCGGTAGTGGTCACCATCAGCCACCTGGGCTACATCAAGCGCACGGCCTTGAACGAATTCCGCACCCAAGGCAGGGGCGGGGTCGGCAGCCGCGGCTCCACCACGCGCGACGAGGATTTCCTGGAACATCTCTTCGTGGCCACCAACCACAACTACCTGCTCATTTTCACCCAGAAGGGGCGTTGCTTCTGGATGCGTGTCTACGACATCCCCGAAGGCACCCGCCAGAGCAAGGGCCGCGCGATCCAGAACTTGATCCAGATCGAGGGCGATGACAAAGTGCTCGCATACATCAACGTGAAGGACCTCAAGACCGAGGAGTATCTGAACAGCCATTTCGTGGTGCTCTGCACCAAAAAAGGGGTGATCAAGAAGACCACGCTCGAGGCGTATAGCCGCCCACGGGCCAACGGGATCATCGCGGTCGGTATCCGCGACGGCGATGAACTTCTCGAAGCCCGCCTCACCAATGGCAACTGCCACATTCTGATGGCCGCACGGGGGGGCAAGTGCGTACACTTCGAGGAGAGCCGCGTGCGACCCATGGGTCGCGGGGCCAGCGGTGTGCGCGGCATGTTGCTGGAAGGAAAGGACGAAGTGGTGGGCATGATCACCATTGACAAGGCCGATACGGCTACGCGTCAAGTGCTTGTAGTGAGCGAGAAGGGCTACGGTAAACGGACGCCGTTGCTCGATGAGAAAGGCGAGCCTGTCTACCGCATTACCAACCGAGGCGGCAAGGGCGTAAAAACCTTGCAGATCACCGACAAAACCGGGAATGTGGTGGCCATCAAGGACGTGATGAACGATGATCACCTCATGATCATCAACCGGAGCGGGATCACCATTCGTAGCCGCGTGAGCGACCTGCGGGAACTCGGTCGGGCTACGCAAGGCGTGCGGCTGATCGAATTGCGCGACAAGGACCGCATCGCAGCGGTGGCCAAGGTGGAAAGCGAATTGCACGAGGAGGAGGAAACTGAAGCGGGCGGCGACGAGGAAGGCGCCGCGACCCCTGGCACCGAAGTTGATACCCCCGGCCCGCAAGAATGAAAACGATGCAACGGAACCGCATGATGAAGACGCCTCTCTCGCTACTGTTCGCCTGCGGTGTTCTAGGCCTCAGCGCTCAGAACGCCAACGTGGTGAACGCCTACAACTATCTACAGGACGGCGATCTGGCCAAAGCGGCCGAGTTCATCGAACCCGCTATCACCAATGAAACCACCGCTGGCAAGGACAAAACCTGGCGGTACCGGGGCGATATCTACCGGCTGATCGCATTGGGGAAGGACGAGACCCTGAAGGCGCAATTCCCGGAAGCGCTGCAACGTGCGGTGGACAGCTACATCAAGGCGAACGAGCTGGACACCAAGGGCAGCTACAAAACCGAGATCGTCCAGAACCTCGGTGCCCTGCAAGCGGCTTCATTGAACAAAGGCAACGACGCTTTTGGAGCCAAGGAGTACGACAAAGCGATCCTCCTCTACGGGAATTCTGAACGCATCGCGAAGACCTTCGGGCAAGTGGACACCAATGCGATGTTCAATAGCGCCTTGGCTTATGAGACCAAGGGAGACGCAGCCATGGCGATCAAGCGCTACCAGGAATGCCTGGCCTTAGGGTATGACAAGCCGGAGATCTACCGCTACATGGCCAGCCTGCAAAAGAAAAGCGGGGACCTGGATGGCGCGATCACGACCACCCGCACAGGGCGGACCAAACACGCGGGCAACAAGGACCCGATCCTGGATGAGATGAGCTACCTCTTGGAAACCGGTCGAGGCGAGGAAGCCGAAAAGAGCGTCAACGAGGCCATCGTTGCCGATCCCGAGAACCCGGTCCTCTATTCGATCCTGGGCAGCATGTACGATTCGAAGGCCAACCCCAAGGAAGGAGCCGCTCCGGCTGAAGCCGATGTGATCAAATGGACGGACCTGGCCGAGGAGAACTACAAGAAGAGCCTGGAGCGGGACCCGAAGTTCTTCGATGCTTACTTCAATGTAGGTGTGCTCTATAACAACCGGGCGGCTACGTGCTACGCCAAAGCGAACGACATCAAAGACAATGACGCGTACAACAAGGCCAAAACCGCGTGCGATGCCGTCTATCTGAAGGCTGTACCGTACTTCGAGAAGGCCCACGAACTCAAGCCGGACGATGCACAAACGATCCAACAGCTAATGAAGCTGTATGCCAAGACCAACGACCAGGTCAAGTACGAGGCCATGAAGGCCAAATTGGGCCAATAGGTCGTTGGAGTGTTAAGGGAGAAGAGCCTCGGGTGGAGCCGGGGCTCTTCGCTTTTGGGTCAAGCTCAGTGCTTCAACCAAAGGACATCCTCCCTGAAGGTGGTGTGCTTCATCACATCCACGGGCACTATGCGTCCATCGCGTGAAGCGTGAAAGGATCGGAAACCAGCCGCCTTCATCAGATCATCGATCCGTTGGGTCAGGTCCCGCGTGCGTTCGACCAATGTGGTCTCCACCATCACGCAGCCTATCCGTCCTTCCCTTAGCAGCCGTTCAGCGCCCTTCAGCGCGGGCAACTCCGAACCTTCTATGTCGAGCTTGAGAAAGTCGATCCGTTCAATGCGCTGTTCGGCGCAGAACGCATCCAAAGTGGTTACCTGAACCGGATAGGGATCTTGTCCGCAGGGTCGTAGGTGCCCTCCAAACAGGCGAAACCGCGTAGCATGACACGGGGCGTATCATAGAAAGTGTGCTCACCTGTGTGGTCGGTAAGGGCCAGGTCCCAGAGTTTCCATGTGGCGAACGCAGGCATGTCGTTCATTCGGCGCATCTGGCCGTTCGCCGTCCGCGACGGCTCGAAGGAGTGTACCATGCCTTGGCTGCTGAGCGCTCCGAGACATTGCGCGGCGAAGTACCCCATGTTCGCTCCCGGGTCGAAAACGACCATGCCCGGTTTCAGGTACCGATGCAGGAAGTTGAAGATGTTCTCTTCGTAGAGGCCATAGTACATCATGCGGTGTTGCCGCACTCGATGATCGATCTCGATGCGCACACCGTTCACTTGGATGACCTCGGTACCGGCCGGTGCCGCCCAAAGACCCAATTGGTCCGCCAATCTGTGCCTACCACGAACGGGGATCCGCGTTAGCATCCGGATCAGGGATCTTGCAACTGTCTTGAGCACAGAGAGTGGGGGTCGGTGGCGAAGGTAGAGCGCGGAACTATGTGGGTTGGATAGGAGCAAGTCCAACGTGCTATGTGCAGAACCTCAGCGCAATATAACTTAACATAATATAAATTATGCGCCAATACGAACGAAAGGAAGTTCGATCGCCGGAACGATACCCAATCCTGGTCCAGTTGTCCAAACGAATCCGTTCTGCCCCCATTCAAATCCGGTGAAAGGATCATTTGCCAGCAACCAAGGACCATCCAGGTCGCACAGATCCGCCATTCCGGCTAAGCGTGCCATGGCCCCACAACCGAGTGAACTCTCGCTCATGCAGCCAAGCATCACACGCATGTTGAGTTCGCGGGCCCGGTGGATCATATGCAGTGCTCGATCCAGTCCACCGCACTTCATCAGTTTGATGTTGACGCCCCCGAACGCATCGGCCGCACCTTCCAGATCGGCCATGCATTGAACGCTTTCGTCAGCGTAGACGGTCACCTGTGTCCGTCGCGCCAGTTCCGCTGACAAGTCCGGACGATCCACTGGGAACGGCTGTTCCATTCCAGTAACGCGCTCCGGCCCACCAGCTTGCTCTATTAGAACCAGCGCCTGCTGAACACTGCGCAAGCCTTGGTTCGCGTCCAAGAATATTCGGCGATCGGTTCGATCGATAACCTCTTTGATCACAGCGAGATCATGATGTCCACCCAACTTCACTTTCAGCACTGGCACCAACGCAAGCTCATCGAGTTTCTGCGCAACTTCGTGCGGTTCGCACAAGCCAATGGTCGCAAGTGCCTGCGGAACAAGCGCTTGTGCCACACCAAGCAAATCAACTATCGCTATTTTCGAGCGTCTAGAAATGAAGTCAACATAGGCCATATAAAGCGCTGATCTGGAAGCTGGTGCATTGGCAAAAGCAGTGGTTCGGTTCAGCCAGTCGGCGAACGAGTTGAGATCCATCAATCCAATGGGCTCGTGACCAATGGATCGTAGTGCTTCCATAACCGAGGCCTGGGACTCCCTTACGTACGGGGGAGCGTGGCTTCGCCATACCCCTTGCAGGAGTCGGTTCCAACGCGAACAAAGACCGAATCCGTACCCGCTCGGAATCCGTGGGCGGTGCCAAAGGGATGTTTGAACCGAAGATGGAACGGTGCCAGATCGATCGAGAACGGCATGTGCTGCGGTGCGAAGGTGGCCACCGTTTTTCCTCGAGTGTCGCTGCGCTCGGCAATTTGCCAACAGACCGATAAAGAAAAACCCCGACCCAGCGCAGGCTGGATCGAGGCTTTTCTCAGTGCGTATTAGCCTACTTGACCAAGTAGACCACTTTCGTGAGCCATTTGGTGGTATCGGGTTCCGTGCTTGGATCGGTCACGTACTCCTCGACCACGTTCATGTTCATTTCCAGGCCATCGGCTTTCAGCTTCTTGTCCATGGCCTCGTGTGCTTTGCCGGTGCCTGCATAGCTGCCGTAGTAGTTGATCGTGTAGGCTTTGCTGGCTGGGGTCTCGTACCAGGTCATGCCCTTGAGCTTGGCTCTGGCATCGGCGGGCACTGGCACACCCGCGAGCAGATCAGCGGTCTGGTCTTTCTCGTTCCACTCGAAGTACACACCACTTGGGGTGCCAGGCTCTACGCCAGCGGCCTTCGCAGCCCCGAACGCAGCCCCGAAATTCTTGCCGAAGAACGCTTCCAGTTCGCTCCACTTCACGATTTTGCGGGTTCCGTAATAGGCCATGGCCGGACGGTCGGCAATGTTCACCTCAAACCCATCCACCATCTTGGCTTGTTCAGCCTCTATAGCCGCCGCCTCGGTTTCGGTCACGTTCTTCAAGTTGATCAGGCCCTTTTCGAACATCGGACCTACCATTTCGTCCATGTTCATGAACACGCCCATCACGCGCCCCATGAAATCGTTGTGGCCCTCGATGCCCCAAGTCACTTTGGCGCTATCTCCGAGGTCTTCAATTGCGTAGGTGCCTGTATTCGTAGCCGCCCATGGCGAAAGGAAACGGAGTTCGGTGCGCACGCTTGTGTTCGGAGTAAGTTCCTTCAACTCCTGTTCGCCTTCGCTCTCGTCGCTCTTCCAATGGCTTATGGCGCCCACTTGGCCATCGGGGCTGCCCGACATCTGCTGTGTCATGTTGTGCTCCATCTCCTTCCAAGGCCCCCATTTTTCCATGGCGGCGAGCGAGCTGATATTGGCGTAGACCGCGGATGCTGGGGCTTTAACCACGGCGGAACGTTCCACGCGGAAGTCTTTTGGGCCCATCAGGCCGAGTATGACGACCAAAGCCGCCAATGCGAGTAGGATGATCAGTATCGTCTTGAGTGCTCTCATGGTCCGGTGAATTTCGCGAAAGATGCATCACAGGAATGGATCAGCGAAGCGCCTTGACGCAGGCCGTGGCACGGTCTTTACCTTGGCCAGGCACCAGAACTCCTTTCCATGACCAAGCCCATCCTCGTCCGAAGCACATCAATGCTCCTTGTCGCCTTCTCCTTGCTCGCCTCGTGCAGCAGCACCACTCCTGCTGGCACCAAAGTGAAACAACCGTTCAGTGGCAGCGCCTACGAGAGCAACAACCGCTTCTTCCGGGGCACGGGCCAAGGGGTAAGCGCGAAACAGAACATCGCACGCGGGAAAGCCGACTTGGATGCCAAGAACCAACTTGCGGGTCAAGTGGGTACCAACATGCGCGCGGTCACGGACCAGTACTTGGGACAGACAGAGAACGCCGGGGCGGCTGATGTGGCCGACAAGTTCCAGAGTCTGGTGCGCGAAGTGATGAACACCGAGATCGCCGACCTGCGCAAAACCGGTGAAGAGACCTATCACAATGCCACAACCGGCGACTACACCGTTCACGTGGCCTACGAGATAAAGAAGAACGCCATGCTTCGCTTCATGAAGAAGAAGGCCCGGGCCGATGCCAAAGTGGACGAATTGACCCTGAAGGCGATGGACGACATCCTGGACAAGGAGATCGAGAAGGCGGACGCCGCCGACAAGGACTGAGCGGCGCTGCCTTTCTGACGGTTGGCGAGGTTGGAACCAGATCTGTTCAACCGTACCTGAATAAAACGAACAAGACCATGGGCGGAGCCTATCTGATCGGGATCGTCATCATGCTCATCAGCTGGCTGGTGGGAAAACAGTTGCGCAGCCGCTTCGAGAAATACAGCCGCACGCCGCTGAGCAATGGTATGAGCGGCAAAGAGATCGCGGAAAGAATGCTGCAGGACCATGGCATCACCACCGTGAAGGTCGTGAGCGTGGCCGGGCAACTCAACGACCATTACAACCCGGCGAACCGCACCGTGAACCTGAGCGAAAGCGTTTACCATGCCCGCAATGCCGCCGCCGCCGCGGTGGCCGCTCATGAATGCGGCCATGCCGTGCAACACGCTACGGCCTACCGATGGCTCACATTGCGCAGCACCCTGGTGCCCGCAGTGAGCATTTCGTCGCGGCTGGTGCAATGGGTGTTGCTGGGCGGCATTCTGCTCATCAACTCCTTCCCGCAACTCTTAATGGTCGGTATCGTGATGTTCGCCCTCACCACGGTGTTCAGCGTGATCACTTTACCCGTGGAATACGACGCGAGCAACCGTGCCTTGGCTTGGCTTGAACGAAGCAACCTCGTAACGGCCGGAGAGCATGCCATGAGTGCGGACGCATTGAAGTGGGCCGCACGCACCTATCTGGTAGCGGCGATCGGTTCCATCGGCACGTTGATGTACTACGTGATGATCTTCATGGACCGAAGGAACTAGCCCCTCCGGGAACACTACCGCCGGCGCGGTTTCACCCCCAGCACGCCCAGCAGGCCACGCGCCAATTCGCGCACGATCGTATTACCGACCTGGCGGACCATGGTGTTCTTGCTCAAACCCTCGATAACACTCGGTTCCTTGCGTGTTGGCTTGGGCTCCTTTGGCCTTGTATCGACCTCCTTAGCTTCTTCGGCC
This sequence comes from Flavobacteriales bacterium, assembly GCA_016712025.1. Lineage (GTDB taxonomy): Bacteria > Bacteroidota > Bacteroidia > Flavobacteriales_F > PHOS-HE28 > PHOS-HE28. The sequence goes on from JADJRW010000001.1 coordinate 238,150, forward strand.
CCCTTGAGCTTTTTTTCCAATATCTCGAAAGCGCTTTCCCGGTCGATCACCTCATTGTACTTGTCGGCCAGATCACTCTGTGCCACGAGGCCGTCGAGTTCCAAGGGGCTCAACACGTCCATGCGAGACACTGGGGCACGAAGGAGCGTGTGGGCGAGCGGTGTTGGGATGCCCTTCTCGCTCAACGCGGTGACCATGGCTTCTCCGATGCCGAGGGAGGTGATCAGTTCCTCTGTATCATAGAACTCGGTGAGCGGATAATTCTGCGCCGTGCGTTTGATGGTGGTTCGGTCCTTGGCCGTGAAGGCCCGCAGCGCGTGTTGGACTTTGAGACCAAGTTGGCCCAACACGCTCTCCGGCACATCGCTCGGGTCTTGTGTACAGAAGTAAACCCCGACCCCTTTGGAGCGGATCAATTTGATGATGGTCTCGATCTGCTCGAGCAGCGGCTTGGTCGCGGTCTTGAAGATCAGGTGTGCCTCATCGATGAAGAGCACCAGCTTGGGCTTTTCCGCATCACCCACCTCCGGGTAGGTCGCGTGGATCTCGGCCAGCAAGCACAACATGAAGGTGCTGAACAAGCGCGGCCGGTCCTGGATATCGGTGAGCCGCACGATGTGGACGACGCCCTTGCCATCGCGCAACTTGAGCAGGTCTTGTACATCGAAGCTGCGTTCCCCGAAGAAATCAGTGGCTCCTTGTTGCTCGATCTCGATCAGTTTCCGCAGGATGATGTTCACCGTGGCTGGGCTCACCTGGCCGTATTCCTTTCGGATCGCCTCCTTGCCCTCGTCCATAATGAACTGTAGGACGCGACGAAGGTCCTTGATGTCCAAAAGCGCCCAGCCATGGTCATCGCAATACTTGAACACCAAAGCGAGGACGCTCTGTTGTGTGTCGTTCAGTTCCAGTATCCTGCCCAGAAGAACCGGACCGAACTCGCTCACGGTGGCCCGCAAACGTGCGCCCGGCTGATCGCTGAGCGTGAGCAGCTCCACCGGCATAGCCTGCGGATCGAAGGGCACCTGTATTTTATGATGTCGGGCCGCGATCTTCTCGCTGATCACACCAGCGGCCGCGATCCCGCTCAGATCGCCTTTGATGTCCATCAGCAAGGTTGGCACGCCGTTCATGGACAACTGCTCGGCCAATACCTGAAGCGTCTTGGTCTTACCGCTCCCAGTGGCACCGCTGATCAACCCATGGCGATTCATTGTGCGTAATGGAACACGGACATGAGCGCCCGCAGGTACTTCGCCCGCGAGCAGGGCACCGCCCAGAACGATGCTGCCCCCTTGAAAGGCGTTGCCTTCAAGGATGGTGGATGTGAATTTCTGTAGGTCGCTCATGGCAGTGCTCGTGTTCAGGTGATCTCCGGGGCGCTCAGGATCATGATCCCCTATCCATCCTTCGGCAAGTTGTCCGGCGCGCACCTATTTCAGGGTGCGTGGCAAATGAACGGCATCCTTCGCATAGCCCGTTCAGGATCACTCAGCCCAAGGAACTGGTCCGCGCAAGACCGGAGCATCGGACCAGATCCAACCAGTTGCTCGCCGAAGGCATCCAGTTGTTCGACAGCGCTCGCGGTCTTGTAGGGGTTCGGTGCACTTTCGTCCCGTCGAAACACACACCCACCTACCCATGAACCTCCGCACTATCCTTCCCCTGATCGCGGTTTCCGCCCTGGCACTTGCAAGCGAAGCCCAGATGATGAACACCGTACCTGCCGACCTCGCCATGCTCACCGAGCTTCGCGAACAGTCGCGCAGCAGCGCCAATGCCGAAGGCAATACCTACCAACTCGTCGATGCTTTCATGCGGCCATCCAAAGGACGCGATGGATCCTTGCTCCGCACCAGTTGGCACGCCAATGGGCGCATTCATGTGCGGGTGGTCGATGCCACCGGAAGCCTTCGGATGACCGGTACCTACTTGGATGAAGCGTTACAGGTAGGACACGGAACCTTCGAATTCTACCATGCCGGAGGGCAGTTGGAGAGCACCGGTGCCTTCTCGGAAGGGCGTAAAGCAGGGCTCTGGCGGCGGTATGACAAGAACGGTCAGGAGTTGGCCCATCGCATCTATGGAGCGACGGAGCCCGAAGCTGTGCTCGTGAACGCGGGTTTGGCCTCGAAAGCCGCTATGCTGACCAGCCACTGAGCGATCGCTCAATTCCGCAGGATCCGGGTCGTATAGAGGTGGTCTGCCTGAAGTTTGAGATGATAGAGTCCTGCGCTAAGACCCTCGATCCCTAGTTCCAACCGCCCGCTCGCCACTATCCGTGAAAGCATAATCCGCCCTGAAACGTCGAGCACTTCAAGCCTCCCGTTCTCCGGCACATCGATGAACAACGGGCCCGATGTCGGATTGGGGAACACATTCAAAGGTCGAATAGCCGACACTTCTGCAACCGCTGCTTCCTGAAGACCGCAGCCGCCGCTGTTGCCGCAGACCACCTCAGCAAGAAAGTCGAACACAACCCCCAGGAGACCTCCGGGTCGCTGGTCAAGTAACCCACATGGCCGCTGCCAGGAAAGAGCAGGAAGCAGTGCTGCAACCCGATATGCTCAGCGCGCTGATGGATGTGTCCGCTGCCGCTGGCGAGCAGACCGGTTGGGACACCGAAAACAGAGACCTCCTCTGTCCAGCATGGCACGATCTCATCCCCCTCTTCGTGAACGCTCACCAAGGGTTGATCACCCGGCACTATCCAACTCGTATCGCCGATCGCCCCGCTGAAGCTGTAGCACGCACGCACGTCGCTGGAGTAAACATCCGAGCCACTATTGCCTTCGATACCGCCCAACGCAGCGGAATCGGATACCAGAACCGCGGGCATCTCCGAAGGTTGGTCCAGATAGGTCGCGTGCAGCGCTGAGATCGCACCGGCCGAAACACCGCCCGTGATGATCCGGTCCACATCGACACGATAAGGGTTGGCGTCCTCGGCCACCGTTTTGCGGAGGTAGCGCACACAACCGCGCATGTCGTGCGCGCCGCGCATTACGGCCTGCGTGGTGGTGGCAACATTGGGAAAGAACAAGCCCACGCGATAATCAGGAGCCACGGCCACATAACCCAACTTGGCGAATTGCACGCACAACTCGGCTACATCCGCCCGGCTGCCCGCGACGAACGATCCGCCGAATGCCACAAGCACCACAGGCCGCGCGCTCAAAGTGTCACCGTAGGGTTCATAGACATCCATGTAGAGGTTCTGCGGCTGACCGCCAACACCAATGTTGTTACCGAAGAGCACAGCGCTTGTCACCGTCACACTGTCGAAGTAGGCCACATCGGTATACCGGCCTGTTCCGCACTCCGTTTGCGCGTTCAGGGTGGTGAGAAGAAGCGAAGTGCCGAGGAACAGGATCAAGCGCATGGGGATCGGGTTGGGTCCCCAATGTAGGTCGCGGAACCGAGCCGAAGGGCGGACCGGAGGATGAGGTCGGTTGGTGAATTGTGCTTCGCACATAGCTTCGGCGCATGCTTTCAGGCTTCCGTTGCAAATATTTCCTGGCGCTCTTCCTAGCCGGGGTTCTCCCACCCTACCACCTTCGAGGACAGCAGGATATCGCCCGCGACCTGGTCAACCCCTTCGTTGGCACGGGAGGCCACGGCCACACTTTCCCGGGGGCATGCGTCCCTTTCGGCCTGGTGCAGGTGAGTCCCGACACGCGCCCCGATGGCTACAACGATTGGGATGGTTGCGGTGGCTACCACCACAGCGATAGTGTGATCTACGGCTTCAGCCATACCCATTTGAGCGGCACGGGTGTGGCGGATCTGTGCGATGTGCTGCTGATGCCGATGAGCGGACACTACTCTTTCGATCCGAAAGAGTACAGATCAGGTTTCTCACACAACAATGAGCGGGCAAATGCGGGATACTATCAGGTGCTGCTGGACGGATCACAGGTGAATGTGGAAGTCACTGCCACACCGCACGTCGGTATGCATCGCTATCAGTTCCCGAAGGACAGTGCTGGCTTCGTTGTCCTCGACCTGCGCCACCGAGACGAGATCCTGAGTTCAGACATCGTAGTGATCGCCGACGACCAAGTTGTGGGATCGCGGATCAGTCGCTCGTGGGCGCGCGCTCAGAACCTCAATTTCTACATCGAATTCTCTCGCCCGTTCAAGTCCTCAAAGGTCCCCCAGGAGACGGTTCAACGAGGGGATGTTGTGGGGCCCGGTATGAAAGATCGCGCCGTCTTTGAATTCGCCCCGTCCGCCGAACCGCTGGTCGTCAAGGTTTCCATCAGCGCTGTGACCGGCGATGGGGCCATGAAGAACGAGACCACCGAATTACCCGGCTGGGACTTCGACGCAGTGCGCAAACAAGCCGAGGTCGCTTGGAACGAGAAGCTCGGCAAGGTCAAAGTGAGCGGTGGTAGTCTGGAGCAGCAGCGCATCTTCTACACAGCGCTTTACCACAGCATGATCGCGCCATATGTGTTCAATGATGTGGATGGTCAATACCGCGGTATGGATGGGCAAGTGCATCAGGCGGATCACAATGTCTACACCGTGTTCAGTTTGTGGGATACCTTCCGCGCAACCCATCCTCTGCTCACCATTCTCGAGCCGGACCGGGTGAACGACTTCATCAAGACCTTCCTGCTGCACTACCAACAAGGTGGACGCCTGCCGGTTTGGGAACTGTGGGGCAACGAGACCGATTGCATGATCGGGTACCACAGCGCGAGCGTGATCGGGGACGCGTACTTGAAAGGGATCCGTGGTTTCAATGCGGACCTCGCGCTGGAGGCCATGGTTAACAGCGCCATGCGCGATGAGCCCGGGCTCAATGCGTACCGAAGCCGTGGTTACATCAGCAGCGAAGACCAGGCGGAAAGTGTGAGCAGAACCCTGGAATACGCCTACGATGATTGGTGCATCGCGCAAATGGCCGAAGCCTTGGGCCGCGACAGCCTTGCTGAAGTGTTCAATGCCCGCGCGCACAACTGGCAGAACCTGCTCGATCCGGAGACGCGTTTCTTCCGCCCCCGGCGGAACGGCGGCTTCATCGAACCTTTCGATCCCTACGAAGTGAACTTCCACTTCACCGAAGCGAACGCGTGGCAATACAGCTTTTTCGTCCCGCACCACTTGGACCGGTACATGGCGGTCACCGGCGGTGATGGTGCTTTTGCAAGCCCGGCTGAACGCGCTCTTTTCAGCGGACACACGTACGACCGGACGCGAGCAAGCGGATATCACGGGGCTGATCGGACAGTACGCGCATGGGAACGAGCCCAGCCACCACATGGCCTATCTCTATGCCCACAGCGATGCACCCGCACGCATGGACCCGCTCATCGCCCGGATCCGCGAAGAGCACTACCACGATGCACCGAACGGACTGAGCGGCAACGAGGATTGCGGTCAGATGAGCAGTTGGTACGTGCTCAGTGCGCTCGGCTTCTACCCCATCGCACCGGGCTCCCCACAATACACCCTGGGGGTGCCTTTGTTCGATAGCGCGGAGGTATTCCTCCCCCAGGGAAAGCGCCTGTTGATCACGGCAGACCGGCCGAACGAGCACGCCCGATACGTGGAGCTCGTGGAATGGAACGGACACGAGCCCGAGGTCTTCCGTCAGTTGAGCCATGATCGCCTTATGCAGGGCGGACATCTCCACTTCACCCTGGGCCCTCATCCCGGTGGAGCACCATCCGGCTCGGATGAAGGTGAACTCGCGGCGGAAGCCGACCACCCGTTGCCAGCGGCGATCATATCCGCACCATCCCGCACGTTCCGCGACACGCTGGCCATCCGGTTCGCGCAAGTCCTACCCTATGGCGAAGTGCACTACCGGATCAAGGAGGGTGGCGTGAAGCAATTCCGCAAAGCTCCGCTGACCTTGGTGCTGCGCCAGAGCGGCACCGTTGAAGCCCAAGTGATGCACAACGGGCGCACCGGCCCCGTGGTCGAAGCACGTTTCGATCGGGTAGACGGCAACAGGACCGTGAGCCTGGAAAGCACTTACGCCCCACAATATGCCGCAGGCGGCGACCAAGCACTCGTGGACGGCCTGGAAGGAGGAGAGGATTTCCGCAACGGCGTATGGCAAGGTTTCCAAGGGCAAGATGTGCTGGCCACTGTGGATCTTGGCAGCACCATGGAAATCAATAGTCTTTCCATCGGCATGCTCCAAGATCCACGTTCGTGGATCTGGTTCCCGGAATTCGTGGATGTTGCCTGGAGCATCAATGGACGGCAATGGAGCAGTGAACAACTCATGCACAAGGTCTCCCGGCAGGATGAGACCACGCATGTGCTCCGACTTTCCAGTACGAAGGCGAAAGGCAAACAGGCGCGCTATCTCAAGGTGATGGCGAAGAACGCTGGGCCCTGCCCCTCTGGTCACCCGAGCGTAGGTGGTGCGAGCTGGATCTTTCTCGACGAGATCAGCATCGGAACAAAGTGACCAGAACGAAGAAGCCCGGCGTTCGAGCCGGGCTTCCGTACCGAATTTCTGTGCTCGTTATCGCGCCACTTGGACGGCTTGGGTCTTCACCCATTGGTCCGTGCTAAGTTGGAGGAAGTAGTTACCGTTCTGCACATCGCCCAAGTCCAGTTGGAACGAACGCTCGTTCAAGGTGCGCACTGGTTCAGCGTGGATCACGCGCCCGCTCAGGTCAAGCAGTCGCACCAAAGTGCCTGTCACCCGATCACTACCCAATTGCACGGTGATCGTGCCGTTCGTGGGATTGGGGTAGAGTGAGAATCCTTCACCGTTGACCTCGTCGATGCCAACGCCGCCGCAGCCAACATCCCACAACATGTCATTGGTCGCCTGCCCATCTAGGCAGGATGCCGTAGAATTCGCCTGCACGCGCAGGGTGATGATGTTGTCCGGGTTCTGCGAACTGATCGCGAAGCCGGTGAGGTCCCCGCCGAGATTGCCGTTGAACAACACGGCGGACTGGTCGTAAGGGCCGTTGTACACCACGATCTTGTCTTCCACGAGCAGGTCGCCCTGCAGGAAGTTCAGCGTGATGGGGTTGTTGGGATCGGTGCTCTGGTAAACGAACCAGGCATCGTCATCGTTCTTGTAACAGTAGTTCTGGTTCACATTGAGGCACGCCGGGATCACGCAACTGTCCTCAAAGGCCACCAGCGGCCCGCTGAAAATGCGGCAGAGGTTGTTGTCGCCGTTGTAAAGCCCCAGGTTCACGGTGGAATCCATGGGATCGGCCCGAACGTTTGCACACCCAGACCAAGGCCGGTGAGCGTATCACCGGGTAGAACGAGATCCACGGTGGCGGCATCGCCGGTGGAGGTCACGTTCACTTCCAAACTGTACTCGCGGTGTATGCAATCAGGCACCACGTTGAAGGTACCGGCTGGCACATCGCAATCCAGGCAGCCCACGGTCCAGTTCCATTCCCACCCGATCTGGTTGTCGCAGCTCACGGAGAAGTCGGAAACGAGTTTCATGAATAGGTTCTGGCCGGTGGTTATCACTAAGGTGGAGGCGAGATCAGTAGTCTGGGCCGGGTTGGTGTAGATAGGCAATGACTGATCGTTCGGTCCATCATAGATGGTCAATTGGTCCCATGTGTTGGATTCAACGAATCCGCTGGAAAAGAGCAGTGCGAGCGGCTCCGTGCCGGTATTCTGATACCACCAGGTCTTGGTCTCGGGCCCGGTGTAACAATAGCTGTCACTGTATTCGGTGCCGCCGCATGTCAAAATGATGGGGCAATTGCCTGTGGATTCAAGTCCGAGGAAGGAAACGTTGCAAAGCGGGTCCAACTCGTGGTTCAGGACCACATCGACCTGATCGCCTACCACAAAACGGTCCGAGGATCAGCGTGCCGACACCTTGACCTGCGAAAGTGGTGGGTACACCCCGTTCACGATCTGGTCCACGTTCACGATGGACCCATCCCCGGTGCTGAGAATAGTCAACTCGATGGTGAAAGAATTCGTGTTACAGTCGTCCAAGACCGAATATGTCGCTGCGGCCGGAGTGCAGTTGAGGAACAGCTGAACCGTAGTGGTGATACAGACACTCTGGGTGGTGCATTGGTCATCGACCGTCCAATGCGGGAAAAGATCCCCGGCGGTGACCGCCGTAACGGTTACCGGGGAGTAACCCTGCCCGATCACCGTTCCACCGGGTACATCTTGGCGAACAGTGATATAGCCGCCATTGCTGTGCGTGAACTGGTAGGCCGCACCCGGGATGATGTTCGTAGCCTGCGAGTACTCCGACTCGAAGCTACAAGTGGAAATGATGGTCAATGCCCCGAGCGCGTCCGGAATGGTGATACCGGGGTACAGGGTGAAGTTCTCGCAGTTCCCTTGCGCGGAAGCACTTCCAGCGGAGGCGAGGAGAGCAATTGCAAGGACCGGACGTGTGAAGTGTCGAAGTGCTTTCATGCGATGGTACGGTTGGGCCGGATCATTTGATGCCGAAGGTAGGCATTGGCCCGAACCGGTTGTTCCGCCCCCACGGTACTATCCCGGGTGGGCTGTTGAAAAGCCGACAGGGTTATGGCCACGCCACCACATCGGGAAGTTGGTCCGCAGGAAGATATCCGGGCAGGAATACACGTTCCGGCCGATCCGGCTCGAGGGCGAATCCGTTCGGTGCGGAGGCATTCGCCCCTGGCGCCCACCAGACGAACGCTTTCGGGGTTGGTGACGAAAATTCCAGCCATGTTCCAGTGGCGGCACGCTCGACCACTCGGATCTTCACCCCATTACGGTCGAACCCATCGGCTCTGGGATCTCCGATCCACCGGGCGTTGCTCGCGAGCACATCGCCATCGGATCCATAGACGCGCACTTGGGCCATGCCATTGGATGGTAGTGGAGCCGCGATCGGCCACTGCAAGCAGGTCGAAGGCATGGTGAACGTGGTATCGCTACGCCGGAACAAGGCACCGTCCGGGTACCACAGGGAAAGTTCAACGCGCAGCGGGTCTGTTCGATCCTCCGCCAATAGATCAGCACTGAGCGACCCGTTCTTGTACCGAAGATCAACCGCGATCGGCGCGCACGCATCGCGGACGGCATGGAGCGCTGGCTTCCAAGCACCGGATCGATCCAACCCACTCCAGCTGGGTCCCGGCCAGGTATCGTTCAACTGCCAAAAAAGCGTTCCCATACAGCGGGGTTGTGCGCTTCGATGTGCGCGTATCGCTTCGCGGTAGGCCAGCGCCTGAACGAGCTGGCTTCCCAGCAGCAGGTCGCCCACCGTGGCCGGCTCGAATCCCAGTTCCCTGCGGATCGCCTCGAGGATCGGCCGGTCCGTGCGGTAGCTGAACTGCCTCGCCTTCAACGCGGGGGAACCGATATTCAGTTGGGACGGCTCGATATACCTGGCCAGTAGCGCGCTGTCCGGATAGCTCTGGAACCCATACTCACTCACAAAGCGCCCGGTATTGCCCACAAAGGACCCGAAGGTGCTGTCGGCATGCCACACGCCCCAGTAGTGCAGGTCGCCTTGGCGAAGACCGCTCGCGCTTCCCCAATTGCTGAGCGCTGAGGTCGGTGTGTACGGAACATCGCTCAACCGCGCGATCAGTTCGGGCAGGAAAGCATGGAAGAAGTAGTGCTGCTGCTCTGCCGTTCGCGTTGAATCCGCACCGTGGATCCCATAGGTGGAGTTCCATCCCCAGTTCTTCCAAGCGATATCCAGTTCATTGTTCCCGCACCATAGTGCGAGGCTGGGATGATGGCGAAGCCGGACCACTTGCTGGCGCACCTCCTCCTCTACCGTGTGCAGGAAGGCACTGTCGCCGGGCACTGGGGTGGCGAACATCAGGTCCTGCCATACCAGGATCCCTGCGGTATCGCAAGCAGCATAAAACGCATCCGGTGGATAGATGCCCCCTGCCCAAACGCGCACCATGTTCATGTGTGCTCGGCGCATCGTCGACACGAGCGCAACCCAAGCACTATCCGAAGTGTTCGGATCGATCGCATCCGGAGGGACGAGGTTGCAGCCCTTCATGAAGATCGATTTCCCGTTCACCAAGAAGGTGAAGGGCGCGCCGATGCTGTCCGGGCGTTGGTCCAGTTCGATCGTGCGAATGCCGATGCGTTTGGTCGCAGTGTCGATCACCCGCCCGCCTTGCAACAGCTCGACGCGCACATCCATCATTGGCTGTTCGCCGGAACCGTTCGGCCACCAGCGTTCCATTGGCCTGGCAGGTAGGTCAGCGGTGATCCGGGCATTCGCTCCGCGAATAACGATCGGTACGGTGTCGCGCTCGTCGCCAGAGGTGATCACGAGCGAAAGATCATTGCGCATTATTCCTTCGAGATGCGTGGTAATGCTGTGGCGACCGCTCGCCGGATCCGCAGACGGGCGAACGTCGACATCCACGATACGGGCCATGTCCCAACACCGCAGTTCCACCGCGCCGGTGATGCCACACCCCACCACACGCGGCGAAAAATCCCACCCGAACTGGAAGGCTGCCTTGCGGACGAACGGGCTCACTTTCGGCGCGCCTTTGTCGTTATCCGCCGGCAGTTGCACACCGTGTCTTTTCAGTCGTTCGGCGCCCTCCTTCACGGTCGATCGGAACACGACCCGGAGTTGGTTGTCACCCTTCCGCAGGCCTTTGCGAACATCGAATTCCCAGATTCGAAAGGCATTGTCCGCGGTTCCGAGATGTGCATCGTTCAGATAGACATCCGCATATACGTCCAACCCGTGGAACACCAGATCGATGTGCTGGCGCGTTAGTAGCGCCTCATCCGCCGCCACATTACATGTATAGATCCAGTCGTGTTGTTCCACCCAGCGCGCACTATCCGCATTGCTGTCCTTGAAAGGGTCCCCGATCGAACCGTTCCGGAGGAGGTCATTATGCAAGACGCCGGGTACCACAGCCGGATACCACCGCTCCGTCCCAGCTTGTGCGAAGCGCCAACCCATATCGATAGGGACCCGCAGCATTTGGCCGTGAGCGAACACCGCCAAGAAAAGCGCAGCCGCGAAAGACAACCACTTCCACCTCATCGCAAACCCGCCTTCACCAGCGCATTGAGGACGCCTTCGATCTTTTCCGTGTCACATGCGACCGCAAAGGACCCGGGAGCGCTGCCCATCGCCGTGCGATGCGGTGGAACGGACGATGCCCTTTGCGCTGAGAAATGGACCTCCTCGATGCCGGTCGAGCCGATCAGCTCCACCACGTTGCTCGCATTGATCCCACCGGCCATGGCGAGATGGATCCGGCCCTCAGCGGCTTTTCGCATGGCGCGCAACTTCGCTGCTCCGCTCGCTGCGTGCGTTTCGCCACCGGAGGTCAACACGCGAGCAATGCCGAGGTCGGCAAGTTGTTCGATCATGCCCAAGGGGTCGCGGCTTTGGTCGATGGCCCGGTGGAACGTGAACTCTTGGCCTGCGGAAGCGGCCAAGGCGGATCGCACAAGCACCAGATCCAGACCGCCGAGCCCATCCAAAGCACCGAAGACAACCCCGGAGCCGGGCCTTGCCACGAAATGCCCTATATCGGCGAGCATGCCCTCCGATTCAGGTCCCGTATAGTTGAAAGCTCCCCCATGGCAGCGTATCAGCACGCGGAGGGGAATGTGGATCCGTTCGCCCAACACCCGCACGATCCCCGGACCCGGCGTGACCCCGCCGCAGGATAGCCAGGAACAGACCTCCACGGTATCCACGCCAAGACGTTCCGCTGCGGTCGCCTCTTCGATCGAGGTGACACAGACCTCCACGCGCACCTTCATGCGTCAAACCTAGGCAGCGCGGCCACACGCAACCGACAAGGAACCTTCGGCGTATCAAGGCGCCATGCGAAGGCATTTCCAGTTGGTTGCGTTGGTCTGCGTCATGGCGAACTCGGTGCTTTCCACCGACTTGCGGGCATCGCGGCAGGAGAAAGGCCATCAGGCCCGACTTACCGGAGTGGCGGACGCGCATCAGCGTGCGGAAGTGCTGTTGGAGCTATCCAATACCCTGGAAAAAAGTCGGCCGAGCGAATGCCTCGCCCACCGACGCGCCGCCCTTGGTTTCGCCGAGCACGGTGACGACAAGCGCCAGGTACATCGCGTGCTCGAGGCGTTGCGGTCGAGTGAACTGGCCATGGGTTCGTACGACGCGCTGCTAGGCACTACCCTTCGGGCTTTGGAAGTGAGCCAAGCACTGAACGACGAGAAAAGCATCGCTGACGATCCGCAATGGCTCAGCAAGGTGTACCGCTTGATCGGTCAACCAGAGCAAGCGGTGGAAGCGAGCCAACGGGCATTGATGATCGCGCAATTGCAAGGTGACTCCGGCCGGGTCGCTGATGCGCATCTACGCCTTATGCAGTGCTTCGGTGCCACGGCGCGCTACGCGGAAGCTTACGAGCAGGGCGAAATGGCCGGAGCGATCCATACGCAACTGAACGACCGGCAAGGCACAGCGCGAGGCTGGCTGGTCTTTGGCGAACTTCTACTGGCCCAGAGGCGCTTTTCCGATGCCTTGCCCTACCTGATCAAAGCACAGCGTAACCTCACCCTTGCCGATGTCGACCCTGTAACCGTACAGATCCGTCGGGATCTTGTGCAAGCCCATATCGGCCTGGGTGACCTGCGCCTCGCGGCAGCACACTTGGACAGTTTGAAGTCGCTGATGATGGGGCTTCGAGATCGCGAACAACGGCTCGCCTTCCATCAACTGGCTTTCGAACTCGCCGATGCGCAGCACGACCCGGCACATGCGTTGAGCGAGCTGCGGCAACTGGTCACCCTGAAGGACTCCCTGCTGAACGTCCAGACGGCCAGGCAACTGGCCGGTATGCAGACGTTGTACCAACTGAACAACAAGGAACGCGACAACCGGGCCCTTCGCGAACGCAACGCGATGAACGAAGCGGTGATCGTTGGCGGTTCACGCCGCAACAAGACGATGGCCTACCTGGTCGTCGTATTGAGCGTTCTGGTGGTCGCATTGAGCATCATGGGCCGGTTGAACCTGCGTTCCATGGGCCGCATCCGGTTGAAGAATAAGATCATTCACAAGCAGAGCCAGGAGATCCATGAGAAGAACCTGGCCTTACAGCGGCAGAACGCCCGGCTCACCGAGACCCTGATAAGCGAGGAGGAAAAAGACCTCATGTTGCGGGAGATCCACCATCGCGTGAAGAACGACCTGCAGATCGTGAACACATTGCTACGCCTCCAGACAGCGCACTTGGAAGCCCCCGGGCTGCAACAAGCCCTGGAGGATTGCCAACGCCGCGTGGGTGCCATGGCGATGGTACACGATCAGTTGTACCGAAGCGCGGACTTGAAGGACGTGAGCACGTTGGACCACTTGCGGAAGCTGTCCGAAAGCGTACTTCGCAGCTTCGGTGCTGACCACCGCATCGAGGTCGCGGTGCGGTCCGATGTGGGTCCACTGCCCGTTGAAACGCTCATCCCATTGGGGCTTCTGCTGAACGAGCTCTTGACCAACTCGGTGAAACACGCCTATCCTGGCCAGATCTCCGGGCAGGTCGACATCGGCATGACCATGGTGAGACCGGGCATTTGCGGCCTCCGGTATGTGGACAATGGAACCGGCTTCCTGGGAGAACATGCTTTCCGCTCCGGCACCTTCGGGCATGACCTTGTGCAGGCCTTGGCCGGGCAATTGAACGGTCAGTTGCGCATACTCCGTAGCGACGGCACCACCTACGAACTGGAATTCCCGTTTGGAGAGCAGTCCCTCCGCCGCGCTTCCTGAGCGCCGAAAACAGGGGACTATCTTCGCGCCTCATCAAAGGCGGGCTTGTCTATGGCCTCCGCCACCCATTCGCACATCCGCACATGTCTTTTGACCAACTTGGGTTGAACCCTGCACTCCTCGAAGGCATCGCCGCGATGGGCATTCGCAAACCCACGCCCATCCAAGAGCAGGCTATTCCAGCCGCTCTGGAAGGCCGCGACCTGATAGCCTGCGCACAAACCGGCACAGGCAAAACGGCCGCCTTCCTGCTCCCGATCATGGACGTGGTGCAGCGGTACCGTCCGCGAGTGGAAGGCAGCATCCGGGCATTGGTGGTGGTGCCTACACGGGAACTGGCCCTACAGATCGATCAACAGCTCCAGGCCATTGCGTACTACACGCCGATCACGTCCATTCCGGTCTATGGTGGCAGCGATGCGGCTTCGTTCGACCAGCAGAAGGCGGCGTTGGTGGGTGGGACTGAAGTGGTGATCGCCACGCCAGGCAAGTTGTTGAGCCACCTCAATCTCGGATACGTGCCCCTAAAAGGCCTGGATTTCCTGGTACTCGACGAGGCCGATCGCATGATGGACATGGGCTTCATCGACGACATCATGCGCATCATCGGTTTCTTGCCCGAGGATCGCCAAACACTGCTCTTCAGTGCCACCATGCCGTCCGGTATCCGCGACCTCACCAAGCGTATCCTGAAGGATCCTTTCGAGATCAGTATCGCACTGAGCAAGCCGGCCGAGGGCGTGGACCAACAAGCCTACGTGGTTACTGAGATGCAGAAAGGCCCGGTATTGGAACACATGCTGCGCACGAGCGAGGCCACCAGCATCATCATTTTCGCAGGGCGTAAAATCGAGGTGAAGAATCTGGCCCGGCACCTGAAGAAGCGGGGCTTCGATGCCGAAGCCATGCACAGCGACCTGGAGCAGAGCGAACGCGAGGCCGTGCTCCTCTCCTTCCGCAACCGACGCCTGCGCATCCTGGTGGCCACCAACGTGGTGAGCCGGGGCATCGACATCGACGATATCGATATGGTCGTGAACTACGATGTGCCCTCCGATCCGGAGGACTACGTACACCGAGTTGGGCGCACCGCGCGCGCCGCCCGCAAGGGCCAGGCGGTCACCTTCATCAACGACAAGGAGATGCGCGAGTTCGGCCAGATCGAGAAATTGATCGGCTACGCGGTGCGAAAAGTGCCCCTTCCCGAGGGGTTCGGCCCCGGGCCGGAATACCGGCCAGACCTGCGTGTCTCCAAAGACCGTGGCCGATCAGGAAGGTCACCGGGAGGTCGTCCTTCCGGCGGCCGACCAGGCGGTTCCAGTGCGGGAGGGTCCCGGCGCTAGCGGCCGCGGAACTTGGAAGCGTTCGCCTCCAACACCTTGGTGGCGTCAAAAGCCTTCGCCTTCTCACCCACCCGTTCGATCTTCAGGGTGATGATCTTGTCGCCTTGCACGATCGCGTTCACCACGTCCTGACCGGAGGTGACGAAACCGAATACCGTGTGCTTGCCATCCAGCCACCCGGTTTCCTTGTGCGTAATGAAGAACTGGCTGCCGTTCGTGGCAGGGCCAGCGTTCGCCATGCTCAGCACGCCAGCGCGCGTATGCTTCAGGTCGGGATGGATCTCATCCGCAAAGGCATAGCCCGGACCACCCGAGCCGGTGCCGGTGGGGTCGCCGCCCTGGATCATGAAATCCGGGATCACCCGGTGGAAAGTGAGGCCATCATAGTAGGTCTGTCCTTGCCCGCGGGCCGTGTTCTTCACCGTGCCTTCCGCGAGACCTACGAAGTTGGCCACGGTCATCGGGGCTTTCTCGAACTCCAAGGCGATCACGATCTCGCCTTTGCTGGTGGTGAACTTCGCGAAGAGGCCTTCGCCAGGGGTGGTGCTCATTGTCTTTTCAGTAGAGGTGGTAAGTGGGTCGTGCGAGGTGGTGCCTTGGGTTACGGCATCCGTGGGCGCTGCACCGCAAGCGGCCAGCATCAAGGGTAGGAAGGAGCGGACAAGCATGAGATCAGTTCGCATGGTGTTGGTTGCTGATAGCCCTCTCGGGCATGCGGGGCGCGAAGATAGCGGCGCGATCATTCCATGAGGCGCTCTTCGATGGCATCGAGCTTCTCCAGGCTGTAGGTTCCCTCGGTGCGATGGACGATACGCCCTTCCGCATCGAGGACGAAGAAGTAAGGGATGTTCTCGTTCTCCATGCCCAGCGCTAGCTGGAAAGGCGCGAGTTCCCCTTGAAAGAACAGCACATGCTCGGCCACTTCGGGGTCGGCGCTCTTGCGGAATTTTTTCAAACTCGGCTCATAGGCCACCTTGTTACCGCCCACGAACATCGGGATGAACCACACGTCGGCTTCATAGGTATCGGCGAACAAGCCATGCTTGGCCACGAAACGCAGGAAGGCCGGTTCCGCCCATTCCTCCAACAACGGCGAGGCTTTCTGGCTGAAGGCGAGGCCCACCAGGGTGTAGCCCTTGGCACCAGCGGCGGGAAGTGTTACCGAACGGCCATCGGAGGTCTCCCCGGTGAGCGGGGGAAAGCGGTCCGTTTGTGCGGTGGCCATCCCCACAGTGAGCAGCGTGAAGGACAGAAGCGTGGCGCGCATGGTTCTTTGGATCGGATCCGGGACTTTCAAGGATGGTGCCATCAATGCACGCCGTGCTCCGGGTTCTTGCCTCTAACGGGGCGAAAGTGCGCCTTCATGTGTTCGATGTCAACGTCCAGATCACCCGTGGGCCAGAACGGAGGGGCGAACGCGACGCATTTGCGACCGTAGTCGAAAGCAGTGAGGATGATGGGAACGTTGGCTTTCACCGCGATATGGTAGAACCCTGTTTTCCACGTATCCACCCGCTTGCGGGTCCCTTCCGGGGTGATGGCGATCTTGAAGCCAGGCACCGTGCGGAACAGTTCAGCCACTTGGTCGACCAGCATACCGCGTTGGCTTCGATCCACCGGGTAACCGCCCATCGCCCGGAAGAACCAGCCGAACGGGGGACCGAAGAGCTCCTTCTTACCGAGGAACTTCACATCGTCCATGTGGGCGAGGCTGCGGGCGAAGAGGCCGAGGAAAAAATCCCAATTGCTCGTGTGCGGCGCCACGATCACGATGTAGTTGTCCGGCCGCGGCAGCGACCGGTCCTCGATGCGCCAGCCAATGAGGCGGAAGATGAAGTTGGCGAAGACCCTGAACATGGCAGCGCCGGGCAAGTTAGCGAGGTTGACTTACCACCGTAACCGGAGTCCGATCCGAGCGTATGAACCGGCCATGCAGCGCCCCTCTTTCGCGGTGGTCGATGTGGAGACCACCGACGGTGATCCCCGGGTCGCACGCATCATCGAACTCGCGGTGGTCGTTCCCGGCACCGAGGAAGACCTCCAGGGCTGGCACGGCTTGATCGATCCAGGAATGCCTCTCCCCTTCTTCGTTCAGAAGCTCACCGGGATCAAAGGGGCACATCTGCGCGGCGCGCCTCGCTTCCACCAAGCAGCCCCCTGGGTCCTGGCCCTGACCGAAGGACGCGTGATCGTGGCGCACAACGCGCGCTACGATATGACCGCCCTCACCGAGGAAATGGCCCGTTGCGGCCATGCGTTCCAGCGCAGCACACTGTGCACTGAGCGCTTGAGCCGGCAATTGCTCCCCAACCTCACCCACCACAACCTGGGGAGCTTGTGCCGCTACTTCGCCATTCCGTTCACTGCAGCGCACCGCGCGTACCCCGATGCCAAGGCGACCCTGGCCTTGCTGGAGCGCTTCATCGAAACGCACGGCGAGGAGCGCGTGCATGGGGCGATCCGGCCGTGGCCGACCGCGTTGAGGGCTTAAATCCCTAACTCATTCATCCGCGCGTGTGGAAGTCAGGAGGCTTCCCTAGCTTCGGTCTATGACCGAAGCCATAGCGAAGGACAACTTCGTAAGCAGTTGGACACTCTTTGGGGTAGGGGGCTCTCGGCCAACGGTTACGTGCATGCGCTTCAGGAGCAAGGGCATGCTGGGTTCGACATGGGTCTATTTGAGGAGAATCCCCTCGTCCCGGACAAGCTCATTAAGCAAACGATCGCATCGGTTCGAGGAGCGAGCGACTATCAAAAGATTCGCGAAGACCTCGTGGAAGCGATGGCTTTGGAGAGTGGTCATGCTTTTACCAGGCCTTTCCCGCCACCGAAATGCCAAAGGATGTCTTCAAACTCTTGGTCGATGACTGCCTCGACTCTTGGTTCGCCTTGTCACGGCTGGTGGCTCTCGAGTATTTGAACATGTTCTATGACCGGGAGGAGCAGATCGAGATCCTGCGATCGATACTCTCCAAATTCCCGAGGGGTAGTGACTTTCCCAGGATCCTGGGGTGCTTGTCCGAGCTTTCGCCTGAAGATGCTACGGCCGCTGCCATCAGCGCTATCCGCGACGTCGCACCACCCTTTCTTTGGATGAACTCTTTGCGGTACTTGCGCCAATTGGATCCTGTACAATACGAGGTCGTCCGAAAGGATTTTCACGACAGAGTCTCTGACAGGATCAGAAAGGACATGGTCAGGTTCAACGTCTGACCCGACCTACCAGCAGATCAAGCTTACGAGGGGCTGCTAGCGGGAAAACCGCTCTCCAGCACGTGATAACGTACCGACCCGCGCTGAGATCTAAGGCAGTATGGCGAGCGCATACAGCACCCACAGCACCAAGGCTATCGACGCCCCCACCAATCCCGTCCGTTGCGCCCGCCGGCACTGCTTCACGCTGAGCGCGGTGAAGGCATGCGGCTGCTTCATCGCCTTGTTCGCGTTCCACCGGCCCAAGCCGAAGGCGATCACGCCCATCAGAAACGCCGGCACCACCAATTGCCCGGCGAAGGCGAGCGGAATACTCATGATACCGAGCACCTGCGCGGCCTGCGACAAGGGAAGTGGACGCGCCTCGATCATGCGGGCAAGGCGTGAGCGAGACGTTCGTGGAGAGCGAGCACTTGGGGCAGCACGAGTTGCGATCCATCATTGACTATCACGGAACTTGCGGCGGCGAGGAGATCGGCTTCGGGCGCTTGGGCGGCTATCCGCGCGTTGACTTGTTCCGCCGAAGCACCATCGCGTTCCATCACACGCTTCACGCGAAGCTCCTGCGGTGCGGAAACCACCACCAAGTGGTCCAGGTGTTTCGCGCCGCCGCTTTCCACGAGCACGGCCGCTTCCATCACGACATAAGCCGCTTTCTGTTCTGCGGCCCAAGAACGGAAACGTTCGCGGACGGCCGGGTGTACGATCGCGTTCAGGCGTGCGCGTGCATCGGCATCGTTGAACACGACCTCGGCGAGCCGAGCGCGGTCCAGTTCACCGTTTGGATAGGCATCCTTCCCAAAGGCGTGCTCGACTTGTAACCGCACTGCACCGGGCTCCGCAAGCAAGCGCTTGGCCTCTTCGTCCGCATGGAACACGGGCACACCGAGGATCGACAAGATGCGGCAGACGAGGCTCTTGCCGCTGCCTATTCCCCCGGTGACACCCACTTTCAGCATGTGCGCGTGCGATGTGTTCGTGCGCGAGGGCACACAGGCTCAGGCGTTCGCTTTGGCGACCTCTTCCGTAAGCTGCATCGTGTTGTCCATGGCGAGCGCGCTCTTCTCGAAGCGCAGCTTCACGTTGGTGTCCACCTCGAGCAATACGGTCTTGTCGCTCACCTCCACCACTTTCCCGTGCAGGCCGCCGATGGTGACCACCTTGGTCCCCTTCTGGATGGACTCGCGGAATTTGCGGGCATCCTTGGCCTTTTTCTGCTGGGGCGGATCGTGAAGAAGTAGAACACGACCATCAGCAAGCCCATCATGATCCAGAAGCTCACGGGGCTTTGATTCGAAGCTTGCAGGGGAAAGTTGAGAAGCATGGGGCGCGAAGAATGGATGGTTGGGGTTCAGGGTTCTTGGTCGGCGCGATCACTTCGCCGCGCAACATCAACACCGTGGTGGACGGCCGTGTATTGGCGACCACGGTGATCGTTTTTTCCTGGAGGCCTTCGCGGCCTTCGCTGTCAAAGGAAACCGCAATGGCACCTGTACTGCCCGGCGGAACGGGTTCGCGGGGCCAACTCTTGCTCACGGTGCAACCGCAACTGCCGCGCACGTCGGCGATGAGCACCGCATTGCCGCCGGTGTTCTTGAAGTGGAACGTGCGTTCCACCAGCACCCCTTGCGAAACACGGCCCATGTCGATCGTCGTGCTGTCGAAGAGCATGCGTGGCAGGGCGGCGCTATCGGCCTCCGCGTATCCGGACGGGCCATCTGGGAACAGCGCGGGTGTCACCTCCCCATCCACCTGTTCAGTATGGTCGGTGAGGAGACAGGAGGGAACAAAGAGATATGCGACAAGCAAGATAGGAAGCGCACGACCGCATGGGCAAGCCCACATGGGTGCGGGTGTATCGATCGTGTGCGCGTACCATGATCAACTTTCGAGCAGTCCACGTCCCACCTTGCGGATACGGCCATCCGCCTTCATCTCGGCGAAGAGCTTGTCGAGGATGCCATTGATGAAATTCTTGCTCTTTGGTGTGCTGTAGGCCTTGGCCACCTCGATGTACTCGTTCAAGGTGACCTTCACGGGTATCTCGGGGAACTCGCGCACTTCGGTGAGGGCCATCTTCATGAGGATCATATCGCTGAGCGCGATGCGATCCGCTTCCCAGTTCGCGGCTTTCTCGGCGATGCTTTCCTCGTGCTCGGGGCCCTGCTCGATACACTTGCGGAAGAGCGTGCTCACGAAATCATGTTCCTCTTGTGGCGCGCGGAGCACATCCACCACGGCCAGATCGAACGCCGCCGCATCACGCGATCCTTCCAATACGCGCTTCACCAGGGCACATTGGTAAGCGGGGTCCGATTCGAACTGCTTGAGGATGCGTTGGAACATCTCCATTTGTCCCATCCAGCCCAGGCGGCGCTTGTTGGCCTCCGCTTCGAGCAAGGCCGAGGAGGCGATCCCGGTGATCAAAGGCCCATCCACGAATTTCCGGCTGGCGGAGAGATCGGAAGCGGAAGGCAAGTGCTTCAGCTTGCGGTCCTCGATGCGTTGTTCGGCGAGGCGCCGGAACTCCCCGAACGTGAGGAGTAGCGAGACGAAAAGATCGAAGGTGCGCTCGATGCTGAGAAAGAGTTCCTTCTCGATCCGCGCTGCGCTGTTGCTGTCGCTCTGCCAGAAGGCGTAAAGCGACTGGTAGACCTTGATACGCAGATAGCGCCGGTTCAACATGGTTCAGTGGCTCAGGCCGGCCTGGTGCATGCTGCGCACGCGTTGCTCGGCGGCCTGGTTGGCGGCCAGGTAGGTGGGTATGTTACCGTCGGCGCTCGCTTTGAAGATGCGGAGCGCGGTGTTGTAGATGTCCTGTGTCTGGGCCATGGCCGCGCTGCGGTCGTAGCCATTGCGTTCCCATGCGCAGTTGATGATGCCACCGGCGTTGATGAGAAAATCCGGTGCGTAGAGGATCCCCTTTTCGATCACCGCTGGACCATGCACACTTTCATCCGCCAGCTGGTTGTTCGCGGCACCGGCGATCACCGAACACTTCAAGCGGGTCAGTGTCATCATTAACGGTGGCACCTAAAGCACAGGGCGAATAAACGTCCACATCCAGGTCATAGACCTCGTCCGGCTTCACGATGGTGATCGCGGGGTGCTCGGCCTTGATGGCGGCGAGTTTGTCGTCGTGGATATCGGTGAGAAAGACCTTCGCCCCTTCCTTCACCAAGTAGCCCGTGAGGTAGCGCCCCACGTTACCCGCACCCTGCACCGCCACTTTCCGTCCGCTCAGGTCATCGCTTCCATACGCGGTCTTGGCGGCTGCTTTCATTCCCCAGAAAACACCGAAGGCGGTGACGGGACTGGGATCGCCACTCCCCCCCATACTCTCCGGCAAGCCGGCCACGTGACGGGTCTCCTTGCGGATGTTCACCATCTCGGCGGTGCTCATGCCCACATCTTCGGCGGTGATATAGCGACCGTTGAGGCTGTCCACGAAGCGTCCGAAACGGCGGAACAAGGCCTCGGTCTTCTGGGTGCGCGCATCGCCGATGATCACCGCTTTGCCGCCGCCAAGATCGAGACCGGCCAGCGCGCTCTTGTAGGTCATGCCGCGGCTCAGGCGCATCACATCGTTCAACGCTTCGGTCTCCGAGGCATAAGGCCACATGCGCGTGCCGCCGAGCGCCGGGCCCAGGGTGGTATCATGCACCGCGATGATGGCGCGCAAGCCGGTTGGACGGTCGTAACAAAAGAGCACTTCCTCGTGGTCGTGCAGTTCCATGCGGCCGATCACGGCCGTTTCCTCTTGGGTCCTGATGCTGGTGGACATGACCGTCATTTCAAAGGGCGTGGTTGTTCGCGATCCCTGCATGGGCCGTGCTCCGCCGATGCACCATCCTCTGGAAGGCGGCTACCTTTGGCGGCCAGTGTGCCCGATGGAAGGCGGCGCAAAACTAGCAAGATCGTCCGCGCCTGATGCGACCGCTGCTGAAGCTTAACCCCTACTTCGCCAAGTACAGTGGTCGGTTGCTCCTCGGGGTGCTCTTCATCATCCTCAGCAATCTGTTCGCGGTGTACAGCCCGCAGGTGGTGCGAGAAGCGGTGGATCTGATCGCCGAAGGCATCCGCCAAGCGGACCTTCCGCCGGACCAGCGGCATCTCACCATCCCCTCCACACTGGACACTTGGGTGGGCTGGACCGGTTTGGACCTCGAAGGCCGATTGAACGACCTGGGAAGCAACGAGGCGATCCTGGCCACCGTGACCGGTTGCGCGCTGCTGCTGGCGATCCTCTACCTGGTCTTCGCCTTGCTGAAAGGCCTGTTCATGTTCTTCATGCGCCAGACCATCATTGTCGTGAGCCGCTTGATCGAGTACGATCTGAAGAACCGCGTGTACGAGCACTACCAGCGGTTGGACCGTGCTTTCTACAAACGCAACAGCACTGGGGACCTGATGAACCGCATCAGCGAGGATGTGAGCAAGGTGCGCATGTATCTGGGGCCTGCGGTGATGTACACCGTCAACCTCGTGGTGCTCTTCGTGATGTGCATCGCCTTCATGCTGCACGTGAACACGGAGCTCACCCTCTGGACCTTGCTTCCGCTGCCGCTGATGAGCTTCGTGATCTACCGCGTGAGCGACTTGATCAATCGGCGTAGCATGGACGTGCAGAAGCAGCAAAGCACACTGAGCACCTTGGCGCAAGAGAGCTTCAGCGGGATCCGCGTTCTGAAGGCGTACGCGCAGGAGCACCAAGCCTCGGAGCGCTTCCGTTCTTCCTCACTGCGCTACCGCACCCTCAGCCTGGCCCAGGCCAAAGTAGACGCGCTGTTCATGCCGGCGATCCAACTGCTCATCGGCATCAGTTCGGTGCTCACGGTCTACATCGGTGGCAGCAAATTGATCGCGGGAGATCCCACGGTGAGCGTGGGCCATATCGCCGAGTTCATCATTTACGTCAACATGCTCACCTGGCCGTTCGCCTCGGTGGGTTGGGTGACCTCCTTGGTGCAGCAGGCCAGCGCGAGCATGGAACGCATCAACGAGTTCCTGGACGCACGGCCCGCCATCATCGGTGGAACGTTGGCACCCAAGGTCCTGCGCGGAGAGATCCGGTTCGACAACGTTTCTTTCACCTATCCCGACACCGGCATCCGGGCTCTGGACCGGATCAGCTTCCACGTACCCGCTGGCGGCACGTTGGCCATTGTCGGCCATACCGGATCCGGGAAGAGCACCGTGGCCGACTTGATCGTGCGGCACTACGACGCCACAGAGGGGTCGGTCTCCATTGACGGCGCACCCATCAAGGAGTTCGACCTGGCCGCCTTACGCGGCCGGATCGGCTATGTACCTCAGGATGTTTTCCTCTTCAGCGATAGCATTGCCAACAACATCGCCTTCGGTAAAGACCGACCCGAGCACGAACTGATCACCGAGGCCGCGCGCGCCGCGCAGGTCGATGAGAACATCCGTTCTTTCCCGAAAGGCTACGACACGCTTCTGGGCGAGCGGGGCGTGACACTGAGCGGCGGGCAAAAGCAGCGTGTGAGCATTGCCCGTGCGCTGGCCACCGCACCCCGGATTCTGCTGCTGGACGACCCATTGAGCGCTGTTGACACGGCCACGGAGGAAGCCATTCTGCGCGACCTTCGGAAAGCGCGTTCTGGTGGGCGCAGCACCATCATCATCAGCCACCGCATTAGCGCGGTGCAGGACGCGGACCACATCCTGGTGCTGGAGCACGGGCGCATTATCGAATAAGGTGGGCATGTGGATCTGTTGGCGCGGGCCGGAGCCTATGCCAAGCTCCACCAAGAACAACTCCTGGAAGAGGCCCGCCAACGCGCCTGAGCCTCAGGCCGGGAGACTTGCAGGGCTGGTAGGTCCTTCTATCTTTGATAGACCCAAATCGACCCTAGGTCATGGTGGACGATCGTGAGGATGTGTACTCGAAAGCGGTCCGCGCCGGAAAACGGACCTACTTCTTCGATGTGAAAAGCACACGGGGCCGCGACCTTTTCCTCACCATCACGGAGAGCAAGAAGCACACGAACGACGACGGTTCGGCCAGCTACGAGAAGCACAAGATCTTCCTCTACAAAGAGGACTTCGAGAAGTTCATGGACGGGCTGCAGCAAGCGTTCGACGAGATCGATCGGCTGAAAGCCTCGGGGGAGTTCATCCAGCAGGACACGCACCGACCGGCTGATGTCCCCCGACTGTCCTTCCTCCAGCGACCGCTTCACGCGTGTCGATTTCGAGGATCTCGATCGCAAGGACATCTGATCCGCGTTCCGATCCGATCGGAACGGTGCGCCCACATTGAGTTGTTCAAAAATCGCCTGTTTATCAACAGGCATTTAGGTCAGGTACGCCCCTTCTTTGCGCCCGTCGTAACCGTTGACCCAACGCTTTGGCCGATCGCGTTACGCACCCCGAACACATGGCCAAGATCATCACCATCGTGAACCAGAAAGGCGGCGTGGGCAAGACCACCACCGCCATCAACCTGGCCGCCTGCTTCGGCGTGCTGGAGCGCCGCACCTTGTTGGTGGACGCCGACCCGCAGGCCAACGCCACCAGCGGCGTCGGCTTCGATCCGCGCACGGTGAAAGCCAGCATCTACGAGTGCATCATCAACAACACCCCCGCGCAGGAGGTGATCCTGCAGACCGACAACCCGAACCTGGACATCCTGCCGGGCCACATCGACCTGGTGGGTGCCGAGATCGAAATGATCGACATGGCCGACCGCGAGCGCCAGATGAAGAACGTACTGGATCCGTTGCGCGACCTGTACGACCTGACCATTGTGGACTGCAGCCCGAGCTTGGGGCTGGTCACCGTGAACGCATTGACCGCAGCGGACAGCGTGATCGGGCCGGTGCAGTGCGAGTACTTCGCCCTGGAGGGCCTGGGCAAATTGCTGAACACCATCAAGATCGTACAGCAACGGTTGAACACCGAGTTGATGATCGAGGGCATGTTGCTCACGATGTACGATAGCCGCCTTCGCCTGGCCAACCAAGTGGTGGAAGAGGTGAAGACCCACTTCCAACAGCTCGTGTTCGATACCGTGATCCACCGCAACGTGGCGCTGGGCGAGGCGCCGAGCCACGGCCAGACCATCATCATGCACGACGCCAGCAGCAAAGGCGCCGTGAACTACCTGAACCTGGCGCGCGAGATCCTGCAGAAGAACAGCATGACCCGCATCCCCGAACACCAGCGCACCATCGCCATCCCCGAGGAACAATGACCAAGAAACGTGGGCTGGGCCGTGGCCTGAGCGCCCTGCTGGAGGATTCCGGCACCGATATCACCGAACGCAGCCCCGTGCCCGAGTTCGGCGCGCAGCGCGTGGCGGGCAACGTCGCCTCCATCTCCATCAGTTGGATCGAGCCCAACCCCTTCCAGCCGCGCACCCACTTCAGCCCGGAGGCGCTCACCGAGCTCAGCCTCAGCATCCGCCAGCTGGGCGTCATCCAGCCGGTGACGGTGCGCAAGGTGGGCTACGACAAGTACCAGCTCATCAGCGGCGAACGCCGCTTCCGCGCCAGCCAGGCCGCGGGGCTCACCGAGATCCCTGCCTACATCCGCATCGCCAACGACGAGGCCATGCTGGAGATGGCGTTGGTGGAGAACATCCAGCGCGAAGACCTGGACGCGATCGAAGTGGCCATCAGCTTCGAACGCCTCATCGACGAAGTGAAACTGACGCAGGAACAGCTAAGCGACAAGGTGGGCAAGGACCGCACTACGGTCACGAACTACCTGCGCCTTTTGAAGCTTCCGCCGGAAGTGCAGATGGGCATCCGCCAGCGGCAACTGGGCATGGGTCATGCGCGGGCGCTTTTGGCGGTGAGCGATCCCACCCAGCAAGTGGATCTTTTCCGTCGCATTGTGGAAAGCCAATTGAGCGTGCGCGAGGTCGAGGATCTGGCGCGCTTCAGCAAGAAGGGGCAACCTTTCCTGGGAGGTGCCCGCATGAATGGCACCCTGCATAAGCAGACCGCGAAACGGTTGAGCGAACGCTTCGGCACGAAGGTGGTGGTGAAGCAGGACGCCCAAGGCAAGGGTCGCATCGAACTCGGTTTCCGAACATCGGACGAACTCGCCGCGATCCTGGCCAAGCTGGGCGCCTAGCCCATGCGCGCGCTACTCCTACCCTGCTGCCTAGCGGTCGCCTTGACCACCTGGGCGCAAACGGATCAGCGGCAGGATCACGCTTGCGGATACCGCACGCGGCCACACCTGGACTGGAACGCCACAAACCCGGGCGCGCCAGGCTCTATAGCGCGCTTCTCCCGGGCGCGGGCCAGGTGTACAACCGCAAGTATTGGAAAGTGCCCATCGTAGCCGCCGCCTTCGGAGTGAGCACCTATTTCCTGATCGAGAACACGCGCCAGTACAACCGCTACAAGAACGCCTACGTCGCCCTGGTCGATAACGACCCGAACACGGTGGACGAGTTCAACGGCGAATTCACCTCAGCGGCCGTGCGCGATGTGGCGGACACCTACCGCCGCTGGCTGGACATGAGCTACCTGGCGATCGGGCTGGTCTATGTGCTCAACATCGTGGATGCCACGGTGGACGCGCACTTTGTGCGGTTCGACGTGGGTGAAGATCTTTCGATGGAGTTGCGGCCCTCGCTGCCTATGGCCGCGCGCAGGAGCGCTGGGCTGACGCTCCAGCTTCGGCTCACCCTGCCCTTCTTTTCGCGGTGCGGGATGCCCCCATCTTCACGCCATGAACATCGCCTCTACGGCACCGGCAAAATGGGCCAGGCCATCGCCCAGGTCGCACGCCAGCGCGGGCATGCGATCGGGCTGGAAGTAAGCGCTGCGAACGCGGGCGCTTCGCCGAAGGGAATGGACGTGGCCATCGAGTTCAGCCGGCCGGAGCATGCGGTGGCGAACATCCGCTCTGCCTGGAAGCAGGTGTGCCGGTGGTGGTCGGTACCACGGGTTGGTACGATCACCTCCACGAGGTGCAGCAGCTTGTCGCTGAGAAAAAAGGCACGGTGCTCTGGGCGAGCAACTTCAGCATCGGCGTCAACCTCTTCTTCCGCGTGAACCGCATGCTTGCGGGGTTGATGGACCGCCAGGCGCAGTAGTACAACGTCCATCTCGATGAGATCCACCACATCCACAAGCTCGACGCTCCCAGCGGCACAGCGATCACGCTGGCGCGCGACATCGATCTGCGTACGCAGCGGTATTCGGGGTGGAAGCTCAAGGGGCAGGGGCAGGCGCAGGGGCGAATGGGCCCTTGCGCCATCCCTGCCCTGCCCCCTGCGTCGAGATCCAGCGAACGCACCGGCGAAGTCCCCGGAAAGCACAGCGTGAGTTGGACCAGCGCGGCCGACCGGATCATCATCACCCACGAGGCCTTCGGGCGGACCGGTTTCGCGACGGGCGCGGTGCTCGCGGCGGAGTGGCTCGCGGATCCCGTTCAGAAGCGGCAGGGCTTGTTCACCATGGAGGATGTGCTGGTTGAACCTGACCTGGCACCATCGTCCCGTCCCCGTAAACGATCGCCCGTTCATACAACGTCCCGGGCGCTTCTCGACCCGTTGCGCACCTTCGCAGCCGATGATCCCCTACCTCTTCCTCTTCGCCTACTTCGGCGGTGTTTTCGCATGCCTTTGGAAATACTTCGTGAAAGCGGGTCGCCCAGCCTGGGAAGGCTTCGTTCCGGGCTACAACCTGTTGATCTGGCTGAAGCTGAGCGGCAAGCCTTGGTGGTGGATCTTCCTCTTCCTTGTGCCGGGAGTGAACCTGCTCGTTTTCATGATCCTGAACGTGAACATCAGCATCATGCTCGGCGAGCGCGAGTTCAAGCGACCATGCGATCATGGTGCTTCCTGCCCTGGGTGAAGATCCCGCAGCTGGCGTACTCGCCGAAGCACGCCTACGTGTCCCAATCCTGCAGCACAACGCAAGCGCGGGCGGTTGGGCCAATGGGGCGATGCGATCCTTTTCGCGGTGATCGTCGCCACGGTGTTCCGCACCTTCACCTTCGAGGCCTTCACCATTCCCACGCCTTCCATGGAGAAGAGCCTGCTGGTGGGCGACTACCTCTTCGTGAGCAAGCTGAGCTACGGGCCGCGCATGCCGATGACGCCGATCACCTTTCCCTTCACGCACCACACCATGCCGCTCACCACGAGCACGCCCTGCTTCGTGGAACTGGTTCAGCCAGCCCTATCGGCGCCTGCCGGGCTTCGGGCGATCCCCCAACGCGGCGATGCGGTGGTCTTCAACTTCCCCGGAAGGCGATACGGTGGTGGCCAACTTCCAGAACCAGAGCTACTACCAACTGGCGCGACTACGGCCGCGAGAAACATCCACGACCCGACCTTCAAGATGCTGAACATGGTGGACGGCCAGGTGCGCCAGGTGGACACCGGCGGCATTCTGGTGCGACCGCTGGACAAGAAGGAGAACTACATCAAGCGTTGCGTGGCCGTTGCCGGTGACACGCTCGAAGTGCGCCACGGCTTGGTATTCATCAACGGCCAGCAACAGGACCTGCCCGGCATGGCGCAGTACGGCTACGAATTCATACTGAAGGACCGGTTCAACGAACGGATGCTGAAGGAGCAGTACGACATCAGTCCGGACGACCTCTCCCCCGGTGAGAACGGCGGTGTGAGCATCCCGCTCACCGAGACGAACGCGGCCAAACTGAAGACCTTCAACAACGTGGATCCATGTACCCGGCAGGACCATCCAAAGGGCTATGCCTCACCGTACCACAAATGGCCCTATTTCCCCAACCACCCGGACTATGATTGGAGCGAGGACAATTTCGGCCCGCTGTGGATCCCGAAGAAGGGCGCGACCATCGCTCTGAACCTGCGCAACCTTCCGCTCTACGAGCGCGCCATCCAGGTCTACGAGCACAACGATCTGCGTGTGGAAGGCGGACGGATCCTCATCAACGGCAAGGAAGCCACGGGCTATACCTTCCAGCAGGATTACTTCTGGCTGATGGGCGACAACCGCCACCGCTCGCAGGATGCACGCTTCTGGGGCTTTGTACCACATGACCATGTGGTGGGCAAAGCGGTGCTGATCTGGTTCACCAAGGATCCCTACACGGGCATTCGCTGGAAGCGTCTCTTCACCTTGGTAGGACGCAAGTAAGGGGTTCGGTACCGCGATCGGCGAGCTTTGTCCGGACCGATGCGATCACTGGGGGAACGTTGGCGCGGGCTGAGCCCTTGGACCCGGGCTTTCCTACAAGCCATGGTGTTATTGATCCTTGTACACACTTTCGTGTTGCGCTGGGTGATCGTGCAAAGCACCAGCATGTTCGCCACGCTCGTGCCCGGAGATGTGGTGGCGGTGCAGCGGTGGCCTGTTTGGACGGGCTTTCAGCGCGGGGAGTCGCGGTCTTCCGCGATCCCGCGCAGGACGATCTGCGCATGGGTCGGCGGCAACTTCTGGTGAAGCGCATCGTGGGTTTGCCCGGCGACACCGTGCGGATCCGCAACGGTCACCTGTTCGTGAACGGCATGGTGCTGGGCCCGTGGCCCGGCCAGACGCAGCGCTATTTGGTGCGGTTGAAACCCAACGCGGACGCCCTGCAAGTGGCCCATGCGATCGGTCTTCCGGAGGCCTACTTGCTGCGGAACGACGACCATCTCGAAGTGCCCCTGAACGAAGCGCTCGCCGCGCGTGTAGGGGCACTGCCCGAAGTGCGTTCGGTGGCACCGATGGGCCTGAGCCTACGACCCGCCCGACACCTCTTCCCCTTCAGCCCCATCCAACCTTGGAGCACCGATGCCTATGGCCCGATCAAAGTGCCCGCGAAAGGTGACACCACGGCGATCAACATGGGCTCACTTCCCCTATACGATCGGATCATGACACGCTATGAAGGGCATGCCCTCGAGGTGGCCGGCACGACATTGCTGCTCGACGGCGAACCGTTGGATCGCTACGTGATCGAACAGGACCACTACTTCGTGCTGGGCGATAGTCGCCACAATAGCGCGGATTCCCGGCACTGGGGGTTCGTGCCAGCCGACCACTTGGTGGGAAGAGCGCAACGTGTACTGCTCTCCCTGGACAGCGAACGGCATGCGCTGCGCTGGGAACGGACCCTGCAAGGGGTAGCACGGTAGATACCTTCGCCGCATGCCGAAAATTTGGATATCGATCGTGGTACCCGTTCTGATGGGTTGCGGAGGAAATAGCACCAGCGGCCGGTGCGACGCGTTCTTCGTGCCTTATCCGGATCTGATCAGCGATCGGCCCCGCACGCCGGAGAACGCGAGCCTGATCGATGCGATGGCCGCCTATTCTGACAATGAGTTCGCCAAGGCTGCCGAACTATTGAACAAGGAGCTGAACTCCGCGCAGAACGTGGAACAGATCCGAATGTACCTCGCCAGTTGCTACTTGGGAAGCGGACGCCCCTTCGATGCGGAACTCCAACTGGACTTCATCGAGAACGCCGATCGCCAGAACTACGCCGAGGCTGCGGAATGGTACACCGTGCTATGCTGGCTGTGCAGCGATCAGGTTGATCGCGCGCTGGAGGGTGCGGTTGCGATCGCGGGCAAGGAACGGCACACCTACAAGCAGCAAGCTGCGGAACTCGCCAAGCCCCTCCGTACGTGAACGCCAGCGGAATTCTTACCGGATTGCGCTCGGCTTTGAATGAGCCGTTGCCGGGCCACGATCGCTTTCTGGAACTCAGCGGATACGAACGACCCGAAATCGAGGCGGCTTTGCGGCAAGACCCCGCACCACGCGAGAGCGCCGTTCTGGTCTTGCTCTACCCGGAAAAAGAAGCACTGCACACCTTGCTCATGGTGCGGCAGGAATATGATGGCGTGCATAGCGGGCAGGTGAGTTTTCCCGGCGGCCGGCGTGAGGAACAGGATGTGGATCTGCAGGCTACCGCTTTGCGCGAATTCACCGAAGAGACCGGCGTGAACACGGTGGGTATTGAGGTGATCGGGGCACTGAGCCGCGTCTACATACCACCGAGCCGATCACTGGTGACGCCTTTCGTAGCCTACTGCGATGCGCTCGGACCCACCCATCCCGATCCGCACGAAGTGAAAGCCCTGCTGGAAGTACCCTTCTCCGATGTACTGCGCGACAATGTGGTCCAACACCGCGAGCACTACATCCAAGTTCTTGGGCGAAAAGCCACCATCCCCTACTTCGATCTCGCTGGCCATGTGGTATGGGGCGCGACCGCGATGATGCTGGCCGAGCTACGCGAGCTGGTCATGCGCCACGGTTAATCCGATCTCCCTTAGGAACCGCTCGTTGGGCAGGCGGCCGTTCGGATCCGAACACCAACCTTCCTTGATCCGGCGCACGAAATACATGTCGATGGCGCCTTTGTTCTTCGCCTCTACTTGTCCGCGGTGTTCGCACTCGAACCGGTCCTTCACGAGCGCGTAGGTAGCGCCACTGATGTTGACCTCCCCAGGCGCGCCGCTGCTCTCCATCCGACTGGCGGTGTTAACCGTATCGCCCCAGATGTCATAGGCGAACTTGCGCTTACCCACTACCCCGGCCACCACCGGGCCGGTATGCACACCGATGCGCAGGATCCACGGCTCCTTGCCTTGCGATACGCGTTGGTGCCGCTGCTCCTCCATCGGATCGCGCACCTCCAAGCCGGCCAGGGCGCACTTGATGGCATGGTGGGCATCGCGCGTGGGCACACCGGCCGCACACATGTAGCTATCGCCGATGGTCTTGATCTTCTCGATCCCGTAGCGCCCTACGATCTCATCGAAGTGGATGAAACACATGTCCAGCTCGTTCACCAGCTCCTCCGGCGTCATCTTCTCCGCCGCCTTGGTGAAGCCCTTCATATCCGTGAAGAGCACCGACACTTCCTCATGGCGACGGGCGGTGGCTTTGCCCTTCTCCTTCAATTCCTCGCTGATCTCCTTGGGCAGGATGTTCAGCAGTAGATCCTCGATGCGCACCTTCTGGCCTTCGATCTCATTGCTCTGTGCCACCACTTCGGCGGTGCGTTCCTCCACGCGTCTCTCCAACACCTGGTTACGCAGGCGCAATTGCTGCTCCCGCACTTTGATGAAACTGAAGAGCGCCAGACCGATAGTGAGCACAAGCAGGGTGTAGAACCACCACGACCTGTACCAGGGCGGGTGTATCACGAAGGCGTACTCCATGGGCTCACTCCACACCCCCGCCCGGTTGATGGCTTTCACCAGGAACGTGTAGCCCCTGGCGGCAATGCGGGATAGCTGGCGGTGGTCTCTTCGGTAGCGGGCTGCCAATCCGTATCCAAACCCTTGAGCTGGTATTGGTAGCGCACCGCGCCGGGATCGCTGAGCGAGACGCAGCCATAGGTGAAGCGCAAGTTGCGTTCCGTATGCGACAGCGATAGATCGGGTTCCGCAACACGCTCTTCCAGATTCACTTTCAATTCGCGCAATGCGACCGAAGGCGGCGGCATGCGATCGGCACCCTTCGCGGCCAAAACGCGTGTGGCCCCGTTCGCTGTGCCGAACCATAGATCCCCTTTTTCAGTTCGGCACACAGCGCCCAGCTTTGCCTCGATGCCGGTGAAACCCGAGCGATCCGTGAAGGAAAGGAACCCATCGACCTTGGGGCGCCATTTGTTCAATCCCTTGGTGGTCCCTATCCACACATGGTCCTGGCCATCGAGCGCGATGGAACGCACGCTGTTGCTAAGGAGACCGGTGGCCATGGAGTGCCGTTCCACGATCCGGTCGTCCTTCAAAATGATCAAGCCCTGCCCTTCCGTACCGACCCACAAACGCCCCTCTGCATCCTGCACGAAACAAGTCGGTGTGAAGCGGTCCTCCAGGGCAACGGTCTTGGCGATCCCATTGTCGATCCGCGCGATGCCGGCGGAGGTACACCCCACCCAGAGCGTGCCGCGCGGGTCCCTGTAAAGTGCGCTCACATTGTCGCTGGCCAATCCATCGGTTTGGCGATAGACCATGGGGATCTGGCCGCTTCCCGGCAGCATGCGCACCAGCCCGCGCAGTGTGCCAACCCAGAGTTCACCGAGCAAGCCCACCTCCAAGGCCGTCACTTTCAATTCCGGGATGTAGGGGGAGAGTTCCTCGTGGGCATTGGCCCGAAAAAGCGAAGGCTCCAACTCGAGGAGGCCGCCGGTTTCCGTACCCACCCAGATCTGGCCGCGCTGATCGATGCGCAAGCTGCGCACACGGTTGCTGGTGAGCTTGCCTTGTTGCATGCTCAGGGTTTTCACGCGGGCGGTGCTGGTCTCGTCGGGGTCGAGGATCCCGATCCCGCCGCTGGTGCCGGACCAGATGCGCCCCTCTTTGTCCTCCACAACGCTCCATACCTCGCGGTCCATCAGCCCATCCTCCTCACCGAAGTTCTGGAAGCGTTCGCCCTTGAACACGTCCAAGCCGTTGTGGGTGGTGCCGATCAGCATGTTGCCTTCGCGATCGGCGGCAAGGCAGCGCACCGAATTGCCGTGCAGGCCGTTCCCTTCGGTGAAGCGCCGAACGCCGCGCGCATCGATGCGGGCGATGCCACTGTCCCAAGTGCCGATCCAGATCCGTCCCTCCGCATCTTCACCGAAACTGAGCACGATGCTGCTGGGCAGACCGCGGTTCAGGTCGAACACTTCCACCATGCCTGTTTGGGCATCTTGGCGGAAAGCACCGCCGATGGTGGTCCCGATCCAAAGACTTCCCGATCGGTCCTGGTAGAGGGCCGTCACCTGATGCATGTCCGTGACACCGGGAACCGTGAGCGGCGAAAAGCGGGCGGCCCGGGCGTCCCATTGCTGGATGGCGCCGGTAGCATCGAGCACGCAGATGCGCCCGTCCCGTAAGCGCACCACACCGGTGATCTGCGCGCTGGTCCCCTCGGTTTCGCCGATGCGTTCAGCAGAGGGTGATGTCCCCGACTCGCTCGGGCTGAAGCGCAACACACCCTCCCCGAAAGTGCCGATCCAAATGGTCCCGGTGCTGTCCTGCGTGATCCCGGTCACGTCGGTGCTGAGTTTCACGCCTTGAAGTTGTACCACATGCCAACGCAGGCCATCGAAACGGGAAAGCCCACCGCCTAAATGGCCGGCCCACAGATGTTGATCCCGGTCGAGCAGCAGACAGCGCACACCGTTCGGAGCCAACTCATCGCCGCTGGTGAACGAGGTGACGACCACGCCATCGTAGCTGGCCAGGCCGGCCTCCGTGCCGATCCACACCATGCCGCTGCTGTCCTGCAACACCGCGTTCACCTTCTGTGCGGGGAGGTTCTCCTGCACACCGATGTTCTCGAAGTAGAAGCGCTGGCCTTGGATCAACAGCGGGAGGAACGCGGCAAAGAGGGCGACGGATCTTAGCATTGGCGGGAGTGGTCGCCGCAAGATATCGAGGCCCGCGGTCCGCGTCCGCAGGTCAGCGCGTAAGCTCATAGAAGCTGGGGTCCGCGCCAGCGGCATCGCTCACCACCAAGGTGTTGTTCACGCTCTCGCTGTAGTTCTGCATCAGGCCTTTCAATCCGGTGTAGTTGTAGAAGGAGTAGATATCGTCCTTGCGCCCATCCACGGGTACCCAGTAGGACTTCCCGCCGGAAGCACGCCCGTGCCCGGCATACCACACCAGGATCGTGTTCACCTTGTTGGTGCGCACCAGGTCGCGCAGCTCGGTGCTGAAGAAGCGGTCCAGCTGCTGCTTGCTTAAATTCTTCTTGTTGATGGTCTTCTGCACGTTGTACTTGCCGAAGGCCTTCTGCATTTTCTGCACGTCGCCGGTGGGTCCTTGTAAGGCCGGGAAATACTTGTAGGTCGTGTTCTCGATGAAGATCACCCAGGTGGTGCCTGTGGCCGAAGGGGCCGTGGTCGCTGGCACCGGGGTGGGAACGTTGGCAGGCTTCTCCTGCTGCGATTTCGGGGGCGACACCACCGCCACCGGCTCTGGAACCCGGCGTGTCAATGCGTAGATGAGTTCGGTGGCGTTGCCGAATTGGTCCTCGGCGCGCAACGCGATCCGCTCTTTGCCTTCGATAGGCAACTTGATGCTGAACTCGGTGCTCATGGTATCGGGAATGAAACTGGCGTTCATTCCATCCACGGTGATGGCGCGGATCACACTGGCATCGCTTGCACGACCTTCCAGGAAGATGTCCGTCTTGCCCGCCTGCACTGAAAGTTGACGATCTCCGCTCGGCGTGGGTAGCAGCAGCACCAACTCGGGCGCGATCCCTTCCGTGCGTTCGATCGCGAAGCCGGAGGCGGCGATGTTGTCGTACACATCCACTGCTTCCACCTCGATCCGCTCCGCTGTCGCGGAGATGGGCACTAGTGCATAGAACTCGGGGTCCTTGTCCTCCTTGGTGAACTCCGCGTCCACACCGTTCACACGGATCCCCTTCAGCAGGTTGCGGTCGCGGACGTGCCCGGTCACTTTCACCCGGTCGAGCACGGCACTGACCTGCACCTTGTCACCGCTGCGATAGGGCTCTTCGACTGTGATGATCGGCGGATCGCTCTCGCGGTTCATCTCGAAGAGGGCATCGGCGGCTTTCTGTCGACGTTCCTTCAGGTCCTGCAATGCCCCTGCGTTCGTAGCGGGGTCTTCGTTGAGGATCTTCTGCGCGGCATCCATGTCCGCGATCGCTCCTTCCAGATCCACGTTGGCCTCCCGGCATTTGGAGCGGAGCAACAACGCCGACACATCCTTCGGACGTTCCTGCAGTACGCGGTTCAGGTCGTTCACCGCGTTCTGCTGCTGGCCGAAGCCATGGTAGTAACCCGCCCGTTGGAAATAGACGTCGGCATCGGTGCGCCCGTTGGCGATCACCTTGCTTATGTCTTCGATGGCCTTGGCGAATTCCTTCTGATGCGCGTATGCCTTGCTGCGCGTGAACAAGGCTGCGGTGCTGCGTGGGTTCAGTTCCAAAGCGGTGGTGGTGCGCTCCACGGCCTTGTCCAACGTGCGCAATTGCATGG
Organism: Flavobacteriales bacterium; assembly: GCA_016712025.1. GTDB lineage: Bacteria > Bacteroidota > Bacteroidia > Flavobacteriales_F > PHOS-HE28 > PHOS-HE28. Next base: position 274,333 of record JADJRW010000001.1, read on the forward strand.
TGGGCCCAGTGTACTCATCGTGCAGCTTCAATTGGACCTCCGCGAGCGCCACGTAGGCGTCCTCGTAGAGATAGTTCCATTCGATCACGCGTTCAAGATCGGTCTCAGCGGTTCGGTAGTCGTGCTGCGCCATGCGCACCAAGCCGTGCAGGTAGTAGGTATCGGTGGTGCCCTTCACCCCGAGCGCGGCGTCCGCATCGCGCGCGGCGCGGTCCATATCACCCAAGGCGAGGCTGGCGCGCACGCTGGCCTGGAGCGCGGGAAGGTTCTTTGGTGCAATGGCCAGGGCTTTGTCGCTCAGTATCCGGGCCTGTGCGGCGTCGCCGAGATCCAAATAGGCGAGAGCGGCTTTGGCGGCATGCTCCGGTTCACTGGGATCCAACGCGGCCACTCGACGCAGATCGCTCGCGGCGTCGGCGTTTCGCTCCAGCAGGCCATACACCTCCGCACGCCCTTGATAGGCTTTCATAAGCCCGCTGTCGGTGCGGATCGCGAAGGTGTACTTCTCCAACGCCTCGGTGAGCTTCTGGTCCGCGCGCAATTGCTCGGCCTCCTTCAGGAACGCTTTACCGCTCTGGGCTTGCAGGTGGCCCCAGGCGAACGAGGCCAGCAGCAGGGAAAGTGTGATCGATCTCCGGAGCGTGGCGCACATGGCCGCCGAAGTTAGACGGATGATGGTTCGCCGCCTACCGCGTTCGCGCCGGTGCTACAAACGGAACCTCAACACCCCCACGCACAAGGACACCGTCGGCGTTTCCTGTCCGAAGTACGAGAGCATGTCGCGCGTGGCCACACCGCCCTCCCAGAGCCCACCGGGCATGCGGAAGAGGATACCCATCGGCAGGCGGGTATCGTAGTTGCCACCGGTGATGACGCCCATCTGCAGCGTCATGAATTTCACCGGTGCGTATTCGCCACCCACGGAGAATTGGGGCTTCACCAGGTTGCCGGGCACCTCATTGAGCGGGACGATGAGATCAATACCCACCTCGGCCTTCTCCTTGATCATGTATGACACCCCTGCGCGCAACATGCCGGGCGTAGCCACCTTGCGCTCTTTCACCCCGTCCCAATCGAAGACGCCGAGGTCGGAGGTGATCACTTCCGCTTGATCGAAGAAATTGTACGTGGTGAAGCCTGGGCTGCTCAACGAGTAGAGCGTGTCGTCCTTGGCTTTGTACACGTTGCCGTTCCAGGTCATGGATCCCAGATTGGTCGCGGCCACACCCACTTTCAAAACCTCCTTGATCACGGCGGTGAGGCCTACATCCCCACTGAAGCCACTGCCCACCGACTTCATGCCGCCACCGTTCACCGTGCTCGGGTTGCTGATAGCAGCGGTGCCATAGTCCACATCGAAGACGGGTGTGAGCGCGGTGAAGCCCTCCCACTTGCCGTCCTTCTCTCCGATATCGATGTGCGCGAAGCCTTGCAGGTAGCGGAACCCGATGCCGCCGTGCCACTCCACCGGTCCGGTCACGAACATGCGACGTCCCCAAGAGAAAGCGTACTCGCGGGTCCAGTTCAGAGAGATGCGGGTATCATCCATCAACTGGCTGATGGTCCTGCCTTGTCCCGCATCGTTGAAACCGGCGATCACCAACGCCAGCGTATCCTCGCTGAGCCCGGAAGTATTGGCGATCACCGAACTATCCGCCAAGAGGAGGTTGGAGAAATAATCCGCTCTTCTTCCTTGGAACAACAGTTCCGCCGTGGTGCCATTGAAGAAGCTGGACCATTGGAAGCGGTCGGCCACCTGCACCGCGAAGCCGCCGGCCTTGTCATGCTGGAATGCGAAGCCGAACAGGCGGACATCCGCGTTCACCGCCAGGTCGGCATCGGTGAAATTCTGTGCGGCCATTTCCTGTTCGTTGCCAGTGAAAGTGCGGTCGAAATCGCGCAGCATGTCTTTGCGCAGCACTTTGCGGGTGACCCCGTTCGTGTAGACCGAATAGCTCATCTCCAGCAGGCCGAAGGCGAAGCGCGGGTCCTCATACTTAAGGTCGAAGCCCAGGTTCGCAGGGTTGATGCCGATGCTCTGGTAGTCACTTACCAGCGTAGTGGCGATGCCCGTGCCGCTCACCGTGAAGTTGCTGCCTTCGGTCTGGGCCATAACGCTGAGCGTGGAGAGGCCGAGCAAGAGCGATGTGGAATGGCGCATGGTTCCGGGTTGTACCGGGAAAGATAGCAGGCGGTCCGGAATGATCAAGGAACGCCGTACCGGCGACCCACTGGGTCGACGATCGCGGCGAAGACGGACCACTACCCTTCCGCGGACATGAACTTGGCCATCACCTCAGGGGTCACACCCGTGGTGCTGAACCCGCCATCGTGGAAGAGGTTCTGCATGGTGACGTAACGGGTGTAGTCGCTGAAGAGCGCCAGGCAATACTCGGCGCAAGCCTCCGCAGGCGCGTTGCCCAAGGGGCTCATGGCATTGGCGAAGCCGAAGAAACCATCGAAGCCCTTGATGCCCGTTCCCGCCGTGGTCATAGTGGGGCTCTGGCTCACGGTGTTCACGCGGATCTTCTTGTCGCGGCCCAGACGGTAGCCCCAGCTGCGGGTGATGCTCTCCAGCAAAGCCTTGGCGTCGGCCATGTCGTTGTAATCGGGGAACACACGTTGCGCGGCGATGTAGGTGAGGGCCACCACGCTCCCACCCTTGGCGATCGCGTCCACTTTATTCGCGGCCTGCAACATGCGGTGCAAACTCATGGCGCTCACGTCCAGGGTCTGCTTGTACCACTCGTAGTTCAGGTCGCTGTAGGTGCGGCCCTTGCGCACGTTGGGGCTCATGCCGATGCTGTGCAGCACGAAATCCACCGGGCCGCCGAGTTGTTGCACGCTCTCGTTGAAGAGCTTCTCCAGATCGGCATCGTTGGTAGCGTCGGCGGGGATCACCGGCGCCTTGGTGGTATCCGCCAGCTTCTTGATCTCGCCCATGCGCATGGCCACCGGGGCGTTGGTGAGCACGAAGCGCGCCCCCTCGGCGTGGGCCAGCTCGGCCACCTTCCAGGCGATGCTCTGCTCGTTGAGCGCACCGGTAATGATGCCTCGCTTTCCTTGCAACAGTCCGTGGGCCATGGGGTTCTGCGGTTGGGCGGTGAAGATAAACGGTGGCCGGGGGACTTGACGTGTGGTTCAGGCGTACCGGTCGCTTCCCTGAACTAGAAGCGCTCCTCAGCACCACCGTAGAGATCATTGAACCAGAAACGGGTGGGAATGTGCTAGTGAAGTTGATCCGCCGGTGATCATGGCCCCCCAAGCGATCACACCTACCTCCTTTTCAACAACTCCCGCGCATTCTCCACCGCCGCCTTGCTGGTCTTCCTACCGCTCAGCATTTGCGCCAAGGCCTGCACACGTTCCTCGCTGTTGAGCGGGCGGATGGTGCTGGTCACGGCTTCGGCCTCGTGATCTTTGGTGACGAGGAGGTGCGCATCGCCCTTGCTGGCGATCTGCGGCAGGTGGGTGATGGCGATCACCTGGTGTTGGCGGGCCATCTGTTTCATGAGCAGGCCCACGCGGTCCGCCACTTCGCCGCTCACGCCGGTATCGATCTCGTCGAAGACCAGCGTGGGCAGGCCAAGCGATCCGGCGCTGAGGCTGATGAGGGCGAGCATCACGCGGCCGAGCTCGCCTCCGCTGGCCACTTTGTCCAGGGCTTCGGGTGCGCGGTCCTTGTTGGCGCTGAAAAGTGCGCGTATCCGATCGATGCCTTGCGGGCCGACTTCGGTGGTTTTGTGGTCGAAAGTGAAACGGGCGTGGGGCATACCAAGCTTCTGCAACTGACCCGCGACCTCGGCAGCAAGAGCAGGCATCGCTTTTTGCCGCGCGGCGCTGATCTGCTCCGCAAGGGCGAGCAAGCGCTCACGGGCAATGCGCTCCTCCCCTTCCATTTCCATGATCCGATCAGTGAGCGAGGCAACACGCTCTGCACGCCTGCGTAGGTCTTCGCGCAGGGTGATCAAGGCGCCGTTCTCCTTCACGCGGTGTTTCTGTTGCAGGCGTAGCAGCACATCCAGCCGTTCCCGCAAGCGATCGGCTTGCTTCGGATCGAGGTGGACGTCGAGCGCCTGCTTTGGAGGCATCATCCGCGATGTCCTGCAATTCGATGCCCGCGCTGTTCAAGCGGTCCAGCAAAGCGCTCACGCCCGGATCATGGCGCGCGATGCGGGCCAGGTGATGCTTCAAAGCGGCCAGAGCGCTTACCAGGCCTTCTTCGCCGGTGATGGTCGTCTCGGTGCGTTGCAGTGCTTCGAGGATCTCGCCAGCATATTCGGCACGTTGCAGTTCAAGTTCCAGGCCCTCTTGCTCGCCTTCGTTCAACTGGGCCTGATCGAGTTCCTCCAACTGAAAGAGCAGGAAGTCCTGTTCGGTGCGGGAGCGTGCTTCCTCTTCCCGGGCCTCTGCCAGCGCAGTAGCCAGCGTTTGCCAGGCCTTGTGCTCAGACCGATACGCGGCCACGGTCTTCTGGTGTCCAGCCGTCTGGTCCACCAGCCCAAGTTGGAACTGCGGATCGTGGAGCAACTGCGCCTGATGCTGGCTATGTACGTGCACCAGGCGTTCGCCCAGCTCGCGCAATTGCTCCAAGCGCACGGGCGTATCGTTGATGAAGGCGCGTGAACGACCTCCCGGGTCCAATTGGCGGCGGATGATGGAGCGCGGCTCGAAGGGCACCCCGGCCGCATCGCACCATGCTTCGAGTCCAAGCCCCTGCACATCGGCTTCCAGCTCGATGATGCAGCGCTTTGCGGGGTCGCGCGCCAGGCCTGCCATCCGCGCGTTCGCCCAGCACTAATCCCAAGGCGCCGATCAATATGCTTTTGCCGCTGCCCGTCTCGCCGGTAATAATGGTGAGCCCATTGCCCAGATCGAGTTCCAGCTCCTCGATCAGGAGGTAGTTGGTGATTGAGAGGCGGCGGAGCATGGCGGGGAACGCGTCGAGAGCGACGATGCCAAGATGCGAAGAAGGTTGCAGCGCTCCGAACTTCAGGCCACTAGCCGCTGGCTTGATCGAAAGGCTTGCCGGGTATGGCCAGTGGCTTGAGGATCGGGCTTGAGAGCTTGCTCAAGAACCCTTCATCATGTTCTGGTACTGACTGATGCGGCCCGGATCGATGATCTGCAGGGTGGTGAAGAGTTTGGTCTTTTCCTGTGCGGGCACCGGTTTGAAGAGTTCCACCAGTTCGTTCACCTTGGCCTGGAAGAAGACCTGCATGTTGTAAGAGGAGGGCTTCACCTGATGTACAGTGCGCAGCTTCTCGATGGCAGCGGCGATGTTGGTACGGGCCTCGTCCATTTTTCCGCTCATCAGGTCGAAGCCTTCGCGATGGTAGGTGTAGAGGCACTCGCGCAAGGGACGGAACACGGCCTGCTGTTGGTTGTCGATCAACCAGTAGCGGTTCTTGGTGTTCTCGAAGGCCTTCCACCCGGGCTCTGAGGCGTTCTGCGCGTTGTTCACAATGGTCTGTGCCACGGCATAGAACTCGCTCCCCCCCATGCTTGAATAGGTATCCGCATCCACGCCCAGGATGAAATAGGCATAGAAGCCCAACACATGCGAAAGGTTGTTGCTGAAACGGTCCGGACTGAAGTCGATCTGGGTATTCTCCAGGAAGCTGAATTCCAGGTCCTCGTCCTTTAAGTCGATCACCGGGCTATTGTAATCGGTGTTGAATACCGGACGGGCGTAGATCAATTGGATGGAACCTTTGAAACGGTCCAAACCCTGCTGCTCGTTGATGGTGATCAGAAGGTTCACGTCGATGCGCTCGGCCTGGGTGTAGTTGCGATTGGTCCACCGGCGCGCGTTCATCAACTCACGGATGGCGGTCTCCATGCTCTGCCAGATGCGCTTGGGTGTGCTCTGGATCTGCGGGGCGATCACGCTCACGGTGCAATTGAACTCTTGCGCGCGCATCGATGGTGCGGCCAGGAGCAGCAGGACAAGGAGCAGGTATTTACGCATGCGTGAGGCGGGGTTCGAGGCGGTCCAACAAGGCGCGGGCCACGTCGGTCTTGCTCATCAACGGCAGGGCTTCAGGATCGGTATCGGGGGCGATGAAGGTAACGCGGTTGGTGTCGTGG
>JADJRW010000002.1 GCA_016712025.1 Flavobacteriales bacterium
GCATCGCGCTGCACCTGGTGCCTGGCAACCACGACATCCTCGCAGACCGACGCTATACGGATGCAGGCCTGCACGTGTGTGATGACACCTTGGAGGAAGGTCCCTTCGTGTTCGCGCATGAACCCGCCGAACGACCCGGGGTCTATGGCATGGGCGGGCACATCCATCCAGGTGTGGTGCTCAGTGGGCAAGCCCGGCAACGACTGCGGTTGCCTTGTTTCTGGTTCGGTGAGCGGCTGGCGATCGTACCAGCCTTCGGATTGAGCACAGGACTGCACGTGATCGCCCCGAACGAACGGATCAGGTGTACGCGTGCACCAAACGAGGCGGTGTTGGACGTGAACGGGGCGTTCGCCGGAAGGGCCACTTCACCGCGCACGAAATGGGACCACCACATTAGCGTTCATCCTACGGATCCAGAACCATGCTCCGCTTCCTGCGCTGGTCGCCCTTGCTCGTGCTCCCGTTGGCGGCATGGGGTCTGCTGCGGCCCACTCCGCCCGACCCGGTGGTGATACCCTCCGCATTCCGCTGGAAGAACAGTTACTGGATGGAGGGCGATGAGGAGATCGCCTTGCAGCGCAATGCCATTCAACGCGTGTACCACAAGTTGCTCGACATCGATTGGAACCCCGCCAACGGAGCACATCCGATCTCGATGGTGCGTGTGCCCTATCAGTGGCGCACCTACTACGGCAGCCAGGGTGCCTGGACCGACCAAGGTGGAACTGGTGCCCTGCATCTACATCACCAACGCCACCTTCCTGAAGATCGGCGATGCGGAAGTGGAGCAGTTGGCCACCAACCTGTTGCGCAAGCTGCGGCTGGAATGCCCGGACAAGATCCACGGGGTGATGCTGGACTGCGACTGGACCGCAAAGACCAAGGCACGGTTCTTCCGCCTCACGCGGATCGTGAACGACAACCTCGATGTGCCGCTCACCGCCACCATCCGCCTCCACCAGTACGCACAGCCCACGAAGACCGGTGTACCACCCGCCGACCGCGGCATGCTGATGCCCTACAACGTAGGCCAGATCGCGCGCCGGGCGATGGTAACTCCATCTTCGACCTCGCTGTTGCCGAGCCCTACTTCACGGGCACCAAGCCCTATCCCTTGCCGCTGGACATCGGCCTGCCGGCCTTCTCGTGGGGCGCACAGTTCCACAATGGGAAGTTCATGGGTATCCTGCAGGATGACCAAGTGCGGACGGCGATGAACTTCCAGCATGCTTTCCGGAGAGACCGACGGCACCATGCAGGTGACCCGGGAGAACAACACAGTGCTACCCGAACTGCACCTGGGCGACGTGGTCCGCATGGAGCGCATGACGCCCGAACTGATCGCGCAGGTGGCGCAATTGGCCCGCAGTGCAGTGAACGACGATACGCTCGCTGTGGCCTATTTCGAGGGCCGGTACGGGCACCTTCCAGCGCATGGATCCGGCGCAGGTGATGGCCGGCTTCACACGTTTCGGGCCGATACGCACCGGCGGCTATTTCGACCGGCAACACCAGCAACAACGCGAAGCCGACATGGCCGACAGCATCGCTTGGGGGTGGACTCCACCGCGTTCGCCTACCCCGTTGACAGCACGGAACGATGAAGCGGATCACGATCGTCTCACTGCTGCTCCTGATGCGGCCCGTATCCCTGAACAGCTGCGGCTGGGACTGGAACGCCGAGCAGTACCGCTTCTGGTTGCTGCAGCCGGAATTGGCGGACGCGCGGCCGTTGCAGGCCTTCTACTTCACCACGGAACAGCTGTTCTCCCACGATCCGCATGACATCGCGACGCTGCCTTATGAGGCCAATATCGCGGAATGGCAGGCGGTGTTGGGTACACAGGTGCCTGCGGATGACATCAGGACATGATCACTCTATGGCATGGACCCGGTGGACTTCTTCAAGCAGGAGGCCGAACTCTTCCGCACGAACAGGTTCCTGGTCCACCTGAAGCAATTGAAGAAGGGGTGGCCGGAGTTCATCACCTATGCGAAACGCTGCGAGCAGCTGGTGAACAGCGATGACCCTTGGGGATTCATCGAACACGATGGGGCCGGCATCCGCAAGGCTTGGAACGATGGGCTGCTGCTCTTGAAAGCGGCCAAGCATCCGCACTTAAGGGCCCGCCTGGCCTTCCAACTGGTGCGCCTTGCACATCATGGCCATGACGCCGAACGTGCCGACCTGGACGCACGATCGATCTACGAGCGGCACCTTGCCCCACTGCGCGGCACCAGCTGGATGGAACCCGCTGCGGCCTTCTACCTCGCGGGCATGCTGAACAACCCGGAGCGCGACCTGGCCTTCGCGGAGGTCTTCGACCGGGCCATCGACAAGCAATTCCGCATGGTACAGCTCTTCCACCAGCGGCGAAGTGGAGAACTACCTGCCCCTGGCCAAGGACGATGGTCACCGCGCCACGCTGATGGTGATGCGCGACCTGCAACACCCCGGCCGCGCACTGGCGGATCTGGAACGCATCGCAGCGTGGGACATGGGGAACAAGCACCTCCCCTTGCTGCTGACCCGCGAGGTGAACAAGCTGGAGGATTGGCTGCTCACGCCCGCGCTCACCGAATTCAATGCGGCCATCCGCCAATGGAACGATCTGGAGGAAGGGGTCACACGCGATGAGGTATTGCGCGTCGACCTCGCATACTTGCAACAGGTGCAAGGTTTCATCAGTCGCATCGCACCCCAGGCCGCTGCGGACCAGCGCCCCTTGCTCAACCTGCTGGACGGGCATCTGAGTTTCGTGGCCGGTGCGTTCGTCTCGAGCAGGAACCTGTTGGAAGGGCTGGTCAAGCATCCCACTACCGCACCCTTGATCAAGCTGCAGGCCCGGTTGGACCTCCTCCTTGGGGGCGTGATGAGCACGACCACCTTGACAGCGACCACCCAGCAGGACATCCTTGCCTTGGTAGAGTTGGTGAACACCGAGCCCGAACTCTTCGTGTACCGCAACACGTTGCTGGACCAATTGCACCTGTATCTGGGGAAGAAAGGCAGTGGCACGCGGGGGAGCAGCCGGAGGGCATCCTCCTGCTCGCGCGCAGCGACCGCATGTTCGGCACGATGTGGCCGGTGTGGTACAGCATCAATGCCCGCCACGTGGCCTTCGAACAAGCCACCCCGGCCGACTACGACCGCATGATCGCGCTGCTGGACAAGGCTGACAAGACACCCTTTGAGCGCTACCTCACTGCCACGGACGAGCGTCCCGCAGACTGGGAAAGCACCGAGGACCACTTCACCGGGAACGAACTGAGCCGCGAAAAACTGTTGGACTACAAGGCCATGTGGTTCTTGCGGGAGGACCGCTTGGATGAGGCGGCGGCGGCCTACCGCCAGATCCCCGACGAATTCTGGAACAACGACGAATACAGCTACTTCACCAACGACGACCCCTTCGTGGTGAACATCGAGGACCCGCACAACTACAGCAACAGCGACAGCCTACGCTACACACGTCGCACCATCGTGGAACGCATGATCGCGTTGAAGAAGGAGGCTGAGCGCAACCCAGGGAAACGCGCACTGAACCACTACCTGCTCGGCAACGCCTATTACAACATGAGCTGGCACGGCAAATACTGGGGCCTCTCGCGCATCGCGTGGAGCATGCACGACATGGGCCAGTGGCGCGACCGGGAGGACAATTCGCCCGGAGACGATGATTACTACGGATGCGCACGCGCCAAGCAACACTATGTCCTGGCCCTGGAAGCCGCCAAGGACCCCGTGCTCAAGGCCATGGCCGTTCGTATGGCCGGCGAATGCGAACGCAACTGGCTGGACTACTCCGGTGAAGGCGGACTTGACGAATGGGAGAACCCGTGGAAGGAAAAGCTACGCGATACGAAGAGCCAAGCAGCCTACCAGGACATCGAGGAGTGCCGAAGCTATGCGGACTTTGTGGCAAGGTTCCGGTAGAAGAATCTCTTCTGCGACCCCTTCAGGGTCGGAAATACGTTGTTAACGCCCTTTGGGCTAATGGTGCGACCCCTTCGGGGTCTAAACTGCTGCGTTGGGCGCTTGACCCCAAAGGGGTCACAGCATTTAGAAGAAATCCGTGGGGTCGTAGTCCGACCCTGAAGGGGGGGCGTTTTGCACGCCATGCGATAAAGGCTCCAGGGAGCGCAGTCTTACGAAGCAGTTGTCCAAACCACCTGCGCAATTTCAGCGGACGGTTATGATCTTAGGTCCTGCGCTAGTTTCGCGGCATGAAGCTGAGCACCTCCACCAAGGCCTTGCTGATCGCTACCGCCGCCATCGTACTGCTCTTCGTGCTCGGTGACCGGTTCGGAATGCGCTCCAACACCAAGGACCCTAGGGAGTTCGTGATCGAGCTGGACACGGCCGCGGTCATCACCATCCGCTTCGAGGACCATGCCGACCCGCGCAACGCTTTGCAGTTGGTGCGCAAAGGCACCGCATGGGAGCGCATGGCACAGCGTGCCGACAGTTTGCCGGCTACTGAACAGGCCCGCGCGTTGTTGGCCCAGTTCCAACGCGTACCGGTGAAGCGCGACATGGGCATGATCCTCCTGCTGGGTGAACGCTACCAATTGACGGACAGCACCCTGTGCCGCATCACCTTCGCCGACCTGGATGGTGGCGAACGCGCGCTGAACCTGGGCAGCAGCACCTTCGCCCCGGGCAAGGTGGGTAGCTGGACCTACGTGAACGTGCCGGGCGAGAAGGAGGTCTATGCCGTGGAGGGTCTGCTGGTCGGTGACCTGCGGGCGGAGCATCGAGTAGACCGGTCCGGTGGACTCGCGGCATGAAAAGGCCCATGACACACATCGCGCAGTAATATCCTTTGAGCCGATCGGCCGTGCGGCGGGAAAGCGCGTCCTCGCGCAATTCCGACCTTCTCTTTCAATAAGGAGTCCGTGAGGTCTGAGGACCCGATGTGAGTATGCTCCTGCCCTGGTCGGATGTGTTGTGCGTTTCTATGCTTACATACACCTGATCAGGGGGAGATCACAGGTCGAAAACATCTGATCGCACGATCGACAACTGACCACCGGTATCTCCAGGATCCAACGGACCAACTGCCCTATAGCATTCCCTCAATCAGCCCTGCAACTTCGAAACCTCGAAGCTGTTGATGAGGCATTCACGTGGGAGTATCAAGGCACAGGTACGCACCTGCGTGATGCGGTTGTCGGCATCGTAGCTGTAGCGGTGGTCGTCGTAGCGGTCATAACCGACCCAGGCTGCTGTGCCCGGCAACATTCGGAACGGTCCCCTCATCGCCAGCTCCCGCGAATGCCGAGCGAGGATCAACGATCGCTGAGATACCTTGGACCCGATGGCCAGGATGACATCACGGATCGCCGGACTTGTCCAGCCTTGGCGGGATACGCGCAAGCAGCAACCAGTCCTCACAGTTAGGCCCGCCATGCACAGCTACCGGTCAGCACTCGTCGGCATCACCCTCCTCCCCTTCCTTATCCTCATGTCCTGTAGCGGACAGGTCCGGACCGAGGCGCACCAGGAGCAGGTGGATCAGAGAGCATCACCTACGCAGGCTGTGCCCCGCATGGTCCGGACGCTGGGCTCCGCTTCGGGGAATGTGCGCTGTGAGCTACAGGACCGCGCGGGCAACCTGTGGTTCAGTACCAGTGGTGAGGTGTGTACCGCTACGACGGAACCTCGTTCCAGCAGTTCACCACGCGCGATTCCGCTATGATGGAGCGAGCGTGAGGAATTTCCTGAACAGCGATGAGCACACCTACAACCTGGGGAACCCCTACCAACTGATCATGGACATGCACCAGGACAGGCAGGGCCACATCTGGTTCAGCTCCTGGAACGGCGGGGGCGTGTGGCGTTTCGATGGTACCGACTTCCGGAACTTCCTCCCTTCCGAAGCCTATTACCTCACCAACCAGGACGGCCGGTCCATGCAACCGGTCGGCTATGCGCCCCGGATGGGCAGCTCACGGATGACATGATCTTCTCCATCTCCGAAGACGCCGCCGGCATCCTCTGGTTCGCCACCAGACGCCATGGGGCCTGCCGCTATGATGGGCACAGCTTCAGCAACTTCCAGCCCAATGCTCCCCTGGTGCAGCACGGCCTCCATGCCATCCTGGAAGATCGTAAAGGCAACCTCTGGTTCACCACGGACAAGAACGGCGTGTACTGCTACGACGGCAGGACCTTCCGGAACTTCACCACCACCGATGGTCTGGCCAACAATTCCGTTTTCAGCATCCTGGAGGACAGTGACGGGCACCTGTGGTTCGGCACCCGAGGTTTCGGCTTGAGCCGCTACGATGGGGAGCGGTTCACGACCTTTTCTGAATAGCTGCCTCCTGTAAGATACAAGAGACAAGGGGCGTTGGAAGTGGGGCTTGGTGATGGCCGCGCATGACAGGCCCAAGAACGAAGACCCGCGAATGTTCACCCCGCCACCGGCATTCGCCCTACCCTTACCTTACCCACACCACGCCCCGGTGCCCCGGCATCCCGGGTGGAACGACCATTCAAGTGTAAATGGACCCGATCAGCCCAGCATCGTTGGGCCCTCCACGAGGAAAGCACCCCGCTTGTTCCGCGTCCTCTGCGTGCTCACCATCCTGGGCAACGGCCTGCTCATCATCGTGAACCTGTTCAAGGCTGGCGCGATCATGCGGGCGGCCGCAGCGGCGGCGTAGGGGCCCAGGCCGTTGCACCCCTCAACAGCCTGGTGCTGGTGGTCATCCTCACCTGCGTGGGGGCCATGCTCGGCGCCGCGCTGATGCTGGGGGGCAGGCGGCTGGGCTTCCGGATCTATGCAGCATCCAACATCGTGCACCTCATCGCCACGGCCTGCACCATCGTGCTCTGGCTCATGACGGTGTACCTGTCCGTTATCGCCGTCGTGTTGTTCTTCTACTGTGCCATACCGGTGCTCTTCCTGCTCTATTTCAGGCGCAACGCGCCTGCTGCGAGATCCTTCCGAGGACCCGGCAGTGCTGCTCGCTTACTGGGTAGACCCGCTAGTGGATCACGACGCCGAGGCCCACGCTGCGCGTAGCATGCGGTTGCGCGAAACACCGTAGGCTCTTGGTTGCCTCAAGCTACCGTGTTCCTGATCGCGTCGGGCGTGCACCGTACGGCGGACGCTCAGTGGGAGGTCAGGGCAGGCGATCCTGAGGAACATCCAGGTCCGGCACCGGGGTGGGCGGGATCTCCTCCCATGCACCCGCTTCGGTGAGAACCCGCTCCTGCGGTTGACCCTTACCCGGCACGTAGCCAACCACGGTGAGCCTTCCGTTCTGCACGCTCATCGATCCGATGGCCAAGCGACCGGTGAAGGGGTCATGCACTTGCAGCGAGGTGCCGTTCCATTCGTAGAGCTCGGCCGATGGACCCTTGTCCGGTGGCATCCCGCCGATGTACAGGTGACCGCTGAATTCCATGACCTGCACGCCGGAAAGCTTCGGCAGGGTGGCCAGTTCCTTTTCACCCTTCGTGTTCTTGCGCACCAAGCGGAGTTTCTGTGCGTCCTTGGGGCTTGCGGGGCCAAACACGTCGAAGCGGTCACCGTTCGCCAACGCGATGGACGCTACCAGGCGCGGATCCCGGTCCTTCATGTGGTGATAGGTCGGCTGTATCCAGGCCAGCTCATCGATCGTGAAGCCGTGCGTGGCGGCCCACACGGCCACTTCGGGGAGCGCGATGTCGTGTACGTAGGCCAGGTTCATCTCCGCGCTGATGCGTTCGGCGAGCGCCCCATGGCCGCTGGTGATCATCAAATGGCCCACGGCGCAGGCGTTGCCCAGGGGATCGATGAACACGGGTGAACGCCCGGGGACGCAATCGTTCACCGGGAAGATGCCGCGGTCCGCATAGCTGTCCAGTGTTTCCAGCAAGCCCCGGCGCTGCGCAAGCGCATTTGGGCTCAGCCCCACCGGTGTGCGCAGGGCCAGCTGTTGGCGTACCCGATGGAGATGCTCAGCGATACGGGCTGCATCCGATCGGAAACCAACGGTCCGTGCATCGTCGAAGACCGATGGCTCCCTGGCGGACCATTGGGCGTTCACCTCCTGCATGTGCTGACCCGTGGGCGCCGGGCATTCGGGAGGCAGTTGTGCGCTGCAGATGCTGATGGCAGGCAGCGCGAAGACGAGGACGGTGGAGCGTAGCATGGGACTGTGGTTCTTAGTGTCCGTACACCGATCATACACGGAAGTTCGATCGCCGCTCGGAACTTGCCCAGGCTTTCATGAGGAACGGAACTCAGCGCTGAAAGGCTGCCCGGAGGCATTGGCACATGGGACCCTGCCGGTCTTGCCCCTCAATGCAGGGTCCTGAGGACAGATGTCCGGCGAAGGTTCAAGCGGACCGACAAGACCTTCGACTGCGCTTCGGGTTCAATC
>JADJRW010000003.1 GCA_016712025.1 Flavobacteriales bacterium
CCTCGCCTCCGCCGGTGAGTGAGGTGGGAAGGTGAGGAGCGGCCCTTCGCCCCGAAGGCTGGTCCGCCCGGATATCCGCGAACCCCGGCGGCTTACAGCCCTCTGAGCTCTCCGGGTACCTTCCATCATGGGAGTTCGGACTATCGGTTGTGGGGATAATGGTCCTTGTTTACGCGGGGGTTTGTGCTTCCTACTATCTCCTTCAAGAGCGCCTGATCTTCGTTCGGAACGACCTTTCCGATGGGTATCGGTTCAAGTTCCAGTTCCCTTTCGAGGAACGTTTCGTCGAGGCCGATGACCGGACACGATTGCACGCCCTTTATTTTCCGCCGGAAGAAGGGATCACAAAAGGCGTGGTGCTTTACTTCCACGGCAACACGGGCACACTTCGCCGTTGGGGCCGACGTGCGCCGCGGTTCACCCGGCTGGGATGGGCGGTGCTGATGCCGGACCCCCGGGGGTACGGCAAGAGCCGTGGCAAGCTCAGCGAAGCAGCACTGCTCGCGGATGCCTGGACTTGGTATGGGGAGCTGTGCAAGGAAATGCCGGAAACGGACATCGTGCTGTACGGGCGGTCGCTGGCTGTGCCCTCGCCATACCCACGGCTGGTCGAGGCCGCCCCAAACTACTCTTGTTGGAGGCGCCCTTCGTGCGCCTCATCGACGCTGCACGCCATTACTTCCGTTGGTTGCCTTACGGTCTTCTGCTGCGGTACACCTTCGACAATTGTGAGCGGATAACGGACGTCCAATGTCCGATCTACATCTTCCACGGCGAGAAGGACGCGGTGGTGCCATTTTCCAGCGCACTGCGACTGTATTCCTGCATACCCAGCGATCGGCAACGCGAATTGATCGCGTTCCCCAAGGGTCACCATAGCGACCTCGCCCGGTTCGTCCGGTTCAACCGGAAGGTACGCACACTGTTGGGGGAGTAGCGCCGTAACCGGTAACGGTTATCTTCGCGCCCCCAAACCACGATCATGTTCATCCGCTCCTTTTTGATCGCGCTCGCCGCGATGCTTATCACCGCATGCTCCAACGAGGTCACCGGGCAAAAAGGCCGGAACACCCCTTTGAAGAGCAAGATCGACTCCGTGAGCTATGGTATAGGAACGGATATCGGGCACAATATGAAGATGGGTGGTCTGGATTCGTTGAACGTGGACGCAATGGCCATGGGCATCCAGGACGGACTGGACAGCGCCGAGCGCATCAGCGTTGAGAACGTCCGCACCCTCGTGCAGGCCTATATGATGGAGGCACAGAAGAAGATCATGGCCCGCGAGCAGTTGGTAGGTGAGGAGAACTTGCGCAAAGGGGAGGCCTGGTTGACCGAGAACGGAAAGAAGGCCGGGGTGCAGACCACCGCGAGCGGCCTTCAGTACGAAGTGCTCCAGGCGGGCACCGGTCCGAAGCCGACAGCGGCTGACATGGTGAAGGTGAACTACCGCGGCACGCTGATCGATGGCAAAGAATTCGATAGCTCCTACAAGCGTGGTGAGCCCGCTACGTTCGGTGTGGAGACGTGATCCGGTTGGACCGAGGCTTGCAATTGATGGCGGCAGGTTCGCGCTTCAAGTTCTACATCCCTTCCGGGCTGGCCTATGGCAAGTCCAAAGGCCCGGGAGGTGAACTTCCCTTGAACAGCGCATTGATCTTCGAGGTGGACCTGCTCGAGATCATGCCGGCCGGCGATCGCTGATCACGGCCTTGCGGGAAGCGGTTGCCAATGGGTGACCGCCTCGAAGAACTGATTGCTCGTGCCTTCACCGGTCCAGAAGTGTGCGCTTGTGGCCTGTCCCGTCTTGCTCGGGTTCTTCAGGAAGTAGTCCTGCTGGAAGCGTAGGATCACTCGCTTCGCGCAGGTCCATAGCCCCCGTCTTTCCGGGCAAGTAGACCTGATGCCCTGGTACCCAGCAGAGCACGCGCTGTCCATCTGGCGGTAGTTGTTCGCTGATCGCGATCCAGGCGCTGGACATGGCGGCAAGATAGCCGTCGTCACAAGGTGATCGTGCTCCGCCTGAGAGCCTGTTCAAGATCTCTTGCAGGATGGGCCCCGAGACTAATTCTTGCTCAGAGCCTGTTCGGGATCTCTTGAACGAAGGACTCCGAGGCTATTTTTCGATCAGGCGAAGCCGGAAGATCATCGCGTAGTAGCCTGCCCCGGTCCCCGAACCGGGGGTGCCTACGGGATCATTTTGCGGCGAAGCATGGGCGGAAAAGAGACCGGAGGACGAGTTTGAAGAGATCCCAAACAGGCTCTCAGGGTTTGCTGGAAAATTTTCGTGTAGCGGTGTCTACGGGAACATTTTCCGGTGAAGAGCATGGGCGGAAAAGAGGTCCGAGGCATGTGAAGAGATCTTGAACCGACTCTTAGTGGCTTCAAGCACCCTCCGCGATCTTTCACAAGCCTCCATGTGAGTCCACTAACGCATCAATACGTGGATGCATCACCCGGAACCACAACGGGGGAAGAAGGAGAGGAGCATCATGCCCGGGTAGCCGGTGGGCATTTGCGGGCTATCGGGGATCGATCGAAGCGTCTGGTACTTCCTGCTCGCCCTGTAATGACGATCGCTGTGCCGGGTGAGTTCGAACAACATGAGACGGCCGAGTGGATGGTCGCTGTTCCAGGAGTGTACGTGCGCTACCCGTACAGGCCACCCTGATCCAGAACGCGACCCAGACCATAGTGTTCGATGTAGTTCACCGTTTCAAGCAGCAGGATACCGATCAGTGCCGCCGCGAGATACGCCATCACCCCCCACCCGCCGAAAAAGGAACCGACCCCGAGCACCAAAGCCATCTCCGCAAGGCACCCGCGGAGCATTTCGTTGCGAGGGTCCCAGGTCGTGCGCCCCTCCCGTGCCAGCCGCTCACCTTCCAGTCGCCAGGCCGAGCGAAAACCGTCCACGATCGTGCGCGGCCAGAAAGCGTAGATCGGTTCGCCGAAACGCGCGGAGGCGGGATCCTCGATGGTGGCCACCCGCCGATGGTGGCCACGGTTGTGCTCGATGATGAAATGGGCATATAGCGACGAGGTCAGTAGCACACGCGCCAGATCGCGCTCCCAGCCTTTGGAACGATGCCCCAGCTCGTGCCCCACGCGATCCCATAGACCCCCAGTACGATA
The DNA here is from genome assembly GCA_016712025.1 of Flavobacteriales bacterium. Taxonomy (GTDB): domain Bacteria; phylum Bacteroidota; class Bacteroidia; order Flavobacteriales_F; family PHOS-HE28; genus PHOS-HE28. The sequence continues at coordinate 3,136 of JADJRW010000003.1, forward strand.
CCCATGCTGAGAATACGTCCAGAACATCCATCCACGGCTGGCCGGGTTGGGCGATCCGCCAGAGGAAATAGGCGAGCAACCCCCATACGATGGGCACCATGAGGGGTAGAGCAGTAGCATCGAAGAGCCGGTCGCGGCCGATCACCTCCTCTCTTCGGCGGTGGTGAGGTTGCGACGATCCGGATCGACGAGCAGTTCGCGCAGCGGAACGAACCCGAAGGCATGGATGGGGAATGCCCAGCACGCCCAGCCATCACCGCTCAGGCTGAGGAAGCCCAGTGCAGGCCCTACGAATGAGACCGCGTAGCGCAAGGCCCGCCACCGAAGTCGGAGAGGTATGCCGGAAATGGCGGTCATCGCACAAATTTACCGCGGCGGTGGCGCTCCAGCGGGGTGGGCGAACCTGCTAGATTTGCGCTCCTTTCCAGCCGCCTTGGCATGAGAACCTTGATACCCACCCTCTGTGTTATGATGACCACCGTGGCCGCTCCCGCGCAGCAACGCGCCATCGCTTACACCGAGTTCGATCTGGACAACGGCTTGCACGTCATCCTGCACGAGGACCATGGGACGCCATCGTTACCGTGAGCGTGATGTACCACGTGGGCAGTAAGGACGAACGCCCCGACCGGCGTGGTTTCGCGCACTTCTTCGAGCACTTGCTCTTCGAGGGGTCGGACAATATCGCCCGAGGGGATTTCAGCAAATACGTGGAGAAAGCGGGAGGTGTGCTCAATGCGAACACCACCGGCGATCGCACCTACTACTACGAGGTACTGCCCAGCAATCAACTGGAACTGGGTTTGTGGCTGGAGAGCGAAGCGTATGTTGCATGCGCGTGTGGACCAGAAAGGGATCGACACGCAACGCGAGGTCGTGAAGGAGGAGCGCCGCCAGCGGTACGAGAACCAGCCTTACGGCAGCATCCTTATCGAGGTGCTGGATCGCGCCTACAAAGTGCATCCCTACAGGTGGCCGACGATCGGCTTCATGGAGGATCTGAACGCGGCGAGCGAGCAGGACTACGTTTCGTTCTACAGGACCTACTGCGTGCCGAACAATGCGGTGCTCGTGGTGGCGGTGATCTTGATCGCTCCAGGCGCGCAAGCAAGTGGAGAAATATTTCGCGGGGATCCTGAAGGGCGGCGCCATCACCCGCCGAGATGAACGGAACCGCCGCTGAAGGGGGAGACGCGCGACGTGGTGTACGATCGATCCAACTCCGGCGGTGGTGCAGGCCTATCGATCCTGGCCTATGGCACCGAAGACTTCTACGCGGTGGAAATGCTGAACCGTCTTGTTGAGCAATGGCAACAGTTCTCGATTGAACAAAACAGATCAAAGACCGGGATCAGAAAGCTGTTTCTGTAGGGGCTTTCAGTCTTCCGTTCGAGACACCCTGGACTGGCCATCGCCTTCGCGATCGCCAACATGGGTGTGGAGGCTGAAGACCTCGAAACGGCCATGGATGTTGAGTTCGCCAAGGTGCGCGATGGTGGTGCCCGAAGAGGAGTTGGAGAAACTGAAAGCGCAGTCGAATTTGAAAATGTTCGCGACAACAGCCGCATGAGCGGGTGGCCGCGAACCTGGCCAATGCCTACACCTTCTTCGGCAACGCGGCACAGGTGAACAAGGAGTTGGGCCGATACCTCGCCGTTACACCGGCTGACCTACAGCGCGTAGCCCAGGAGTACTTCAACCCGGAGAGCCGCGTGGTGCTTCACTACCTTCCCAAAAGCGCGCAACCGAAATGAACCGCCGACCCACCATCGGGCGTCGCATCTTCGGCGCCACCACTTTCCTGATCGCCATTCTTTCTCCGGCTCTGATGAACGCACAGATCGACCGCACCAAGCCACCTGGGTCCGCAGCCGCACCCGAGGTGCGCCTGGGTGCGCATGAGACCTTCCTGCTGGCCAACGGCATGCGCGTCATAGTGGTCGAGAACCACAAGCAGCCTTTGGTGAGCGTGCAGGTGAAGTTCGACATCGAGCCTGTGATGCAAGGCGACAAGGCCGGCTATATCGATCTGGTCGGCGAACTGCTCGTTTCCGGCACCAGTCAGCGGACCAAGGAGGAGATCGATGAGGCGGTCGACCAGTTGGGTGCCGACCTCTCCGGCGCGAGCGATGGCATCTATGCCAGTTGCTTGAAGAAGAATTTCAACGCCCTCTTCGCGCTCGTGCAAGAAGTGGCCCTCGATGCCACGTTCCCCGACGATGAGTTCGAGAAAGCGCGCAAGCGGACGCTCAGTAGCATACAAAGTCGAAAGGACGATCCGGACGCCATCGCCGAGCTCGTGGGGCGGGTGCTCACCTTCAACAAGGGGTATCCGTATGGCGAAGTAGCCACGGAGAAGACCGTGAACGCGATCCAAAGCAAACACCTACAGGCCTATTACCACAGATTCTTCCAGCCCACCAATGGCTATATCGTATTCGTGGGCGACATCACCGAGCAGGAGGCTCGCCAACTTGCGGAGAAGAGCTTCGGGAACTGGAAGGGCGCCACGATCGCAACGTCCATGGATGCCGATGGCCAGGAAGTCGTGGAAGGGCTCGGCGTGGTCCGCAGGCCGAAGAAGTCACCGGGCGCCTACAAGGTTCGCCGGGTAGTTATCGTGGACCGGCCGGGAGCGCCGCAGTCCGTGGTGCGCGCGCAATTCCCCTTGGACCTGAAGCCCAATGATCCAATGGCTTTGGCCGGTCAGGTGATGAACACCATTCTGGGCGGTGGGGTCTTCAATGCACGGTTGATGCAGAACCTGCGGGAGGACAAAGGGTACACCTATGGCGCATACAGCTCACTGGAGTCGGATCGCTATTGCGGTAATTTCAACGCAGGGGCGAGCGTGCGCACCGGAGTCACGGATAGTGCGCTCATAGAGATGATCTTCGAACTGGAGAACATGCGGCTCGGAAAAGTGAAGACCGATGAACTGGATCTGGCCAAGAGTTTCATGGCCGGCAGTTTCGCCCGTTCGCTCGAGGACCCGCGCACCGTGGCCCGGTTCGCGCTGAACACCTACTTGAACCAGTTGCCGGAGGACCACTATTCCACCTACTTGAAGCGCTTGGATACGATCAGTGCGGCTGGTGTTCTGGCTGCTGCGGAGCGTTTCCTACTACCGGACAACGCCATGCTGGTCGTGGGGGTGACAAGGATGTGCTGGGCAACAAATTGGTCCCGCTGAGTTTCGAGGGGACCTTGGTGCAATACGATGAGAACGGCGATCTCTACCGCGAGCGTCTTCAGCCTGTGCCAGCGGGTGTTACCGCGGAGACCGTGCTGGAAGGCTATTTCAAGGCCATCGGTGGTCGTGAAGCCGCGAACGGAGTGCGCAGCTTGAAACAAGTGATGGGCACTACAGCGATGGGAATGCCTGTGAAGATCACCCAGTGGAACGCGCTTCCGAACCGTTACGCCATGGAGATGCGCAGCGGCGAGATGCTCCTACAGCGCGTGGCGTGCGATGGCACAAGGGCGAAGCGGAGCGGCATGGACGGCGAGCACGAGATCATCGAAATGGAACTCGAAGAGCTACAGAACGGCGCTGCACCGTTCCCGGAACTCAACTACTCCAAGCAAGGTCGGTTGACGCTGGCTGGTGTTGATGTGGTGGACGGCGAACCCGCCTACAAACTCACCATGATGACCGACATGGGCACCGTTTTCCACGAGTACTACAGCGTGGAGAGCGGCTTGAAGCTGCGCAAGGAGGAAACGAAGGCCACCGAGCGGGGAAACCTCACTGTTACCAGCGACACCAAGGACCGCGAAGTGAAAGGGGTGCTGTTCCCGCATCTCATCGTGCAGAAAGGGGCGATGGATATGACCTTGGCGGTGCAGTCCATCGTGGTGAACGGTGCGGACGACGAGAAGCTCTACGTGGTCGGGGAGGAATAGGAGGAAGAGGGGGTACACTACATGTTACCGCGTGATCGGCACGACCGTGCCTGCGCTCAGTGAACGATCGCGAAGCTGTTCCGGCAAGGAGGCGCGGATCGCTGTCGCGAAAGCCTCGATCAACTTGCGTCGCACAAAGGGTCTTCGCATCACCAAGCTAACCTGGCGTTTTGGCTCGGGGGGGCTGAAACGACGCACATGCGGATCGTCCGGGGTCACGCTCAACTCCGGCACCAAGGTCATTCCACTGCCGCTCCGCACCAGTTGTTATGGGTTTCGATACTGCCGCTCTCCTAGAGCACATTTTCATGCCCACCCGCGCTCGGTCGATCGCATAGGCGCAGTGCCTGTTCACGAAAGCAATGGCCTTCGCTCAGCACCCACACTGCCTGGTCGCACAGGTCTGATGGCTGCATCCGGCGGCGTTTACGCAAGAGGTGCCCTTCAGGCAGATAGTCGAGGAAGAGGTTCCCTGGAACAGCGGGACCTCTTCGATATCCGGCAGGTCCAACGGTGGGACGAGAATACCCAGATCGATATCGCCGCGTCGCAATCCTTTGACGATCCGGCTCGTCTTGCGCTCATCGATTACCAGTTTCACATCGGGTGCGCCCGCAGGAACCCGGGAAGGAACAGCGGTACGAGGTAAGGTGCCAAGGGTAGGAATAACGCCTACACGGTAGTGGCCGCCTGATGCCCCTGTGCAGTTCCCCAACAAGTGCGTTCAATTGGGCGGATTCGCGCAACACCACACGGGCTTGTGCGATGACGCTTGCGCCGATCGCTGTGGGGTGCACCGGTTGCACGCGCCGGTCGAACAGGGATACCGCCAACTCCTCTTCGAGTTTGCGCACCTGCATTGTCAATGTAGGCTGGGTGACGAAACACGCTACGGCCGCCCGCAGGAAATGGCGGTGGTCATCAAGTGCAACCACATACTGCAGTTGTCGTAAGGTCATTGGATCGCTCTATGGAACCATCGAAATTATCAATTTGGTCGATGACGAATGTCAGGATAGCTTCGGCCTCCCATTACCACTTTTGGAAGGCGTACCCGTCCTCGCGGATGCGCCGCTCAACGAACAACTGACAAGCAAGACCATGGACAAGAACACGCAACACGGCGCCACGCTCGAAGCCGGTCAACCCACCAATGGCACAGGTACGTGCCCGGTCATTCACGGCGCCATGCGCAACCCGGTCGCACGGCTGATGGTCGCGGCGGTGGCGGCACGGGCAACCAACGCTTCGCACCGCTGGAACAGCTGGCCCGATAACGGCAACCCCGACAAAGCGCGTCGCCTGGTGTGGCCCATCAAGCAGAAGCACGGCAACAGCATCTCCTCGGGCCGACCCTCACGATCCTGGCCGGTAACGTGGCGCTGGAATCCATGGGCTTCAAGACCTTCGGTTTCGGCGGAGGCCGTGCCGACATCTACCAACCCGAGGAGGACATCTACTGGGGTGCGGAGACCGAGTGGCTCGCCACCAGCGACAAGCCCAACAGCCGTTACTCCGGTGTACGCGAATTGGAGAACCCGTTGGCCGCTGTGCAGATGGTGTTCGATCATACGTGAACCCACAGGGCCCTGATGGAAATCCTGACCCTGCGGGCCAGCGGCCGCGATGTGCGCGAGACCTTCAAGCGCATGGCCATGAACGATGAAGAGACCGTGGCTTTGGTAGCTGGCGGCCACACGTTCGGCAAGATGCACGGTGCCGGCGATGCAGCGCTCGTTGGCGTTGAACCGGAAGGCGCTCCGATCGAGGCGCAAGGCTTCGGCTGGCTGAGCACGCATGGCAGCGGCAAGGGCGGTGATGCGATCACGAGCGGTCTGGAGGGCGCGTGGAAGCCGAACCCCACCACCTGGGACAACGGCTACTTCGACATGCTCTTCGGCTACGAGTGGGAACTGACCAAGAGCCCCGCTGGTGCGCACCAATGGGTGGCGAAGGATTGCAAGCCGGAGCACTACGATCCCCGATGCGCACGACAAGAGCAAGAAGCATCCGCCGATGATGACCACAGTCGATCTTCGCTGCGTTCTCGATCCGGCCTACGAGAAGATCCCGCGCCGTTTCCACCATGTGATCCGCAGGCCTTCGCCGATGCCTTCGCCCGCGCGTGGTTCAAACTTTCACGCACCGCGACATGGGCCCGAAGAGTTTCTACCTCGGCCCTGAAGTGCCGAAGGAAGATCCGACCTGGCAGGATCCGATCCCAGCCGGTATCACAAACTCAACGACGCTGCCGACATCACCGCATTGAAGAGCGAAACATCCTCGCGTCCGGGTTGAGCGTATCCGAACTCGTATCCACGGCATGGGCATCTGCCTGACATACCGGGCAGCGACAAGCGTGGTGGCGCGAACGGTGCTCGCGTTCGTCTGGCCCGCAGAAATTCGGGAGGTGAATGACCCCGCGCAACTGGCAAGGTGCTGGGCGCGCTGGAGA
>JADJRW010000004.1 GCA_016712025.1 Flavobacteriales bacterium
AGCAGTTGCCACTGTCTTTCACCAGCTGCACTGCTCGCTCGAAGAAGACGTTAGCCAGATCCCAAGCTCCTTTCGCATTGGTGTATTTCCTTTCCAGAGCGGCCTTGAACTCGGGCATCGCCTTCTTTACCTGCACGCGCATGTAGGGCGGGTTGGCGATAACGATATCGAAGCCAGGGTCCTTCGCCACGTTGGGGTTCAGCACTTCTGGGAAATCCAGTTGCCAATCGAAGTAGACCAATGGCTTCTCCGGCTGCCTCAAAAGTGTTCGCAGCTTTCCTAATGCTGCCCTCAAACTCTAGAGTCGGTTCTTGATCCTCAGTACATCGCCTTGTTGCGCTTTGAGAGGCTCCGAATCCACCGGGGAGTGGATTCCTCTCCCTGTGCTTGTCACGGTCCAATTCAAGCTGCTTGATCGGTAGCTGGGCTTCACCTCCGGATCTCTTTCTCAAGTTTCTTCTTCTTGGCTTGGGACAGGTCGCGGAAGAAGAGTTCGGTCTTGTCGTGAAGTGAATCGATGAGGTCACAGATTTCCTTCGTACGGTCCGTAGTGGCACGCAACGACCAATCGATTTCCAAGACCTCAGCCTTTGCGTCTTCGCTTCGCTTGAACTTGCCCAGCAACGAATCGCCCACCACGATCTTGTAATCCAAATTGGGCAGGGTGCGGGGTTTGGGCTCATCCACGATGATGCTGAGCCAGAAGCGCAGCCGCGCGATATCCACCGCGCCGCGTTCGATGTCCACGCCGTAGATGCTGTGTTGGATGATGCGCAGCTTAACCTCGGCCGGCTCCCACTCCTTCAGCCCCCAGACCTGTGGCACTTCATCTGGGCAAACTCTGGAGTGTATTCGCGACCTGGTGTATCTCGTGCAACATCCCCATGGGGAATGCACCGCTGCCGATGGCCGGGTCGCAGACTTTCACATCGCGCAAGGCTCTTCAGCAATTGCGGCTGCGCACCAGCTTTCAGTGCGCTCCAGACCTCGTGTTGTCAGATCGCGCCGCAATCCCCAGGAAGCGGCGTATCATCCTTGCGGTCAGCTTGGTCGGCGGGCGGCCTCGACCTCTACACCAAGTTCCTTGTTGATGTAGTTCTTCAAGTATTGTGTCAGGCTCTCCTGGCACATGTAGTGTACGATCTCCTTGGGCGTGTAGAAGGCGCCCTTGTCCTTGTTGTCCTCCAGCAGGTTCTCGAAGATGTGGCCCAACATCTCGGGGTCCACGGCCAGGGTCTGCTCCTCGGGCCCGGCCTCGTGTACGGTGAAGTTGTAGGCGTTCAGGAAGTCGAGGAAGCCGCGTTGGTCTGGCACGTCGGCCTTCGCTGGATGGTGAAGAGGGCTTGCGTGAAGGTGAGCAGGCTTGCCTTCTCATCCAATGCATCCCTGTCGAAGAGACCGCCGTTAAGGAAGGGCACCCGCACCGGAACGGTATTGGGATCGGGCATCTGATAGATGTCGTCCGGGCGCTCATTGTTGAGCGTATTGAAGAAGAGCGGAACAAGGACATCCGAATAGAAGATGCCTTGGTCATCGGCCATTGCTGGTACTTGCCGATGTGCTGTTCGTAAAGCTTGCTGACGAAGTCCAACGGCCCATCGGAGAAGGAATCGTTGGATGCGCCAAGCCAGCGTCTCTTCTGCAGGAAATAGAGGAAGACCAAGCGGCCCATCAGCTTTTGCAGAAATCCGCGCATCCTTTTCGTGGCCGTTGAAGCAGGTGGATGAGCTTCACGGCGTTTGGTCCGTGACTTTCTTCTCAACCCACTTGCCCTTCTCCTTCACCATGCGCTTGCCGGTGAGGTCCTGGACGAACTTCTGGTAGTGCTCCTTGTATTCGCCGAAGAAGGCCTTGCTCACCTTCTCCACACTGAAGGCGCCCTGCAGGTCTATGAGCTTGACCTGGCCTTCGTTCTTCGCAAGTGCATGGAACTGATCAGCGGCAGTGCGGCATTTCTCGCCCTCGCCAAGCAAATAGGTGAAGCGTCGAGGGTTCGTGGCGTCCCAAGTTCCGTCATCCTTCAGCCCGTTGCTGTAGAAGCTGAAGCGCCAAACGCCTTTCGTGGGGTCCACGAAACTGATGAGTGCTCCGCTATAGCCTGTCTCCCTGGTGAGCTTCGCAAGTGCCTTACGAATGCCTTTACGATTACGGGTCAGGTCCACCTTGCTCTGTACCTCCACCTCGAAGAAGCCGACCAGGTTGCCATCGGACAGGTTGACGTCGCCCAACTGAACGATGTGCTTCACAGTTTGCGGTCCTCTGCAGAATCCGGTGTTGGCCTGGTCACGGGGCTTTAGAAAGCCGCCGGCAGCATCCCGAAAGAGAGTCTTGAGCAAAGCCTTCCAGGGCTCCCGCGCTTAGCGAGCCTGTAGAATTGCGAGTATTTCCTTCTGCGACATCCGTTCAAACGAAGGATTCTGAAATGATCACCTGCGGCATGGGTTTCAGGCCACCGGTGCGTTCGGCGATGTGGCGGTCCGCCTTGGCACCCTTGGGTGCATCTTCATCGGCGGCTTCCAGCAAGGGGAACTCACGCAGGATGTTCATTAGCTTCTTGAAGGTCTGCTCGCGCGCAGGTATGGTCACCGAGGGCAGTTCACCTGCGGCAACGGGCACCGGCTTCGCGGTCTGCACATTGCGCAGCAGCTTGTTCAACTCACGGGGCAGCTTCTGGAAGCGGCCGCGGCGGATGCTCACCTTGGCGTTCTCCAGCAGCAGCTTGTCCTCGGCGGTGGCGTATTCCTGCCAGCCGGCCTGGTTCACAAAGTGCAGGGCCTTCTGCTCGTTGGGGCCCAGCTTGCTGCTGGCGCGTTCGCCCAGGGCCGCCACCGCTGCTCGGTGTGGAAGCTGCCAATGGCGGCTTCGATCTGCGCGTGGTGCTGGCTGTGCAGCGGCCGGGCCTTCTCGGTGGCGTGACACTCGAAGATCTTGGCGGCCTCCACGAAGGTCTTCTCGTCGATAGTGTGGTCTTCGTTGATGAAGTAGAAGGCGTCGCGCTTGCGGTCCTTGATGAAGGCGATGGTCGTATCGCTCGTGAACTGGAGCTTGCGGCCCACCCGTGCGCGCAGAGGCACGGTGCCGCGTATGCGCAGGTACTCCTCCGGGTTCTCGGCGCGGAAGCGGCGCAGCACTTCCAGGTAGTGCAAGCGTTCGTCGCGCTCCTCCTCGGGCACACGCTCGAAAAGGCCGAAGGTGCCGAAGGTCTCGTTCTGCGAATAGATCTGACTGTCCTCGCCCAACGCGCTGTGGAAGGCCTGCAATTTCATGTAGGCCTTTTTCTCCAATTCGATCTCCTTCTCCGTGCGCGCGGTGGGGAAGAAGTTGAAGATGTGGATGTTCTTTGCGGGTGCCGATGCGGTTCACCCGGCCGATGCGCTGCATGAGGCGGGTGGCGTTCCAGGGCGTGTCATGGTTCATGATCACGTTGGAGCGGTGCAGGTTCACCCCCTCGGCCAGCACCTCGGTGGTGAAGATGATGTCCAGGTCATTGTCCTGCTCGGCTACCGGTGCGTTGGCATCGAAGTTGGCGCGTATGGTGGTTTCAGTTCCTTGCGGTTGCTGCTGTCCACGGCCTGCACCTGGTGAAGCCGTCCTTCTGCAAGCGCCCGACCACGTAGCTGGTGGTCTCCTTGCTTTCGCTGAAGATGACCAGCTTCTTGTTGTCGTTCACGTCGCGGTTGAACAGTTCTGTGCGCAAGCGCCGCACGAACTCGTCGTACTTGGGGTCGGCCTCCACCTTGTGCCATGCGATCATCAACTCTTCCAGGAGCACCTGGTCGCGCTCGATGCCAGCGATGAACTGTTCGGTGAAGTCATCGCGCTGATACACCTGCACCTCCTTGCTGTCCACGGCTTCGTGCAGCAGATTTTCCAGCGCATCGTCATCCTCGGTCAGCACGTACTCGTTCACGTCGTGCTTGGGGCGATGAAGACTCGGTCATTGGCCAGCATCTTCAGCATGGCCCTGTTGGCCTCGTGGTAGCGGTGCAGCGTTTGCTTGAAGGCGTAGAAGCTGCTGTCGATGCGCTTCACCAGCAGGGTCTTGATGATGAAGGCGAGCTGCTCGCTGATCCGCACGGCCTGCTGTTGCTTCACCCCCGGTGGCGCGCTCATGCGCGGCGCGTGCCCTCCGCGTTCATGTAGCGGATGGCCTGGTAGCGGAAGTAGCCCAGGCCGTTCACCGTATCGCTCGCACAGAGCAGGGTCTTGTCGTAGAGGGCGTCCAGTTCCTCGTCCAGCTGGTAGAGGATCTTGTGCGGTGGCACGATGTCCGGGAAGGTCATGCCCTGCTCGCGCATATCGTCCGCATACTCGGGCGTCTGCTTGATGTCCGTGCGCGTGCGCCGCACGATCACAGGCTCCAAGATCTTGGTCCGGATCTCGTCGTACATCTTCTTCACCTCGCGCGCCAACGTGGGCATGTCCTTCTCCTTCTTCAGCTTCTGGTAGTAGTCGATGTGCGGGCGGAAGAACTGCTGCAGGTTGCCCACCTCGAGCGTGCTGCGCTTGCTGTCCTGGAAAAGGTAGAGCTGGTTGCGGATATCGTCCGGCCGGTTGTTCAGCGGCGTGGCGGTGATGAGGATCACCTTCTTCTCGTTGCTGCCGTCCGGCGCGGGCCGCTTGCGCGGTGTCTTGCAGATGCGCTGCAGCTCGTGGAACATGCGCGCTTCATCGCTGCGAAACTTGTGCGCCTCGTCCACGATGATGAGGTCGTAGTACTCGGCGCGTGTAATGGTGTGCAAGCTGCCGTTGGTAACGAAGTCCACGTTGGGCACCTCGAAATCGTCCTGTATCGTCCGCTTCCACGCGAACTCCATCGCGGGCGGATACACCACCAGGATGCGTGTGCGGTAGCCGTTGCTGAAGTAGAACTTCTTGGCGATGATGCTGGCCACGATGGTCTTGCCCAAGCCCACCACATCGGCCAGGAAGAAGCCATTGTGCTTCATCAGCTTGTTGTAGCCGTCGTTCACCGCATCGATCTGGTACACCAGTTTCTTGTAGCCCTTGGGCAGGTCGGTGATGCTCTCCGGATCGTACTCGATGGCCGTACCGAAGTACTCCATCAGGAACTTGATGTACACCTCGAAGGGTGTCCAGTTGTCGTTGAGGTAGGTCTTGTCCTTCAGCTCGGCTATCTGCGATGGCAGCACGTCCACCGCCTCCAACCACAACTGTTCGAAGGTCTTGGTCGCGAAGGCCACATCGTCGTAGTCCCGCAACTCCACGTTGAACTCGAAGTTCGTCTCCAGCCCCTGCACGCTCAGGTTGCTGCTGCCGGTGATCACCGAGCCGCTGCTGTGCTCATTGAAAGGCTCCGGCCGGAAGATGTAGATCTTGGCGTGGATGTTCTTATCAGGGTGCGCCTTGATCTTGATGCGCCCGTTCACCACATCGGTGAGGAACTCGAGGATGCCTTCCTCCACTTCCTTGTTGTACGCGCTCTTCTCGATGTCATCGCGCAACTCGCGCACCAATTCCTCCTGCGTGACCTCGGTGTTGAAGTTGAACTCCAGCCCCTTCTTCGCCGCTTCGCTGATCAGGTGGTCCACATCGATTCCCACCAGGATGCGGATCTGACCCACACCGCGCAGATGCTCCCGCAAACGGAAGTACCCGCTGCTCCGGAAGAAGCCCACCAAGGCATCGAACTCCGCCACGCGAACGTGGCTGAAGATGCCCTTGAACTTGTTCAGGAGGGTGTTGTCTCCGGTGTTTGTGAAGAATCTCGTCGACATTCAGCGGTCAAAATAGGAACACGGCTCCCGCCTGCCGCGTGAGGGTTCTCAGCGGCACCCCAGGCCGGTAAATGCAAGAGGCCGAGCACGATGTGGGTGTACTCGGCCGCGTCGCTGTGCTGGAGCGGTCCCGGGCTTGACCCCGGGTCAGCGCCCGGGGCAGGTCCGGGGTTGGGCTGGGCAGTATCGGGTTTATCGGTCATAGGTCGTTTGGCGACAGGCCTGTTGGCTGGGATACGCTGCACTTCACCATACCCGCTAGTCGGTCTGGGGCGTTCATCGCCAGCAAAGTACCGCAGCCTGCGCGAACGACAGGGGGGGTATTTTTCCCGGGGGGGCAAGGCGTTGGCAGTGGTCGATGGCGAATGGCCGAAAGCCAGGGGCCAGGAGGCCGCGGCGGCTAGCACCAAGGGAGGCATGCACCAACAACTGGCAACTATGCAACCGATCAACCAACCAGCCCACCAACCCATGGGCTCCGCCCACCTTTTAGATCCGTTGGGGAACCGTGTCTTCCACGCGCCAGCCCCCGCGCAATTAAAGATCGCTTCGGCCATCGCCTCGGGCTCCGCCCTCCGCGCTGATCCTCGCGAGCACGTTGGATAAGGAGGCATTCACCACTAACCACCAACCCACCCACCGACCCATGGGCTCCGCCCACCTTTTAGATCCGTTGGGGATCCGTGTCTTCCACGCGCCAGCCGCCCGCACAATTAAAGATCGCTTCGGCCATCGCCTCGGGCTCCGCCCTCCGCGCTGATCCTCGCGAGCACGTTGGATAAGGAGGCGTTCACCAACAACCAACAACCAACAACCACCAACCAGCCCACCACCCATGGGCTCCGCCCACCTTTTAGATCCGTTGGGGATCCGTGTTGGCATTCGACCGTTCCTCAATATGTGGGAATGAGCAGTTGTAATTGAATTCGCATTTCCGCTACTTCGGTGCATGAAGGCACGGCCGATCGTTCGGATCGCTTTGATCGACGACCACTGGATGGTGCGCGATGGCCTTGAACAACTCATACACAGTATTGAGGGGTATGAGGTGGTGGTAACGGCGAGCAATGGCCGGGAGCTCATCGATACCCATGCGGAGCCGGACGGTATCACCATCGCCATTGTGGACATGTACATGCCGGTGATGAGCGGGGCGGAGACCACGGCGTGGTTGCTTGCGAACTGGCCGCAGGTGCGCGTGCTGGCCATTAGCGTGGACAACAGCCCGGAGAACCAGACGAGGGCCTACAATTCCGGCGCGTGCGGTTTCATCGCGAAGGGTAGCGGCCGCGAGGCGTTCCGCAGGGCCCTGGAGGATGTGACCACAAAGGGATACCACCACTATGTGTCGCCGCGTGAAGTACCTGGTGCCACCAGCGCGCAGGCAGCGGTGGTGGACCCCTTTGCCGACCTGACCGCCGCTGAGCTGCGGGTGCTCGACTGCGCATGCACGGTGGATGAGCCGACCTGGGCCTTGGTAGCTGACCGGCTCGGGATCGCCGAAGCTACCGTGGATACGCACCGCGCATCGCTCTTCAAGAAGCTGCACGTGAAGAGCAAGGCGGGCTTGGTCAGTTTTGGCAGGGCGCATCGGTGCGGTGCAGCTCCGTGAGGCCCCGGTGCCAAGGCGAAGGTGCGTGGGCCCCTCACCTTGGATCACGGGAGCCTGGCTTTGGTTCGCCCAACCTTGACCTTGGATCACTTGACCAAAGCGATGGTTCGCGCAACCCTGTGCTTGTATCACTGAACCGAAGCTGAGGTTCGCGCAACCCTGACCTTGGATGCACCGAACCAAAGCTTTGGTTCGCGCAACCCTGACCTTGGATCACCGAACCAAAGCTGTGGTTTGAGAAGCCCTGTCCTTGGCTCACCGAACCAAAGCTGAGGTTCGCGCAACCTTGTCCTTGGATCACCGAACCAAAGCTGTGGTCACCGGTCCCTCCCTCTCCCGAACCAAGCTGGGGTTCGCGCAACCCTGACCTCGCACCTGACCAAAGCGGAGGTTCGCGCAACCCTGTCCTTGGCTCACCGAACCGAAGCTGAGGTTCGCGCAACCCTGTCCTTGGCTCACCGAACCGAAGCGAAGGTCCGGCGCACCGTGCCTTTGGATCCATGGGCCATCGCTGCGCTCTTCGGAAATTCAGCTTCGAGGTGCCTTGAGGGTACCTCGCCATCATGGTTTTCCATGAGGTCAATTCATGGAAAGCCTTGAGAACAGCAGGCTCGTGGCCGCTGTAGAAAGGGTGTGTTCGGAATTCACCGGCACACTAAAAAAACAAAGCATGGACAAGTTCACAGTACGATTGGGTATCAGCAACCTCAGCTCACCGGCCTTGCTGCAAAAAGGCCGAACCGTTTCGGAGATGTTGACAGGGAATCCGGACTACCCAACGCTGCAGGCGTTGCTGGCCGCCTTCAATGCGCTCTGCGACACGTTGGAAGCCGCCAACAACGAAGTGCTCTTCAATGGCGGCAAGGTATCGCACGAGGCCAAGCGCGTGGCCGAAGCGGCGTTGCGCAGTGCGCTGAAGGATTTCGGCGGCTACGTGCAGGGCATCAGCGGGGGGACAAGAGCGTGATCCTGGGTGCGGGCTTCGACGTGGTGAAGCAGCGCACACCACTTCCCCCGCCCGCCGCACCGCCGGAGTTGATCGTGCGTCGCAGCGATGTGGCCGGCTTGCTGAAGGTGAAGTGGAAGGGCGTTTACGGTGGCAAGCTGTACTACCTGGAAATGCGCGAGGAGGGCAGCACCGCGTGGGAGCAGATCCTTCACCACCACCAAGACCAACCACGTGATGACGGGCTTGGTGACCGGGAAGGAGTATTCCTTCCGTGTGCAGGTGGTTTCCACCAACGGCATAAGCCCGATGAGCGAAGAGGTGACCAACAAGGCCGCCTGAGCGCGCAGTGAAGCCCTCGCCCCGCCACCGCAAGGTGTGCGGGGCTGGGGCATTGAAAAGAGGACGCCTCATGCATGCCGTACACACCCGACCGACCACGGACCTCCCCGATGCGGACCGCGCCATGGGCTGGGAAACTCCGCCACCCATGCCGCTCCATGACGAAGGCACTGGCAACCCGGCACCACAACCCTTCGACCCCACGCACCTCGCGAACCTGGCCCGCGCGCAATGGCCCGAATGGCCGGCCGTGGCGGATGCCCTGCTGCGCTGCACCACGCAATGGCAGTTCGATCCGTACTACTTCGATCTCTACGATCCGGAGGCCCGCGATGCACGTTGCGGGCATCGCGCGACGGTGATCCTGGTTGCCCCGATCGCGGACCGATCAGAGTGGAGGTGATGGCGAACGGATGCATCGGCTGCATCACGTATTTGGAACGGTCCGCGCAGATGGAGCCTTGGAACGACGCACCGGCGGAAGCGACCGTATGGGGCCCGGAGGAGCTACTGGTCGTGGTGCATCGCCGCGCCGACCACAAGGCCTAGCCACGGCCCATGGCACGCATCACCATCGCCCCCTTCACCATCGCCGATCGGATCCGGACGGCCCCGGCGACACGGCGATCGCCCCTACTGCGGCATTGATCCCATACTGCCCGATGGGGTGGGGTTCCCGGTGACGGCGGAGGTCCTGAGACGGATAAAGGAGGTGTTTCATGTAAGTGGCCCCCTGAATCCATGGAAAATGAGAAGCCCCGGTGATAAACCGGGGCTTCTCGTTTGTCGCATTTCAACAAACGGCGGTTGGTAAGAGAACTTATCAACCGCTCCGGCTCTCTCAGTGAAGAAGGTAGATTTGATTTGCTTACCGCTAAACCATCCTCCCATGCTATAAGGTTCACTTCGTGTTGCCTGCCGTTCGCTTATCTGGGTTTCTGTGCAGGCCCAAGCAACGAGTTGGTCAGTGGACAACAGCCCGAACTCCCCTGGTCAGTTCAATAACCTGCAAACAGCGATTTGATAACGCTGGACCTGGGATACGCTCCTAATCACAGGTACCAATCTCACGTATGGTACGGTGACCATTTTACCCCCTATCACTCTTATAGGGGCTGGGTACCCTGCCAAATGGTATGGAGACGATAGTGGACCTGATTTATGTACAAAGCTCCGATGTGTTTTGACCGGTCTTCACGCAGGCATTAACCTGCAACATTTGACGATGCGCCTGGCGATTCTATTGCCAATGTGACCATCACCAGGTGTAGGATGGGAAGTCCTGGGACTTTGACCTTCACGGCATCGTCCCAAGTTGGTGGTGGCCGATTGATCGATATCGACATTCGTGAGAACGTCATCAATGGGGTTGGCTTCGCGGGGTGCAACCCGCAGGTTCACATGAGCTTCGATTCAGTGCTCATTCATCAACAACATCACAACGAAATTCGGATTCAATGGGAATGCAATCCTCAGGTCAATGGGACTGAAACTGTCATCGTAGACCATAACCTGTTCATTGGGAATGTAGGCGGCTGCATGATCGGTGATCAGGTCTGCGGCATTTTTCGGACCAGTATGGTACCGGCAGTTGGCCGAACAGTTCGGCCATCATGAGTAACAACATTTTCCATCTTCAGAACAATGGGGGGATCGACGGTTGTGGGAACTGCACCTGGTACAACAATCTTACCTATGGCAGTGGCGCTAACGATTCGATCCTGCACCCCTCGGGAACAACAATATCTGGGGTGTTCTGCCAGAACTGGTGAACTATCCTGGTGGCGGCTTCGATTGGGGCATGACTATAACTTGCAAGCCAGCTCTCCAGCGCTCAATGCAGCTTCGGATGGAACCAACATAGGGCCAACCGGTGGTTGGTACCCATTCCAAGTTGGGGCACCACCGGTCGGACCTTACATTGAGTACTTCAATGTGGATGGGTCCGCGATCGACGAGAATGGCGATGTCATCATCGACTTCAAGGCATACGGTCGCCCATGCAGGGCAAGTTACAGGCGTTGCTGCTAAGCGCGGCAGCCTGGATGCTTGTGATTTGACCCTCGTAGGGCAACAGATATCCCAGGGTGAGTACTTCATTGACGTGGACCCTGGCGTTGGCCAGGCCAACACTATCACATTCCCTCAAGGGGATACGATTGCAACCCAAACATTGGTGTCTCTCGCAGGTGAAGCACCGGGCTACCATCGACTGTTCCATCGGGTTAGGAACAGCACTGGTCAATGGTCGACTACGCGCTTCCAACCGTTCTATGTCTTTATCGTACCACCACCTCCCCCGGTCGAACCCTCAAGGCCTATTGTGGACGCCGAGTATTTTTTTGATACGGACGCAGGGGTTGGACTAAACCAACCATTGACGATAGTGGCAGGAGATGCCGTACTCTTTTCCGCCGCGGTTCCTCTGAGCGGGTTGTCACCTGGGTATCACTATTTGTATGTCCGTGCTAGGAATGACCTGGGTGCATGGGGTACCACATTGGTCAGAGGCTGTACATATATGACGACCTCAGGTTATCCTTCCTCTGGCATAGCCCACCTATCGTTGCAGCCGAGTACTTCTATTTCAACGATCCAGGTGCGGGTGAGGGGTGAGTCAATCCTTGTTCAAACCGCCGATACAGTAGTTATGGGTGATACCATCGTAGCGACTGGATTTACTTCTGGAGTTTTACCTATCGGCTTACGCGTCCGTGATTCGCTGGGAGTTTGGAGTGCCGTGGTAACTGGTACCATCTACCAAGACGTTGCCTTGGAAACACAACTGTACTCACGTGCCTTCTCGCGTCCTGAAACTAGGGAAGCGTTCAAGATGAGTGTGAACAACAAGGGCTATCGAACTGCCTATGATATCCTTGTGCTGAGTACGTTCGAGTATAATGATTCGGCCACTACGGATATACCATCCGTCACTGTAGATGGGTTGCTAACAGACTCTGCACCGAGCCTTGTCGCCTATTATGAGGCGAACTTCGGGTTATTCTATATCGACTCCCTTGTAGGAAATGGTACCCGAGAGTTCAATGTTTTAACTCAACCCCGAATGCTTCCATTGGCACTCCATTTAAGTCCAGGTTTAGAGGATTGGGAGGACTTTTCGACTATTTCGCATATGACAACGATTTGGCCAACTCGCAGTTAAGCCTTCTTCTTGCTGAAGCTCACCAAAGTTTGCACCTCGTCGATAGTTTGACTTTCAATTTGACTGCGGCATCCTTCAAAGACAGCGCGACGAATTGGTTGAACGATAATCGTGAAGCGCTCGAATGTCAAAGTGTATTCGCTATTGAACATTTGATGTATGGTCGGTTCTATCCTGGGATCATTACGGATGATTCGATCATGTCGATGGTTTATCGTTCTGTGCTTTACCAACTGGACCTCCGCGGAATGTTGTTCACTGATACCTTGACATCCGACTCGATCCTTCAAAGAGTCGCGGGTGGTTCGAGCCTTTCGCCTTGTGAAGATTGTACTCTCAATGGTGTCTAGGTCCACTTTACCGGTCTGTACATGTCCAACTGTGGCTTGCACGTTGACCCAAGCTCCGTTAGCGAATGTTCAATACCATCACGTTTCTCATGACTATTGTGAACCTCGCTGCAGGGACTGTAAAGCTGGCCCGGAAAAGAACAAGCACAGGATCGTCGATATCAGGATCAGAAGAATGATCCGAATGCGGACCACAGCTTCCTGGTTCAACTGCGGAACCGAGGTGTACTCTATGACAAGTGGGACCGCAGTGGTTTATACTTCCGGCCAACTAGCTGGGGCAGGGAACACTGTTGTTGTAACATGTGGAACAGCAGTCATATCCTACATGCATCTGTGTGATGATTGGCTAGCGAGCGGACCGGTTTTTCCGGGAAGTGTGATCGGCTATGTGGGGCATTCTGGTGGACTTAGCCGGAGTAATACCCACGTACACATTCAGATCAAGAATAGCGCCGGCCAATCTGTCGATCCTATGGATCCAGTGCATTGCAGGTTGGAGTTCCTGGGCATTGGCAACGATATGACCCAATGGAAGGATCGCGTCGCACGATGCCAGTAAGAAGGAGAAATGCAGGCCCTGAGATCCACGCCCGATCGGGTGAACATGAAGCAAAGGCCCTTCCGGATTTGGGGTGGATGCGTGGTCGCTTCGGACCGTATCATGGACTATTCGATTCTGTTCAAGAACGTGGACAGCGCAACTGCCAGCGCACAACATGTGGTCATTCTTGATACCATAGATGTTGCTTCCCTGCTGCCGGGTTCTTTCGTGCAAACCACAGTCGCGATTGGACCGTCCTACTATGCAACACCAATAGAGTACACTGGATCCTTCTCGGATACACTGGACACGCGCGCCTGGAATTCGGTATTGACCGCCCTCTACTTCACTTTTGATTCGATCACTGGTGTCGCGCGGTGGTCATTCAGTGCTTTGGATACAATAACACTGGAACCGGTCACCGATCCATTGGCTGGAACCTACCGCCGGACACGTTGCCACCGAATGGTTCCGGCCTGCTCACATATAGCATGGAATTGCGGGATGGTGTGCAGCACGGAACGGTGATATCCAATGAAGCAACAATCTATTTTGATACCAACGATCCAATAATCACGCCTGCTTGGTCGAATACAGTTGACCTCCTCGCACCGGTCAGTGCTGTTGATGGACTTCCTGTGTTCACAACGGACACGTTGTTCACCGTAAGTTGGTCTGGAACCGACGACGGCGCAGGCATCGAGTACTACGACATCTTCTACACCAGTGGGCGGTGACACGGTCTACGAGCCATGGTTGGAGATGACCAGTGATACGACCGCTATATTCGAGGGTGAATTGGACTCCACCTATCACTTCTACCTCGATCGCGGTAGATAGTGTGGGTAACCGTGAATTGAAAGAGCCCCTCTCCGAAGCTCATACCACGGTCACGCTTTCAACACCGATCGGAACGTACGAAAGGTCAGGAGATGACCTTGGCTTTTTCCCGAATCCCACATCGGGATTGGTGACACTTCGCGGGCATATTATCAGCGGCTGCTCACTTGGGATCAGCGTTAAGAACATGGTAGGACAGGTCTTAGAGGAACGCGTGATCAAGGCTTCGTCCTGGATTGGTGGAGGAGCAGATTGACCTGTCCGGTGTCGCACCAGGGACATATTTCATCGCCCTCAATTGCAATGGCTCAAAGCTGTTGGAGCGGGTGATCCAGAGTGGGGGAGTAGTCAGGGGGCAGAGTACTTGCGAGTTCCTGGGTGGCAGATCGCAGGACGTTCCATCCCGCCTTCCCACCCCGGCTCTTAGGCATCTCTACCTTTAGGCGAACGCAACCCCCGAGCCCATGAGCACCCGTGCTTTGTTCACGTTTCTCGCTTTCTGGACATGCGCCACCCTTACAAGCGCCCAAACCGCTGCGCCTGTGGGTGAGGCCCTGGGTAGCGCGGCCGTGGTAATGCCCAAGGCGGGATCCGCAGTACACCACAGTACGAAGGAAGCGGTGGATACGCAGGTGGTGCCGCTCGGGACCGGCTCCGGTATCTACGATCCGTACGAGGGGCGTGTGCTGGGCAAGCAACGCTGGGAGAAAGACAGCTTTTTGCAATTCCTCTACCACACGCCGGGCACTCGGCATGAGACGCCTGTGGTTTACGGGCCACTGAAGGAGGGCTGCTAAGCCCATTTGCGTCTCCCATAGAAATTCGCTCGGCATTTCGGCTACGTCGTGCTGGCGTACTAGAGGAGGAACGGAAGCGTTCTTCGCCATGACCGATCCTCGTAGCGGTGTCCCAAGGCACCCGAGCGCAAGCCTACATTTCGAGCAACTGATGCGACGCGAAGCGCTGCTCCTCTTTCTGCTTGCCTTTCCGGTGGAGCAGGCGACCGCCCAGTCTTCCAATTACTACCTCGACGTTGCCGGCGGCCCGGCCTACAGCTTCGCCACGGGCACGCGCATCGTGGACACGTATGCCTTCACCCTGCGCGATTCGACGCTGCAGGATGGGGGCGGGGTGGGCTACCAGATCGGGCTTTTCCTCGGCATGGGCCGTCCGTTCGGCGCGCGGTTCCGCACGGGGCTTTTCCTGGAGCGGCGGTTGATCAGCGAGGGGATCGAGGTGGGCGGTTACACCGATGATCCTTTCGAGGGGCTGAGCGAGTACCGCTTCAGTGGAAAGCTGCGCACCACCTTGGATCTGATGCAAGTGCCGTTACAAGCGGAATTCTTCTTGACCGAGGGCACACATGTGCAAGTGGGTGCGGCCCTGGGCTTCGTACTCGGTGCATCGCGCAGCGAGAAAGGCACGCTGACCACCAGCGGTGCCATCAACACGGAGGAACCCTTCGCGCGCGATCTGAGCGTGGCGCGGATCCGGCCGGTGCAACCCGCAGCGCTGATCGGCTTTACGCATGTAGTGAAGGACGGCCTCGTGTTGGGCATGGACGTGCAGATCTCCTCCGGCGCGCTGATCACCGAACCGCGCGATGGGCAGGCCTGGCCCAAAGTCGTGCGGCTGTGGTTCGGGTATCGGTTGAAAGGGCGGAGAGACCCGGAAGCGCCGATCGGGCCGACGGGCTGAGGTGATCTCCTCGGTGCTTCGAGAACTCACAAGAACGACACGCGGGTTTACCTTTGGATGGACATTGATCTGGATCCCATGAAAGGCATCAACATTCTGTACGACTCGAAGGGGCGTAAACGTCAGCTTCAGATCGACATCGCTGTTCTGGAGAACAACCCAGAAGCGGTGGAGGACATCCTGGATGTGATCGTGTGCGGATCGCGCCGCAATGAACCGGCGATCTCCCTGGCCGAGCTCAAGAAGCGTATCGGCCGATCGAAGAAGCGTTGAGCTAAACCCTGGAGGCGCGAAGTGCTGAGCGGGAGATCCATCGCTTGCCGGGCGCCGTTCAGAGCCGCGTGTTACGTGTTGTATCCGGACTTCAGGAAGAGCCGCGACCCGCGGGGTGCAAGAAGCTGATCGGGGCTGACGACCTCTGGCGGATCCGCATAGGCGCCTACCGTGTGATCTATCTGATCGACGATGGGATCAAATTGGTGCGCGTGGAGCGGGCTGGGCATCGGAGCGACATCTACCGGTAGCTCGGTGCCACTGGTCGCTCCGCCCGATCATCGGCCCGTCCGATCCTTCAGACCGACACCACACAACTCAGTTCGGTTTTGTTCCGGTTCGACGCTGCACTACCAGAGCGGATGCACGACAAACTCACTGCTGTCCGGTTCATACGACGGCTTGCATGCCGACCCCGGCTCAAGGCCGGGGTGGCGTTCGGAGAATGGCCAGGATCCGCGCTCAGCGCGGATCCTGGCCATTCAAAGCCGCATGTCATGCCGGGCTCGACCCGGCATCGCGATGAGGTTCTGTGACGGTACTGATCTGAGATCCGCCCCACACCCGGATCGTCCAAGAGCTTAACAGGTCGGTCCGATGATGGGTCTTACCCTTGGTTCAACCGGACAGCAGTGCGACCCCCTCAATCCGTGATCACCGGCATATCCACCACCACGCGGGTGCCTTGTGCGAGGTCCTCATAGCGGAACCCTGCCTGGCCGCCGTGTTGCTTCTGCACCAGGTCCAGGCGGCTGCGGGTAATGGTGGTGCCCAGGGAGGTCTTCTTCACCGGTTCGCCGGAAGTGGGTTGGGTGGCCGGGTCTTTCCTGGCATGCCTTCCCGCGCCATTGTCCTCGATGGTCCAGCGGAGCTGCTCACCGTGTTTGCTCACCTTCAAAGTGATGTGGCCGTTGCCTTCCTTGCCGGCCATGCCGTGCCAGATGGCGTTCTCCACAAAAGGCTGCACCACCAGGGGCGGCACCAGGATCGTCTCCGGATCGATGTCCGGATCCACCGTGATGGTGAAATCGAACTTCTCCTGCATGCGTTTGCGCTCCAGTTCCATGTATCCGCGCAGGGTGTCCAGATCGTCCTGCAAGGGCACCTGGCTGTGGCGGCTGTTCTCCAGCACGCTGCGCATCACGCGGGCGAATTTGGTGAGGTAGCTGATGGCGTTGTCCGCATCGTTGCGTTGCACGTAGGCGCCGATGGAGTTGAGGGCGTTGAAGATGAAGTGCGGGTTCATCTGGCTGCGCAGGGCTTGTGTTTCCAGCGTGGCGGCCTCTTTCTCGAAGCGTTCGCGGCGGCGCTTGCGGTCGGTGTAGAACCAGGCGCTGCCCCCGGCCAGCAATAGGAACGCACCACCGCCAGTGGCAAGCGCGCGGTTGCGGTTGCGGTCGGCGCGCAGTTGTTCAATGGTCTTCTCGCTCTCCACCCGCACCAGCTCGGCGGTGTGTTGCAAGCTATCGGCGAGGGCTTCCTTCTCGTAGGTGTATTTGTACTCCTGGCGCATCACCTCGCGTTGGTTCTTCTCGCTGTTCACCCGGTCGCGCGTCGCGATGTACAGCTCATGCATCTTCAAGGCTTGCGCGTTGTTGCCCATTGCCTTGTAGGCTGTATAGAGCAGGTTGGCGGCTTCTTCGATGTGCTGCGCGTTGTTCACTTCCTGCGCTGCGGAAAGTCCGCGCAGGCCGAACGCGATGGCGCGGGTATTGTCGCCTGTTGACTGATGGACCACGCCGATGCTCGTGAGCGCGGCGGCGATACCAACACCGTCCCCGAGTTCCGTATGGATGCTCAGGCTGCGCTGGTAGTGGTCCAAAGCGCGCGGGTGGTCCTTCGTATCGTAGTAGAAACGGGCGATGTTCCCCAGCGCCATGGCCACGCCCCGTGCGTCGTTCAGTTTTTCCTTCAGCTCCAGGCTGCGCTGGTAGAACTCCATCGCCTTGGCCGTGTCGCCCATTTCGTAGTACCCGTTGGCGATGTTGCCCAGCGACAGCGAGACCCCGCGTTCGTCGCCGATCTCCTCTTGCATGGCCAGGCAGCGCGTGTAGTAGACGATGGAGTTGTGGAGGTCCTTCTGTTGCGAGTAGATGGTGCCGATGTTGCCCAGGGCGTTGGCGATCCCGCGCTTGTTCCCGATCTCCTCCTGCAGGGCGAGACTGCGCATGTAATAGTCGATGGATCGGGCGAGGTCGCCGCGGTCCTGGAAGGAAATGCCTTGCACGTTGAGGGCATTGGCCATCTCCTTCTTGCGCCCCTTGCGCTCGGCCAGGTCGTATTCCAACTGGGCGAAGTAGTAGGCGCTATCCGGCTGGGTGAAGAGGTAGCCATCCCATGCGATGAGGTGCATGGCGCGCAAGCGGATGGTATCGTGGTTGGAAGTATCCCTCCACAGGGTCCACAGGCTGTCCAGGTAGGGCTGTTGGGCGGCAGCATGCACCGGTGCGAACGCGAACGCGATGAGAAGTGGCGCCATCAAATGCTTCATGATGGAAATATAGCGGCCGCTGTTCCGATGGAACCCTGCCGGTATGGCCTCTGCGCGTTGCGCTCAGGGCCGCGCGTCCAAAAGGGGGAGGCGCGCGAAGGCGGGATCGGGCGAGGCATCCGGGTCGTCGTGGATCCGGATCAACACACCGGTATCCTGCACCGGAATGAGCTCCGCGAAGAAGGGCATGGTGCAGGGGCGCAGTGGATAGCTCGCCAGATCGATCTCCAGGTCGATCGCCTTCCGGGCGAGCGTCCTCCTTCCTTGCGCGCTGATGCCGCGCGCGTCCACCTCCACGGTTCGGCCGAGACGGTGCGCGCTGGTGATCCGTATCCGCAGGATGCCCCGCGCGGGAGCCGAGATGCGGAAACTCCCGTCGCTGGCGATGCGCACCGGTTGCTCTCCCGCCCCCAAGCGGCTCCAGGTGATGGTGACCGTGGCGAGATCTTCCGGTGCTTCCAAAGAGCCACGTATCCGCAGTCCTTCTTGTTCCCCTAGGGGAAGGAGGTCCCAGAGCCAGGTGCGGAGGGTGGTGATGGCGTCGCGGTGCATGTTGGGGTGAAGGTGGCGCGGTGCGGCGTGGGTGCATGGCGCGAACGCGCAAGTGGCGGGAGGGACCGAGCAACTGGCGGACGTTCAGCACGGTAGCCTCCAGACCTGCCGAAGTAGCCGTGGCAGGCCACCTGTTGAAAACTCCCCCGGATCGTTGAAAACCCCGATCCAACCGGCAGGCTGCGCACCTGCCCCCGGTGGCTACTTTCGCTCCGACTTCAGGGAACCCTTGCCAGTGCTGAGAAAATGCGTTTGAACAGAACCGCGATCGGGCCCCATGGAGGCGTTGCGTGCCCGTTGCGTCGTTGCGTCGTGGCGGTTCCCTTGACACGATCATGAGCGAGACGAACTACGGTGAAGAGCATATCCGGTCCCTCGACTGGAAGGAACACATCCGCCTGCGGCCGGGCATGTACATCGGCAAGCTGGGCGATGGCAGCAGCTACGACGACGGCATCTACATCCTGCTGAAGGAGGTGCTGGACAACTGCATCGATGAGTACGTGATGGGCCACGGCAAGAAGGTGGAGATCCGCATCGAAGGCGCCCGTGTGGAAGTGCGCGACTACGGCCGGGGCGTGCCGCTGGGCAAGGTGATCGATGTGGTGAGCAAGATCAACACCGGCGCCAAGTACGACAGCAAGGCCTTCAAGAAGAGCGTGGGCCTGAACGGCGTGGGTACCAAAGCGGTGAACGCGCTGAGCAGCTACTTCAAGATCGAGAGCATGCGCGAGGGGCAGCTGAAGCGCGCGGAGTTCGATCGCGGCGTGCTGCGCAAGGACCTGAAGCTGGAGAAGAGCGACGAGCCCAACGGCACGCGCGTGATCTTCGAGCCGGACGAGGAGATGTTCCGCACTACCAGTACCGCGAGCAGCACATCGAGCGGCTGCTGTGGAACTACTGCTACCTGAACACGGGCCTCACCATCCACTACAACGGCCAGAAGTTCCAGAGCAAGAACGGCCTGCTGGACCTGCTCACCACCAAGATGGACGGCGAGCCGCTGTATCCGATCATCCACCTGCGCGGCGACGACATCGAAGTGGCCATCACCCACGCCAACCACTACGGCGAGGAGTACTACAGCTTCGTGAACGGCCAGCACACCACGCAGGGCGGCACGCACCAGGGCGCGTTCCGCGAGGCGGTGGCCAAGGTGATCAAGGACTACTTCAAGAAGGATTGGGAAGCGGGCGACGTGCGCACGGGCATCGTGGCGGCGGTGGCGGTGAAAGTGATCGAACCCGTGTTCGAGAGCCAGACCAAGACCAAGCTGGGATCACTGGAGATCGAACCCGGCGGGCAGAGCATGCGCTCCTTCGTCGGTGATTTCCTGGCCACCAAGCTGGACAACTTCCTGCACAAGAACCCGGAGACCACCAACGCGCTGCAGAGCAAGATCCTGGAGAGCGAGCGCGAGCGGAAGGAACTGAGCGGCATCCGCAAGCTGGCCCGCGAGCGCGCGAAGAAGGCGAGCCTGCACAACAAGAAACTGCGCGACTGCCGCATCCACCTGAGCGATCCGAAGAACGACCCGCGCAAGATGGAGAGCACCCTCTTCATCACCGAGGGCGACAGCGCCAGCGGCAGCATCACCAAGAGCCGCGATGTGAACCTGCAGGCCGTCTTCAGCCTGAAGGGCAAACCGCTGAACAGCCACGGCCTCACCAAGAAGGTGGTGTACGAGAACGAGGAGTTCAACCTGATCCAGGCCGCGCTCGACATCGAGGACGGCATGGACGGCCTGCGCTACAACCGCATCGTGATCGCCACCGATGCCGACGTGGACGGCATGCACATCCGGCTGCTGCTGATGACCTTCTTCCTGCAGTTCTTCCCCGACCTGGTGAAGAACGACCACCTCTATATCCTGCAAACGCCGCTCTTCCGCGTGCGGAACAAGAAGGAGATCTTCTACTGCTACAGCGAAGAGGAACGCCGACGGGCGGTACACAAGTTGGGCAAGAGCGCGGAGATCACGCGCTTCAAGGGCCTCGGCGAGATCAGCCCCGACGAGTTCAAGCACTTCATCGGCGAGGACATCCGCTTGGAGCCGGTGATGATCACCAAGGACGCCGCCGTGCAAGACCTGCTCGATTTCTACATGGGCAAGAACACGCCCGATCGCCAGGACTTCATCATCGGCAACCTGAAGGTGGAGAAGGACCTGGTGCACGAAAAGCCCGAGCCCTTGGTGAAGAGCATCGCGCGCAAATTGGCGGAGAACGAAGTGGAAGCGGAGGTATGAGCATGGGGAAGAACTTCATCCGGTTCGGCATCTGGGCATCCGCCTGTTTGCTTGCCTGCCCAGCGGCCCGCGCCCAAACCACCGGAAAGCTTCGCCTCCTTGTGGACCCCGGCCACGACTTCGCCTTCGTGCTGGATGGCAAACACCGCATGCAGTCGCGTGAGTTGGACCTGCTGGAAGGGAACCATCAACTCCAGATCTGGGCGCCTCAACGAATTATTGTGGACACCACCATCTACGTGCGCGGCGGCAGCACGCGGGAACTGTTCATCCGGCTGCCGTATTCGCCGGAATACGTGGCGCATGAGCAGAACGTGCGCAAGTTCCGGGAGCGCATGTGGTTGCAGAAGGCGTTGCCCACGGCGGTCACGGTCGGGGCAGGGGCCTGGACACTTGCCGCCTACCTGAAGTATGCCAAGGCCGGAAAGCAACTGGACACCGATGAGGAACTGTACCAGACGAGCGCCGATCCCTCGGAGATCGCCGAACTGAAGTACCAGAACATTCCCGAACATCAGGACGACTTCAAGAAGGCGAACACCATGCTCATCATCTCCGGTAGTGTCTTCGCACTGGCCGCCGCAGGCACCATCTGGTCTTACCTGCGTGCTGGCAATACACCAGCACCCACCTTCGAGGACAAAGAGCGCGTGCGGTTCGATGGCCTCGTGTGGGTGCCATCGCCGGATGGAAGCGGCACCTGGCTGGCGGGCATAACACTTCCCTTGCGATGAAGAACAGCTGGCTCATCCTTCTCCTCGGCGCCCTCTGCCTGCCCTCCTGCTACAAGGACGATATCGACGTCGCCGCGTTGAACAACAACCCATTCGATGCGGACTACAATGGTGCGGCCATCTTCACCTTCGAGGAAGTGGTGAACGAAGCTCAACCCACCCCACCCGGGGGCACCGCGCAGTACGTCGTATTCCGCGTGAACAGTTCGCTCTTCCTGCAAAGCACGAGCTACCAGGTGAAGGTCAGGGACCTCATCACGGGCCATGAAGACCTTGTCGGACAGATCCCACTGGGTAGCGACGTGCTCCGGTACAAGCGTGATACAGTGCAATTCGGCACGGGCGAGATCTGCCTGGAAATGCGCCTTTCCAATAACCTGAGCTATGGCCGCACAGAGACGATCTGCGGCCCCTTGTGATGAGCGACGAGAACGAAGAGATCAACGGAACGAACCTGCCTGCCGGACAGGCAGGCGGGCGACAACAGCCCGGCGGCCTGCGGACAAGCAGGCGGCGTGCCCGCCACCGGTGGTCGCACCTTCTCGGTGAGCGGCATGTACCGCAATTGGTTCCTGGACTACGCCAGCTACGTGATCCTGGAGCGGGCCGTTCCGGCATTGTACGATGGGTTGAAACCGGTGCAGCGCAGGATCCTGCACGCGATGAACGACTTGGATGATGGCCGCTACAACAAGGTGGCCAACATCATCGGGCATACCATGCAATACCATCCGCACGGCGATGCGAGCATCGGTGATGCGTTGGTGCAACTGGGCCAGAAGGACCTGCTGATCGACTGCCAGGGCAATTGGGGCAACACCCTCACCGGCGACAGCGCCGCCGCGCCCCGTTACATCGAAGCGCGCCTCAGCAAGTTCGCCAACGAGGTCGTCTTCAACCCCAAGACCACCGAATGGCAGCTCAGCTACGACGGACGGAACAAGGAGCCGGTCTTCCTGCCGGTGAAGTTCCCGCTGCTGCTGGCGCAGGGTGTCGAAGGCATCGCCGTGGGCCTGAGCTGCAAGGTGCTGCCGCACAACTTCAACGAACTGATCGATGCCAGCATCGCGGTGCTGCGCAAACGCTCCTTCGAACTGCTGCCCGATTTCCCCACCGCCGGCCTGGCCGACGTCAGCAACTACAACGAAGGCGAGCGCGGCGGCCGCGTGCGTGCGCGTGCCCGCATCCGCAAGGAGGACAACAAGACGCTGATCATCTCCGAGATCCCCTACGGCACCACCACCGCCAGCTTGATCGAGAGCATCATCAAGGCCAACGACAAGGGCAAGATCAAGGTGCGCCATATCGAGGACAACACGGCCGAGAACGTCGAGATCGCCATCCACCTGGCCGCGGGCGTATCGCCGGACAACACCATCGATGCGCTCTATGCCTTCACGGATTGTGAACTGAGCATCGCGCCCAACGCGGTGGTGATCGAGAACGACAAGCCGCGCTTCGTAAGCGTGGCCGAACTGTTGCGCATCAGCACGGAGAACACCCTGCGCCTGCTGAAACTGGAGCTCACGATCAAACGGAGCGAGCTGGAGGAGCAATGGCACTTCGCCAGCCTGGAACGCATTTTCATCGAGAAGAAGGTGTACCGCAAGATCGAGGAGGCCGAGACCTGGGAGCAGGTCATGGACTTCATCCATCGCGGCCTCAAGCCCCATGTGAAGGACCTGCGCCGCGAAGTGACCGATGACGATGTGGTGCGCCTCACCGAGATCCGCATCAAGCGTATCAGCAAGTTCGACGCGTTCCAGGCCGATGAGCACATCCGCTCGTTGGAGGACAACCTGGCTTCGGTGCAGCACAAGCTGGACCATCTGGTCGACCATGCCGTGGACTACTTCAAGGAACTGAAGAAGAAGTACGGTGCCGGCCGCGAACGCAAGACCGAGCTGCGCACCTTCGATACCATTGTGGCCACCAAAGTGGCCGTGGCGAACCGCAAACTCTATGTGGACCGTGCGGAGGGCTTCATGGGTTGGAGCCTGCGCAACTTCGAGTTCGTGGACGAGTGCAGCGAGATCGACGATATCATCGTGTTCCGCGCCAATGGCACCATGATCGTGACCAAAGTGGCGGACAAGAAATTCATCGGCAAGGACTTCCTCCATGTCGGCGTGTGGAAGAAGAACGACGAGCGCACCATCTACCACCTGATCTACCAGGACGGGCCGAAGGGCGCCTACTACATGAAGCGCTTCGCGGTAACGGGCATCACGCGCGACAAGGAGTACGACCTCACGGGTGGTGCCACGGGTTCCAAAGTGGAATACTTCACCGCGAACCCGGATGGCGCCGCCGAAGTGGTGCAGGTGCAACTGCGCCCGCGTCCGAACCTGCGCAAGAGCAAGTTCGACATCGACTTCGCGCAGCTCAGTGTGAAGGGAAGAGGCAGCAAAGGCAATTTGCTCACGCGCTACCTCGTGAACAAGATCACGCAGAAGGAGCGGGGCGGATCCACGTTGGGGGCTATCCCGATCTGGTTCGATGAAACCGTGCGCCGCCTGAACGATACGGGCCATGGCCGCTACCTCGGCCGCTTCGCCGGTGAGGACCGGATCCTGGCCGTGCTCTCCACCGGGGAGTACCAGTTGCTGCCCTTCGCCCTAAGCACGCACTTTCCGGATGAGACCATCACCGTGGTGAAGTGGGATCCGAAGGCCGTGATCAGCGCCGTGTATTGGGAAGGGGAGAAGCAGCAGTACCAAGTGAAGCGCTTCCTGGTGGAACCCGCGAAGGATCCCGTCACATTCATCACCGAACATCCCGAAAGCAAACTCGCGCTGCACAGCTTGGTGGGTCATCCCCGGGTGAAGGTGGCTTTCGACAAACGCAGCAACGACCGCCCCAATGAGGAGGTCGACATGGAGGCCTTCATCGCGGTGAAAGGCGTCAAGGCGCTCGGCAATCGGCTCACACCCTTCAAGGTGAAAGACCTCGAACTGCTGGACCCGATGTTCATTCCCATGACCCCCGAGTTGGAGGAAGTGCAAGGCATTCTGATCACCGACGAAGAGGTGGGCAACTTGGACCCACCCGAAGAGGAGGGTCTTGAAGAGTCGCCCATGAAACAGTTCCGCCGCGACCAAGCCGCGCAGGACGTGGAGCGCTCGCCCGAGGATCCGCTGATCGGCTACGAGCCGGGGAAGCAGATCACGTTGGGGTTGGATTAACCCTCTTATGAACGATTCGCGCCCCCTTCATCTCCCGTAACCGATGAAGGTGCACTATCGATTCTTGAGGCGGACCTTTTCGCGGTAATGCATTGTCCCGGTGGGCGCAGGAATGGCCCGGCGGTTTCCGGTCAGCGCACCTGGCCTGAACGATTTGGCGCGATGGTAGGATACGACCGCTCCAGCGACGGAGAACATGAAGGGTCCGCAGGCCTCATTGAGCAGGTTGCTTGATGACGCGCGTATAGCGCCATCTTGTTTTCCCGGTGGATGCGCCCGATGCCGATCCGCTGGGGCCGCAAGGAACTCTTCCGCGAAAGCCGCCCGCCGTGGGCTGATCGACAGTAGCCGAGCTATGATTGGGGACTGGCACTTACGCCACGAAGGCGCGCAAGCATCCACCAGCCACAACTACCGGTCGCACAAGGCGGAAGCGTCCTATCGGGCGGCTATGGATTTTCTACCGCACGCGAAGAGGCCTGCTCGAAAAGCTGATCGACCTCCATGCTTGATCTCGAAGCACGGCACCAGGCCATGTTGCGCGAGGTGTTGATGCGGCATGTGCCCGACGCCCAAGTGTGGGTGTATGGCAGTCGCGTAAAGGGCACGGCCAAGAAGTTCAGTGACCTGGACATCGCGATAGAAGCGGAGGCACCGCTCTCCCTGCGGCTACTCGCGTTGATCGACCAGGATCTATCCGACAGCGATCTGCCGATCAAGGTCGATGTGTGCGACCTCAGCGCTGTATCACCAGCGTTCCGGGAACGGATCGAGCGGATGCGCGTGCAACTGCTTTGACGGCAAGGCGAAGAGGTTGTGTGTCGCTCCGTGTGCCCCATTTCCTTGGCGCCTCACCTTTCGGTGCGTAGATTTCCCCTAGGCTAGAACGAATGAAGACCCCCTCCTCCCTCTTGATCGCATTGCTCGGTGCGTTCCTATTGGCGCCGAACCAAAAGGCCAATGCACAATCCCTTACCAACACTCTCGATCGGGAGGTCGCGGTGCTTTGCTTCTGGCGGCAAGGCACCTCGTGCCCGGGCGATGTGCTCGACGAGGTCGGCGTGAAGTACTCCGTGCCCGCGGATAGTTCCATCGTGCCCATGCGGCCAGCGGGGCAGGCCAAGCGCACGTTGAACCGCGTGGAGATCTGCTGCGATCCGGAGTGTACGATCCGTTCCGAAGTGTATGTGACTTGCAGCGGAGTGAGCAGCAAAGGCAAGTGCAAGGGGCAGGCCTACCGCCTTACGCGATCGAAGGAGGGCGACTACCGCATCCAATAACGTCCGCGCATTGCGGTGAACGCGATCACCGCACCACGAGCCGGAGCACTTCCGTGCCACCCATCCGATCGATGTGGACCAGATAGCTGCCCGGAGCCAGTTCAAGGACGTCAACGGACCGTGGCAGCGACGTGTTCCTCTCTGCAAAGACCGTACGTCCTAGTGCATCGACCAACCGAACATCCACGGGTTGTCCCAAGGGTCCATCGATCACCACATGATCCGATGCCGGGTTCGGACGCAACGTGAACGCGTTGGGTCCTTCAAGCGGCGCGATCGTGGTGCAGAGGTCCACCACGTAGTCCACGGAGGACAGGCTCGGGCAATCCTGGAGCGGTGATGCAAGGGCGATGATGGAAATGGGCGTGCCCGGGGGAACTGCCAAACCTCAATGATCAGCGTGTCGTTCGGTGTGGGCACCGTGCCGCCCCACGAGCCGAACGCAGGCGTGGCGGTGAACACAGCCGGGTAGTCCGTTGGGCACAGTGTTCCGGTCTCGGCGAGCGCGCCGTTCAAGAAGATCGTAGGCACCACCGGGTCGGCCACGATCAGTGCTTGCGGCGCATTGATGAGGGTGCATCCGCCCTGGCCGGTCCAGATGTACTCGACCGAATAGGTGCCCACACCTGTGGTCGTGGGATCGAAGAGCCCATCGCTACCGATCGGAGTGGACCATACCCCACCTTCCGGCTGAGCACTGAAAATGGTCCCGGATTCATCCGTGCAGAAGAGAAGATCTCCGAGGCCTGCGAAAACGAGCACCGTATCGTACACAACGACATCAACATCAGCTGAAGCGGAGCAGCCGTACTCCGGCTCGCTGGCGGAATAAGTGAGGGTGAAGGTGCCAGCACCGATGGACGAGGCATCCAGGGATCCGTTATCCACTCCGAGGCCCGACCATATGCCACCCGCTGGAGTGCCTTCGGGCAATGCGATCGGTGTTTGGCCAACTCCTGCACAGAACGGAAGCAGGAGAGGAGCTTCCACGAGCGGCGCGGTATCGCTCACCGTGAGCATCAGCGTATCCGCGTTCGCGCATTCGCCCGGGCTTTGTGCGCCCACGATCAATTGGTACACACCCGGAACGGAAGCCGAGAACGTGCAGCCCAATGCGAGTTCTTCCACAATACCGCCACCGCTGTAGTAGGTATAGTCCACCGGCCCGAACGCTTCGAGGAAGACGGTGTCGCCCACGCAATAGGTGGTGTCGGTAACGTTCCACGAAACGGGTGCCAATGCACCCATTACGAAGCCGGTCACGAAGCCAGGGCAAACAGCACCGGTGACATCGGTGAACGCGCATGCGATCACTTGCGTATTCAACGGCACGGTGCCGGGATCGAAAACGCCATCCGCGGTGACCGGAGGATCCCAGACCACATCGCTTGGCACTGCCGTGAGTTGCACCGGTGGATCGCTGGTACAGATCAGGCCGTTGAGCTGTGGATCGATCGCCACCTCGGCGATCACCGTGATCGGTTGGGATGCATAGGCCCCGCAGAACTTGTTGAACACGGCGTAGGTGAGAGTGAAGTCGCCGATGCCCGGTGGGGTGAAGGTGTTCAGATCCGTATCAACGCCCTCCCCGCTCCACAAGCCACCGGGAAGGCTGCCCTGATCGAGCACATAGTTCTGGGCAGCGATGCAGAGCGTATCGAACGGTTCCAGGAACAAGCCGGTGATCGCGGGCAGCACCTCCACCACAAGGGTGTCATAGGCGATACACTCCCCGGGTCCACCGCCAGAGGCGGTGATCGTATAAAAGCCAGGACCTTGCCCCGGGTCGAAGTAGCCATAGACCGATGCAGGTGGCACAAAGACCACCGAATCGAGCGGGCCATCCATGGTTATGCTGCCGAAGGTGCCGGTTTGCGCCGTGATCACTTGTTGCGGGCCGTCTTCGCACAGCACGCTCGGCCCGCCGAAGGCGAGCTCACCGCACGCCAGTATCTCCAGGTTGATCGAAGCACTGCATTGCCCTTCGGTTTGGTCGATGTAGAGCAGGATCACCTCGCCGAACAAGGGCCGCGCATCACAGCCGGTGTACAAGTAGCCGTTCACGTCGGCGGCTCCGTACCATTCTCCGCCGGGCGATGCGAGGAACTGGATCTGGTCCCCGGGACAGGAAGGGTCGAGCAGCGGATCCGCGGTGGAGATCGTGGGGGCATCGATCAACTCCACATCCATGGAGCCGCTGAGCGGACAACCGGTGGTATCGATCACGGTGTAGAGCAAGGCATAGGTGCCTGCATCCAACCCCCCGGTGTTGAAGAGGTCGTTCATCACATTGGGTCCGCTCCAGATGCCACCAGCGATCGGGGTATGAAAGGGCAGATAGATGCTTCCTCCATCCGCGCAGAGGATGCCCGGGGGATCCAATGAGATGGTGTCCTGGAGCGCGAGCCCGTTGCTGTACCACGAAATGGAATCGTTGTGCGCGATGATCAGGTCGTTGCGCGTATCGCCGTTCAGGTCGGCGATGTGGAAGCGTTGCCCGCGTGGCAGATCGGGCAGTGGGAGGGGATCGGCGAACGCGTTCGTGATGGGGTCGAAGCTCGACCACCGCACGCCCGACCCCAGGTCCCGCCAGACCAGATCGATGGTGCCGCCGCAGCCCAGGTGGCCTGCCGCACCGGCGTTCAGGGAAAGATGGATGGGTTCGATCTGCTCGCCGGTGAACGAGGGCCATGGTTGGCCTTCCACATGGAGATTGCGCGCCCAACGCGTCTGGTGGTCCTGCCCCAGCAGATCGAGATCACCGTCGGCATCGGCATCGAGCAGTTGCATGTTCTTTCCGCTCGTCCAGCCGATCGTGCTGGGGAAAGCGGTGGTGGTCCAAGTGGTACCCGCGCCATCGCTGTTCTCGAAAACGGTGAGTTCGCTTTGCACCGCGATCAGATCGTTGTCCCCGTCCAGATCCAGATCGCCCGCTTGAAGCACCGGGCAGAACGTGCCCGCGTCGCGTAGCAAACCTCCTCGATCCAGGAACCCATTGGTGGAATTGATCGCCCAGAGCAGGCTGTCTCCGCTGGTGATGATGATCTCGGGCAACACATCACCGGCGATGTTCGCGCAGATCAGTGCGCCGAACCCGGATGGCAATGCGATGGCGACGAGGCTCGTGGGCACATCCGCACCGAAGAGGCCATTGCCCAGGTTCGGTTTCCAGAAGACCAGGCTGTCGCTCTGCGTGCTGATCGCCAGGTCCGGATACTGATCGTTGTTCAGGTCGGTGAGCGCAACCTCGGAATATCCGGCCATACCGCTTCGGATCACTTGCGGCGCTCCGAAAGTTCCCAGTCCGTCCAGGTTCTCCAGGCGCAGCAACGAAGTGCCCAGATCCGCCAGCACCACCACATCCATATCGCCGTCAAGGTCCAGGTCGGCGGAAAGGACCTCTTGGATCTCGCTGATGCCGTAGTGGACCGGTTGGATCGGACCGAATTGCGCCATGGCGTTCGAGGCGAGGCATGGCACGAACAGAACTGCGCGGAAGTACATGGCGTTCATGGTGGACCGGATAAGGGACGATGAATGTACCGCAACCGGCCGAAAGCCCGCGGAACGTGTGCGCGGCAGGTTCAGTGTTGCACCACCACGGGAAGCACATGCGTGCTCGACCCACCGTACGAGAGCAACGCATAGTGCCCGGAGCCCAGCGCGGAAACGTCCAAACGCATGGGCCAACGATCCACGTTCCGGTCCAGCACGATACGGCCCACTGCATCGGTGAGGCGAAGACGGCCCGCAGCAGGCAGCTCGCTCATTACGAGCAGGTCGCTCGCGGCGGGGTTTGGCCAGACCTGGAGAGCGTCCTTGCGGTATTCTTCAAGTCCGTTGTCCAGCACCACGAACAAGGTATCGGTCACACCTTTCGCACACGGGCCGTTGGAGGCGGTGTACCACACTTCGTACACGCCTGGACCCTCCAACGCCGGGTCGAACTGCGTGACCGGCAAGCCGTCGATCGAATAAACACCGCCGAGCGGGAGACCGCCGGAAAGGACCAGGGGAGGGCTGTTGGTGAAGAGTAGGTCCTGCGGAAGCGCGAAGGTGACCACGGGTGCGACAAGTACGGTGAAGGCGAGCGGGTCGCTCACGCAGGTGCCGCCTGTGGGATCGGTGTAGGTGTATTGCGCTGCACCCGCAAAGGGCAGGGGCGACACACCGGCCGGGTTCAACATCCCGCTGCTGGGATCGAGCGGTGCGGCCCAGGTCCCATTGGCAGGAATGGCGAAGTAATAGGCGGGACCGTCATCCGTGCAATAAACCGTGCTGTCCTCCGGGCCAAAGATCGAAGGCTTGCTGATGACGGTGATCACCTGCGACCCGATAGCCGTGCAGCCCAAGAGATCGGTGAAGGAATAGTTGAGGACGTAGTTGCCGAATTGAGGCGTGCCCACTTCGAACACATCGCCGAAAACCCCGAAGCCGCTCCACGCACCTCCGGCAGGTGCCCCCTGGTCCAAGGTGTAGGGTCCAGAACTGCTGCATAGTGTATCGAATGGTGTCAAAGACAATTCGGGAAGTGGGTGGACGGTGATGGTGGTCCAGATGGAATCGGGGCAGACGTTCCCACCTGAGGCGATCGCTTGCACGGTGTAAGTTCCGGCTCCTTGG
Source organism: Flavobacteriales bacterium (assembly GCA_016712025.1). GTDB lineage: Bacteria > Bacteroidota > Bacteroidia > Flavobacteriales_F > PHOS-HE28 > PHOS-HE28. The sequence continues at coordinate 30,620 of JADJRW010000004.1, forward strand.
GAAGGATCGAACTGCGCGGTGGCCACGTTCGGTTGTACATAGAGGATATCGGTCAATTCTCCGGCGATGGTCACATAGCCTGGGGAAGGCCCGGAAAGAACGAGGGTCTGCGGATCATCGTTCACGCACATCGCGGTATCGATCAGGAAGGTCATGGGTGCGATGTCCCACACATCGATCACCTGGCCCACGCTCGCGCAGCTCGCTCCGCTGGCATCCACATGCACGAAAACCACTTCACCGACGAAGGGCCGCGCGGTGATATCGAGTAAACCGAAGCTGTTCACAGGGCCGAACCAAAGTCCGTTCGCGGGAGTGGCGTTGAACTGCACAGGGCCCGGCGGGCAGTTCCATGGCCCCGGCTCGGATGCGGTGACTGTGGGTCCTTCGATCACATGGATCGTGTCGCTATCCGCTATCGGGCAACTCGCGCTGTCCTGTACTTGGTAGGTGAGCGTATAAGTGCCCGCCCAAGCTGATCCGGCTTGGAATGTAGAATCGGTGGTCCACGGGCCGGACCATGATCCCCCCGTTGGGGCGGCGTAGGGGAGCTGATACGAGCCGCCGAACTGGCACAACGTATCGAGCGGCGGCAGTGTGATCGAATAGGCTGGGGCGGTGGCTGGAAGCTCGCATCGGTACCACCCGAACACCTGGTCGGAGATCACGAAGAGATCATCCAGGCCATCACCATCCAAGTCGTGGAGCGCGATGCTTTCTCCCGGCGATATGCCGGGCAATGGGAGGGACGGTCCAAGGGCGTCCAAAGTCGGATCGAAATGGCGCCACCGGGCGATGGGGAGCGTATCCGAAGTGAAGTGGACCACGGATGCCGACGGCCCGCAGCCGAGGTGTCCGAACGCACCTCCCCCTGCTTCGGGCTGTTCGCTCGCCACTTGGATCGAGAACGAAGGCCACGGCAAACCCTGGGCGCTGCCGTTCCGCAGTGTACCGATCATGTCGCCGTGCAGCCCGATATCGAAGTCGCCATCCGCGTCCACATCGATAAGATCGGGAGCGCGCAGGATCGAGCGTGGTCTGCGCGACCGTCGCTGCATCCCAGGTGGATCCGTCGCCGGCCACGTTGCGCGCGATCACGAATTCTCCCTGCGGATCATAGACCAGGAGGTCCATCGCCCCGTCGCTGTCAAGGTCGGCCACGTCCATATGCCCCACGGGGCCGCCAACAAGGGATGCGATGGTTTGCACTGGCCCAAAGGCCCCGCCGAGGTTCGTACACCAGAAAACGTTGGATGATCCGCCACATGCCGCGATCGCATCAGGAAGTCCATCGCCGGTGATGTCCGCAGCACGCACACTTCGCGCCCCGGGGACATCATGGGTGCTGGAAGCGCGGCGACCAAGAGGGGCGTACCGAAATTCCCGAGCCCGTCGGTGTTCGGCATCCAATACAGCGTGCTATCGGACGCTCGGCCGAAGAGCAGGTCGTTGTCCCTATCTCCGTCCAAGTCGGCGCAGGCGACGTGCACATGGTCCGGCGGAACAATTGCCAAGAGAACCTCCGCCGCACCAAGATCCCCAAGTCCGTTCAAGTTGCGGTACAAGAGGATGCCTTGGGCAGTGATCACCAGCACATCGGCGTCCGCGTCACTGTCGAGATCGGCCGCTAGCAGGGTTTGTACACCGATGGTGTCCACCACTTGGAACACGCCGAACTGAGCGTGGCCATTTTGGATCACCGTAAGAAAGAGCAGGAATATGGAAGTGCGCATGGCGCCTGATGGGCGGCGCGAAATTAGCATCGCCCTATGTGGCCAAGTGTGTATCCAGTTGTGGAAACATCACCCCGTTCATCAGCAACTGCAGAGCACTGGCAACGCAGCGTCGTTCATCAGCAGGCGCTCCTTTTCGGCATCGGCGATGTACCGGTAGTCGTCCGATGCGGTGGCCATGACCGCGATCCCTTGGGCGTGGACCTTGCGGGCGTACTGGATGGTCTGTTCGGCGAATCCGATGGAATACACCGCACTGGGTTCATTGGCTTCCACATGGGTGACACCCTGTTCGGCCAGGTGCTGCAGCATCCGGAGCTTGTTCTGGAGCAGACGATCCGAAGGTGATTCTCCGGGGCGCATGAGTTGGAACACATGCACCTCGCTCCCGAACGCACGCGCCAGCATCACCGTCGCCTTCAGCAGTCCTGTAATGTCGGAGTGCCCGGCCACAGGCATCACCAAGCGCTCAACGAAACTTACCGGGCTCGCGGCCTGCATGATCCAACTCGGGATCGCGATGTTCCGAACGAGCTTGAGGATATCCGCACCGAAAATAGTCTGGCGCAAGCCGCGGGGCCCATGCGTGCCGGCCACCATGAGCGTATGCCCTTCCCGCGACTCCTGTTGTATTTCCTTCAGGAAGTTCCCGTCGCGCAGTTTGATGTTCACCTGGGCCGCGCCGCTGGCGCCAGCGGCATCGGTGTTCAGCAGTGCTTCTACTTCTTCAGCACGCGCACCCTTGCGCTCGCTGCTATCGCGAACGTGCAGCAGGGTGACGGACGAACTGGTCCGGTCAGCAAGCTGACGCGCATGGGCCAGGGCCGTCCGGCCCAAGTCACTCAGGTCGGTGGGGCACAGAATGTCGCTCATGGAAGTAGGGCTGCGTTCGGAGGATATCGCTTCGGGTTGCGGGCCGGGCAAGATAGCGCACGTCCTTGCTTCTGATGGTGCGCGGGGTATAGCCGTCCATGGCAGGTGGGAAGGAGGCGCATCGAACTGTCGGTGCGCCCTGGGATCCTCCTACCTTGGGCAACCTTTCAGCGAAACCATGCGATCCATCTGTTCCTTGATCCTTCTTTCCGCGCTTACCCAACCAGTCCTGGCGCAGCTGAACATCAGCTTGCTGGGCCAGTACGATTACCAGGCTGCGCGCAATAGCGACTTGAGCAACATCTGGGGGTACACCGATGAGTTCGGTAATGAGTACGCGCTCATCGGCGTGAACGGGGATGACAACGTGCCCAACTCCGGCGGCCTTTCCGTGGTGGATATCACCGATCCAGCGAATCCCGTGGAAGTCTTCTTCACGCCAGGGCCTAACAGCATTTGGCGGGAGATCAAGACCTATGGAGACTACGCCTACATGACCACAGAAGCGGAACTGGGCCTCACCATTGTCGATCTGGGCCCATTGCCACTGAGCAACGTGCTGCCCACCACGGTTTTCAACGGGAACGGATGGATCACGTCACACTCGCTCTTCATCGACGAGAATGGTCGGCTCTACCTGCACGGCTCCAACCGAGGGAATGGCGGGGTGATCTTTTACGACCTTACCCAGGATCCCATGGCCCCTGTTGAAGTAGGTGAATACGACCAATGGTACGTCCATGATAGCTACGCGCGCGGCGACACATTGTACGCGGCCCACATCTACGACGGCTTCTTCAGCATGGTCGATGTGAGCGATCCCGCCAACCCGGTGCTGCTCGGCACGCAGACCACGCCGAATAGTTTCACGCACAACACCTGGCTCGACGACAGCGGACAGTACCTCTTCACCACCGACGAACGCGACGGATCTTTCGTAGGCGCTTACGATGTGAGCGATCCGGGGGATATCCAGGAGGTGGATCGCTTGCAGAGCGAGCCCGGCTCGGAGGCGATCCCGCACAACACCTATTGGCTGAACGATTTCGTCTTAACGAGCTATTACACCTATGGGGTGGCCATCTATGATGCCACACGCCCTTGGAACATGGTGGAGACCGGACACTACGATACCTCACCCACCTTCGGTGGCGGGTTCGATGGAGCCTGGGGTGTGTATCCGTTCTTCCCCTCGGGTCGCTTGGTGGTCTCCGATATACAAGAAGGGTTGTTCATACTGGGCCCTACTTACGTATCCGCATGCTGGTTGGAGGGTGTCATTACAGACGCGCAGACCACTTTGCCGGTCAACGGTGCTTCGGTGGAGATCGTGGGATTACAGGTGAATGACACCACTACGTTCGATGGACTCTACGCCACGGGTTACTATCTGGCCGGGACCTATGATGTGCTGGTGCAAGCCCCGGGCTATTTCCCTACTACGGCCACGGGCGTAGTGCTCCAGAACGGGCAGGTGACCCTGCTTGATGTCGAACTGGAACCGATGATCCCGTTCGTTTTGGAGGGCGTGGTCCTTGAAACCGGCACGCTCGCACCAGTGCCGAACGCACAGGTGATGGCCGAAGGCACCATGCTCACCTACACGACCACCGCTGATGCCAACGGGGCGTTCACACTACCAGCGGTTTTCGCCGACACCTACACGATCACCGCCGGCCAATGGGGCTGGCGCACAGCCTGCGCAACGGGCCAAGCGATCGATGCCAATACCCCGGCGCTCCAACTGCTGTTGGATAGTGGCTACTACGACGACTTCGTTTTCGACTTCGCCTGGAGCGAGGCCACCAACAGTAGCAGCGGTGATTGGGTGCGGGCTCTGCCCATCGGGACGGACTACAATGGCGATGCGTGCAACCCGGGTGCCGACGCCACTTCTGATTGCGGGGGGCAGGCCTACGTTACCGGCAACGGTGGCGGTGGCGCGGGCGACGATGATGTCGATGATGGCTCGACCGTGCTCACTTCCCCGGTCTTCGATCCTTCGGGGCTCATCCTTCCCGCAGTGCGCTACGAACGTTGGTTCTTCAACGACGGCGGTCAGGGTGGGCCGAACGACCAATTGGTCGTGTCCCTGACGAACGGAACGGATACTGTCGTGCTGGAAACAGTGACGACCAGCACTTCCTCCTGGGTCGATTCGCAATTCGTGATCGAAGAGTACTTGCTGCCAACCGCTACCATGCGGCTCATCATCAATGCGGCGGATGATGCGCCCGGGCACTTGGTGGAAGGAGGGCTGGACCGCTTTGAAGTAGTGGCTCTGGGCGTTGAAAGCGTACCCGAAATGGATATCGTAGGACTGTCGCTATGGCCGAACCCAACGAACGGATCGTTCACGATCGGTATCGCGGAAGGAACTGTCACGGCCGAGGTGATCGATATGCAAGGCCGTGTGTTGCTACCGGCAGTGCGCGTTGTGGCGCCGGGACTTCGCATGGAGGCCGCGTTGGCCGCCGGTACTTACCTGGTGCGTGTCACGGCTGATACCGGTGGGCGGCGTGCGATACCACTGGTGATCCAATAGCGGGAACTCAGCGCTTGTTGGGCACACTGCCGCAGTGCTCCTTGATCAACGCGTCCACATCCTCCACACCGCCAAGGATGCGGGCAAGGGACAGGTCGGCACAGCCCTTTTCCAGTTCGCCCTTGCGCAAGCGGAGCAATGCACGTGTGCGCAAGGCGAACGAGTTCGCGGGATAGAACCGGAGGCTCCGCTCCACATCCCGGAGGGCCTCGTCGTTGCGGTCCAATTTCATCATGGCAAAAGCGCGATTGCTCAGCGCCACGGGTTCGTCGCGGTCCAGTTCCAGCGCCTTGTCGAACATCTCGAGCGAGCTCTCCCAGCGTTCCAACCGGATCAGTTCGTAGCCGCGATTGGTCCAATGGCCCACGTTCTTCGGTTCCAAGGAGCAAAGGTGCTCGACGACCTTCAACGAACCTTCGTGATCGCCATGCGCATCAAGCGTACGCGCAAGGGCCCGGTTGGCGTCCAGGTCGTTCGGTATCCGCTCCAGACCCGCGCGCAGATCGAGGATGGCCTGTTCGTCGCGGTGAAGCTCCGCGTTGGCCTCACCCCGCACCAAGAGGAGCTGCGCATGGAGGTTTCCTTGCGCACCGTGACGAAGACCTCGATCGCTGTATCGTTCCGCCCCACGATAGTCTTCCCCGCGCAAGGCGTACATGGCACGCTGGTAGTTGGCTTCCGGGTGGGTACTGTCGGTCTTCAGAGCCTGCTCCACATCGAGGAGGAATCGGTCCACACGGTCCATGGCGTACCAGGCCCGGGCACGTGCGGCATAGGTGTCTGCGGAAGGGCGAAGGGATACGGCTTGATCGAAGCGGTCCAGGGCCTTCTGATATCGTTCCACCATCACCAAGCTGTCGCCCTCGGCGATCAGTCGGTCCACATCCTGCGCCGCGAGCGGAAGTAAGGACCCAAGGCCCAAGCCCGAGCAGAGCCAATGGATCGCGCGCATGTCGCGCAAAGGTAGCTGGTAGGCCAGAGCCGCGCGTTCAACCCTGTGGGATGCGCGCGCGTGGAACGGCATCCAATGCGGCAAAGCGGCCATCCGCGTAGAGGAAGTGGCCCGCCATGGCGATCATGGCCGCATTATCCGTGCAGTAGGCCAGGGGCGGCAGGAAGATCTCCCAACCCTTGTTCGCAGCGAGTTCGGCGAGCTTCGTGCGCAATCCGCTGTTCGCGGCCACTCCGCCGGAAAGGCCGATGCGTGTAATGCCTGTGCGCTCGGCCGCAAGCGTGAGTTTCACGAGCAATTGTTGCACGATCGCCGCCTGGAGCGAGGCACACAGGTCGTACCGTATTGCGCCGTTCAGTTCCTCGCCCTGCTTGCGAAGTCGCTCGACCACGTTGCGGAACGCGGATTTGGTGCCGCTGAAGCTCATGTCGAGATCACCCACCTTGGGCAACGGCAGGGGGTAACGTTCGGGGTCGCCGAGCGCTGCGTACCGGTCGATCAAAGGGCCACCGGGATAGGGGCAGGCCGATCAGCTTGGCCCCCTTGTCGAAGGCCTCGCCAGCGGCATCGTCCAACGTGCTTCCGATGGCGGACATTTCCAACGGAGCACGCACGAATACGATCAGGGTATGGCCGCCGCTCACGGTGAGGTTCAAGAACGGGAACGCGGGAGTTGGTCGCGGCGCATCGTCCTGGATAAAGTGTGCGAGCACATGGCCGCGCATATGATCCACTGCCAGCAAAGGAAGGCCGAGGGCTTGGGCGAACGACCGTGCGAAGCTGGTGCCAACGAGCAGCGCCCCGATCAAGCCCGGCCCTTCGGTGTATGCCACTGCGTGGAGTTCCCTTTTTTCGATCCCCGCCTGTTGAAGAGCGGCCTGTACTACCGGTACGATATGTTCTTGATGCGCGCGTGAGGCCAGCTCCGGCACTACACCACCCCAGGCCTCATGCACCGGCTGTCCGGCCACCACCTGGCTGAGGAGGCGCCCATTCTCCAGCACGGCCGCGGCGGTCTCGTCGCACGAACTTTCGATGCCCAGGATCCGGACGGGTCCATCGGGAGGCCGCTGGCCGTCCGCTACTTTCGCCATCTAGGCCCGGGTTTTGAACGCATCGGGCAAAACTACGTCCCCTGCCCACCGCCCCGATCACTCGTTGGACCCGTCGTGCGTTGCGCTGGCTCGCGTGGTTGCTGCTGCTCGTGGTCCTGCTGGCGGTCACTTCGGTTTTTCTGCTCCGGCTGGCTTCGGTTCAAACATGGCTCGCACATCGCCTCAGCGCTTACCTGGCCGACATGGGACTCGCCTGCATGACCGTTGGCCAGATGCATATCACGCTTTTCGACGGGGTCCAGCTCGATGAAGTACTTCTCTGCGACCTGAAGGGCGACACCTTGATCTCGGCGCGTTCGCTGAAGCTGGTCCGTTGGCAGGTGGACCCCGAGCGGCACCAGGTCCATGTGGGCGAACTTGAACTGAACGGAGCGCGCTGGCACCTCGCTCAAGCGCAAGGCGACAGCACGAGCAACTTCACCCAATGGATCGCATCCTTCGGCAGTTCGGATAGTTCGACCGGCGGAGACCCGTGGGTGATCCAATGCGATCGCTTCCAGATCCTTGACTTCGCCTTCACACACCATGACGCGAACGAGCCCGTGTTGCCTTTCGGTGTTGACTTCGATCATATCGAAGTGCGCGATGCGGTGGTGGAGGGCCGTGATCTTCTGGTGATCGAGGACAGCATCAGTGCGGTGCTTGAAGAGGTCCGTTTCCACGAGCGCAGCGGCTTGGTATGCGAGCACTTCAGTGGCAATGCCACCGTGAGCCCGCATGGCATCCTGGTGGACGATCTTCGCTTGCGTACACCGGGATCGAACGTGCGCGCTAACGTCCGCTTGCTTTCCAACAGCTGGGACGATCACACCGACTTCATTCAGAGCGTGCAGTTGAAAGTGGATCTGGACAGCTCGCGCGTGCGGTTCAGTGATATCGCGTATTTCGCCCCGGACCTGGAGGGCATGGACCTTGACGTAACAGCCATGGGGGCGTTCCGGGGCCCTATCGCCGAATTGAAGGGGAGGAACGTGACCATCTGGTACGGTGATGGGACCTGGTTCGAAGGGGCTGCGGAACTGAGCGGCCTGCCGGATATCGCGAACACCTTCATCGTACTCGATGTGCAGCGGTTCCGCACCGATCTGGCCGACCTGCGCACCCTGCCCGCAGCACCGTTCAAGGAAGGCCGCAAGTTGGAATTACCCGAAGAGCTGGCCGCGCTCGGCACCATGCGCTTCCGGGGGAACTTCACAGGCTTCTTAACCTCGTTCACGGCATACGGCAGCGCGTCAACGGCGGTCGGTACGCTCACCACCGATATGTCCTACGAGCGGGATACCATCTCACGCATCTTCACCTTCCACGGCGCACTGGCTTCGGACGGGTTCGATCTTACGCCGCTTGTGGGTGATGCGGCCCTTGGCCTCCTTGCCTGCGACCTGAAGGTGAACGCACGAGGAAAGAACCTCGCTGGCATGCAAGCCGACTTGGAAGGAGCGGTGCCGCTGTTCACGCTGAACGGTCAGGCGGTTACCGGGATCACGGTGAACGGCCGGTTGCAACGCGATCTTTTCAACGGTCATTTGGAATGCGACGATCCCTATTTGCAACTCACCTTCGATGGTCTGGCCGACCTCCGCGGGCGTTGGCCGAAAGTGGACTTCACCGCGGATGTGCGCAAGGCGGATCTATTCGGTCTCCGCGTCCTGCCCAAGCAGCATTTGGGCGAAGTGACCTTCTCCATGGATGCACGCGGAGAACTTGCCCCGGATTCGCTGAAGGGAACGATATCCGTAAAGGACCTCACCTACTGCGATGATCATGGTTTGTTGGAACTCGGCGATGCGGAGATCTCCAGCGGGCGGCAAGATGGAGAGCCGCTGCTCACGCTGCGTTCGTCCATGGCCGACGCCCGAGTGCATGGGATCTTTCTTCCCACGCTCCTGCCCGAGGCGTTCCGCAACGTGGTGTTCAGCGTGTTCCCCGCGTTGAGCGAACAGGTCGAGTACGCCCAGGAGGAACAGCACTTCGATTTCGAAGTGGCGGTGAAGAAGATCGATAGACTGGTGCCGCGCTTGGTACCAGGGCTCTCGGTGGACAGCGGGGCGATGTTCGAGGGGAGCTTTGACTCGCGCACCTTCGATCTCTCCTGGGCGCGCGCATTCCCGCTTTCGCCTATGGGAACATACGTGGCGACTCGGTCACGGTGATCCTCGACAAGACGCTCGATGTGCTGGCCTTCAGCGCCCGCAGCGACCGGCAGCATCTCACCGATAGTACGTATCTCACGGGGATCGACATCACCGGCAAGGCCTACCAGGACGAAGTGATCCTGGGCCTTGGCTGGGGCGGCTCCACGCACGGCACGCATGGGAAGCTCCAGCTACGCGGCTTGGTGAACGGCCCGGAGGATGTGGAGATCGACCTACTTCCGTCGGACCTTCATTTCGGGTTGGGCGCATGGCAGAGCAAGGGCATTACACGACTTCATTACGCGCACCGTGAACTGACCGTCGACTCGTTGCTTCTGTTGAACGCGGGCGAGCGTGTACAGCTATCAGGTGTTCTCTCGAAAGATCCGACGAAGGCGATCAGCTTCTTGCTGGACGCCGTGCGGTTGGACCATTTGCGACCCTACTACAATGGACCCTCGGTGTTCGGCACGGTGAGCGGCGATGGTCGCCTTTTCGACGCATTGGGAGAGCCATATCTGTTCAGTTACCTCTGCCTGGATTCATTGCGTGTCGCCGACAAACCGGTCGGCGACATCAAGTTCGCCGCTTCCTGGCATGACGGCCGCCGGGAGATGGATGTGAACGGAACCGTGCAACGCGATACGCTACGTGCGCTCGAGTTCACCGGCAGGATCGCGCCCGGCCGCGACCGTGAGCAACTCGACCTGGACCTCTTGCTCGATGAGTTCGATCTGGCGTTCATTGACCCGTACCTGCCGGAAGGGGTGAGCGATATCCAAGGGCATCTCTCCGGCCGTATCCATGTGGGCGGCATGCTGGAAGAGCCGCAAGTGGAAGGCACCGCTTTACTGAAGGACGCGGGCCTGCGCATCGACTACCTCAACACCTTCTATAGTTTCAGTGATGAAGTGCGCGTGCTACCGGACGCGTTCTGGTTGGACCTCGTTCCCGTGAGGGACCAGGAAGGCCATATGGCCAAAGCCACCGGCACCATCAACCACAAGGGCTTCAGCAAGTGGGACTACGATGTGAACCTTGAAGTGGACCGCTTTCTCTGCTTGAACACCACTTCGGCGGACAATGAGCTCTTCTATGGGAAAGTCTATGCCACCGGCGATGTGCAAGTGAGCGGCTACCAGGGCAATTTGGAAGTGACCTTCGACGGGCGCACGGACAAGGGCACCGTGATCGGGCTGCCCTTGGGCAGCGGGAAGGATGTGGGTGGGATCGACTACGTGCGCTTCCACGCCGGCACTTTGGACCCCGACACCTTGGCAGCGCCGGTCGACTTGAGCGGAGTGCGTTTGGACATGAACGTGGAGGTGACCCCTGATGCCCGGTTCGAACTGATCTTCGATCCGACGGTGGGTGACATCCTCGAAGGCAGCGGCCAAGGGAACGTAACCATGGAAGTGACCCCTGCGGGTGATCTGGCCATGTGGGGCGATGTTGAGCTCACCACGGGGAGCTACTTCTTCACCCTGCGTAACGTGGTGAACAAGCGCTTCGAGGTGGAGCCGGGAGGACATATCACCTGGTTCGGCGATCCGCTCGATGCCCAACTCAACGTGAACGCGTTGTACAAGCTCCGTGCACCGCTTATCGACATCATTCCTGCGGAGCGTTCGGATGCGCTGCTGAAGCGCGTCCCGGTCGAGGTGATCATGCACTTGACGGATCGCCTGGTCAACCCCGACATCGGCTTCGACATCCGTCTGCCATCCGTGGATGAAGGCGTCCGCACGCAAGTGAACAGCTTGGTGAGCGACCCCGATGAGCTTAACCGGCAGGTATTCTCGCTCATCGTGCTTAACCGCTTCCTTCCAGTGGATCGCTTAGGACTGGCGAACAACAGCACCGCGACCAGGAGCAACGTGGTGAGCAGCTCGGGAAGCGAACTGCTGAGCAACCAGGTGAGCAACTGGCTGAACCGGCTGAGCAACGATGTGGACCTGGGCTTCAACTACCGGCCCGGCGACGACCTCACCCAGGATGAACTGGAGGTGGCCGTGAGCACCCAGCTCTTCAACGAACGCTTGGTGTTGAGCACCAACGTTGGTGTCCAGTACGGTTCCACCTCGAGCCAACAGAGCAACGCGTTGGTGGGCGACTTCATGGCCGAGTACCTGATCACTGACAACGGACGGTTCAGATTAAAGGCCTTCAGCCAAAGCAATGATCGCAACCTGAACCAGGTGGACCAGGCCGCTACCACCCAAGGTGCGGGCTTGGCCTATCGCATCGATTTCAATACCGTGGGCGAACTTTGGCGCCGGTTGAAAGGATCGCTACGTTCCAAGAAGAAAATAGCACCGACCCCGGTGGGTACGGCTCCGTAATGGACCAATGGGCGTGACCGTTCAGGCGCCTTCGTCGGATCCGGCGGCCGAGAGCTTCAACTCGTGGCCAAGCTTCAGCTTCTTGGTCAACAGGTAGTGCGCGTTGTGCGGGTTGGCGGGGATCTCTATCGGCAGGTTCTCCACGATCTCCAAGCCGTAGCCGATCAATCCCGTGCGCTTCTTCGGGTTGTTGGTGAGCAGGCGCATCTTGCGCACGCCGAGGTCATGCAGGATCTGGGCGCCCACGCCATAGTCCCGTGCGTCCATGTCGAAGCCCAGTTGCAGGTTCGCCTCCACGGTGTCCAAGCCTTGTTCTTGGAGCGCATAGGCCTTCAGCTTGTTGATCAACCCGATGCCACGTCCTTCTTGTTGCATGTAAAGGACCACACCCCGGCCGTCGCGCTCCACCTGTTCCATGGCCGCGTGCAGTTGCGCGCCGCAATCGCAGCGGTGGCTTCCGAAAATATCGCCTGTGACGCACGAGGAGTGTACACGCACCATCACGGGGTCATCCTTCGTCCATGTGCCTTTCACCAGCGCCAGATGGTCTTCTCCCGTGGTGGTCTGGCGGTAGGCGATCAGATCGAAATCACCGTGCACGGTAGGTAGTTTCACTTGCACCTGCCGTTCGATCAACGATTCTGTGCGCATGCGGTAGGCCACCAGGTCTTCGATGCTCACGAGCTTCAGGTCGAAGCGATCGGCGATGGCGCGCAACTGTGGCAAGCGCGCCATGGTGCCGTCCTCGTTCAATATTTCCACCAGCACGCCAACAGGCTCACAACCGGCCAGCCGGGCCAGGTCGATGGTGGCTTCGGTATGACCGGTGCGTCGGAGCACACCACCGTCCCGGGCCTTCAAAGGGAAGATGTGTCCTGGTCTTCCCAGATCGTGCGGACGGGTAGTAGGATCGATGAGCGCCTGGATGGTCTTGCTGCGATCGCTGGCACTGATACCGGTCGTGGTGCCATGCCCTTTCAGATCGATGCTCACGGTGAAAGGTGTGCCATGCACGGCGGTGTTGGCCTCGACCATCATGTCCAGGGCGAGTTCGTTGCATCGGTCCTCGGTGAGCGGGGCGCAGATAAGGCCACGGCCGTGGGTGGCCATGAAGTTCACCACTTCCGGAGTGGCGTTCCGGGCCGCGGTGATGAAATCGCCTTCGTTCTCACGGTCCTCATCGTCCACCACGATCACCACTTTGCCCGCGCGGATATCCGCGATGGCCTCTTCAATAGGGTCCAGGATCTTCTTCATGCGGATGGGAAGGCGTGGAGCACGCGTCTTCCAACAGACCGCGAAGTTAGCCGATCGCTGGATGGCCGGGGCTTTCCGCAGGCTTGCGATGTCCGGTGATCAGGCCGTCCAAGGCGTTCGCGGCGGTGGCCCAATCGAAATGGGATAGCACGAAGCGCAGCCCGTTCGTGGCGAGCTGGTCGCGTTCTTCGGGGTGCTCCAGCAAGCGGAGGATGTGCGCCGCATAATCCGCCGGGGTATGGCCGATCAAGATCGCTTGGTCCGGTGGAGCGCCCACCGCATTGTTGGCGAGCGAAGAGGTGATACACGGCAATCCCATGGCCATGGCCTCGAGCAATTTGTTCTGAAGACCGGTGCCGATCTGCATGGGCGCCACGAAGATCCGGGCCGATGCGTACGATACGCGGATGTCTTTCACCCAGCCGGATACGACCACTTGCGGATCGCGATCCGCGAGTTCCTTGATGCGTGCGCTGGGATCCACCCCGCTGATCAAGAGGGTGATGTCCGGACGTTCCGCGCGCACTAAGGGTAGCACCCGGTTCACCAGATAGATCACGCTGTCGATGTTCGGTGGGTAGTTCATGTTCCCCGTGAAGAGCAGATCATACTTCTTCTCGCCGGGCATGGGGTTGAAGTGGTCGGTGTCCACCCCGTTCGGGATCACCGCCATTTGGTCCCGATGGGGATGGTACACGTAATCCCGGTCCTGTTTCGAGATGATGATGCGGTTGTCGAACAGGTCGAACATCAGGTTCTCATAGGTGATCAACCGTCTTGTTTCGGCGAGAAGCAACGGACGGAACAGGGCGATCGCGGTCTCGGTGCGCCGTTCCATGCCCTTGCTCAGCGTATCCATGTAGTCCAATGTTTTCGGCAGTAGCAAGTGCCGACGCACGTATTCACTGGTACGCACCAACTGGCAAAGCACATGGTCCGGGCGGAATCGAGCGATGGCGGAATCGACCTTGCGCTGGGCCGCACGGTGGTGGAAATAAGCCACCTGATAGGGAAGCCGCGAGAATACGGCCATGGCCAGTTTCCAGATGATGCGCCAGCGGGGAAGCGGTATCACCTCGAGGTGATGGCAGAACGTGCGCAAATGGGCGAGATGGTCTTCTATGATCGGTTGGTCCGTCAGGCAGCACAGGTACACTTCATGCCGGGCCGCGAGGCGCTTCACCAAGTGGTAAGCGCGCAATTTGTCCCCCTTTTCCAAGGGGAAGGGAACACGGGAGAGCAGCACGAACAACTTCATGCCTTGGACACCGCGCGGAAGAAAGCCACCAGGTCGCTCACGATGCGTTTGTCGCTGTAGCGGTTCTCGACCAGCTTGCGGGCGTTGGCTCCGATGTGCGAGGCCAGATCGGGCTCTTTGAGCACGCGCTCCATGCGCTCCACGAATTCCGTGGTGTTGCGGGCGAGCAGGATGTCCTTGCCATCGGTGGCCTGGATGCCCTCCGCACCCACCGGGGTGCTGATCACGCACTTGCCCAAGGCCATGCCCTCAATGATCTTCACACGCATGCCGCCCGCGCTGAACAAGGGCACCAACATCACTTGCCGCTGCGCCATGTAGTCGTTGGCGTTCTTCACACGTCCCTTTACCTGCACGCCGTCGATGTCAAGTGCCAAAAGGTCCTTGGGCATTTGGTTGCCGGCCAGGTGCAGCCTTGCCTTCGGGTGGCGCTTGATCACCTTGGGCCATACCTGTTCCAACAACCAGCGGATCCCTTCGATGTTCGGCAGCCAGTCCATGCTGCCCAAATGGAAGAAGACCGGGGCGCGATCGCTGGGCGCGGCCACCACGTACTCCTCCGGTGCGACCCCGAAAGGGATCGTTGTGATCCGCGTTCGTTTGCCATGGGCAGCGAAGTGCTCGGCATCGGCCGGGCTGATGGCGGCCACACCGTCCACGCGGTCCATTACCGCCATCTCGTACTCCTTGAGCTGGCGGGCAAGAAAGCGTCGGTAGGGGCGCTTGATGAAGTTCCTTTCGCCGCTCGCGATCCGCTCCTGGATCACATGTTCCAGATTGTGCGAGCGCAGTACGATGGGCGCTTTGGAGTACCGCCGTACGGTGGCGATGTAGGGTGTCATGAACAGGCTTTCGAGCAGCACCACATCGAACCGTTCGGAGCTCAAGGTGCGGATCAAAAGGATGTCCATGTCCGGCGAAAAGAACCGGCTGATATTGTAGTTGTCCGCTGTGATCCAGGTCGGTGAAGGCGTCCACGGCGTTCAGCGACGTGTCCACATAGCTGCTTTCGATGCGTGTGGCGCTCACATAAGCGGCCGGCAGGTCTTCGGGGTCGAGGGGGTGCTTCGGGGTGCGTATGCAGAGCACCTTCACCGTATGCCCGGCGGCGAGCAGCCCACGGGTCAGGTTGTGCATGGCCTTGCTGCCGCCATCAATGGGCGGGAACGGAGGCTTATGGCACAGTTGGAGGATCCGCATCGCGCGCAGGGCGCCAGCGGGCCGTAAGGCGGGCCCAGCCGCGATAATACGCATCGCGATCGAACAGGGGGCTGTCCGTGGTGGCCTTCCAGGTGAGGAAGAGCCCGATGGGCAACAGTACCAAGCTGCTCACCCACATGCCCGGCCAAGGACCAAGCTTGGCGGAGATCACCAGTTTCTCCGCGCTGAACGATACGATATGGAAGATGAGGAAGAACACGATCGCGAAAACCGTGGGCATACCCATGCCGCCTTTGCGGATGATAGCGCCGAGCGGCGCTCCGATGAAGAAGAAGATGATGCAGGCGAAGGCGAGCATCGGTTTGCGGTGCCATTCCACGCGGAAGCGCGTGATCTGCTCACGGGCGCCCGCGCGCTCGACCACGGTGCGTTCCAGGTATTGCATCGTGCTGCGCGCCATCGCGATGGCCTGGTCGTACACGTTGGATCGGTCCTCCGGTCCGAGCGCGGCGAGGTAGGCCTCTTGGTCCTGTGCTTCACCCTGGCCGCGATCCATCACACTATCCCGGGTGATCCAGGAGGTATTGCGCAAGTGGTGCTTCTGGCCATTGATGCGCAAGGCCAGCTTGTTGCGCAGGGTATCCTCCTGTCTGGTCAACTGCCCGATCGTGAGCATCTTGTAGTGGTCCTTGAAGAGGTCCTCGTCGGTGCGGTTCATACCCAGCCCGCTCAGGTCCATGCGTACCACGTCGGTCTCGAAGGTGCCGTGGACGAGGGCTTGATCGTGACGCGGCTTTCCTGCCGGATCACGTGCGTCGTAGAAGTGTCCGTCATGCAACGTGAGCAGCAGGGAATTCCCGTCTGTGCTCCGCTGCATGCTCCCGGTGCGCGCACGCACCACTGTGCGGTTGCCTTGGAAGGGATCGCGATGGTCATAGATCAGAACATCCTCAAGGGCGCCGCTTTCCTGGTCCTTGTTCCGGACACGGATGCTCAAGCCATCGATCCCGTTGTAGAAGACACCGGGCTTCAGGTTCATGGCCGGTTTCTTGCGTGTCACATCCCAGAGCAAACTCTGCATCTTCAAGTTCGCGATCGGCAGGATGTTGTTGCTGAAGAAAAAGGAGAACCCGCTCAAGGCCACGACAAGGAGCAGGAGCGGCAAGAGGATACGGAAGAGATGGAGCCCCGCGGAACGCATCGGGGTGAGTTCACTGTTCTCTCCGAGAGCTCCGAGCGTCATTATCGAACTGAGCAGCACGGCCAGCGGAAGCGCGAGCGGCACGAAGCTGGCCGTTGCGTAGATCATCAGTTCGGTCAACGTGTACCACGGAAGCCCCTTGCCCATCAGGTCGTCCACGTACTTCCACAGGAACTGCATGCTGAGGATGAAGAGGACGATGACGAACGTGACCACCAAGGGGCCGACATAGGCGGAAAGGACCAGACGGTGAAGCCTCTTCATCGGGCGCGAAAAGCCGGGGACCCTTCCCCGGAGCAAGTGCCAAAAGGCGAAGGTACCGGCTCAGGCGCCGATCACACGCACCAATTGTGCCACCTGCGAGGTCCAGAGTTGGCGTGCGCTATCCACGTCTTTGGGCCAGGCGTGGTCCGTCACCACCAAAGCGACATCGTTGGTCATGTCGTCCACGCGGATGCGCAATTCGAAGAACGCGCCGGATCCTCATCATCCATCCATCGGAAACGGATCAGCTTGTCCGCCTTGCGGCCGATGCATAGCGCCTTCTGTTGCTCCCCGCCCCAGAAGAACACATGCTCATCGCCCCGTGCGTCCACATCGTCGCAGAACCATTCACTGAATCCGCTCGGTGTGCTGATCAGCTCGTAAAGCACATGCGGCGTGCTGCGCAGTGGGAATTCGACGACGAAGCGTTCCTTGAGCGCCCGTTTCAGCGCCTTCGCCGGGGCGCTCTGCTCAAGACCCATCATCACTGCTTGAATGGGTTGGCCGCTGGGCGGTTGCGGCGCCTTCTTTTTCGGTGCGGGGGGCGCGGCTTTGGCGGCGGCGGCCGGTGGAGCGGGCTTGGCTATGTCAGGCGCAGGCGCTGGTCGATCCTTCACGACCGGTTTCGCTGGCGGGGTCTTCGGTACCGCTTTGGTCGGCGTAACGGCTTTCGGGGTGACCACCATTTTCTTCACCGGAACTACCGGCTTCTTCGCCACGACTTTCAAGGAACTCTTTGGCGCCTTTCCAGTCGCGCGTGTAGCAGTGCTTTTGCCAGAGGTGGCCTTGGTCGTCTTCTTCGGAACGGGCGCGACTTTCTTGTGAAGCGGTCGTGCCGGTTTTTTGGCTTGCGGCTTCTTGGTCGACAACGCCTTGCTTTGCTTTGGCTTCGCAGCCTTTCCCGTGCTTCGGGGCTTCGGTGTTGGCGCCTTCCTGGTGACCTTCTTCTTCACGGTGGTTTTGGAAGCTGCTTTCGCACCCTTGCTCCGGGATGTGGTGGTCTTTCCCTTTTGGCCGCGTCCAGTGCGGGTTGGGGCCGCTTTTCGGGCGGGCTTGTGTTGCTTGGCCATGGGCCGGGGCAAGGTAGCGGTTTCAAGTTCCCATGCAAGTGTGGCGGGGGTAAAGGCTATGGGGTGGTCCTGCTATATTTGCCGCCCCTTTCGCGGAGCGCAACTCCAGAAAGGGTCTTGGCGCGGTAGCTCAGCTGGTTAGAGCGCATGATTCATAATCATGAGGTCGAGAGTTCAAGTCTCTCTCGCGCTACAAAGGCCGCCCCACAAGCGGCCTTATTGTTAGGCATGCTGTCCTCCGTCAGTTCCATGACCTCCGTGCTCGTCTCGCTGGCTTGCGGCTTGGTGGTCTTCGGATGTGGCCACCTTGAAGGATGGGACGGCGAAGCGTCGGTGAGGGAGGTGATGCGTGATCAGGAAAAGGCCTGGGACCGGGGGGACATTCCTGGGTTCATGGTCGGCTACGACGAGAAGGTGTGCTTCATTTCACCGAAGGGGAGCACCTGTGGACGTGACTCGGTCACTGCACGGTATCTACGGTCCTATCCGGATCAGCGCGCCATGGGGGATCTCGAGTTCGGCATTGGTGAGGTGCTGCCCGCAGGAAAGGACCACGCATGGTGTACCGGTACGTGGAAGCTCCATCGGTCCACGGATACTGTGGCCGGTGGCTTCTCCTTACTATGGGTCCGAACGGCACAGGGGTGGAGGATACTCCGCGACCATACCTACTGATCGATCCGGAGGGGACGATCCTGTTAGAGCCTGTTCAAGATCTCTTGAGCGATGCGATCCGAGCCGATTTTTTATCGAGGCGAAGCCGGAAAATGTTCGCGTAGCGGTGCATACGGGAACATTTTCCGGTGAAGCGTCGGCGGAAAAGGGGCCGGAGCGCGCGTTTGAAGAGATCCTGAACAGGCTCTTTGGCCGCATGCGGCCTAGTTTCGCGCCGTTGCCAACGCCTCCGGAACGGCGATAGATGCATGAGCGCCACCTGGATACTCCTTCTGCTCACCGTCGCGGTGTCCATCGCGGCATTCAACGATAGGTCGCTGTTCAACCGGCTGGCCTTCGAGCCCTATGTGGTCCACGCGCGCAAGGAGTGGTGGCGAGCGCTCACCCACGCACTGATCCATGTGGATTGGCCTCATCTCCTCGTGAACATGTTCGTGCTGTACGGCTTCGGACCCACGACCGAGGCGCACTTGGCGGCCATGAGCGGCGTTCCGGGTCCGTGGGTCTTCATCCTGCTCTACGTGACCGCTGCCTGCGCGGCCGCATTGCCATCCTACAACCGTCACCGCTTCGATCCCAGCTACCGCAGTGTGGGTGCTTCTGGGGCGGTATCCGCCGTACTCTTCGCGCACATCCTCATCATGCCCACCGCTCCAGTGGGTATTTTTCTCCTGCCGGTGCGGATGCCCGCCATCTTGTTCGGCGTGCTATACTTGATCTATGAATGGTACCAGCATAAGCGGGGCGGCGATGGGGTGGCGCACGATGCGCACCTGATGGGCGCGACTCATGGGCTCATCTTCACAGCGCTGCTGGAACCGAAGCTCGTCCCCCGTCTTTTCACGGAACTCATCGGACTACTGCCATGATCCGATCGCACAAGGCCGTGTTCTTGGACCGGGACGGTGTGATCAACCGGGAACGCGGCGCGCACACCTGGCGCTCGGAGGACTTCGAGATCCTCCCGGATGTGGCCGGGGCCATCGCGGATCTGCAGCAACGGGGCTACCTATGCATGGTCATAAGCAACCAGAGCGGCATTGGCCTGGGCCTCTATGCGCACGCTGAGGTGGAGGCGCTGCATCGCTATCTTCACCACCATCTCCACCAGCAAGGCACCCGCTTGGACGCGATCTACTACTGCCCGCATCATCCGTCCGGAGGCCGGTGTCTTTGCCGCAAGCCAGGAAGCCTCTTGTTCGAACGGGCCATCGCACGGTATGGGGTTGATCCGGCGCGGAGTATCATGGTGGGGGATCGTGACCGGGATCTTGAAGCAGCGCGCACCGTTGGCGTGCGCGGTATTCTGGTAACGGCGAACTCATCCTTGCGATCCGCCCTAAACTCCGCAGGTATCCTCTAGCGCGATGGACCTCTTCGTGGACCTGAACGGAGCGTTGATGCCGGCCGATAAGCCGGTGATCACGTTGGACAATCGGGCCTTCCACTACGGTGATGGGTTGTTCGAGAGCATCCGGGTGCTGCGCGGTCGCCCGTGTTTCATGGATGCGCATTGGGCCCGATTGGTGGAGTGCTGCACGTTGCTCCGCATCGATCTACCGGTAGGTTTCGATCGCGATGGTGCCGAGCGGGCGATCGTTCGACTTGCGGAGCACAACGGGGTGGTGAGCGGCCGCTGCCGGTTGACGATCTACCGCGACGCCGGAGGTTTCTACCGCCCCACTTCGCACCAAGGCGGTTACGCGATCGAGGTGGCACCGGTTGAGCAAGAGACCTACATGCTGAACGAGCGTGGGCTCACCGTGGATATCTATCCCGAAATGCGCAAGCCCATCAACGCACTGGCGGTACATAAAACCTTGAACTGCCAATACTATGTGCTGGCCTCGTTATGGTGCGAGGCGCGCGGGTTGGACGACTGCCTGCTCCAGAACGACCGTGGTAACATCATTGAAAGCAGCAGCGGGAACCTGTTCATCGTGAGCAACGGAGTGCTCTACACACCATCGCTCGCGGACGGTTGCTTGGGCGGCATCATGCGCATGCAGATCATCAACCTGGCCCTCGCCAATGGCATCAAGGTGTACGAATGCTCGCTCAACCCGCAGAACCTGCTGGCGGCGGACGAGTTGTTTTTCACCAATGCCAGCAAAGGACCGCAATGGGTTTCCACTTACCGCACCAAGCGGTACACGCACCGCACGTCCAGGTCGCTCGTGGAAATATTGGTGCGGAGTCTGCTCAATTGAGCGCTGGATCGTCCGGGAAGTTCGCCAACGGCGCGTAGGCTTTCCCCATGGATCGGAGGGTGTCCCCCCAAAGGTCCTTCAAGGTGGTGTTCATCACATGCCGCTTGTTCGCGCGGCCCACGAGCCACGACCTCTCGTTCAGTTCCCTGTCCAACTGCTTTTCTCCCCATCCGGAGTAGCCTACGAAGAAGCGCACATGCCGGGCGAGCTTCGGGTCGGTGGTGAGCAACGCACGCAATTGCTCGAAATCGCCACCCATGTGTACGCCATCCACCACTTCCAAGCTGCCCTCGACACGCGCACCGAAGGTGTGCAGATAATAGAGATTGCCGCTTTGCACCGGGCCGCGTATGCTGATACGAGTTCGGATCGGCGGCATGTTCTCCATCAGGTCGCCGATGTCCATTTCCAGGAAGCGGTTCAACACGAAGCCGAAGGAGCCCTCGCGATCGTGCTCGCAGAGCAGAACCACCGTGCGGCGGAAATAGGGATCGGGCAGGTAGGGCTCGCTAACAAGCAATCGGCCGCGGCCCGGGTCAACCGGGCTCTGAGGGTTCAGTTCGAGGATGTCGCGGCTCATCGCGTTAGCACTTGCTGGATGAAGATAGCGAGGATCCCGAACACAGCGGTTCGATCGTTACATCAATGGTCATTCTGCCGCGGGCAACGGATATCTTCGACGCCAACAAAGAGACAGCCATGGTGCGCAAGGTGGAACACAGGAAGGATTACGGCAGGAGCGAATTGCTGGAGGACGAGGCGGGCCGGGAGCCGATAGCCTTGTTCGATCAGTGGCTGCGCGCCGCGGAAGAGGACGATCTTCCAGAGCCGCACGCGATGGCATTGGCCACGGCAGGTTCGTTCAGCATCAGTTGCCGCATCGTCCTCTTACGCGCGTTCGATGCGCAAGGCTTCGTGTTCTATACGAACTACAACAGTCGGAAGGCGATGGATCTGGAGCGCGATGCGCGCGCGGCGCTCACTTTCTTCTGGCCGCAACATGAGCGACAGGTAAGGATCGAAGGCAAGACGGAAAGGCTCACCCCGGAGGAGAGCGATGCGTACTTCGCATCACGCCCACGCGAAAGTCGCATCGGTGCATGGGCCAGCGATCAGAGCCGCGCGGCGGATGGACGTGCGCAGATCGATGAGCGCTACCAGCGTTGGAACGAACGCTTCAAGGAGATCCCCGAAGTACCGCGCCCGCTGCATTGGGGCGGTATGCGCGTGCGTGCCGTGCGTATCGAGTTCTGGCAGGGACGATCCGACAGGATGCATGATCGTCTCGCGTTCGAGCACTTCAAGGATGGCACATGGAGTTGTGTGCGGTTGCAACCATGATGCGATCACAATGGACCGTAAAGCAGAAGACCCCCGACATCGTCGGGGGTCTTTGCTTCTGTAGCGGTCCGCTTACTTCTTCTTGGCGGCCTTCTTGGCGGCCTTCTTCGGGGCTGCCTTCTTGGCGGCCTTCTTCGCAGCCTTCTTCGGGGCTGCCTTCTTCGCGGCCTTCTTCGCAGAGGCCTTCTTCGCAGAAGCTACTGCCGTCTTGCGCTTGCTCGGACGGCTCTTGCCGCGGCTGCCTGCAGTGCGTTTTCCTTTCTTCGTTTTCATATCGCCTTTTCCCATTGTTTGGAGTGTTAAGGGTTCGTGCCAAAAGTATCTGCGCGTTGTAACGCGATCACGTACCGCAGTGTTTCACTTCTTAACGCACGCGTGTTGAGAACCACGAAGCGATGATCACGCATCACGATCGATCGAGCCGTGCATTATGCACGGAGCGAAAGTGCTCAACGCATGATCATGCATCGCGATAACGCGTGCATGATCATGCCCATCATACGCGCATCGTGTCGCGTGCTAGCGATCGAACCGGGTACGCGCGTCATCCTCGATGATGCGCTGTTCGATGGATGCGGAATCATGCACCGATGCGCGCAGCCAGCGCAGCTTCAGGGCGAGGAGGTCGTCCTCGTTCATGCGATGCGCGATCGAGCTCGTGCGCAGTTTTCGCATCACCGTGTAGAGTGTGATCGCTGCGGCAACGGAGATGTTGTAGCTCTCGGTGAACCCGAACATGGGGATACGCAGCGCACCATCGCAACGTGATGCGAGATCATCGCTCAACCCTTCGAGTTCGGTCCCGAAACAGAACGCGAGCGGGGCATCGATCGGAACATCCTCCGGTGTGTGGGCATCGGCGCGGGGCAGCGTGGCGATCAATCGGTAGCCCTTCGCACGCAGCGCTTCCACCGCCGATGGCACCGCATCGGGTCCCGCATGGTGGTGCACGGTGATCCACTTCTCACTACCGAGGGCGATCTCGGGGTTCGTGGCGAAGCGGTTGCGTGTACTGATGGCATGCACATGTTGCACGCCGAGCAGATCGCAGGTGCGCAGCACGGCGCTCGCATTGTGCGATTGGAACACATCCTCCAATACCACGGTGATGTGCGCGGTGCGTTCCGGTGCGATGCGATCGAAGAGCGACCTGCGCGCAGGAGTGACGAATGCGCTTAACCGCTCGTATAGGGTATGATCGTCCATGGGGTGAAAAAGGAAAGGTCCCTCCGAGAAGGGACCTTTCCAATATCGTTGGTGGTGCTTACTTCACTTTGTTGCTCAGATCGGCACCGGCCTTGAACTTCACGACCTTCTTGGCCGCGATCTTCGATCTCCTTGCCCGTTTGTGGGTTGCGGCCTTTGCGAGCGGCACGCTTGGAGATGGAGAACGTTCCGAAGCCTACGAGGGCCACGCGCTCGCCCTTTCTCAGAGCCTTCGTGGTGTTGGTCACGAAAGCATCCAGGGCGCGCTTGGCGTCCGCCTTGGAGATCTTCGCTTCAGCGGCGATCGATTCGATCAGTTCAGCTTTGTTCAGTCCCATGTGTTGAGGTGTTTGGTTGTTTAGAGGTCTGGTCGACCCGGAACAAATGTATTCTGAGAGCCGCGCCTGTCAAGGGTTTCCGGGGCAACCTTCGGAAAATGTTGAAAAATCAGGGGTTTTGTTGATAACTGCGGCTAAATCCCGCTACTAGCAAGGGTTTCAGCTTACTCCTCAAAGTGCGTTCTGGTGCAAGCGTTGAATCAACGATTCGTGCCGTTCCGCGATCGGTCCTCACGCGAAGCGGAACGCAACGCGCGATCCGGACAAAGAGTTCCCGTGCGCTCATGCGCCGCTTTCCCTCGGGCTGTACTTCGAGCATTTCCACAAGGCCATCAGCGCATGCGACATACAAGGAAGACCCGCGTAGCTCGATGGCGCCTGGATCCAGAGTGGTCCGTTCATGGGCCAAGCGCGTGCGTAGCACTTTGAAGTGCATCGGCGGCTTTCCCGCGCGGATCATCTCGGTCCAAGCCGCAGGTGATGGACTGAGACCGCGCACATGATCATGGACCTGCTGCGCTGAACGGTTCCAGGGGATCCGACAATTCGCCGGTGTGAGTTTAGGTGCATCTCTCGCCGCTACTCGATCAGCGACATCGCGTTGCGGCGTGGATGCGAGAGTACCATTGAGCAGCTCGCGCACGGTGCGCACCACCAACCGGCCGCCGGATAGCATCAAACGGTCATGGAGTTCTCCGGCCGTTTCGTCCGGTCCGATGGGACACTTTTCTTGAAGGAGGAGATCGCCGGTGTCGATCTCCGCACGGATAAGAAAGGTGCTTATCCCGGTTTCCACCTCGCCATGCATGATCGCCCAATTGATCGGTGCGGCACCGCGATAGGAGGGAAGGAGCGAGGCGTGCAGATTCAGGCTGCCCAGCCGCGGCATGGCCCAAACCATTTCAGGAAGCATGCGGAACGCAACGACCACGAAGAGATCGGCGTCGAGGGCGCGCAACGAAGCGATGAAGGCAGGGTCCTTCAACTTTTCGGGTTGCAGGATCGGTAGGCCGAGTTCTAGCGCACGTTCCTTTACCGGCGAAGATCTGATCTCCCTACCACGACCCGCAGGACGGTCGGGCGCAGTGACCACTGCGGCGATCGCGAACCCGGCTTCATGCAACGCGTTGAGGGAGGCGACTGCGAACCCGGGGGTCCCCATGAAGACGATGCGCGCATTGTTCACGGGTGCGAAGGTCAGGAACCCTTGCGAAGAAAGAAGCGATAGGGAAGGAGGGCGTCGGCCCCGGCGTAGTTCACACCGATGCGCGGACCGCTCACAATGGCTTGGTCGGGGTAGCGAACACCGTCGTCCTCTATCCAGATGGATGCACCGAGCAGGTCCGTTCCATCGTGCGCGCGCCGGATGCCCATGGCCTGTGCCGCAGTTCCTGGCCCGTCCGTGGTCGCTGCGGCGCGGCCCCGCCTTCGGTCCATCACCGTTGCGCCTTCGATCGCGCGCACACCACGGACAAGCACCGCATGAGGAACTCCCAATAGATGCGTGACGATGTTGAGGAGGTGATGGATGCCATAGCAGATGTACACGTACGCCCGTCCTCCTTCCGCGTACATCATTTCGTTGCGTGGGGTGCGTCGCCCGCCGTAAGCGTGCGAAGCTCTATCGTTGATCCCCGCATAGGCTTCCGTTTCCGTGATGGCAGCGGAGACATGTTGGCCATCTATGCGGGTATGCAAGGTCATGCCCAAGAGATCGCGCGCTATGGGAACCACGTCATCGCGCAGGTAGAACGAGCGAGGTAGCAACATGAGCGTTCCAGCTACGATACCGCGTGATGGTCCGCTTCCCAACGGAGCAGGTCGATGTCCGACGGGTCGATGCCCGGATCGGGGTTGCGCTCCGAACGATCGCGGCGTGTACAGCGATCGCACCTTCCACAGGTCTTCGTCAGCGGTTCATCGAAGTACCGGAGCAACTGGCTTTCGCGGCAGGCCGCACTTGGAGAGCAGTAGGCGATCATGGCGCCCGCTCGATCGAGGGCACGCTTCTCACGATCGGCCAGTGATCGGGGATCGAGGGTTAGGCGCTGCGCGTCCCGCCGTGGCACGAGCAGTGTGACCAAGGGCGCGTCATTACGGGCGTGGTAAGTGAGCACATCCATGCGTCGCAGGTCGATCAGCGTGTTGCGCACCTGGTCCACGCTCCATTGGAGCAGCTGGGAAAGACGCTCCTCATCGATCGACGCGGGGGAATCGAAAAGCCCCCCGTGCAGGCGGAGGAGCGTTTCGAGCAGAGGCCCGCGCTTTGCATCTTTCACGCGGAGGGCATGCACGGTGCGTGCGTCGCAGATGAAATGAACGCGCGAAGGGGTGTGGATCCCCTCCGACAATGCGATGCTCCCATCCAGTTCCAGCGCCTTCAACGCGTTCATCGCTACAGCCGGTGCCAGCGCCGCGCGGCGCGCCAGGTCGCGCAGGTCCAATGCATAGGCCTCGAACTCCCCGGCTCCGAGCGCGATACCGTGCATATCGGCGAAGGCCTGGTAGGTCTTGCGCACCTGATCGATCGAAGGGAAGCCTCCGCGGACACGTTCCAGCATACGTTCGGGGTCGCCCTCATCAAGCAAGAGGAAAGCATGGGCTCGGTGCCCGTCCCGCCCGGCGCGCCCGGCTTCCTGGTAGTAGCTCTCCAGATCGGGTGGTGGCTCGAGGTGGATCACGCTGCGCACGTCGGCTTTGTCGATGCCCATGCCGAACGCATTGGTGGCCACTACGTAGCGCAGCTTGCCGCTCAACCATTCGCTCTGAACACGTTCACGTTCTGCGTGGGGAAGGCCTGCATGGTAGTAGCCCGCCGTGGTCCCTTGGGCCACCATGGTGCGGGCAAGGTCCAGCGTACCACGGCGATCGCGCACATACACGATCCCGCTGCCGGGCAAGGCATCGAGGATGCGGAACAACCGTCCCAGTTTGTCCTCGCCAGTGGAAACCCAGAACGTGAGTTCGGGGCGCTGGAACGCGGCGCGGAACACATTGCTCTTGCGGAACCGCAGGCTGGGTTGGATGTCCTGCGCCACCTCCGCGGTCGCCGTTGCGGTAAGGGCGACGATCGGTACCTCGGGGAACACTTCACGCAGTTCCGGGATCCGCATGTACGAGGGGCGGAAGTCATACCCCCACTGCGAAACACAATGGGCCTCATCCACTGCGATAAGGGTAACGGGCATGCGTGCGAGGCGCGCCCGGAACAGCTCCGATGCGATGCGTTCGGGCGCGACGTACAACAGGGATACATGGCCTAGCGCCGCTTCTTCCAATGTGGATTCCACCTCGTGCCGGGCCATGCCGGACATGACCGCCTTGGCCGCGATGCCCCGCGCGCGGGCGTGCAACACTGATCCCGCATGAGCGCGATCAGCGGTGAAACGACGATGCACAGACCGCCACGCGCGAGAGCGGGCACTTGGTAACACACGCTTTTTCCACCGCCGGTAGGGAGTAGGGCCAGCGTATCCTTCCCGGCCAGCACGGCGCGGATCACCGCTTCCTGCATCGGGCGGAAGGAGGTGTATCCCCAATGCTTCTTCAGCACTTCGTGGATATCCGTGGGCCCAAGTGGCCGTGCCGCGCGGTGTTCCGGCGAAGTCGCTATTACATTTGGGCGCAAAGGGGTTCCCTCCATGATCACTACCGGGCAAAAGATAGCCATGCATCGCACCGAACGGTCGCGGCTGGGCGACACCGATCTGGCGAACGTGAAGTTCGGCCGGGTGTTCAGCGACCACATGTTCGTGATGGACTATGACGGGAGCCAGTGGACGGAACCGCGCATCACCCCTTTCGCCGATCTTACAATGAGCCCGGCGACCCTCGTGCTGCACTACAGCCAGACCATTTTCGAAGGGCTCAAAGCGTATCGTTCCACTTCGGGTGGCATCAACCTATTCCGTCCGCAGGAGAATGTCGCACGCATGAACCGAAGCGCCCAGCGCATGTGCATGCCGGGCATTCCCGAAGACCTGTTCCTCGAAGCATTGATCGAACTGGTGCGCACCGATGGAGGCTGGTTACCGAAGGACGAAGAGGGGGCGCTCTACATCCGCCCCTTCATGTTCGCTAGCGACGAGTACATCGGCGTGAAGCCCAGCGAGGGCTATCGGTTCATCATATTCACCTGTCCGGTGCGGCAGTACTATGCGGAGCCTGTCCGGGTGAAGATAGAGACCCAGTACAGCCGAGCCTTTCCGGGGGGCACAGGCGAAACGAAGTGCGGAGGCAACTACGCGGGCGGGCTTTATCCAGCGAAGCTCGGACAGGACGATGGCTACCACCAGTTGGTATGGACCGATGGGTTGGAGCATCGGTATATTGAAGAGAGCGGTACGATGAACGTGTTCTTCAACATCGACGGCACCCTCGTAACTCCTTCGCTCGATGGTACCATCCTTCGGGGTGTCACCCGCGACAGCATTCTTCGTATCGCGAAGGATGAAGGAGTGCCAGTGGAAGAGCGCCGGGTCTCGGTGGACGAAGTGTTGGCGGCCGCGCGCAAGGGCACCTTACGTTCGGCGTTCGGTGCAGGCACGGCCGCGACCATCGCCCATATCAGCACCATGGCGTTCGGCGATGAGAAGTTCGAGCTACCAGCCATCGAACAGCGGGCGGTGGCGAATCGGATCGGCGAGGTGCTCGATGGTATCCGCCGGGGCCGCATCGCCGATCCCTACGGATGGATGGTGCCCGTGGTCTGATAGCGCCAACGGAGCACACCGAAGTCCGCTACTACGGCGTGTGCCGTTTGGGATGATCGTGCCAGCGCACGATGCCCGAGCCAAGTGTGACGTGCGCCCATTGGTCCACGAACAGGTCGATGCGCACGGTATGGCAGGTGATCAATTCACCCGGGGCGTTCTCGCAGAGGTCAGCGCAGAACGTGCTGAGGCCTGGGTTGTGTCCGAAGAGCATGACGCGGTCCGCGGTATCGGGAAAGCCATTGACCAGACCGAGTAGGGTCGCCGCGTGGGCGAGATAGGCGAGCGGCTCGGTGCGCACGCTGTCCAGTGGAACAGCCAGTGCCTGCGCGAAGAACGAAGCGGTGGCCCAGGCGCGCGTGGCAGTGCTGCTGATCAAGATGTCGAGCGGTTCGCCGCGCTCCGCGAATTTGCGGGCCATCAGCGGCGCATCGCGAAGTCCACGCGCATTGAGGGGGCGATCATGATCGCTCAACAAAGGATCGTCCCAATCGCTTTTGGCGTGGCGGGTCAAGTACAGGATCTTCATGACACCATCGGGAATACGGACCGCATCGAGGTGCTCGATGAACCTTCGTCCTGAGGGGCCCTAAGGCTTGCCGACGTTGCGCAACCCTTCCAGCAACCCATGCAGCAAAATGTTCGGATCGGTGCTCACTCTTAACTGCACCTGCACCTGTTTGGCATCGCTGAACTGGTCGCTACGGCGAAAGGCCTTTGAGAAGGTGAGGTAGAGCGAGCGCGGGTAGTCGCCGGTGAAGGACATGTGCAGGGGTTCCCCTCCTGCCATGCGCAGCTCATAGCGCGGGTAGTGGTTCGCCTCGTCCTTCCAGCCCAGGTCCTGCTGCAGCACATGTCCTTCTGCGCGCAGGTCTTCGGCCCATTGGTCCATTACGTAGTGGAGCACATCATCCACGAACACTTCGGGATCGGTGGGGAGTTGGTGTTGACGGTGATCGAGCGGGGCCAGGAGTCGGCCACGGGTGCGGCGAAGGGCGGTGGTCAGGTCGTCGAGTTGTGAGGCGATGGTCATTCCGATACTTGTCTTAAGCCGGGGGCAAGCTAGACGACCTACACGATCCAGACGCGAAAGGGACGGAACGTTTTTTCACGATCGAACGAACGATCGCGTGAGGGGCAATTCGGCCCTGGACCAAATGGACCGACCCGCAACGAACTTGCGCATTATCCCCTCCTTAAACCCCGGCCTTCGACTTCTTTCCTTTCCCAGCGTGTCCGTTCTTCTCTTGCTCATCGATCGGCTTCCTTAGCACGATCTTCCCGTCGAAGACATCGATCACCTGCGGTCGGCCGGTCTCCAGCGTGCCGGCGATGATCTGGCGGCTCAGTTCGTTCAGCAGTTCCTTCTGGATCATGCGCTTGATGGGGCGCGCGCCGAATTGAGGATCGAAGCCGGTGGTACTGATGTGCGCGATCAGTTCCTCGCTCGGGATCAGGTGGATGTCCTTCTCCTCCAACTTGCGCAGCAGCATGTGCAACTGCAGTTTCACGATCTCGCGTACGTCGGCGTGGCTCAACGGGCGGAACATGATGGTCTCGTCGATCCGGTTGAGGAACTCAGGGCGGACCGTCTTGCGCAGCAGGTCCATCACTTCGCGCTGGGTCTTCTCCACCACAGCATCGATGTCCTTGTCCTTGAGGTTCTCGAAGTTCTCCTGGATGATGTGCGAGCCGATGTTGCTCGTCATGATGATGATGGTGTTCTTGAAGTTCACCACGCGACCCTTGTTGTCGGTGAGGCGGCCATCGTCCAGCACTTGCAGGAGGATGTTCCACACGTCGGGGTGGGCCTTCTCGATCTCGTCGAGCAATACCACACTATAGGGTTTGCGACGCACCGCTTCGGTGAGTTGTCCACCTTCGTCATAGCCCACATAACCAGGGGGCGCACCCACGAGACGGGAAACACTGTGGCGCTCCTGGTACTCGCTCATGTCGATGCGGGTCATGGCGCTCTCATCATTGAAGAGGATCTCGCTAAGCGCCTTCGCCAATTCGGTCTTACCGACACCGGTGGTCCCCAGGAATATGAACGAGCCGATGGGCCGCTTCTCGTCACCCATGCCTGCGCGGCTGCGGCGCACGGCGTCGGCCACGGCATGCACAGCTTCGTCCTGGCCGATCACGCGTCTGTGCAGTTCGTCCTCCAACTGGAGCAACTTGGTGCGTTCCGCTTCGAGCATGCGGGTGACGGGCACGCCGGTCCAGCGGCTCACTACGGCGGCGATCTCCTCCACGTCAACTTCTTCCTTGATCATTTTACTGTCCGCCTGCATCAAGGTGAGATCGCTCTTTGCCGCGGTAAGTTCCTTCTCGGTTTCTTGAACGCGGCCGTAGCGGATCTCGGCGACTTTTCCGAAGTCACCCTCGCGCTCGGCTTGGGCGGCCTCGTGCTTGAGTTCCTCGATCTTGTCCTTGGCGCTGTTGATGCGTTCCACTAGCGCGCGTTCGCTTTCCCACCGGGCTTTCAATCCGTCCCTCTTTCCACCCAGTTCGGCGAGCTCCTTGTTGATCTGGGCCAGCTTCACCTCATCGTGCTCGCGTTTGATGGCCTCGCGCTCGATCTCCAACTGCATCACGCGGCGGTCTATCTCGTCGAGCTCCTCGGGCTTCGAGTTGATCTCCATGCGCAACTTGCTCGCGGCCTCATCGATGAGGTCGATGGCCTTGTCCGGCAGGAAACGATCGGCGATGTAGCGCGTGCTCAGTTCTACGGCGGCGATGATCGCCGCGTCCTTGATCAGCACCTTGTGGTGGCTTTCGTACTTCTCCTTCAAGCCGCGCAGGATGGAGATGGCGTCCTCGCGGTTCGGCTCTTCCACCATCACCTTTTGGAAGCGACGCTCCAGCGCCTTGTCCTTCTCGAAGTACTTCTGGTACTCGTTCAGTGTGGTGGCACCGATGGCGCGCAGCTCTCCGCGGGCCAAGGCTGGCTTAAGAATGTTCGCGGCGTCCATGGCCCCTTCGCCACCACCCGCACCGACCAGGGTATGGATCTCGTCGATGAAGAGGATGATGTTGCCCTCGGCGCTGATCACCTCTTTCACCACGGCCTTGAGGCGCTCCTCGAACTCGCCCTTGTACTTCGCACCAGCGATCAGTGCGCCCATGTCCAGGCTGAAGACCTGCTTCTGCGCGAGGTCTTCGGGAATGTCACCGCTCACGATGCGCTGCGCGATGCCTTCGGCGATGGCGGTCTTGCCCACGCCGGGCTCGCCCTCCAGAACGGGGTTGTTCTTGGTGCGGCGGCTCAGGATCTGGAGCACACGGCGGATCTCCTCGTCGCGCCCGATCACGGGATCGAGCTTGTTATCCTTGGCGAGCTGGTTCAGGTTCTTTGCGTACTTGTTCAGCGCGTTGTAGGTCTCCTCCTGGCTCTGGCTGGTCACCTTCGCGCCCTTGCGCAGGTCTTTGATGGCCGCCACCAAGTCCTTCTTGTTCACACCGTTGTCCTTCAGCAATTGCGAGACCGTATCGCCGCTATCGAGGATACCGATCAGCATGTGTTCCACACTGGCGTACTCATCACCGAATTCCTTCAAGGCCGCATGCGCCTTGGTGAGCGCATCGTTGGCATGCCGGGAGAGGGAGATCTGCCCACCGCTCACTTTCGGATAGCTGCCCACTATCCGGTCGAGTGCCTGTTGCATCGCGGGCAGGTGTACGTTCAATTTTTTCAGCAGGAAGGGCGTCACGTCGGCGTCGACCTCCAGAATGCCCTTCAGCAAGTGGCCGTTCTCCAGCATCTGTTGGCCGAGACCACTGGCAATGGTCTGGGCTTGCTGGATCGCCTGTTGTGAGCGGATGGTGAATTTGTTCAGGTCCATGGTATAAAGGTGGCATCGATCATCTGCGATCGGGTGGTCCGCAGGGCTCAAAGGAGGGTCCGAGGTGGCGTTCCTGCTGGAATGGCACACGATGGTCGTGATCATGCCGTATCGGCACCCGGGAGAGCGACCGCACGAAAGAGTGACAGGAAGCCCCGTGGGGAGCCCAAAGGAGGAGCACCCTACCTTCGGGCATGGTCGCTCCTCGTTCGTTCAGGTCGCTGGCCTTGCTGGTCGGTTCGCTGATCACGATCGGAGCATCGTCCCAGACCTATTGGTCCCAAGTGGTCCGCTCAACGGGCATTGACCATGTGTCCGACCTGGTTGTGGATGGTACAGGTGCTACCTACATGACCGGCGAGTTCAGCGCTACAGCCGTCTACTGGGGTCAGTCGTTCTTCGCGCTGGGTGGTACGGACTTCTTCGTAGCGAAGGTGGACGCTGACGGCGCATTGCTCTGGTGGCAGCGGGGCGGCGGCACAGGATTGGATCGCGGGCTGCGCTTGGCCTTGGGCCCGAACAATGCGTTGGTGGTGGTGGGCCAGTACATGGCTACGGCGGATTTCCAAGGCGAAGTGCTCACCTCGCAAGGCGGATCGGTGGATCTGTTCGTGTGCCAACTGAACGCTTCGGATGGAGCGCAGCAGTGGATCAAGAGCGGGGGAGGGTTCACCGGCTTCGACCGCCCGGCGGATGTTTCGGTGAGCAGCATGGGGCAAGTGGTCGTGACCGGCGAGTTCCGCGATGCGTTCACCTTCAACGGGGCTTCGCTCATGAGCACGACCGATCCTTTCACGCAACAACCCGGCACCGATGTATTCATCAGCGCGATGGCCTCCGATGGCACTCCGCTCTGGAACAAGCAAGGCGTGGCCCCGCGTGATGATGCGGCCGTTGCGCTGACGCACGATGCCAGCGGAGCCATTTATGCCACGGGCCAGTTCAGCGATACCATCACCTTCGACCTTCCGCATCAGAACACTTGGAACGATGCCATCTTCCTGATGAAGTTGGACGCTGCCGGTAACGAGCAATGGTTCCGCCGGAGCGGTGGTGGGATCTTGAACCAAGGTCGGGATCTGCTGTGGCGCGCACCGGATGATCTCGTGCTGCTCGGTTCAGTGCGGGGTATCATGTCCTTCGAGGACGGCAACCCCGATCAGGTCAGCAGTTTCGCGCAGGACAGCTACTTCCTTTTGCGCGCCGACGTGCAAGGCACTTTCGAGGCAGCGACCGTGATGCCTTCCGATTCGGACGTGGATCCCACATCGCTGGCCAATGTGGCGGACACGTTGATCGTGCTCGGCGATTTTGAATGCCAGTTCACCGGGCTGTCGGATCAGTACGATGACGGACTGTTCCTGGCGGTGGGCGTGCAAGACGTTTTCGTCACGAAGCACCGGTATACCGACCTGGGCTTTCTTGAAGCGCAGCAGATCGGTGGGCGCGGGGAGAAGCGCGCGGGGCGCATCGCCGCCAAGAGCGATGGGCATGTGCTGTTCTGCGGATCGTATTCCGACATGTTGGTGTTCCCATCGAACGGGGATATGACCGCGGAACTGCTCACGCCCCTGGGTCTCGATGTTTCGCCGCAACCGCCGGGCTATTGTGGCGATCCCCACTATGGCACCTATGCGGCCAATGCATCGTTCGGATTGCGCGATGGCTTCATCGCCAAGGGGTATGTGCGTGGGCGAACATGAAATGACATATAATCGGCGGCGGATGCGATCGCAGCATCGGCGAGGGGTGTGCATCGGACCGGGGAGCTTCAACCCCTTCTCGGACCATGGCGTTGACCTGCCGGGACGGACACGACGCATTGCGGTCCCATGTTGATGGGTATCGATACCACTTTCTCGGTAACGACATGGCTACCTGGAGTTCGTCCGGATATAGGTCCAGAAGTGATCAGGCAATGGTCAACCGGAGCGTTCACGGATTCAGTGATCATCTCATCCTCAGCTCTTGTTTCACTCGCAGTGGATTTTGTGAACGGCTGCCTGAGCCTGTATGACGAAGTGGATGTGACGATCATTCCGTACCCTGAACACCCGCTGCTCAGTGATGGCACGGGGATGTACTTCAACTCCCCGGGGCCACACATCACTCCCATTCCGATTGCCAAGGTGATTCCGTCCTTCTGGTGCAACAATGTTTCCCGCCGATCCCACCGCGTACTGGACTGGAACTGACAACGTGCCCATCTACAGTACAGCAATATACGTTGATACGACAGGCACATGGACGTATTGGCACATCGGGGCCAATGGATGCGTGACAAACAACAAGTTCTTGACGATACTGGTACCGAATTATACCTCCGGTGGACCTGGATATGAATGTCATTTTCCCGCAGGACCTGGATCAGAACGAACCACGGGGTGCTCTGCGGCCCGGTCTTCTACAGTTCGAGCTGGAGAACGATTGACGTTGAACGGCCAACCATGGACCTGGGTGGATGGGCCTGCGGGTTACATGAATGCCATGGGCTTGTTCTCCGACACGCTCATCGGAACGGGTGACCAGGAAGGGGAGACTTTCCACCGGCCAATAGCGGTTGGTTCGTCTTCGTGATGCACTGTACGTCGTGAACTATCCCTGCGATGATAGCTTTTGATCTTCCAGTTCACAGACAGCGTCTTCATCACTTTCGCCGATCCGCACCACCGGACGCTGAGTTCCTAGTCCCACCCTTCATCTGCCCCGATGACTCGATGTGGATCGTTCCGTGGATTGTCCGACCTGTGTTTCCTATCTGCGGGTTGAACCAATTCGTTCAACTTCTAGGTGACTCAGCACAGATCCAAGTACCCGGATACTACGGAGTTCAGGTGACAGCGATCGATAGCAACGGCTGTGCCGCCAATCTTCTCCTCGAGTCCTTTGTCACGGCTCCGCCGGAACCCACGTGTTCCCCGGTTATCTGCCCGAACGATTCGGTGATGCTCTATACCGATGTCTTCGGAACATACGCTTGGTATGGGCCCAACGGGCAACTACCGGATACGGCGAGCTTCGCTTATGTGGATGAGCCCGGGTTGTACTACGTGGAGGTCACAATGCCCGAAGGCTGCTTCGTCCAATCAGTAGCGGTCAAGGTGTTGCCCTACCAGACCCCTTACCTCAACCTGATCCCCGATGCGGTGCTCTGCGACGCATCGGACAGTACCCTGTTGCAGGTCAATGGTTCGGTGATCACCAACATCGCGTGGCAGGCGCCGCTCAGTGGCAATGACCTGGTCCAGGTGGTTTACCAACCCGGGCAATACGTGGTGCAGGTCACCTCATGCGCCATCACCACCTTCCTTTTCGCGAACATCACAGAGAGCGACGTGGAAGCGATCCTACTGACCACCGGCCAGCAGGTTTTATGTCCTGGCGATAGCGTGCTACTGCAAGTGGTTCCGCAGGGCGGCCCCACGGAATGGAACCCCGGCGGTTTGCAAGGCGATAGCGTAGTGGTCGGAACAACCGGCATATACACGGCTACTGTCACCGATGAAAACGGATGCACGGCAATATCCGATCCCGTGGAAGTGCTGGTGCGGCAGGCGAGCGAACCGCCAACCTACACGAACGAGGAAGTATGCGCTGGACAGCAGGCCACCTTGAACGCACAAGGCAATGGAACGATCAACTGGTTCGATGATCCTTTGTTGCAGGACAGTTTGGGCACGGGCCCGACGATCACTGTGACGCCCTCACCGCCGGTGGATTCCGTGTTCGTTGCCCAGAACGAGAACGGTTGTCCGAGCGCGCCGGAAGTAGTTTTCATTACCACCACGCCAACGCCCGATCCACCTATCCTCGATGGACCGTGGAACGGATGCCTGGGCCAGACCTTGCTGCTGAACGCGAGCGGACCGAGCGGCGCGGTATTCACATGGTCCACACCGAACGGCACGGTCAGCGGAACACCGCTCATTTTGGATCCGCTCGCTATGGGTGATGCGGGGATCTACGCTTGCGTGCTCGAAGTGAACGGATGTTTGAGCGCAGCGGACTCCGCGTTGCTGCATGTGTCCGGCGCGGCGATCATCGACTTCGAAACGCAGACGGCTTGCTTGGGTGGTCCGCTGGTGCTCACCTGGGCGAAGGGTACACGGAAGGTGGTTTGGAGCACCGGCGATACGGCGACGGCTATCACGGTGTTCGAGAACGGGTACTACTCGGTGCTAGCGTCGGCCCGGACGGCTGCCTGGTAGGAGGCACCATGCAGGTGATCTTCGAACTATGCGAGCCGATCATCCCGAACATCTTCAGCCCCAATGGCGATGGCTCGAACGATGCGGTGGACCTGACCGCACCGGCGGGATGGAGCATCGGCATGCGGATCTTCAACCGCTGGGGACAGCGCGTGGCGGAATTGGACGGAGCGCATGTGGTATGGAACGGCCGCCACGGCACGAGCGGCGAGCCTGTGGCCGATGGCACCTACTTCTACACCTTCGAGATGACGCATCCCACCGTGGAGATGGTGAGCAAGAGCGGGACGATCCAGGTGGTACACTAGAGCGCATCCGCACCGCGCGCTAACTTGCCCGCCCGTCTTCCCGACCTTGGACTTCGCACGCATCGCCGCAGGGGACCACGGAGCCTTCGAGCTCGTGTTCAGGGAGCACTATCGGCCGTTGTGCGCTTTCGCACGGCAGTATGTGCGCGATGGTGCTTCTGCGGAAGAGCTGGTGCAGGATCTCTTCTACCGATTGTGGCAGGACCGCGAACGCACGTCCATCACCACCTCGCTCAAGTCTTACCTCTTCACCGCGGTGCGTAACCGTTGCCTCAATGCGGTGAAGCAACAAGGCAGACTGCGCGCGCTCACCGAGCACGACGACCATGCGGTCGCGACCGCCGACCCGTTGGAGGGCATGGAGCGGGGCGCGCGCATCCAAGCCGCGATCGAGGCCTTGCCGGAGGAGAGGCGGAAGATCTTCCTCTTGAGCAGGCACGATGGTTTGAAGTACCAGGAGATCGCCGATCGTCTGGGCCTGTCGGTGAAAACAGTGGAGAACCAGATCGGGAGGGCGCTGAAGACCCTGCGGGAGGACTTGGCGGACCTGCTTCCGCTGCTGATCGTTGCTGCGTCCCTGTGGACCTGGTTCAGGAGTTTGGGGGGATGATGGGGGTATTCATGGCGTAGGATGTCATAGTGAGAAGCACATTGACCGGAGAGGACCATATCGATAGCGACCTGCTTACGCGGTACATCGCTGGTGAAGCGGCACCGGAGGAGATCAGGCATCGACCGCTGGGCCGCTTCGGCGCCGGAGCATGCGCGCGAACTCTCCGCCATGCGTGCTGCATGGGACTTGGCCGTTCCCGATCCGCACCCGGCTTCCGTCGACGTGGATGCCGCGTGGTCCAAGCTCGCGACCCGGATCGCCGAAGAGGGTTCCGGTGCCAGGTGATCCCCATCGCTCGAGGGCGCGCGGTTCCCTGGTTGCGGATCGCTGCGGCAGCCGCGCTCGTAACCGGCGTTTTCCTGGCCGTGCGCTGGTGGTCGACACCCGAAGCACAGCAATACGCGTCCGAGGGGACAAGCACGTCCGTGGTGCTGGATGATAGCAGCCATGTCGTGTTGAGCCCCGGCAGCCGCATCCTCGTAGCGATGGGCGCTGAACGCCGCGTTGAACTCGAGGGACAGGCCTATTTCGAAGTGACCCCTGATCCGCAACACCCCTTCGTGGTCGAGGCCGATGGGCTGTGGGTCACAGTGCTGGGGACGGCGTTCACGGTCTCCGCCTACGACACTTCGTCCACCGTTCTTACCCGGGTGCGTCACGGCAAAGTGCGCGTGTCCGCCGATGGGCGGCAAGTGGACTTGGTGGCCGGTGAACATGCGGAGTTCGACGAGCGGACCAGGCAACTGCGGAAGGTGGAGGCACCGAGCATCGGGATCTGGGGCGATCGCATCCTGATGTTCAGCGGAACGCCGCTTGCCGAGGTCGTCCAGCAGCTCAGCGCCCTTTATCATGTGCGCATCGGACTGGAGAACGACGCAGTGGAACGGTGCCGATTGACCGCCACCTTCGAGAACGAACCCATTGATCGGTGCTGCGTGTCGTGGCGAGACCTTTGGGCTGCGGGTTTCCTCACCCGCGGCCGGGGAGTACCTGCTGAGCGGCGATGGGTGCTGAGAGTCCTTCCTGACGCTATCCTCCGCGCTGCTGTTCTTCGGCGCGGAGGGGGAGTCGTTGCTGAAGCGCCCCGTGGATATACACGGACATGGCATCCGGTTGAACGAAGCGCTGGCGATGGTAGCGCGCGACGGGGGCTTCAAACTCTCGTACAACGCGGCCATTCTTCCGGGCGATAGTCTGGTGTCGATCGATGCCACCGGTACTGCGGAGGCGGCGTTGCGCGATCTGATCGGCGATGCCCGCACGCTGAAGGAGAGCGGCGACCACGTCATCATCCTCGAAGCGCGGCAGGCGAAGGATGTGTTCGAGATCACGGGGGCGCTTAGAGATCGTAACACCGGTCGGCCCATTGCGCAAGCGTCGATCCGTGAAGTGAACGAGCGGTACGCGGGTATCACTGCTGCGGATGGATCCTACCGCATGCGCATCTCCGGTCGCCGGGAGCGCACGCCGCTGCTCATCGCCCGGGTGGCCTACCACGACACGGTGGTATTCGTTGGTCGCGATGGTCATGTGGGCACCGTGACCTTGCGGCCCCGTGAACATCTCGATAAGTTGGAGCCCTGCCACAGCGCGCTGTGTGCTTCGGTGGATGACCTGGGTGTTGCACGGCTTCTGGTGCCATCGAGCGTGCAGCAGCAAGCGAACAACCTCGCCCAGGAAAAGCGCTTCATCCAACTTTCCCTTGTCCCCACGGTGGGAACGAGCGGCAAACTCAGCGGTGCGACAACGAGCAGGATCTCGTTGAACATCGTCGCCGGCTATGTGGGCGGTGTGAACGGGTTCGAAGCTGGTGGCGCGGTGAACATGGTGCGGCGCGATGTGCGCGGCGTGCAAATGGCCGGCGCCGCGAACCTGGTCGGTGGGCATACCAAAGGACTACAGCTAGCGGGAGCGATCAACCACACGATGCGGTCCCTGAACGGCGCGCAGATCGGAGGGCTCGGCAACGTGGTGTGGGATACGCTGAGCGGCATGCAACTGGCCGGTGCGTTGAACGTGGTGAAGGGCGGCATGCAAGGCACCCAGATCGGGCCTGGCCGATCTCCCCACGCGTTCGTGCGATGGAACCCGGGCCTCTGGTGGGATCAACGCGGCCCGCGGCGATGTGCGCAAAGCCCAGATCAGCGGTCTGGCGAACTATGGCAGGAACGTAAGCAGCACGCAGTTCTCCTTCGGAACCAATGTGGCCTTGGGCGACGTGGGCGGAGGACAGGTCGGCTTCCTCGCGAACTATGCGCGCACAGTGAGCGGGGGACAGGTGGGCTTCGGCATCAACGCTGCATCGGGGGAGGTACGCGGGGCAGGGGGGGCGCTGAACGTGGCCCGAAAGTGTGTCGGGGGGCAGGTGGGACTGGTGAATCTGAGCGACACCATCTCTGGCAACAGTGTGGTTTGCTGAGCATCGCTTTGCGCGGATACCATCGCGTGGATCTACACGTCACGGAGGTTCTTCCACTCACCATCGCGGCACGTACCGGCACACATCGCTTCTACAACCTGTTCACGTATAGCCCGGCGGTGGATAGCTCCGGTCGCTGGGGGTTCGGCTATGGTTCCGGTACCGAAGTGGGCTATCGCGGGAGGCATCGTGGCAACATCGAGTGGTTCGCCGAGCATGTGAACGAACAGGTGGAGTGGATCGACGCCATCAACATCGTGGGCCGCATCAGCCTCACCTATGGCTACGTGATCAAGCGCCGCCTCATCATTTCCGCAGGACCCTCGTTCAACGTGCTGTTCACCGATTGGCGGGATGCCGAGACCGGTGCGTACAGGAGCGGCATCGCACCTACACCTCTTCGAGGAAACCCAGGATGCCCTCCTGCTGAAAGGTTGGGTGGGGGCCGCCTGGCGGTCGGTGTGTACTTCTAATTTTTTGGAACGGAGCGTGGGGGTATTCCGGCCCTCCATTGTCCTAGTGGAAACCGGACCATGACCACGGATCGTCCACTCGTCCTCTCCATCCACCGCCCACCAAATTCAGCGAACGGGGCTGTAACAATGGGGAAGAGCTGGTCGTCCGATGCCGCAAAGTCCACATTCCCCTAACCCAATGAAGACGATCGCATTCCGCCTTTCTCTTTCCCTTTTCCTGCTGGCCCTCGCAGCGCCGCTCCTTGCTCAAGTCACCAGCCAGACCATACGGGGTACCGTCCTCGACCAGGACACCCGCCAGCCGCTGTATGGTGCGGCGATCGTGGTGGTCGGGTCACAGCCTTTGCTCGCGGCCACGGCCGATGAAGAAGGCCGCTTCGTGATCCCCAAGGTGCCCACGGGCCGCATCGATCTGGTGATCCAGATGATGGGCTTCGAGGAGCAGAAACTCTCCAACCTGCTACTCACGTCCGGTCGAGAGCTGGTCGTGAACGTGAACCTTCTCAGCTCCGTGGTGATGGGGCAGGAGGTCACTGTGCATGGAGATAGGAAGCGTGAAGACCTGCGCAACGATATGGTCTCCGTGAGCGGTAGGAAGATCGGTGTGGAGGAAACCTCACGCATCGCGGGCGGCATCAATGATCCGGCCCGCATGGTGAGCGCCTTCCCCGGCGTGGCCGGTGATGCCACGGGTGATAACACGATCATCGCGCGGGGCAATTCGTCGAAGGGTGTTTTGTGGCGCCTGGAAGGAATGGAGATCCCGAACCCCAACCACTTCAGTGAAGAGGGCAGCACCGGTGGTCCCATCAACGTGCTGAACAGCGACATGCTCGACGATTCGGAGTTCTACACCGGCGCCTTCGCCCCGGAGTATGGCAACGCGTTGAGCGCGGTGTTCGACATGAAGCTGCGCGACGGCAACGACACCGAGCGCGAGTACACCTTGAAAGCAGGTGTGCTGGGCACCGACCTCACCGCCGAAGGGCCGATGCCTGGGTTACGCGGCGGCTCCTACCTGGCGAACTTCCGCTACAGCACTCTCAGCTTGCTCGATCAAGCCGGCATCGTAGACTACCAGGGCGTGCCCAACTATACGGATGGCGCGTTCAAATTGAAGTTGCCCGCTGGAAGGGCCGGGAGCTTTTCGCTCTTTGGTTTGGGCGGCCAAAGCACGATCCATCAGGAGGAGCGGAGCGAGGTCGGTGACACGCTCTTCGCCGAGAACGACTACCGCTCGCGCATGGGTGTCGTCGGTCTTACCCATCTGCGCACCCTGGGCGAGAACAGCTACATCCAAAGCAGCCTCTCGGTGAGCGGCAACGGCAGCGACTTCGACTACCACCAGACCGATGCCCCGGGCGAAACCCCGCTGGCCTTGCAGGAGAAGGATGCCTTGGGCAAGTGGACCACGCGTTTCAGCAGCACCCTGAACAACCGTTTGAGCAACAAACACAAGCTGCGCTCCGGCATCATCGTTTCGGTGGATCAACTACAGCATGCAGGTGGAAGCTTGAGAAGACGAGACCGCGCCTTGAACGCCAACTCAATGCGAGCGGCGAAGCGACCACCCTGCAGGCCTTCAGCAGCTGGCGCTGGCGTTGGAACGAACAATGGACCATGACCAGTGGCGTGCATGTGCTGCACTTCGCCCTGAACGGTGCCACGAGCGTGGAACCGCGTCTCGGTCTCCGCTACCAAATGAAACCAGGCCGCGCGATCACCGCCGGTGCCGGCTTACATGCGAAGACGGAGTCCGTCATGACCTACCTGGCCCAGGGAATGGACGCGGAGGGTAACACCTACCAACCGAACAAGGACCTCGGCCTGTCGAAAGCCGCGCACTTCGTCGTGGGCTATGAGCACATGCTCACCGAGGATATCCAGGTGAAAGCGGAGGCCTACTACCAGCATCATTTCAACGTGCCGGTGGAGAACGACCCCACCAGTTCGTTCAGTTTGAGCAACAGCACCGAATGGTTCACCACGAAGGATCTGGTGAACGAAGGGCAGGGCCGCAACTACGGGCTCGAACTGGCCGTGGAGAAATACTTCACACGCGGCTATCACTTCCTGGTCACCGCTTCATTGAGCGATGCGCGCAACAAGGCGATGGACGGCGTGTGGCGCAACTCACGCTTCAACATGGGCACCGTGGCGAACGCGCTCGCGGGCAAGGAATGGCAGCTCGGCAAGAACGGCAAGGACCGCGTGCTCACCACCGGTTTCCGGTATTCCATTCTCGGTGGCCAGTACGCCACGCCCATCGATCTCGAAGCCAGCCGTCTCGCCGGAACGCAAGTGGACAGCAGCCCGGT
Organism: Flavobacteriales bacterium; assembly: GCA_016712025.1. Lineage (GTDB taxonomy): Bacteria > Bacteroidota > Bacteroidia > Flavobacteriales_F > PHOS-HE28 > PHOS-HE28. The sequence goes on from JADJRW010000004.1 coordinate 73,198, forward strand.
GTGGAGCGAGAAAGGGGATGCCGTACACAAACTGGACGTAGTGTTGGCCTTCCGCGCCGCGCGACCCAAGGTGAGCCACGAGATCAAGGCCGATGTGCAGAACGTGCTGAACAGCCAGACGGCGGTCTACCACTACTTCGACAGCCGCACGGGCCGGATGTGCCGCGTGGGCGATGCTGCCGGGGGGGGGCGGTCTGGGGGTCGGCAACGAGCGATGCCGCCGGTATTGCGTACACGTGCGTCAGCGTGCGACCAGCTGGTTCGCGGGCGACGGTCCGTCATCGCGAACGCTCAGGCGTCCAGGCACGCGCATCCACAACGCCGGTGAGATGACATCGTCGACTGAAGACTGTTCGCGAGGGGGGGTGCCAGGGATCGTGTCCGAGGGCATTCGGGGACAGCACTCTGGGCGGGGGCCTGCTTCACCAGCCGCAGCTTGTGCGAGTACTTCCCTTGCTCCGCATCGAAGATGCCCTCCTGATCGAGCGCATCGATGCGCACACGCCCGCTGGCGTGAAGGATGCGCCGCTCGGGAAGCACGATGCCGACGTGCGTGATGCGGCCCTCGGCATTGTCGAAGAAGGCGAGATCGCCGGGTTCGGCCAGGTCCACAAGCTCGACGGGATCGCCTTCCTCGGCTTGTTGGAAAGCGTCGCGCGGGAGGTAGATGCCCATCAGCATGAAGAGCATTTGGGTGAGGCCGCTGCAATCCACACCGCTGGGTGTGCGGCCACCCCAGAGGTAGGGGGCGCCGAGGAAAGGATGCATGTAGGCGTCGATTGCCATGGCGCGGTCTCCTGGTCCATGTCCTCACATTGTGGAGGGCGTTCACCGGCACACGCCTATCCTGCCAGAGAATGCTTCCATTGTGGTAGAAAGGAAGCACAGCACCGTAAGGAAGCAGCACCTGGCGATCGCCGAGGTCGACGATTGAGGTCAGATCGATCACGCGCAGGTCCGGATCGAAATTGGGCGTGGTGCAATCCGCGATCTGCTTGTTGTCCACCCAGCCCTCGTAACCGTCGTGATCGAAACGGAGCAAGCTCCATCCCGAGCCTTGCGCAGGGATCTTTCGCTCAAGGACCTCCGCCGTTTCGCCGAAGAGCCATTGCGAGGTCATCTCGCTCCGGTCGTTCGGCTCCTTGCGCACCGGCACTATGGATAGAGGGCAGATCACATGGTCCATGGGCAGTAGCAGTTGTCGGTTGTCAGTTGCTAGTTGTCAGTGGGCATTCATGCTTGAGCTACGGACAACCATCAAATGAGAACTATGCACTCAAAGGGCTTCGATCACGATGGCGCTGGCACCGCCGCCGCCGTTGCAGATCCCTGCCGCGCCATACTTCGCGCCGTTCTGCTTCAGCACATTGATCAAGGTGACCACGATGCGCGCACCGCTGCAACCCAGCGGGTGGCCCAGGGACACCGCGCCGCCGTGTACGTTCACCTTCGCCGGGTCGAGGTTCATGAGCCGTGTGTTCGCGATGCCGACCACGGAGAACGCCTCGTTCAGTTCGAAATAGGAGATATCGCTCATCTTGAGTCCGGCTTTCTCCACCGCACGGGGCAGCGCCTTCGCGGGCGTGGTGGTGAACCATTCGGGGGCCTGTTCGGCATCGGCGTAGCTCAGCACTTTGGCGATCGGCTTCAGGCCAAGAGCCTTCGCCTTGTCAGCGCTCATCAGCACCAGGGCCGCGGCACCATCGTTGATCGTGCTGGCGTTCGCCGCCGTAACCGTGCCCTCTTTGCTGAACACGGGCTTCAGTCCCGGCAGCTTCTCGAAGTTGACGTTCTTGTACTCCTCGTCCTCGCTCACGACCACGTCGCCTTTGCGGGTCTGCACCGTCACCGGCACCACTTCATCCTTGAACTTACCGGCAGCCCAGGCCGCCGCGCTACGCTTGTAGCTCTCCATGGCAAAGGCGTCCTGCTCCTCGCGGGTGATCTTGTGCTCTTTGGCTGTGTTGTCCGCGCTCACGCCCATCGCCGTCTGGTGGTAGACGTCCGTAAGTCCGTCCTTGCCGATGCCATCGATGAGCTGACCATTGCCGAAGCGATAACCATAGCGCGCTTGTTCCAGGTAGAAGGGAGTGCGGCTCATGTTCTCCATGCCGCCGGCCACCACCACCTCCGCGTCGCCGAGGGCGATATCCTGCGACGCCATCATGATCGCCTTCATGCCGCTGGCGCACACCTTGTTCACCGTGGTGCAGGCCACTTCGTTCGGCAACCCGGCGAATTTGGCCGCCTGGCGGGCAGGTGCCTGGCCCAGGTTGGCCTGAAGCACGCTGCCCATGATCACTTCGTTCACCGCATCTGGGGAAACACCCGCGCGTTCCACCGCAGCCCTGACCACAGCGGCACCTAGTTGGGTAGCGGGGACTTCTGCGAGCGAGCCGCCAAAACTGCCAATGGGGGTGCGTACTGCGGAAACGATGACGACTTCGCGGGACATGGACGCTGATTTTTCGTGGATGGGTGGGCAAAGGTAGCGGCGCTGGTGCGATGGTCTAGCAGGTTCGGAACCTCCTTCTATCTTTGCCGCCCCGGTAACGGACCCGGGTCGTTCTTTCGATCGTTCCGGAGAGGTGGGTGAGTGGCTTAAACCAGTAGTTTGCTAAACTGCCGTACGGGTTATTCTGTACCGGGGGTTCGAATCCCCCCCTCTCCGCACACAGACGCTGAAAGGTGGTTTGTGATCGATGGTGTTGGCAGTGAAGATGGATCCAGGGCCGCCGGTGGTGGTCCTTTTTTGATAATGTTCGGGGCGTAGCGCAGTCCGGTTAGCGTACCTGCTTTGGGAGCAGGGGGGGTCGGCCGAAGGGAGAGGGCCCCGGGGGGGGGGGCGGCGGCGAAGGGGGGGTGGTCGGCATCACACCGCCCATAGTGACCGCCGCCTTCGGGCGGCGTCAAAAAACGGGGGGGGGGGGGGGGGGGGGGGGGGGGGGGGGGGGGGGGGGGGGGGGGGGAAGGACGGGGGGGCAGGGGGGGGGGCGGAAAACGCGCGCTCAGCCCTTGCGCGCGGCTTAGCGGGAGGGTCGTGTGTACCGCCGTGAACGCCCCTTGTCTGACACCTGTTGTGGCCCTTCTGGCCCCGTAGCTCAGCGGATAGAGCAGCTGCCTTCTAAGCAGCCGGTCGCAGGTTCGATTCCTACCGGGGTCGCTAGTACGATGCCCCAAAAAGCGCTGGCCGCAGTGCTTTTGAGCAGGGCTCCTGCCTCCGGTTCTTCTTTCGTGGGAACTCCCTGATCCAGCGGTTCTTCACCGGCTCGAACAGCTGGGTTTTCGTCGGCTGTTACCCCTGCCGGACGGGCCAAGGGCGAAGCTGGTCGAAATGTTAGATCCGTACAACGGGAAAGGCACGTTCAGAGGCCCTGTGGTAACCATTTTCGCGCCACGAAAACCGAAACGACCTATGCGGAAGACCATTTACCTCCTCGCCCTGAGCACGGCTCTTCTCCTGCCCAGCACCCTCTCCGCGGTCACTTACTACGTTTCGCCCACAGGCAGCGACACCAACACCGGAACATCGAGCACGGCGCCTTGGAAGACCATCACCCGGGTGAACCAGATCGGCACCGCCCTGAACCCAGGCGACCAGATCCTGTTCCAGCGGGGCGGCGTTTATCGCGGCAAGGTGACCATCCCGGACAATGGTGTAGCAGGTAATCCGATGGTGCTCGGCGCCTACGGCACGGGAGCTGCCCCGATCATCAGCGGCAGCGTGGCGGTGACCGGCTGGACGGTGCATAGCGGCAATATCTGGAAGGCACCCGTGTCTTCGAAAGTGAAATACGTTTATTTGAACGGAGCGATGCAAACGCTCGCCCGCTACCCGAACACCGGCTGGTTGCGCACGGACGTGGCGGCCAGCACGAGCATCGTGGACGCCGCACTAACACAAGGCAGCGGCTATTTCACCGGTGCCCGAGCGGTGATCCGCACCACCAATTGGAGCTACGACACCGCGCGTGTATCCGCGCATACGGGTACTACGCTCACACACACGAGCACGGGCAACAGCATGGGCGCGCAGCAATGGGGTTATTTCCTCTGCAACAAACTGAGCCTGCTGGATACACCCGGCGAATGGTACTGGGAAGCAGGGCAGCTGTACGTCTGGTGTCCGAACAACGCAAACCCGAGCAGCCTGCTGGTGGAAGCCGCTGTGCAGGATTTCGGGGTGTACTTCGGCTGGCAGCGTAACAACTGGAGAGTGGAGAACATCGCCATGCAGCACCAGATCGAAGCTTCGCTCCGCTTGAGCGGCACCTACAACCTGGAAGTGGCCTATTGCACCATCAGCGATACCTACCAGGCGATCATGAGCACGGGCAACGACGAGAGCTTCCATCATCTCACGATCGCACGGACCTACGGCACCGGAGTATATCTACAGGACAGCAACAGCTCGTTCACCTTCTCCACGCTCGACGACATCGCTTTGATACCGGGCCTGGGCGAGAACAATTGGGGCTACTTCGGTATCCGGAGCGTGGGCTCAAACATGACCTATGCGGACAACCGCTTGACGAACATCGGCTATATCGGCATGGTGGTGGAACAGAACACCCTTGTCGAGCGCAATGTGGTGCGGGAGGCATTGGCCACCCTCAATGACGGCGGAGGTATCGCCATCGACAACGCGGATGGACTGATCATACGCAAGAACGTGGTGATGGACATGGTCGGGAACATTGAGAGCATCGCCCCGGAGCATACCAGCAACTTTCCGATCTGCCACGGCATCTACTTCGGCAACATCAGCATCAAGAACACCACGGTGGACGGCAACACGGTGGCCAATTGCGCCAGTAGCGGCATCCACGTGGACCACACCATGACGAGTTCAGGGAACCAGGTGAAGAACAACGTGCTCTACAACAATGGATCGCAACTGTCCATTTCCGATTTCAGCAACTACAATGGGGTGGGAGCGGTGGCACCTTTCCATGTGCCGGTGTTCAACACGATCTACTCGGGTAACACCATGTACTGCCTGACGCGTGACCAGTTCTGCATGAGCCAGCTACACGTCTACTCGAACAATTTCGTGGACTACGGCACCTTCAGCAACAACTACTTCTACAACCCCTACAACGAACTGAGCATCGAGCAGTTCAACACCTTCGCTGGCATCCGTAAGTACTACAGTCTGGAGCGCTGGCAGGTGGACCGTGGGGAGGACGCAGGATCCTCGCGCAGCCCTTTGCGCCAGAACGACTATGCCACCGCGAGCGAACTGAGCAGCGATCTGGTGGTGAATGGCACCTTCAACAGCAACGTGACCGGCTGGGGCGGCTGGCCCACCAACGCCACCTCCACCCACAACACCAGCTTCCTGGACAATGGCTGCCTGAAGGCCAACCTGCCCAACAACTCGGTGTACAATGAGTTCAGTGTGCAGAATCCGAACACCTTCCAGGTCACGAACGGCCAGTGGTACCGCATCAAGTTCAGCGTGCAAGCCCCAGCGAACGGACAGTTCGAAGCAGGCTCCAAGGGCGCGAGCCAACAACAGAACCAAGGCGTGGTGGCCGAACGGGCGTTCGCGATCGGTCCTGAGCGGCGCGATCTGGAGTACTACTTCCAGAGTGCCCTCACCGATCAAGCGTATGTGCGTTTTGTGAACCAGTACACCGAACCGACCTACTATCTGGACAATGTGTCGGTGCACCGCGTCACCGTCACCCCCGTGAACCCCCTGCTGGACCATGTGTTGTTGGTGAACGATCAAGCCACCGCGCAGAACTATTCACTCACGGGCACGTGGAAGGATGTGACCGGAACGGTGCAAGGCACCACGGTATCATTGCAACCGTACACGTCCAAAGTCGTGTACCGTACGAGCGCCACAGGCGGCACGGGTGGATCAGGTACGGTGGGTGGTAAGCTCTTCCTCGCGGGCCCGATGAATTGGACCACGGGCATCATGGCCACCTCGCTGAAGACCGCCGGTCTTGTGCCACAAACGGAACCATACACCGCACTGGGCATCACGGTCGCGAACAGCGGTGCGACCGTAGCCAGTTCGGTTTGGAACGCTACAGGCAATCAGACCGTTGTGGACTGGGTGGTATTGGAACTGCGTAACGCGGATGCGACCTACACGGTGGCCGAGCGGCGTGCGGCGATCCTGCGGGCGGACGGCACGGTGGTGGATGCGGCGAGTGGGAACACCCAGGTCAGCTTCGGTACGACCACCGTGGGCAAATACCTGGTGGTGCGCCATCGCAACCACTTGCCAGCCATGACCAGCAGCGCCATCTCACAAGTGAACCAAGTGATGGACTTCTCGCTGCCCGCAGTAAGCCTCTACGGCACCAACGGCATGCAGACCAATGGCACCTACCGCGCGCTCTGGCCGGGCGATGTGACACGCAACCATGTGGTGAGCTACGCGGGCAGCAACAACGACCGCGATCCGATGCTCGTCGCGGTGGGATCCACGGTGCCCACGAACACGATCACCGGTTATCGTGTGGAGGACGTGAACCTGGACGGAACCGTGAAGTACGTGGGCAGCGCGAACGATCGCGATGTGATCCTTGTCACCATCGGTGGGACGGTGCCTACGGCCACGAAAGCGGCGCAGGTGCCGTAAAGTTGAATTGAAACGATCCGAAGGAGGCGCGGCACTGGCTGCGCCTCCTTTATTTTTTGGCGGTTGCTTGAAGGTCCCGGGTCAGATCCTCTCCAGTGCGCTAGCTGGCATCCACCCCAGGTTCCCATTCGCCAGGGCTACTTCGCACCAGCCTGCTTCGGTTTTGCGCAGTTCCACTTTAGTGCCGGCGTGCAGCATGAAGAGGGTGGTGGAGCCGGCGCGTGGCTCGCTGGTCACTTCGATACGGGGTTGCAGCACAATAGCACCGGCGGCATCGCGCACTTGAGCGGTCCTTCCGGCGGCGAGGAACACGGCCACCAGTGTCGCGGCCAACGAGAGCCCTGAGAGAGAGAGCCCGGCGATCCGCAAGGTGCGGCGCAGCAGGAGAGCGATCACGCAAAGCACCACGGTGAGGCTCCAGAGCCAGAGCGATCGCCGCGCCCATTGGTCCACGTCGCTGCCGCCGATCCATCGTTCCCAAGACGAACCCAAGGAGAATCGAGGAAGTTCGTTCACTCGGTCCACGGTGCGCTGGCGGGCCAGTTCGAGGTTGGCCTTCACATCTTCGGCGCCTGGCTCCAGCAGGAGCGCACGCTCATAGTGCAAGATGGCCCGGGGCACATCGTTCAGTTTGAAATGGCAATTGCCGATGGCGAGTTGCAACGCGGCCGAGTTCCATTCCTGCCCAACGCTATCGAACAAGGCGAGCGCGGTGGCATGTTCCCCGTTGGTGTAGGCGGTGCGTGCCAGTTCCATGGAGACATCCGCACCGGCGCGGTCCATGGCGGACGCGGTTCCTAGGCTAAGCGCCAGGGTGAGAAGAAAGAGGTAGCTACGCATTGATCAGGAGCGTTCTATGCGTTGGATCAGGTCCACGGCCTGGTCGTAGAGTTGTTGGCGTGGCCGTTCTTCGAGCGGTGCGAAGCGAGCCATTTCGCAGGCGGCGATCAGCGCGGTGGCCTCCTTGGCGAGCACTTCCCCACCGGGGGAAGAGGCCATCCGTTCGAGCAAGGTGCTCTCATCCATTTCCGCCACACCGAGGGCGAATCGGTCGGCGAAGTAGCCTTGAAGGGCCTTGGTCATGGCGGCGTAGAAAGGCTCGCGTTCGTTGCGTTCCAGCGCGTTATGCGCCTCTTTCATCCGTTTGCGCGCGATGCGTTCCGCCTTACGGCGGCGTGTGCCATCGACATCCGCCGATCGCGCTGCGCTCCTTCTTCGCCACATCCCGAAAAGCAACAAGCCCAGAGCGGGTGTACCGATGCCCAGGACATAGGCCAGAGATCCGAACAGGTAACGTCCCTTGGGCCGAAGTTGAGCGTCGCCGGTGCGTAAGAAGCGGATGTCCTGATCCAGTACTTGCACATCGGTTTTGCTGGGCCGGGCGATGCTGGCCTGGCCACCGCCGGTGCCGGGTTCCACCTTCACCTGGATCGGCCCGCTGCTCAATGTGCGGTACGCGCCCTGCGCCACATCGAAAAAGGAGAAAGTGAAGGGACCGAAGGAAAAGTCGCCTTCATGCCGTGGGATGAGGAGGTACTGGAACGCACGGCTGCCGCTCATGCCAGCACCGGTCATGCTGATGCGATCGATCAATTTGGGATCGTAGTGCTCCACATCGGGCGGTAGCTCCAGCTCGGGGGCTTCCACCAATTTCAGGTTGGCGCTGCCGGTAACTGTGAGCGTGAGTTCGATGGCCTCGTTCGCCTTCACGCTCTGGCGATCGGTGCGTGCCTCGAAGCGTAGGTCGCCCACCGCCCCGCTGAAGCCCTGCGGCGCAGCGCCCGGCAAGGGCAGTGCTTGCACGGTGACGGTATTGCTCTGTGTCTCCACTTTGCTCCCGCGATTGAAGAAGGAGCGGTTCACGATGCACGAGATGCGCAGTGGTTCGATCTTCAACGCGCCGCTACGCTGTGGGAAGAGTAGTTGCTTCTTCAACACCGCGACCCGGTACTGCAAGCCGTTCACAGTGCGGAGGCCTTCCTGCCAATTGGTCTCGCCGATGTCGATCTCCTCGGCCCAGAAGCCGTTCAACGCGGGCAGGTCGTAGTCGCTGAGTTCCAGATTCGGGTAGCGGGAGTAGAGGGTGTACGTCGCCACCACCTGTTCGCCCACGTAGACCTTTTCCTTGCTCAGGTCGATCGTGACGAAGAGGTCCCGATCGCGTTTCTGGCCTTCGTTCAAAGAGCGGTCGCTGGTTGCGCCGCCGCCTTTGTCCACATGCACCTTGATCGGTTTGGTACTGATCGTTCCGCCCGCCACCCGCGCGGTCGCCGCCCCGATCGTGTAGTCGCCAGGAGCAGTGGCGGTGAGCATGTAAGTGCGGGTGATCACGCTGGAGCGCTGGCCATTGATGAAGTTGATGCTGCTGCTCTCGAAGGGCCCTTGCACCACGGTGAGGCCACCCACATCCGGATGACCGATGTTGCCTTGCGCATTGGTGAGGCTGAGCGAGAGACGGATGCTCTCACCCACGGCGAACGCGGTACGGTCCACCTTCGCCTCGAAGGCGATCTCCTGGGCATGGAGCGACGTGCCGCAAAGCGCAGCCAGGAAAGTAAGGAGGTAGGCGACCCTGTTCATCTCACCAATCCTTTTCGGTGGGAACGCGCACACCGACGCGCTGTTTCTCGCGCACCTTTTCCTGCACTTTCTGTTCCTGTCGGTCCAGGGCGTCGAGGATCCGTTCGGCGTCCTGCTTGCTCATCTGCTGGGGCTGTTGTGGCTCGCCTTCCTTCGGCTGGTCCTGCTTCTGCTGTTGGTCTTGCTTCTGTTCCTGCTCCTCGTCCTTCTTCTGCTGGTCCTGTTGTTTCTCCTGATCCTGCTTCTCCTGGTCCTTCTTCTCCTCGTCCTTGTTCTCGTCCTTCTTCTGATCGTTCTTTTGCTGCTCCTGTTGCTGCTGCAGCATACGTTGCGCATAGGCGAGGTTATAGCGCGTGTCCTCGTCACTGGGATCACGGCGTAGGGCTTCACGATAGGCCTTGATCGCTTCCTCAGGTTTCTTCTGGCCCAACCACGCGTTCCCGATGTTGTGGTAGGCGCGGGCTTGTTCCACAGGATCCTTGGACCGCAGCGCGCTTTGCTCGAACTGTTGTTGCGCCTCAGGGAATTTGCCTTGCTTGTATTCCGCGTCGCCTAGGTTGAAGGTCGCGCGCATATCGTTCGGGTCCGCGGAGTTGGCTTGCTGGTAGGCTTGTCCGGCCGCAACGTGGTCCCCTTTGCGGTAGTAGTCGTTGCCCTTGCGCAAGGCATCTTCCGCTTTCTGGGCGGTGGTAATCTGCGCGCCGCTCACAGCGAGCAGCACCAAAAACGAAGGCAGGGCGCTTTTCATCGGGCTTGAGGTATCAAGTTCGCCGTGCGGCGCACGCGACCTCGTTCCGGCAGGAGGAGCGCGAGAAGAATGAGCACGCAGCCCACGGCGAGCGGGATCTGGAAGCGGTCCTCATGTCCGGCGAAACGGTAGGTGCCGATCTCGGAGCGGTCCATTTGGCGAAGTTCGTCCACGAGTTCGGTGATGCCGGTCGAAGCTTCCGTAGCGCGCACATAGGCGCCTTTTCCTTCGGCCGCGATCAACTGCAACATCTGTTCGTTCAAGCGGCTCACCACGGGGTTGCCTTGCTTGTCCTTGCGGAACCCCATCATCTGCCCACGCTGCTTGATCGGCAGCGGACCACCCTGGGGGGTGCCCATTCCGATGGTATGGACCAGGATCCCCGCTTCGGCGGCTTTGCGCGCTGCGCCTTCGGCATCGTCCTCGTGGTTCTCGCCGTCGGTGATCACGATAATGGTTTTTCCGCCCGGTTTGTCCTTCTCGAAGGAATCCTGCGGCGCTCTTATCCGCTGTGAGCGGGAGTTGCACGAAAGCTTCACCGGCGAACACCACAATGCCCAATCGGTCCCCGTGCAATTTCTCCACCAGTTGTGCGAGCGCCCGGCCGGCCACTTCCATGCGACTGGGGCGCAGGTCTTCGCAGAGCATGCTGTTGCTCACGTCCAAGGCCACCACCACATCCACACCCTCGGCTTTCACCTCTTCGATCCGGGTCCCGAACTGCGGACCGGCCAGCGCCAGCACCACGAAGGCCAGTCCATAGCGCAGCGCGAGGAAGCGTGCGGTGGAGAGCCCGAAGCTCACGCCGGGCACCATGCGAAGGAGCGTACCGGCTTCCGCGAAGCGACGCATCGCCCGTTTCCTACGGAGGAGATCGAACGCGAACAAGACGAGCATTACCGGCCCGATGGCCAGCCCCCAGAGCACGATGGGCTTTGCGAAACGGAACGCGGCCTGGTCGCGCAGCGCGCCGAACCAGATCACCGCGATCAAGGCAGCGAAGAGCACTTCGAGCACCAAGGCGAAGAGCAGGGCGGGCCAGATGCGCAGGCGTGCTTGGTTCATGGCGTGGCGCGAAGGATAGTGCGATCCAGCGCGAAGGCGCAGAGAAGTAGGCAGCCTCCGGCAAGCACCAAGGGGAAATACTCCTCATGGCGACGGCTGTGCTCGGTCACCTTGATGCGGGTCTTCTCGAGTTTGTCGATCTCACGGTAGATGTCGGCCAAGGCGCGTTCGTTGGTCGCACGGAAATACTTGCCGCCCGTGGTCTCTGCCACTTTCTCCAGCATGGCATCGTCGATCTCCACATCCACCATGTCGTATTTGTACTGGCCGTTCGGATAGATGGCCACGGGCGAAAGTGCCTTACCGCGCGTGCCCACGCCGATGGTGTACACGCACACCCATCTCCAAAGCGATCTGCGCCGCATCGAGCGGATGCACGGTGCCCGCATTGTTCACACCGTCGGTGAGCAGGATCACCACTTTGCTGCGTGCATCACTATCGCGCAAGCGGTTCACAGCGGTGGCCAGACCCATGCCCACGGCCGTGCCACCCTGGATCAGTCCTGAACGCGCTTCCTTGAAAAGGTCTTTCAACACATTGTGGTCGGTGGTGAGCGGACATTGGGTGAAGGCTTCTCCTTCGTACACCACCAAACCGATGCGGTCGTTCGGTCGCTCGTCGATGAAGCGCATGGCGACCAGTTTCGAGGCCTCCAACCGGTCCGGTTTGAAATCGCGCGCCAACATGCTCGCGCTGATGTCGACGGCGATCACGATGTCGATGCCTTCGGTCTCCACGTCCTGCCAATCATCGCGTAGCTGCGGCCGAGCCAGGGCCATGAGGAGCAGGCCGAGCCCGATGAGCGAAGCGGCGAACGGAAGATGACGCAGGTGTGTGAGCAGACCAGTATGCAGTTGCGCGAATATGTGCGCGGTACTGAGGGTGATGCGTGGCCGTTGGGCGCGTCGTCGCCAGACGTACCACGCGGCCAGCAGTGGTAGGATCAGCAATAGCCAGCGCAGCTCGGGACGCGCGAGTTCGAACCGAGGAAGGAAAAGGAACAGCACCGCTGCAAGAGCCCCGATCGCCAGGGCGCACCAAAGCAGGCCTTCGATCGGATCACGTTCGCGACGCATCGGGGACAGGTTGGGTGGACATGGCCTCGGTGGTTTCCTGTACCAACCGGATCGCCGTCGGGATCATCTGCTCGTTCTCCAGCGGCGCGGGGGAGAGCTTCGCGAACTTCACCAGATCCGCCAGGCGCAGCAGGTTGGTGATCTGCTCGCGGTGCGCAGCGCCCATGGCGGAGAGCCTCAACGCTTGGGCGAGTTCGTCCGTGGTCCGTTCGAGGGCGGGGACTTGGTAGCGTTCTTCGATGTAACCACGGAGCAGATCCGTAACCGCGCTGTGGTGGGCCTTCACTTCGCCCTGTTGCCATAGGCGTTGCTGTTCCACCGCGCGCAGTGCATCGATCACCCGCTGGTGCAGCGGTACCATCGGAGCTTCAGGTGCGGCGGACACAGGCCTGTTCCGATACTTGCGCACACGCCACAGCACGAAGAGCAAGAGCGCGAGGACCGCAACACCGCCCGCGACGTAGGGCCAGTTCTCACGCAACCATTGCCGCCAGCTGAAGGGTACATCATAGATGTCCTTGATGTCCCGGAAAGCCTTGGACGTATCCACCGGAAGTGTGCGCACTTCGAGGAGCAGCGGTGTGGTCTCGATGGTGTCGCTCGCTACGACGAAGCGGAACGGAGGGATCGCCCAGAAGCCGCTGTCCCATGCGGTCACCACCAGATGCCGGCGCTGCACGAACAGGTAGGGATCCTTGGCGGCATCCACCAATGCGGTGTCCACACCGCCGTCCCATACCACTTCGACCTGCTTGGTGATGGTATCGGACAAGGATGGCCAGATCACCGTGCCGGGTGTTCCTTGATCCACACGGTAGATCACGGCGAGATCCAGCTTCACCTGTTCGCCTAAGCGGATCACGGTGGTATCCAGCACCGCGGTGGCCGTGGGGCCTTGGGCCTGCGCGATGATCGACGCGCACAAGAAGGGTAGGAGCAACGCGCGGCGGATCATCGTCTGTCGCGTTGTCGGAAGAGGTCCATGAGCGCGCGGACATATCCGTCGCGTGTGCTGATCACCGCGTGGTCGATGCCCGAGCGGCGGAGGAGCGCACGCGTGCGGGCATGGTGTTTCAAAGCCTCGGCTCGGTAGGCGGTGCGCACCCGCTTGCTGCTCGTATCCACCCAGGTGGTGGTGCCTGTCTCGGGATCATCGAAGGGTACCAAGCCCAGGTTCGGCAGTTCCGCTTCACCGGGATCATCGGTGCGCAATACCACCAGATCATGGCGCCGGTTGGCGATCTTCAGCGCATCGTCGTAGCCCTTTCCCATCAGGTCGCTGATCAGGAAGGCGATGCTGCGTTTCTTGATCACGCTGTTCAGATAGCGAAGGGCTTCCGCGATGTCGGTGCCGCGATGGGCGGGGCGGAACTCCAATAGTTCGCGCACCAGTCGTAGGATGTGGCTGCGGCCTTTTTTTGGCGGGATGAAGAGCTCCACTTGATCCGAGAACAGGATCAATCCCACCTTATCGTTGTTCTTGATCGCGCTGAAGGCGAGCGTGGCGCACACCTCGGTGATCAGCTCGCGCTTGGTCTGCGAAGTGGTGCCGAAATCACCCGATCCGCTCACGTCGGCGACAAGCACCACCGTCAGTTCGCGCTCTTCCTCGAACACCTTCACGAAGGGATGGCCGAAGCGTGCCGTCACGTTCCAGTCGATCGTGCGCACCTCGTCGCCCGGCGTGTATTCACGCACCTCGCTGAAGGCCATTCCACGCCCCTTGAACGCACTGTGGTACTCGCCACTGAAGATGTGATCGCTCAGACCGCGCGTCTTCAGCTCGATCAGGCGCACCTTCTTCAGAAGGTCCTTGGTGTGTTGGGCGGTGTTCATGGTCGGGCGCAAGGGGTGGGAGCAGGGGCAGACGCAATGACCTCTTTGCCCCTGCGCCTGCGCCTGCTCCTTTCTTCAAGGAACCTCTACCGTGTTCAGCACGCGATCGATGATCTCCTGCACGCTGATGTTCTCGGCCTCTGCCTCGTAGGTAAGTCCGATGCGGTGGCGCAGCACATCCGGGCAAACGGCGCGCACATCCTCGGGGATCACATAGCCCCGGCGTTTGATGAAGGCATAGGCCTTGGCGGCGTGGGCCATATAAATGCTGGCGCGCGGGCTTCCGCCGAAACCGATCAAGCTAACCAGATCGCCGAGCTTGTGCTGATCAGGCTTTCGAGTGGCATACACGATGTCCACGATGTAGTGCTCGATCTTCTCGTCCATGTACACCTCGCGCACCAGCTGCCGGGCGGCGAGGATCTCTTGCGTACTTACCACTTGTTGTGGCTCTGGCTGCACCCCTGCACGCACGTTCTGGCGGATGATGAGCTTTTCTTCCTCCTTGCGCGGGTAGTCCAGGATCACCTTCAGCATGAAGCGATCGGTCTGTGCTTCGGGCAGTGGATAGGTACCTTCCTGTTCGATCGGGTTCATCGTGGCCAGCACGAGGAAGGGCTCAGGTAGTTTGAAGGTCTGCGCGCCGATGGTGACCTGGCGTTCTTGCATGGCTTCGAGCAAAGCACTTTGCACTTTCGCCGGTGCGCGGTTTATCTCGTCCGCCAGGATGAAGTTGCTGAAGATGGGCCCCTTCTTCACGCTGAACTCTTCGCTGCGCTGGCTATAGATCAGCGTGCCGATCAGATCGGCGGGCAGCAGGTCGGGCGTGAATTGGATCCGGCTGAAGCCTACGTTGATGGTGCGCGCCATGGCTTTTACGCTCATCGTTTTCGCCAAACCGGGCACGCCTTCCAGCAGGATATGGCCATCCGCGAGCAAGGCGACGAGGAGCTTCAGCACCATGTCCTTCTGGCCCACGATCACCTTTCCCATCTCCTGCTCCACCAGGTCCACGAAGGCGCTGGCGTGCTGGATCCGGTCGTTCAGTTGGCGGATGCTCTCGGAAGTGACGGCGGTCGTTTCCGCAGTGGTCTGATCCATGTTGAGGGGTCGTTGAAAAGGAGCGCAAAGGTGCAATGCAAAATTGGCCGGGCACATTGCCGCGGTGTGACGGACCGCAGTTAAAGAGTGTTAACCGTTCGGCCCTGTCGAAAGGACCACGACCGTTACTTTCGGAGCATGTCCCAAAACAACGCCCCGATCACACTTTCCGAGGCCATCAGCCATGTGCGCACTTTCCACAACGCCTTCGGCATTCCCAACGCACAAACACCAACGGGCGCCATCGGCGATCGCGATGCCTTATTGCGCTACAAGTTGATCCGCGAAGAGAACGAGGAATACCTCGATGCCGCATTACGCGGTGACCTGGTGGAAGTGGCCGATGCGCTGGGCGACATCCTCTACATCCTCTGCGGCACACTGCTGAAACACGGGCTCGAACACAAGATCGATGAGGTGTTCCGGGAGATCCAGCGCAGCAACATGAGCAAGCTCGACGCGAACGGGAAGGCGATCTATCGAGAAGATGGCAAGGTGCTGAAGAGCGAACTTTACTTCCGGCCGGATATCGCCACCATCCTGGCCAACACCTGAACCATGGACCTTCCGAAACTACTTGCCGGAGCTCGCAATTCCGCGCTATCGCGCTGGTGGCTCAACGCGCTTCTTCCTTGGACGGTGCCGTTCAATCGCCCACATGGTTTCAAGGTCATACCCTTGCCGGAAGGTGGCATCAGCGTGCGGATCCCCAACTGGCGCATCAACCGGAACCACATCAACGGCATCCATGCTTGCGCATTGGCCACGGCGGCAGAAATGTGCAGCGGGCTCTCGGTGCTGGAAAAGCTCGATCCCAAGAAGTACCGCTTGATCATGCGCAGCTTGCACATGGAATACCACTACCAGGCGAAGCAAGAGGCCACAGCGAAGTGTGTGCCGACCGCGGCGGAGATCGCGGAGCGTGTGGTGCGTCCGCTAGAGGTCAATGATGCTGTGGACTACACCAGCACGGTGGAAGTACACGACAAAAGCGGCAACCACCTCGCCACGGGAACGGTGACCTGGCAGGTGAAGGAATGGAGCAAAGTGCGCACAAAGGTCTAGGCCAAGAACCGCAGGACCACGCCGAGGAAGAACTTCGGCAACGGGTTGGATGCGAATGGAAAACGGGTAGGCGAGGAAGCGGTGGTGTACCACATGCCCCCACATAATAGGCGGCCCCGCTCACTTCTCGTCGAAGTAGTCTTCCTCCGGTTCTTCCTTCTCTTCTTCCTCCGGCTTAGGCCGGAAACGGAAGGTGACGTGGAGGCCGAAAAGCAGGTTCTGCCTACGGATCACGGGATCGAACGGCGTCACACTGTTCTCGCCGCGCAACTCCATTTCAAGAGGCCCTTTCTCGAAACCCAGCCCGAGGCATAGGCTGAACTGCGTGCGGCGCAGGTTTTCCTCGCTGATGGGTCGATCGATGAGTTCCTGGCCGTCCTGGGTGATCCGCTCCGTACCGCTGATCAGGTACCCGGGTACGATCCCGCCGCCGAGGAAGAGACCTTGTGGGTTCTTGTTCACTGAGATCTTGAGCACAATGGGCAGTTCCACATAATGCAGCGTGGTGCGGGTGGCCTGCCGGTATTGCGCGCTCTGCACGAAACTGCCCTTGCCCACATACATCGGTTCCAGCATCAAACTCATTTGATCGGACATCAAGAAGTCGAAACTGTAGCCCGCGATCAGTCCGAACTTGGGCAGTCCGGTCCACTGGACGAACTGGCCCGCATTGATCGTGGCCATGCCTAACCCGACCCTGGGACCATGGGCGATCTGCCCCTTGGATACCCCTGGAAGGAGCGCCGTCACGAAAACAAGCGAGCGAAGGAGCGAGCGCATGGCGCGAAGATGCGGAACGAGCAGCCTTTCGCCGGGCGCACCTTAGTAAAACCGTTGGGCGAAAGTCAATAGGCGTTCATCGAAGAAATACGGACATTCGTCTTGACATCGGCGTCGTTCGACGGCCACTTTTGCGGCGCTTCAACCGAACTGAACATGTGGCCAGTACAGACCCTCACCCTGCTCCTCTGCCTTACTGACGACGAGCAGCTCTTCGCCCAGGCAGTGCGTGAGCCGCAGCCCGTGGTGATCGAAGCGACCAAGCCGGTGGAGGAAGAGCAGGAGCGCACCATCGCCCCCTTCGAGGAGGAAGTTGCGGAAGGCTGATCCCTTCGCGCCGCTACTTTCGCGGGATCGCAACAAGCGCGATCCACGCATGAAGCACTTCGTCGCACTCGCATCCTTCGTTCTCGTCTTCCCGGCCCTGGCCACGGACCGCATCGTAGAGGAATTCGGCCAGCCGCCCGCCTACGCCAGCATCAATGCCGCGGTGACCGCTGCGGTGGATGGCGACCGCATCATCGTGAAGAACCGCGCGGGCAATATCCCCTGGATCGAGGATGTCACCGTGGGCAAGAACCTGCAGTTCCTCAGCTATTCGAACGACGACTTCTTCTACGTGCAGGGCACCTACACCATTCCCGGAGCCACAGGCCGGGAGGTCACCATCATCAGCATGCGCAATACCGCCGGTGGGGTTACTGGGCCAGGTGGCGGCGCCACGCGCGGCACACGGATCCGCATCCTGGACAGCTACTTCGTGAACGGGTCCATCGCGTGTTCCTCCAACGCCAACACCACCGATGTGGTGGGGTGTACCCTCCTGAACGGCACGATCGCCATCGCATACGGCAATGTGGTCGGTTGCGATGTGGATGGATCATTGATCACCGACGAAACCATCAACGTGACGGGCAATACAGGCGCAGGGGCGTTGGACACGTGTGCCATTATCGGTAACCGGGTGAAAGGCCGCGTGAGCTACGAGGCCATCCGGTTCAGCGGGAACAACCAGATCGTGCACATCCGCAACAACTATGTGCAGCATGGCTGGATGGGCATCCAGATCGAACAAGGCCATATCGGCGGTACGCAGAACCTGGTTTGGAACAACACGGTGGTGGCCTACACCGGTCAGTTCACCACCTACGGTATCAACGTGGCGAACACCAATACGGGCAGCGTGTGGGAGTTGATGAACAATGCGGTGACCACCACGTGGAGCGGTGATAGCCGCGGCATCAATAAGGACAGCGGCAACAACGGCCAGGTCAATGTCTACTTCAACCATGTGGCGTCGGGTATGACGTACCCGATCTCCGCAGGGTTCACCTTCGAGTCCAACAACACCATCAACCAACCCATCGCGCTGAACACGGACGGCACCTTCAGCAATGCACCGGGATGCATCAATGGCGGCAACCCGGCAGTGGTGCTGAGCGATCTCGACCTGAGCACCGGTGATGCTGGTGCGTATGGCGGCAGCTACACCCAGACCAACTTCCATCCGTTGCATGTGGGTGCGGCGCGGGTCCATCTCACCGGCCATCCGTTCAATGTGCGCAGTGGTTCCACGCTGCGTGTGAAGGCGACCGCCTTCGATCGTTGATCCGCCGCACCATGCACATGCGCGCGATCCTTTTCGCCGGTGCCGTCCTGTGGGGCGCCATCGGCCACGCCCAATTGGGCGTCACCTCGGCGGAGTATTTCTGGGATACCGATCCCGGCATTGGCAACGGCTCCCCGCTCGTGGCGGTGGATGGCACCTTTGGCCAGGTGGTGGAACAGGTCCTGGTGCAAACGGGCACGCTTCCATCACCGGGCCTGCACGAACTCAACATTCGTATCCTCGATGAAGATGGGGGATGGGGCCCCGTGTTCAGCACCGTGCTCGAAGTACTGCAAGGCAGTGTAAGCTTCCCGGACATCCACGTGGCCGAGGGCGAGTACTTCTGGGATACCGATCCCGGCGAAGGCAACGGCTCGCCATTGCTGGCCTTTGATGGGAACTACGACGCGGCCATGGAGGCCGTGGGTGCGGACATCGGCAACTTGCCTGCGCCCGGTCTTCATGTGCTGCACCTGCGCGTGCGGGACGTGGATGCCAACTGGAGCGGTGATTTCCAAGTAGTGGTGGAGGTGCTCCAAGGTGCCGTGAGCTTTCCGGATATCCATGTGGGTGCGGCCGAGTACTGGGTGGATACCGATCCTGGAACCGGCGCAGGGACGCCTATGCTCGCTTCGGATGGGAACTTCGATCAGGCCTTTGAAGCCATCAAAGGCGGCGGCATTCCAGTTCCTGTGGACAACGGCGTGCATGTGTTATGGATGCGCGCCCAGGACGATGACGGCGGGTGGGGCCCGGCGTTCGGGGTAGTGGTGAACATCGATACCACCATCACCGGCACGGTGGAAGTACCCGAAGCGATCGTTGCCGATCCCGGTTTCCACATCACCCCGAACCCAACCGATGCATCCTCCGATGGGTCGTCGAACAGGAGGGGGAGGCGCAGGTCATCACCGTTCGCGTTTTGGATATGCAGGGTCGTGTGGTCCTGGACAAGCGCTATCCATCTGCCGAGCTGGATCAAGATCGCCACCGAAGGGTGGGCTGCGGGTATCTATCCAGTAGGTGTAGAGCACAACCGGGTGCTGGAATGGAGACCGATCGTCGTCCGTTGATCCGACGCATCGTACGATGAGGCTGAGGAAGATCCAAGAGGGTGCGTTCGCCATCGCCTTCTCTCTTTGGAGCACCGCCGCTGCGGCCCAAGCTTGGACCTTCCAAGGTGACACCACGCCCACCTGGGAGCAGGTGATCGCCCGCTATCGCACGTTGGATGAGCGGCATCGAGGCGCAAAGCTTTTCGAGATCGGCAAGGACGATGGCGGCTCGCCGATCCATCTTTTCGTGATCTCCGATGGCGGCGTGTTCGGCCCCGATAGCTTGAAGGCACGCGGCAAGCGCGTGCTCTTCATCAATAACGGCATCCATCCCGGCGAGCCGGACGGCATCGATGCGAGCCTGCTGCTCGCCCAAGCGCTGCTGGAGAGCGACCAACTGATGGGGCTTACGGTGAACACCGTGGTCTGCATCGTACCCATCTACAACGTGAGCGGGGCGCTGGTCCGCGACACCACCTTCCGCGTGGACCAGAACGGCCCGCGCGCCCACGGGCAACGTGCGAACGCGCGCAACCTGGATCTGAACCGCGATCTGGTGAAAGTGGACGCGCGCAATACGCAGGCGCTCGTGCAGGTGCTTCGCCGCTGGGATCCGGACATCTTCATCGATACGCACGTGAGCAATGGGGCGGACCACCAGTACGTGATGGAATTGCTCACCACGCACCCGGCGAAATTGGATCCCGAGGTTGCGGCCTACATGGAAGGGACGTTGGTGCCGGGCCTGTATAAGTGGATGGATCGGAAGAAGATCCCCATGTGCCCCTATTTCGAAACGCGTGAGGACATCCCGGACAGCGGCCTCGTCGCCTTCTTCGACACCCCCCGCTACACCACAGGCTACACGGCGCTCTTCAATACCATCGGCCTCATGGCGGAGAGCCACATGTTGAAGCCTTACGCTCATCGCGTTAACGCCACCTTCCAATTGTTGCTCGGCACGTTGGCCGTGCTGGATGAACACGGACAGGAATTGAGCGCGGCGCGGGAGCGTGCGAAGACCCGGACCACACAGTTGAAGGAACTTCCGCTGCGGTGGACCTTGGACACCACGAAGGTGGAACAGCTACCGTTCAAGGGCTACCGCGCGGAGCAGCGCCCCAGCGCGGTTACAGGGCTTTCTCGCCTGTACTATGATCGCACCCGTCCTGTTGATCTGGAGGTGCCCTGGATGGACACCTACACGCCGAACACGGTGCGGACCAAGCCGAAGGCGTATTTGATCCCGCAAGCATGGCGGGAAGTTTCGCAGCGCCTGGCATTGAACGGCATCACGTTCCAGCGCGTGGAACGCGATACGCTGCTGGAGGTGGAAGTGTATCGCATCGGTACGATGAACACCGTGCGCGAGCCGTTCGAAGGCCACTACCTGCATCGGGCTGTCACGGTGCAAGCGGAACGCACCACCGTTACCGCCCGTGCTGGGGACCTATTGGTCCCGATGGGTCGTGCGACGGACCGCTTTGTGATGCAAGTGCTGGAGCCGGAAGCACCGGACAGCTATTTCGCATGGGGCTTCTTCGATAGCGTGCTCCAGCAGAAAGAGTGGTTCAGCGATTATGTGTTCGAGGATGTGGCTGCGGAACTGCTGGCAAAGGACCCTGCATTGAAGGCCGCATTGGAGGCGAGGCGTGCCGCTGATCCGGAATTCGCGCAGGATGCCTGGGCCCAACTCGCGTTCGTTTTCGAACGCTCTCCTTATATGGAACGAGCCTACCGTCGCTATCCGGTGTGCCGGGTGATCGGAAATTGACGGCGCGCGCCGACCTTCGCACCCCCACTCATTGGAATGAAGGCGACACTTCCCTCCATGGCTTTCAAGATCCGCGCGGAACGCACCGAGGACCCCGGTATCGGCACCAACTTCGAGCGACCGCTCGATCGTTTGGTAGCCCACGATGGTAACTTTCGTGTTGACCGTATCGGTCAGGCAAGCGGGCTGCGCGAAGGTTTTGTAGCGCTGGCCACCATGCCCGTGGGGCGTCTGGTGATCACGTTCGTTCTCGGCTACCTGGGCATGAACCTCATCTTCGGTTCGCTCTACATGCTGATCGGCGTGGAGTACTTGGGCAATGCGAACCTGAGTTCGTGGAGCACCAAGTGGATGAGCGCCATCGGCATGAGCGTGCAGACACTCACGACGGTGGGCTATGGTTCGCTCTACCCGAACAGCCCGGCCACCTGGTTGCTGGCAGCGGTGGAAGGCGTCTTCGGCATCCTCGGCTTCTCGTTGATCAGCGCGGTGATCTACGCCCGTTTCGCACGGCCTACGGCCCGAATCGCCTACAGTGCGCAGGCGCTCATCGCACCGTTCAAGGAAGGCTGGAGCTTGCAGATGCGCATGGCCAACCGCCGCACCACCTTGCTCATGGAGATGGAAGCGCGCCTGATGCTTGTAATGGCCGATGTGGACGAGCAGGGCGAACGACTGAATTACTACAACTTGAAATTGCAGTTGGACAAGGTGAGCTTCATGCCGCTGAGCTGGACGCTCGTGCATCCGATCGGCCCCGACAGTCCGCTGGCCGGCGTGGGCTATGATGACTTGGTGCAGCGCCGCGCGGAAGTGATCCTGGTGCTCAAAGGCATCGATGAAGGATACATGCAGCAGGTGATCACCCGCCGCTCGTTCCGTTTCGACGAGATCGTGTGGGGTGGGCGCTATGTGCGTGCCTTCAGCGCGCGGAAGGGCAGTATGCGGCTGGACCTCCACAAACTCAGCGATTTCACTCCGGTCGAAGCGCCCGAGCGCTTGCCATCCGAATAGCCGTCGCCAGGCAAGTCGGCACTCCGACAACCGACAACCAAAAACTGACAACCGACGATCGCATTCCATGGAACTCTACGACATCAGTATCGGCGCACGCGTGAAGCATCCCACAGGCGTGGGCGTGGTTTATGAAATGGACGCGCGCACCGTCCATGTGTTCTTCAAAGAGCACGGCGAGCAACCCATCAGCCGGAGTTTCGCCGGACTTGTGACCATCGCCCCGGGCGTGGAGATCGGCCAGGAGCCCCTCGACATGGAGCATGTGAAAGATGCGCTGCGCGAGGTTCTGGAAGAAATGCAGCAACCCCAGCGACCTGTGGAGATGGCCCGGAAATACGAGGGCGGCATGCTGGAAATGCGGCCCAAGGACGCTTCCTTGAAGAGCAAGGAAGTACCCATTGACGACTTCTTCCACAAGGTGGTCATGATCCGCGACCGCTTCCGGGTGTTGGAGCAGAAGATCAACGCCCATCCGGCCCTCAGCGGAGCGGACAAAGTGGAATTGCAGCAGTACATCACCCGCTGCTACGGAAGCCTCACCACCTTCAACATCCTGTTCGAGGACAAGGAGGACCATTTCGTGGGGCAGAAGGCGATGCGTAAGAGCGAGTGCCGCGATAGGTCCTGCGTGCGTCAATCGGAAATTTTTCAACCAACCCCTTGCATTCCGATATCGGCGTTCTACATTCGTACCACGCTGTTCTTTTCCACACCCTGTGAAGCATCCATCGTTCGGCCCCTGGCCGTTCGTCAACGCGAAGCCCATACAGGCCAACTGTTCATCGGAACCAACAATTTCCATCAGGGATCGCACCCTCGGTGGTGTACGGCGGGCCTCAGCCCTACTTCGGTAGGGATCCCTTCGGGGACACGAGGATTACGGAAGCCATCATCGCGATCCCGCCTATGTGATACACATGGGTTCCTTGAACGTGGCACGTATGGGCTTTTTTTGTGCCGTCGTGAACGCTCCTGACATCATCCAAAAAAGCGCTACTGCTGCTGCGCAAGGCACGGGTCTCCCGGTCATGGAGGCGTTCTATACCGTGCAGGGAGAGGGGCTTTTTAGCGGGCAGGCCGCCTACTTCATTCGCTTGGCCGGTTGCGACGTGGGCTGCGTGTGGTGCGATGTGAAGGAGAGTTGGGACGCATCCAAACACCCGGTCGTATCCATTGCGGATATCGTCGCAGAAGCGGCGCGGCACCCGGCCCGGATCGCGGTGGTAACAGGTGGCGAGCCTTTGATGCATGATTTGACCCCGCTCACCGATGCGCTGCGAGCCGCCGGTTTTCGCACGCACCTGGAGACCAGCGGCGCACACCCCTTGAGCGGCGACTGGCACCATATCTGCTTCAGCCCGAAGAAATTCAAAGCGCCTTTGCCAGCCGTCGCCGCCGAAGCCCATGAACTCAAAGTGGTGGTATTCAACGGCCACGATCTTCTCTGGGCGGAGCAACATGCGGCCAGTGTTCCGTCGAATTGTACGCTCTACTTGCAACCCGAGTGGGACAAGCGCGAAGGGATGATGCCTTTGATCACGGCCCATGTGACGGCGCATCCCCATTAGCGCATCTCTCTCCAGATCCACAAATACCTGAATATCCCGTGAGCTTCTTCTTCGTTGGTCCGGCAGTTGCCGGTTGTCCGTAGTCCGTTGTCAGTGGGTCGATCGTTCACGATCGCGATGATGACCCTACTGACAACTACCCACGGACAACTGGCTTCCGCGCAACCCGGCAGCTACACAACTAAGGAGACCAAGGCCATCAAGCTGTACCAGGATGGTCTGGAGAGCATGCACGCGCGCAAGTGGGATGCGGCCGAAGCGAACCTGAAAAAAGCAGCTGCGTTCGATGATCGCTTCGTAGAGCCCCGATTCGCGCTCGCCGAACTGAGCGACCTACGAGGCAATGATGCGGAGGCGATGAAATGGTATCGCGAAGCCCTCGTCATTTCGCCACGCTATTTCCCCAACGCCTATCTCCACCTCGCGGATATTGAGTTCCGCAATCAGGACTTCACCGCTGCCGAACAGCACTACAAAGCGTACTTGGAATTGGAAGAGGAGCCGGTGCGGCGTCGGCGGGCGCGATTGGGCATCGACAACTGCGCGTTCGCGGCGGAAGCGATCAAGCATCCGGTGCCTTTCGACCCCAAGAACCTGGGCCCTGCGGTGAACTCGGCCAATGCGGAGTACTATCCGTGCATCACGGCCGACGACGCGACCTTGCTCTACACACGCGACCTGCCGGATGCAGCTTCACCCTGGGGACACCAAGAGGATTTCTATGTGAGTACCCGGGATGAGAAGGGTGAATGGACCACCGGCCGCCCGGTCAGTGGGGTGGTGACCCCGGCGAACGAAGGCGCTGGGACACTTTCCCCCGATGGCCGCTTCATCATCTTCACCGCCTGCGCGGGCATGGAGGGTGATTACGGTGCGGGGCGCAAAGGGCTGGGCAGTTGCGATCTCTTCATCAGTCGGCGGATCGGCAACCGATGGAGCCCACCGGACAACCTGGGCCAGCCGGTCAACTCGCGCAATTGGGAAAGCCAACCGAGCTTGGCCAGCGATGGCCGCACGCTCTACTACGTGCGCGGCACCCAGGCACCTGACGGGCTCAAGGACATGGACATCTATGTGACGCGCCTGCAGGACGATGGTGCTTTCAGCGCACCGGAGAAACTGGGATCGACGATCAACACGCCTTTTCAAGAAGAGAGCGTGCAGATCCATCCGGATGGACGCACGCTCTACTTCAGCAGCAGTGGGCACCCTGCGTTCGGTGGCTTGGACATTTACATGAGCCGGATGGAAGACGATGGGACTTGGGGGCCGGCACTGAACCTGGGTTACCCGATCAACACCGGTGGTGACGAGAACAGTTTGCTGGTGAGCGCCGATGGACGCATCGCCTATTTCGCGAGCGATCGTGCGGGTGGGCAAGGTGAGCTCGATCTCTACGGCTTCGAGCTTTATCCCGAGGCAAGGCCAGCGGCGGTGAGCTATATCCGCGGCGTGGTCACGGACAAGAGCACCGGCAAGCCTGTGGAAGCGGATGTGGAACTCTTCGACCTGAGCACCGGCAAGCTCGCGACCGCCGCTTACAGCGATCCCAGCACCGGCGAATTCCTGGTGTGCCTGCCAGCGGGAAGGAGTATGGCCTGAACGCGTCTTCGGAAGGCTACCTCTTCTTCAGCCAGAACTACAGCGTGGCGGCTTCCACCGATGGCAAGCCGCAGACCCTCGAAGTTCCGCTGAGCCCGATCACCAGCGGGGAGACCATCACGCTTCGCAACATTTTCTTCAACACCGCGAGCGCGGACCTATTGCCCGCCAGCAATACCGAACTCGACAAGCTGCTTCGCCTGATGAAGGCCAACCCGACCATGCGGATCGAAGTTGGCGGACATACCGATGATGTCGGCGCGGACACGGACAATCAGCAGCTCAGTGAACTAAGGGCGGGCGCGGTCGCCAAGTTCCTCACCGGTTACGGGATCGACGTTACCCGCGTGTCATCCAAGGGCTACGGTGAAACACGTCCAATGGCCAGCAATGGCACGGAGGAAGGCCGTGCGCTGAACCGGCGCACGGAGATCACTGTTCAGTAGACGATCAGCTCGCGGATAGTTCCTGTGCCCTGGTGCTGGCCGCAGCGATAGCGCGGTCCAATGCGCCGCTCACATCTTCCGAGGCGAGCACCTTGAACGCGGCCTCGGTGGTTCCGCCTTGCTCATCACCGCTTTGATCAGTTCTTCAGGCGTGCGGTCGGCGTGTTCCATCAAGTGGTAGCTGCCCAGCATGGTCTGCTTCACCAACGCGCTCGCCACATGGGGTTCGAGACCGAGCCGCATGCCGCTATCGATCATGGTGCGGACGATCTCGAAAAAATAGGCCGGACCACTACCGCTCAGGGCGGTCACTGGGTCGAGCAAGGCCTCGTCGGCCAGATGCATGGCACGACCGGTGCTGTTGAGCAATTGCTCCACTTGAAGTGTCTGGCGCATATTCAACTCGGTCCCCGCGGCGTAGGCCGTTATGCCCATGCCGATCTGTGCCGGTGCGTTGGGCATGGCGCGCACCACCGTGCGGTGCTTCAGGCTCTCCGAAAGCCTTTGCAAGGTGATCCCGGCCATGATCGACAGCACCACCTGTTCCGGCTTCAGCACAGCGGCAAGCGATCCGGATATAGCGGCGAAGTCCTGCGGCTTCACGGCCACGATCACCAGATCGCAAGCGCCGATCTCCGGGCCGATGTGCGCGCTCATCGTTCCCAGTGGATCGAGCAGGTCGCGGCGTCCTTCGCTGCGGATCACCAGCAGCAGTTCATCGCGACGTGTCAACCCGTACTTGCGGAAACTGCGCGCATAGGCAGTGCCCATGTTGCCGCATCCGATGATCGCGATCTTCATGTGGCGAAGATGCGCGGATGGGGTAGGAGGCGGGGCGGTGCCTCGCTGTTTCGATCAACCAGGCCTAGTGCGAAACCAACTTCAGGCCGATCAAACTCGCTATCAGCGTACTGAGGAAAACGATGCGCCAGAGGTCTGCCGATTCCTTGAAAAGGAAGATCCCCACGAGCGTGGTGCCCACCGCACCGATCCCCGTCCAAACCGCGTAGGCCGTGCCGATGGGCAGTGTGCGCGTAGCGGTATAGAGCAGGTACATGCTGATGGATAGGCTGATGAAGAACCCGACCATCCACCAGAACGCCGTGGTCCCCGATGTCTCCTTCGCTTTACCCAGGCATGTAGCGAAGCCGACCTCGAAGAGGCCTGCCAGCACGAGCACGATCCAATTCATTGCAAGGCGAAGTTCGGCCTTCGCATGCGGAGGAGGAACTTCGCGGTGGCATGAGCAAGGTTTACCTGCGCGATGGACGGGCGCCGATCCCGAAGGATGCGCGCACGAGCGCTACCATGAGCCGCATCCGCAGCCGCAACACCGGGCCGGAGCGAATGATGCGCGCAGCCCTGAGTGCCGAAGGCATCCGAGGTTACCGGTTGAACTGGAAGAAGGCGCCCGGTCGGCCGGATATCGCCTGGCCAAAGCGGAAGGTCGCTGTCTTTGTACATGGTTGTTTCTGGCACCTATGCCCGCACTGCCAGCGCAATGCGCCGAAGCGCAACAGCATGTGGTGGAAGAAGAAACTCGCCGCCAATCAGGCACGCGATCAACGGAAGCTGCGCGAACTCAGGAAGGACGGCTGGCGCGCGGTGACCGTTTGGGAATGCCAACTGAAGAAAGACACGCCAGGGCAGGTGGCCCGTGTGCTGCGGCTCCTGGATCAATGACGGCGGAAGAGCCTTCGGAAGAAGCGCTTCTCGAACTCCCAGAAGAACGTGAACTGCCCGAAAAGGAAGCCATAGACCA
Organism: Flavobacteriales bacterium; assembly: GCA_016712025.1. Classification (GTDB taxonomy): domain Bacteria; phylum Bacteroidota; class Bacteroidia; order Flavobacteriales_F; family PHOS-HE28; genus PHOS-HE28. Next base: position 100,887 of record JADJRW010000004.1, read on the forward strand.
GCAGCAGCAGGTTGTAGATCGGAAGGATCAGCACGTAGTAGATCACCGTGAACAACGTGCTCTGTTGACCTCCTGTGATCGCGCCTACGACGGGGCGTTTCAGGAACATGACCGTAAAGCCGGTGCAGGCGAAGACCAAAGGATAACCAGCACCCGTGAGGGCGAAACGCCCCACCGCGCACCCAAGCGCTCCATCCAAGTTCGCTGCTGCGCCGGGGGCTCGCCCTTATCCATGGGCGCGAAGATCGCCGATCAGTCCTGCCATTCGGCCAGGAAGAGGTTCGTGTCGTGCGTGCCGCCGTTGTTGCGGTTGCTGCTGAAGACGAGATAGCGTCCGTCCTTGCTGAACACGGGGAAGGCATCGAAGGTGTCGCTACCGCTCACCTGTTCCAACCCGGTACCGTCCGTATTGATCAGGTACAACGTGAACGGGAAGCCACGCTCGGTGGCGTGGTTGCTGGCGAAAATGATCTTGTTGCCGGAGGGGTGCCAGTAGGGTGCCCAGTTCGCCTTGCCCATTTTGGTGATCTGCCGTGCATCGCTGCCATCCGCGTTCGCGATGAACAGTTCCATCTCCGTCGGTTGCACGAGCCCCTGCTTCAACAGGTCCTTGTATTCGGTCACTTGTTCCGGAGTAGCGGGTCGGCTGGCACGCCAAACCAACTTGGTACCGTCGGGGCTATAGAAAGTACGATGCGGTCCCCTTTCGGTGAAACGGTCGCTTCGGCATCGTAGCCTTTCGTGTCCGTGAGCTTCCGGCGGATGCTCCCTTTGAGGTCGCTCACATAGATGTCGAAAGTGGAATAGATCGGCCACACATACTTACCGCCGGGTTTGCGTTCTGGAACTGGCGGGCATTGGGAGCCATCCTCGTGGGTGCTGGCGAAAAGAACCAGACTATCCCCGGGTAGGAAGTAACTACATGTGGTGCGGCCACCAAGAATGCTCAACTTGGTTGGAGCACCGCTCTTCAGGTCGTCCGTGAACGGGTTGAAGTGGCGGATCTGGTCGCAGCTATCGCCCCACGCGGCATTGGTGACCTGGAAAACCAGACGGTCATTGGCGAAATTCCAATAGGCCTCCGCATTGTCACCTCCGAAAGTGAGTTGCTTCAGGCTCTTGAAGTGGTCTTCTCCTGGCACGATCAGAGAAGGCGTGGGTGGTATCGTGTCCTTGGAGAGAACGTCTTGATGGGTTGACGTGGGGGGCTCACAAGCCAGCACGAACAAAGGGAGCAAGTAGATCGAGCGATACATGGTTCCGTTGAAGGGCCGCGAAATTAGCCGGACACAGTAACCGAATGTCACGGCCGATCAACGATCGATCTCGAAGCTGGTGTAGCCGCGCGTGGGAATACTTTCGGTGATGACCCGGTCGACCCGTGCCCGCGTCGGTCCAATACGGCACCAAGCCAAGAAATCCTGGATCCGCTCCTCTGCACCTTCCACCTCCGCTTCCACCGAACCGTTCGGCATGTTCCGGACCCGCCCCACGAGTCCCAGTGCCACGGCTGTTTCCCGGGCATGCTTGCGGTACCAAACCCCTTGAACGTGACCTAGCACGACCACCCGAACACTAAGCCTATCCATGTTGTGGCCCTTGGTATTGACAGTACATGGACGTGGGAGTTATTTTCGTCGGCTAATATCGGTAACTGGTCGATATTTATCTCTCCATGAAGCTTCCACTCTCGGGCCTGTTGTCGGGCCGTTCGTTCACATGGCTCACCTGTGCCATAGCCGTTGCGGCCGGAACCGAAAGCGCCCGTGGTCAAGTGCCTGCCGGCTTCAACGATGTTGTGTCCATAGGCGGTTGGAACGCACCGCAGGGAGCGGTCTGGGATGCGAACGATCGCATGTATGTATGGGAGAAGGCGGGAAAAGTTTGGATCGTGGAGAACGGGGTACGGTTAGCCCAGCCGCTCATCGATCTCGGCCACCCCACCGGCACTGGTGAGGTTGGGGATTGGCGGGACCATGGGTGCCTTGGGTTCGCACTGGACCCGAACTTCCTGGTGAACGGCTACATCTACTTGATGTACATGGTGGACCGGTACCATCTGATGAACTTCGGTATTCCGGGGGGCACCTATTTCACAGGCGTGAACGAGTATTACTCGGCGACCATCATGCGCATCACGCGCTATACCGCGACCGGTCCAACGTTCAATACCGTGAACTACGGCACGCGTCTGGTCCTGGTAGGCGAGACAAAGAAGACGGGCATTCCGGAGTTGCATGAATCGCACAGCACCGGGACCCTGTTGTTCGGGACCGACGGAACACTTCTCGCCACGGTGGGCGACGGGGCCAGTTACAACAGCGCTGATGTGGGCAGCGCATCGGAGACCTATTACATCACGGCCCTCGCGGATAGCATTATCCGGCCGAACGAGAACGTGGGCGCCCTGCGCGCGCAGATGGTGAACTCCCACAATGGGAAACTCCTTCGTATCGATCCCGCAACCGGGAACGGCGTGCCGAGCAATCCGTTCTACGATCCGGCGCAGCCCCGCGCACCTAAGTCCCGCGTGTGGGCCATGGGTCTGCGCAACCCGTTCCGCGCGGCCTTGCGCCCGGGCTCCGGCAGCACGGATCCGGCTGTGGGTGATCCTGGTACGGTGTACATCGGTGATGTTGGCTGGGATCAATGGGAGGAGCTGAACGTTTGCTACGAAGGAGGAATGAACTTCGGTTGGCCGCTGATGGAAGGATTGGAGCCTATGCCGAACTACCAGGCTACTGCCGGCAAGAACTTCGATGCGCCGAACCCCTTGTTCAACGGCACCTCCTGCACGGTGGACTTCTTCAACTTCAAAGACCTGCTGAAGCAGGATACACCGATCCATTTGAACGGTCACCCGAACCCTTGCGACGGCAGCCAGCAGATCCCCAACACGGTTCCGCACTTCTTCCATGCGCGCCCTGCCATCGATTGGCAGCATGGGGTGAACCGAGCGCGCACAGGTATCTTCAGTGGCAACGTTGCCGCTGCGATCGACCTTAACGCCGTGGGATCTCCGGTACCTGGTCCGATGTTCGCTGGCTACGCAGCCATTGGCGGAACCTGGCTCAGCGGCGCGGGCTGGCCGGCCGGCTATCAGAACGTGTATTTCCACGGAGATTATCCCGGAGCATGGATCCGGAGGTTCAATTTCAATAGCCAGGATGCGCCGGTCTCCGTGCATGACTTCGGGAGCAACATGGGGGCGGTGATCTGGATGGGTGAGGGGCCGGAAGGATGCCTTTACTACGTCCGCTACGATAGCAATGAACTGCGCCGCATCTGCTATTCCCAAGCGGTGAACCTGCCACCGGTAGCGGTGGCTTCGCAGAACGTGCAGTATGGCCCTGGACCGCTCAACGTCCAGTTCAATGGAGCGGGGTCTTATGATCCTGAGAACAGCAGCATCACCTACCTCTGGAACTTCGGCGACGGGCAGACCAGCACGGCCCAGAACCCCGCGCATCTTTTCAGCCCGAACCCTAACGTCCTTACGAGCTACACGGTGACATTGACAGTCACGGATGGCAACCTCCAGACGAACCAGACCCAGTTGCTCGTGAGCGTGAACAACACACCGCCTTCGGTCAACATCAACAGCTTCGCTAGCGGCAGCTACTACCCGCACGGCATCGACACCACGTTGGTGTTGAGCGCAGCGGTCTCGGATGTGGAGCACACCCCAGCGCAGTTGACCTATGCCTGGCGTACCATCCTGCACCACAACACACACACACATCCGGAGCCTGCCAACGCCACGCCGGTCACCTCCACCCTGATAAGTGGCGTGGGATGCGACGGACAGGACTATTTCTACGAGATCAAACTCACCGTGACCGATGCCGCCGGATTGGCGACCACGGACGTGAACTATCTCTACCCCCGTTGCTACGCGATACCGCCGACCGCTTTGATCTCGGCGAACGTGGCCTTCGGCACCGGGCCGTTGAACGTACAGTTCGATGGCAGCACCTCGTACGACCCGGGTTCCATTGTGAGCTATGCCTGGATTTCGGTGATGGGGTACAGCGACCGGCCCCACACCCGCACAATTTCACCGCTACAGGAGAACACTATGTAACACTGACCGTAACAGACAACGACGGTTTGACCGGAACGGCGCAGCGGTTGATCACGGTGCTCACTCTGGATCCACCGCAATGCGTGGGAGCATTGGGTAGCATACGCAGGGACTTCTGGTCCGGGATCAGTGGTTCCGCGGTGATCAACCTCACCAGTAGCCCGAACTACCCGGACAACCCGACGAGCACTACGTTCCCAACCACGTTCCAAGCGCCGTCGAACATCACGAACAACTATGGTACCCGGATGCATGGTTACATCATCGCACCCGAAACGGGTACCTACCGTTTCACCATTACCAGTGACGATGCATCTGTGCTGTACCTGAGCCCGAACGCTGACCCGGCGTTCAAGCAGTACACCTGCGAGGTCCCGGGATCCACAGGAAACACGGAGTACACCAAGTACCCGACACAGCGAAGCGGGAATATCCAAATGCAAGCCGGCGCTTACTACTACGTGGAAATGATACAAAAGGAGGCCAGCGGTTCCGACCATATGACCTTGCGTTGGGAACGCCCCTCGAACGCCACGCTCACGATCGTACCGGGCGCCAACCTCGCGCGTTGGCAGGATTGCCCGCCGAGCGTGAGCCTGCGCGCGAACTTGCAAGGCGCCTACGACAGCCAGGCCAACTTGATGCGGGATGCACTGCGCACCAGCAGCCTGATACCTGCCACCGAGCCTTTCACCGCCTTGGGCTATACCCATGCGGGAGGAGGAGGAGGGGAGACCGTTCCCGGATCGCTACTGACGGTGACCGGTGCGAACGCCATTGTGGATTGGGTGCTGGTGGAGATCCGCAACAAGAACAATCCTTCGACGATCTTGGCTACGCGAAGCGCGCTGTTGCAACGCGATGGGGATATCGTGGGCACGAACGGCTATCCCCGTTTGTTGTTCAGCAGTCTCGCCGCGGACAACTACTACGTCGCCGTTCGACACCGCAACCACTTCGGCGCGATGACCTTCGCCAGTACCCTGCTGAACAAGAACCAGAAGCTGGTGGATCTGACGTTGACCACCACAGCCACCTATGGAACGGACGCACGGGCTGTGCTGTCCAATGGCAAGCGCGCCCTATGGGCCGGGAACGTGATCCCGACGCATCATTGAAATATGCAGGTGGATCCAACGATCGTGACCCGATCCTCGTCGCTATCGGTGGCGTAGTGCCGACAGCAACGGTCAATGGGTACCTCCCTACTGACGTGACCCTGGACGGTGTGGTGAAGTACGCAGGAAGCAACAACGATCGCGACCCGATCCTCATCAACATCGGTGGTGCTGTGCCAACGTCGACGCGGGCGCAGCAGCTACCCTGACCGCGGTTCAGCGCGGGCGAACGATCGTTTTGCCCGGGCGAGCCATGAGGTAGGCATCGAGGGCCTTGCCCCGTTGCTCGCGCAATACGGTGTTCAGGACGGATATCGTGTGGTGGTCGAGCACCTTGGCGATCGAGGCATCACCCGTACGTTTTGCGAATCTTTTTCCGATCGTGGACATGGCAGAGCGTTCTGCCGCAAATGTGCCATCGTGCCGTGCGCGTAGCCAATACCACGATCGGGGTAAGATCGTGGTCGATCATGCACGATCGATCGTGCGTCACTGGCCCGCATTGTCCCGACGCAGGAAAAGGACTTGCTGCGCGCTGCTTCCGAACGTGCGGCCACTGGCGCGGAAGCCTGCCGGATCCGCGCGCACATGGACCAGGCGGTCTTGGTCGCCGGTGTCGTAGGCTTGTTCCCAGAGGACATCGCCTGTGCTTGTGGTCCTCATCGCAAGCGCGTCCGTAGCCCGGTCCAGGCCGCGTTCGCCCACCACGAGGAGGTTACCGTTGGGCATCTCCGCCAAGGCGAAAGCTGCGCGGTCGATAAGCGTATCGCCCAAGGCCTTGGTCCAAAGTGTATCGCCATCGCTCTCCAAGCCGATCAAGAATACGTTCCGTTTACGTGCGAAGAGGTGGTCTTGCATGCCATAACTGTCCGTAGAACCGGCCATCACGAAAGTCCCATTGCCCCGCTTAATGATCCCGTGGCCGATGTCATTCTCGATCCCTCCGAAACCGCTTTGCCATTCCAAATTCCCGGAGAGGTCGAAGCGATAGAGCAAGGCATCCGTCTCGTCACCGAAATTGAGCTGCCGTCCTGTAATCATCGCCCCAAGCGCGTCGGCGGCAATGCCCAAGCCTTCCTCATCGAGGGGGCCACCCTGAACGCTGGACCAGATCATGTTGCCGCTTCCATCCATTCGCAACGTCATCACATCATGCGAGCCCGAAGCGTTGTCCACACCGGTGGCCATTACCCCACCGGTCGCCAGTTCCGTAACGGCGAATAGCTGTTGGTCGTCGGGTGCATGCACGGTGCTTGTCCATTCCACATTGTTCGCGGCATTGATACGCACCAACAAAAGGTCGTGCTCATCCTCACCGTCCGGGATCACGCTGCCCGCGAGATAGCCACCACCACCACTGGAAGGAATGAACGACTGAACGAACACGCGTCCAGGCAAAGCGAGGTCGATGGTACTGTTAACAGCACCGTTGGCATCGTGAACGAAAAGCGAACAGCCAGGGCCCGAAACAGCATCCGAGACAGCGGCGGCCACAACTTGGTCCCCCCCCTGCGACACGCTGCCAACACCGAATTCCGCGCGCAAGCCGCCGGTCAAGGTGGTGAACGAAGGCTGTGCCTTCGCGTTGGTACAATACAGCAGTACAAAGAGAGGGGCGAGGCAGAGGGAACAACGCATGCCGAAAGATAGACTTGGCATTGCGGCTACTTTTGGTCCGATGGGGCGGGATCGCAACGTAGGCATGTTCATCCTAGCAGGGCTGATCATCGCGACGCCTGCGGTGGTGGCGGTAGCACGAACGGAGCAGCACGCGTTGCATACGCGCATCAACAGTGCGCATGCGCCATGGGCGGATGCATTGTTCGCCAACCTTACGAACCTTGCGGATGGCTTGGTGCCCACAGCATTGGCGGTGTTGCTGCTCCTGTTCGGCACCTGGCGCTCTTTCCTGATGGTGGGGCTCAGTGCCGGTTTGAGCGCGATCCTGGTGCAGGCCCTCAAGCGGCTGGTGTTCGGGGATCATCATCGTCCGGCGCACCTGCTCGCCTCGTTCCCAGAACTGCATTTGGTGGATGGGGTTGCGCTGCACCACCACTTCAGTTTTCCTTCCGGCCATGCCACGGCAGCGTTCAGCATGTGCCTAGCGTTGGCTGTGATCGATGGCCAGCGTTGGACCGGCTGGGCCTGGGCCGCGCTGGCATCCTTGTTAGCGTTCTCCCGCGTATACCTGTCACAGCATTTCACCGAAGATGTGCTCGCCGGGGCTCGGCTCGGTACGGGGACGGCCGCACTCGTGTACCACACGCTTTTCAGAGCTTCGTTCTCGCGTCGCTCCTGGATGGATCGAAGGCCCTTCCGAAAAGAGCGATCGGTCCTCCCAAGGCTATTCCCCGGAATAGCTGATGCGGTAGATCATGTCCGCAGCATCGTCGCTCACGAGCAGGCTTCCATCCGGCGCGACGAGCACATCCACAGGCCGTCCCCAGGCATGAGCGCCGTTCAACCAACCCTCGGCGAACACTTCGGTGCGCGCCGTGCCATCCGGTTGCGGATAGGCCACGGCGATGCGATAGCCGATGGGTTTGCTCCGGTTCCAACTGCCGTGTTCGGCGATGAATATGGCGTGGTGGTACTCCTTCGGGAACTGGGATCCGGTGTAGAAGCGCATGCCGAGGGGTGCCACATGCGGTCCGAGTTTGGCGACCGGCGCAACGAAGTCCGAACACGCACGTTGCTTTCCGAATTCAGGATCGGGAATGGTCCCAGCATGGCAGAAGGGATAGCCGAAATGCTGGCCGATGGTGGTAAGCCGATCCAGCTCACAATCCGGAACATCATCACCCAATAGGTCCCGACCATTCTCTGTGAACCAAAGCTCTCCGGTAACGGGATGCCAATCGAAGCCCACGGTATTGCGTACGCCATTGGCGATGATCTCCCGACCGGTGCCATCCGTGTTGATGCGTGTAATGGAGGCGTATATCGGATCGTCGCTCAGGCAAATGTTGCACGGTGCGCCTACCGGCACATAGAGCTTTCCGTCCGGCCCGAACGCGATGAATTTCCAGCCGTGGTGTGTTTCCGAGGGGAAGGCGTCCGTGACCACGATCGGCTCAGGGGGGACGTCCAAATGCGCTTCGATATCGGGGTACCGAAGGATGCTGTTGACCGCGGAGACATAGAGGTCGCCGTCACGGAACGCGACGCCCACGGGCATCTGTAGGTTCCTATCCACCGTCCAGTGTTTCTCGGCGCGACCATCGCCATCTTCGTCGCGGAGCGCATGCACCACACCTTCATCGCGACTGCCCACGAACAAGGTGCCTCGCGCTCCCCAGCACATGGCCCGCGCGTTGGTGACGCTATCGGCGTAGACGCTGATGGAGAATCCTTTCGGAAGGATGATACCAGCGAGATCGGGATCCCCTCCCCGCATCGTGGGCATGCATACACCTCCGCAAAGGGACCATGCCATAGCGACGGCTATGGGACTTCGGAACGAAGAGAACAGGTTCATGGGCGAGTTTCAGGGGATAGCTGACGTGAAGGACCGGCGTCATTGCGACCATCGAAAGTAGTTCGGCAGCGTTTGATCGAACACCATGAACGAAGAAGGGCGGCCTTTGCGGCCGCCCCTTCGCGTTGGTCTGTATGGATCACTTCTTGAGCACCAAGCGCTGCAAGTGTTGACGCCTTAGGCGGCCGCTGGTGTTGAAGAACCATTCCTTCAATCCATAGTGATAACCGCGCTGCAAGCCGGAGCGATGCGTTCCGAGAACACCCCGCTTCCCGCTCAGCTTCTGGAGCGCGCGCGTGAGGCGCATTTCCACTTCTGAAGCCGGAACAGAGGGTTCCTTCTTCGCGGCCCACTTTTTCAGGTTCGTCAGCAGGTCTTGTTTTGGGAGCAGTCGACCGGAGGTCTGGATCGAGTTGATCACGTTCTGGTCCCACGGGTTCAAACGGTAGCCACCATCCTTGATGGTGCGTTTCTTCTTGCGCCCCGGTTTGCGTCCACGACGCACCGGTCCATCGGTCTTGCGTGGCCTTCCGGGACCACGCTTCAACGGAGCACCTGCACTGGAAGAGCCGGTGGTTTTAATGCTTCGCAGGTCCTTGATCGACTTGCGTACAGCGTCCAATTGGAACACCAAGCGACGTCGTTCCGAGCGATAGTGGCCAAGCAATTGTTCGATGTCTTTTTCCGTGAATCTCTTCTTTGGCATTCTACAGAATGTTAGGGTTATGCACCGGAGCAGGGTACAACGCGAAGCTAGGCAGTTCATGTATGGTGCGTAGCATTTTCCGCGCGATCCTTGGTATGGTATCACGCTTGCCACGCGCCCTTCCGGTCGCGTAAGGTCCTATTCCACACGTATGCGCGGGCCTTCCGAAAAGGGTAGGATCGTTCCGATGCGCACGGCGTGTGATCCGATCCCGTGCATAACGGATCCCATTTCAAGGGACAACTCGGGACTGGTCGCTATTAAGAGTCCACCACTCGTCTGGGGATCGGCCAGGACCATCATTCGGTCCAAGCCTTCCGCGCCATGTACCTTGGTCGAATAGCTCTTCCAATTGCGGAATGAACCGTCCGGGTAGGCCCCCATTGCCAGATAGGAAAGGGCTTCGGGAAGTACCGGTATCGCGCCGAATTCCAGCACCGCGGAAGTACCGCTGCCTTCACACATTTCCAGAAGGTGGCCCAGCAGTCCGAAGCCGGTAACATCCGTCATGGCCGAAACCCCGGTATAGGCTCCGAGCGCAGTGCCGACCTGATTGCTGCGGCACATCGCCTCGGTCGCGATATGGATATGCTCTGCCCTCAGGGTTCCACGTTTCATGGCCGTTGAGAGGATCCCGATCCCAAGCGGTTTTGTGAGCCAGAGCGTATCGCCTGGCCGGGCGGTGTCATTGCGCTTGATATGCGCTATGGGAGCTTCGCCGGTTACTGCCAAGCCGAAGAAGGGCTCAGGGGCATCGATGCTGTGCCCTCCGGCGAGCGCGATGCCCGCAGCATGGCACGCCTGTCGTCCTCCCTCCACCACCCGGGCCGCCAGTTCTGGCGGGAGTTTTTCCACCGGCCAGCCGAGCACGGCGACCGCGAGCAACGGCCGTCCGCCCATGGCGTAGACATCGCTCAACGCATTGGTGGCCGCGATACGTCCGAAATCGAAGGCATCATCAACAATGGGACTGAAGAAATCGACCGTTGAAATGAGGGCGCGGCCCTCGCCGATGTCATAGACAGCAGCATCATCCTTGGTGCCGTACCCGACCAAGAGTCGCGGATCGGGGAAAGTGCCGAGGTCGCTCTTCAGGATGGTGTCGAGGACCGCCGGGGCGATCTTGCATCCGCAACCTGCGCCATGGCTGTATTGCGTTAGTCGGATCGGTTCAGCGGTGGGCACGGGTGGCAGCGGCATGGTCCTTCAAGCGTTGGGCGAGGCCGCGAAGATCGGCCTGTGAGGCGGGCAGACGAGTGATCCGTTGCGGATCGCGTTGTGAAGTTCCGTGCGCGTAGGTCTTGTCGTAGTAACGGAGGCTGATGATAGCCACGGTGCGCATATCACCGATCGCCAGGGCATCCAAGGCAGCTTTGCAGTGCTGCGGGCCGAGCCGTTTCTGGATCCTCCGGATGGCTTCGGCCAGCAGTTCGGGTGGAAATCGGCCATAGTCCTCCACCAACCGATCCGCGCGCTCTTCCATGGTCATCTCGGCGAAGAAGAGCTGCGAAGCGCGCATGCGTGCGAAGAACCCATCGGGGATCTTTACACGGCCGATGGTCATGCTCTCATCTTCCACCCAGCAGGGCCGCGTTGGATCGATGTGCAGAAGTGCTTCCCAGAGCACGTTCTCGAAATGTTCGGTGGTGGGTTGAGGTGCTTCGCCGATAGCTCCGAAAGAAGAGCCCTTGTGATGCGCGATCGCTTCGAGGTCGATCACTTGCTCGCCGAGGTCCCGCAGGTATTCCAGTGTAGCGGTCTTACCCGTGCCGGTGTACCCTCCCAGCACACATAGCTGGCGATCAGCCGTAAAGCTTTCCAGCACATGGCGCCGGAAAGTCCTGTATCCGCCTTGCAAGGTGAACACTTCGGCGAAGCCGGCCTTGTCCAGCAGCCAAGCCATGCTCGCGCTCCGTTCCCCGCCGCGCCAACAATGCACACGCACCACTCCGCCGGTCGCGATTGTCCGGGCTTCGTGTACCAGGTCCGCGAGCTTGGGTCCGATGATCCGAAGGCCTTCGAGTACGGCCACATCCCGTCCTTGTTGTTTGTACAACGTTCCCACTACCGCGCGCTCCGCATCGGTGAACAGGGGGAGGCTATGGGCCCCGGGTATATGACCCTGCGCGAATTCCTTGGGCGACCGCACGTCGAGGATGGGTGCATCGTGCGCCAGGTAGTCCTCACAGAGAAGTGGCAGTAGCATGTTCCGGATCCAGGCGCTTAGGTCCGTCCGTATCAACGGGCGATGAGGCACGGCGCGAAAAGAACCTCCGTGTTCAATGTGAGTTCCAGCAGATAGGTGCCGGGAGGGAGGTCATGCACGTCGATCGCTTGGCCGGGGTTGCGCACCGTTTTATGGAGCCTGCCCTGCGCGTCGAAGAAGGAGATCATCCGCAGTGAAGCGCCCAGGGACGAGAACAGAACTTGATCGGCCGGTTGCGGGAAAAAGCGTGGGACAGGGTGGGGTGGGGCGCTCTGCACCGAGGTGTTGAGACATGCTCCAGAAGCGCTTGCGAGCGGCTGCAGAAAGGCGGCTGGTTGGCTGCGCGCAAGGCATGGTCGCTCGTGAAATGATAGCTGCCGTTGTTGGCATAGCGGGCATTCGATCAAGGACAGGTTCGCATCGAACGAGGGACAGAATTCGAAGTCGGTGGTGTGCAGCGGTGGATCGGCCATCGCATCGAAAGCTGCCTTGATAGCGCCACTGCCGTACAGGTCAGGGTAGTTGTAGTGCCACGGATATGCTCCGAGGTTGCAGTTGGCGCTAAGGGTGCTCATGGGTTTGCCCTTGCCATGCATCACCACGCCGTCGCAGGTCTGATGGTACAGATAGACCGCTGCGGTATCCGTGCCTTGCCACCAGTCAAGGTCGAACGCTTCCCAGGGAACACCGCCATAGAAACCTGCCACACCGCGCACGCTTGCGTCGTATCCGTTCAGGTTCAAATCGCCTTCCACAGGTCCGAGATCAGGACGCATCAACATGCCGGGATCGATCGCGAAGGTTTCATAGGCGCACTCGAAAGCGGTGGCGTTCAGCACCTGGGTGTAGGGTGGTGCAGCATCCAATAGCGCTTCGCATGCCGATGGTTTCTCCGATGGGTCGTCCAGGAAGGCAGTGGCGATCGCAACGAAGGCTCCCGCACTCTCTCCACCAACGAAGACCTTGTCCAGGCAAGTGCTGTCCTGTTCGGCACGGGCTTTCAGCCAGCGGATCGCGCCCTTCACATCCTGCATGCCCCGGAATATCGCGCGCTTCAGCTCTGCGCTGTCCAACGCATAGAACGATCGGTACGCCTCGGGCCAGGGTGTGATGCCGAAACCCGCCACGGCTCCGGGAACAAAGTCGTCCTTGTGCCAGCCGAGGCGATAGTTCACGCTCGCTACCACGTAGCCGCGCTTCACGAACTGGTGTACCATGGGAACGATACCATTGGGATCATCCTTGCAGCCGCCCAACCAGGTACCTCCATGTACCATCAACAGGAGCGGCCGCATTGCATCCGCGTTCCCAAGGGGCTTGTAAAGATCCAATCGGAGCGTATCCACCAGCCCGAGGTAGTTGGTGTCCGCGCCATAGACCAGGTCCGCCTCCACGGTGAACGGGAACTGGTCAGGGGTCACGTAGTCCTGCCCAACGGTATGCAACGGTTCTAAGGTGAGCAGGAGAAGGAACAGATGGCGGGCCATGCAACAAAGATCGGTGCCTCGCAGGAACGTCGAACTTCGTGGTCGATCCTATGAGCATGAAGCGCCTTCTACCGATCGCAATGTTGCTGTTCGCATGCACCAGTGCCCCGGGACCTCCTTTGGAGGAACCCAAAGAACCGACGCTGGAATTACGCGACGACCTGCGCCACCTGTACGACAGTGCTGTGGTCACGGGCTCGTTCATCCTCCACGATGTCGGTCGGGATCATTGGGTGTTCATCGACAGTTCCGAAGCGGATGTGGCGACATTACCGGCCAGCACCTTCAAGATCTTCAGCAGCCTTTATGGGTTGGAGACCGGTGTGGTGGGCGATGCCGACTTCATCATTCCGTGGGATGGCACCGATCATGGCCGTCCTGAGGTGAACAAAGACCTCACCCTGCGCGAAGCAATGAAGGTGAGCGCTTACTGGTACCATCGCGAGATCGCCCGGCGAGCCGGCCCGGCCCAATTGAAGTATTGGCTCGATACCGTGGGTTATGGCAATGCGGACACGTCCGGCGGTTTCGATCGCTGCTGGGTGCGCGGGAACCTGCGCATCACCCCGCGTGAGCAAGTGGCCTTCCTGGAACGCCTGCAACGCGGACAATTGCCGTTCTCCAAGCACAGCATGGATATCGTGCGTTCCATCATGTTGCAGGCGGATACGCTGGGCTATGAACTGCATGGCAAAACAGGGTGGGCATTGGGGAAGGATGGGAGTACGGGTTGGTACGTGGGCTGGGTGGAGAGGACGGACGGCGCCGGTCCTTTCGTTTTCGCGAACCGCATTCACACGCCTGACACCCTATCGGAAACCTTCGCACCTGCGCGGCAGGCCATCTGCATCGAGGTGTTGAAGCGCGTAGGCGCGCTGCCATAGCGGTCGGCCTTCAACCGATGGCTTGAGACGAGGAAACGTCCTCCTATTCTTGGTCATATTTGTATTTAACCTAATGGTATAATACGTTTGTGCCGGATGCTCAAGGATCGTTTGTCGCTCACCTTCTCCGCCCTCGCCGACCCCACACGGCGCGCAATTCTCGCGCGACTCTCCAGGGGTGCCGCTTCGGTGAACGACCTCGCCGCACCCTTCAGCATGAGCCTGCCTGCGATCAGCAAGCACCTGAAAGTGCTGGAGCGCGCACAGTTGATCACACGAGGCAAAGAGGCCCAATGGCGACCCTGTGAACTGAAGGCCGAACCACTGCGTGAAGTGGATGTTTGGATCGAACAGTACCGGCAGATGTGGGAAGAGCGCTTCGATCGCCTCGATGCCTACCTGATGGAACTGCAAGCCAAGTCGGCTGATACCAGACCCTTCCCGCAAAGACAGCAAGGCCAAAAGGAAAAAGCCATGAACAAAGCTGCGATCTTCAACTTCATCGTGGAGAAGGATGCCGATCGATCACCGTCGAGCGTTCCTTCAACGCCCGCTGGATCCGGTGTGGGCTGCTGGACGAACGCGGACATCCTGTGCAAGTGGTGGGCGCCGAAGCCTTATGTGTGCGTGATCAAGTCACTCGACTTCCGTGAAGGTGGGCGTTGGCTCTACTACATGCAAGGCCCACAAGGCGACCGGCATTGGTGCTTCTTCGACTATGAGACGGTAAGGCCGAAGTCGTTCTACTCCGGCAGCGATGGGTTCTGTGATGAGCACGGCGTGGCGAACAGCACCAAGCCCAAGGTGAGTTGGGAAGCCCACTTCAGTAAGAATGAGGATCGCACGTTGGTGCGCGTCATTCTCCGTTTCGGTTCGCCTGAAGAACTGGAGCAGATCGTGCGGATGGGCTTCAAAGAAGGCTTCACAATGGGCCTGGACCAATTGGATGAACTGCTCGCCGAACGAACGAATTGACCCCCGAGAACAACACCCTATCCCTGATGACCACCACTCTTTCCACCCGACCTACGACCATTACTCCCGCACATATTGTGACTCGCGAGTTCGACGCACCGCGTGACCTGATGTGGGATGTCTGCACCCAGGCGCACCACATGGCCAAGTGGTTCGCACCCGGCGGCCGCGTCGGCAGCGTGAAATCGCTCGACTTCCGCGTTGGCGGCATGGTCCACTACTCGCAGAGTGCGCCTGACGGCAGTGATGTGGTTTGGGGCCGCGGCATCTACACGGAGATCAGCCCGAAGGACCGCATCGTGTACATGCAGAGCTTCAGCGATGAGCATGCCAACATCGGCGCGCACCCCATGGCACCGGGTTGGCCGCGCGTGATGCATTACATCTACCGTTTCGATGACCTGGGCGGCAACCGCACACGGCTCACCGTGGAATGGACACCCGCTGACGACACCAGTCCCGAAGCGATCGCCATGTTCGATGGCGCACGCGCTGGCATGAACGGCGGCTGGAAAGGCACGCTGGACAACTTGGAGAACTACCTCAACACGTTGAAGCCATGAGCAAGACCAAGCCCGCCTCGCCTGCACGTCGCACGAGCACCAAGTCTTCAGCGAGCAACAAGGTGAAAGTCGTACCCAAAGGCGACCGCGAGTTCGTGATCACGCGCAGTTTCGCCGCTCCGCGCGCGCTTGTCTTCGATGCGATCAGCAAGCCGGAAATGGTGAAGCAGTGGTTGCACGGTCCGCCCGGTTGGACCCTCTCCGTTTGCGAGATCGATCTGCGCGTGGGCGGGAAGTACCGCTACGTCTGGAGCAATTCCGCCGGGGCGGACAAGGGTATGGGCATGTGCGGCGTGTACAAGGAAGTGAAGCGCCCCGAGCGTATCGTGAACACCGAGAAATTCGACCCTGCGTGGTATGCGGGCGAAGCGCTTAGCACGATGATGCTCACGGAAACGAAAGGCATCACGCTGATGACGCTCACCGCGCGCTACGGGTCGAAGAAGACCCGCGACGAGATACTCGCTTCGCCCATGGAGGGCGGATTGGAGTTCAGCTACCAGGAGCTTGATGCGCTGCTCGCAAAACAAGGCAGAGGAAAGGCCAAGAAGGAGAACGCGCTCTTCACAGGCGCCTCCGACCCCGCCTCAGTGGACGCATATATGAAGGCGTTGAAGCATCCGCTGCGCGATGTCGCCAAACAGTTGCGATCCATCATCCTCGGCGCGGACGAACGCATCGGCGAAGGATCTTCTGGAACGCACCTTGCTTTTACTACACGGGCGACATGGAACCCTTCGACCCCAAGACCTACAAGCGGTACATCGTCGGGTTCAACTTCTTCAAAGAGGACATGATCCGCCTGATCTTCCTTCGAGGCGCCGGTGTGAATGACAAGAGCGGCCTGCTCAGTGGCGACTACAAGGACGGTCGGCGATTGGCCCTCTTCAGCAGCATGAGCGACGTGAAGAAGCACGAGAAGGACCTGAACAGGATCGTGAAGGCACTCGTGAAGAACATCCACAACTGACATGATCACCCCACCACAAGTCATTCAAACAAAGGAGCAGGCCACAGCCAGCATCCACCTCACCATTCCCGGCCGCGACATGCCCAAATACATGGACCCTGCCATCCAGGAGATCCTGAAAGTACTCGCCGACCAAGGCATGCAACCCGCAGGGCCGATGTTCTCCTACCACTACCGTCGGCCATCGGACACCTTCGACTTCGAGATCGGGTTTCCGGTGGCGAGAGCCATCAAGCCGACCGGTCGCGTCGTGAACAGTACACTACCTGCCGTGAAGGTCGTCCGCGCCGTGTATCAAGGACCCTACGAGGGGCTCGCCCAAGGCTGGGGCGCCTTGCAGAGCTGGGTGCGCGAGCAGAAGATCGGCGAAACGGGCCGCTTCTGGGAGTGTTACCTGAACAACCCGGATGAGGTGAAGGACCCGAGCGAGTACCGCACGGAGTTGAATTGGGTGATCGACAAGTCATAGCCATGTAACGATCGTCAACCGCAACCGTAGCGTCGACCCACAACGGAACGAACAAGCGAATGCCGGCCTTGATCAACGCGAAGTGACCGAACCAGCGCGCGAAAGCAGATAGCGAGAGCTGGCAACGATGCTCACCAACGCTGCGCCTTCGATGATGCGTTGGTTCAACCCCAGCAGGCCATTCTGTGGAAGAGGAATAGCACCAAGACACCAGCGAACATGAGCGCCCGCAAATGAGGAAGGTCCTCGATAGCGCTGCAGCATTCAGCCAGTTCTTCGCGGCAGCGCCGATCAACAATAGTGCGAATGGCGAGAAGACGTACGTGAGCGTGCCCGTTGCGAAGTGGAGGAAATGCGAGAGCGTCGGATCGGCCTGGCCAGGGTCGCAGCCGAAGTCGCAGGGAAAGAAAGCAACAGCCACCGTGCCAAGGCCATAGCACACACCCATGGCGATGAAGCCGATGGAGTTCGGCATGCTGCGGAAGATCCTCGATGCGAAGGCCCGGCGCTGAACGCACCGAACGGCGGAGGAGCGGACTTCCACGCGGTGTTCGCAAACAGTGAAGTAGCATTCGCAGATGGTATTGCTGCGACCGCCGGTTGTGCATATGCACCTGCACAAATAATTGCCTCAAGCGCGAACGTCGGCATGGCGGATACGATCGAGGATCCTGCAGGTGCAACCATGAGACGTGCGTGCGCCTGGTGTCGATCCGCTGCCGCAGGCGATAAGGTCGTGATCGCGAGCCAAGGCTATGCACCCTGTAAGGCCCTTCAATCGCGCAAGTGTTCGGCGCGTGTGGGGCAGTGAGCTAGAGCAGGCCGGTCACTTGTGTCGGAGCTGATCACATTGCTGGAGCACCGGCCAGTTTGCAACTGGCCCCAAGTGCCGTATCCACAACTGCGGCGTCTGTTCGATGTCTTCCACCCAGGGGCGCGAAGGCGGACCCTGCGGGAACGGGAATTGGATCCGCGTTCAGAACTTCTTTTTCTGGATGCGTTCGTGCAGCGCGGGCAGTTCCATTACGGCGGCCGATCCGTACCATTCATACATCTGGTAGGCCAATGCACCCCCGGCAATGGCAGGATCGCTTTGCAGCAGCGGCTCTGTTTCGGCAATGGTGGGCGTGGTGAATACGTATAACCCCGCATAGGCCGGGTTCTCCTCGAACGGTCCAGCAAGCACCAACTGCCCCGCCTTGGCCATGCGACCGATGTTCGCCATGTGCCCTTGGAACAAGCTGTCGCGTTCGGCCTTTGGTATCTCCTTTCGCGGACCGCCTGTCAGCAGCACAAGGGTATACATGCGCATCCCACGTTCATCGGCACCCACTTTGGCGGCCAACAAGCTGTCATAAACGGCGGGTTCTTGTGCACGGGAAACGAGCTGGGCCAAGCCCAGGCTTGCCAGTAGCAGGATGTGACCTCGATAGTTCATGGCCGCAACGTAACGACTTACAGGCAGATCCGGTCACATGAACGGAATAGGGTAGGGCCCTCATCCCGAGCGCGCAAAGAGGAGAGGCTACCTTTCGCATATCCACCGTCTTGCAACAAACCAAAGCCCGATGCTGCGACTTTCCTCACTTCTTGTCCTGCTCGTAACCGCGCATGCGGCATCGGCCATTACCGCAAGCGTATCCACAATGGCGGAAACGTGCGGTAACGTGAACGGCAAGGCCTGGAGCTACGTTTCCGGGGGACAGTGGCCGTTCACCTACGCATGGACGGGACCGAACGGCTATACGGGTAACACGGACAGCATTTTCGCGCTGGATGCCGGCGAGTACATCCTGACCGTAACGGACTACCTGGGCGCCGTAGCCCAGGCGACCGGCTGGGTGGATGATATGTCGCAACTGCCCCCAGGCATGGGCCCCACGTGGGCTGGTGCCTCCAGCGTAACGGGCTATTGGGGCGGGGCCTGCGAAGGGCAATGCAATGGGGCGGGCGCTTTCGTGGAGTTCATGGGCTACAACGAAGGTCCTTATTCCTACACCTTCAGTGTGCCTGCGCAATACCTCGGGCTGAACACGATGGGCGACCCGGTGTACGAGGGGTTCTGCTTCGGGGAGAGCGTGAGCTACAGTTACAGCAATGCGCTCGGTTGCAGCGGCAACGGGTCGTTCACCGTGTACGGCATCGACCAAAGCTGGAACGCCGAAGTGAGCAACCTGCAGGGCGCGTGCGGAACCATCGGCGGTTCGGTGGATGTGATGCCGCTCGGCGCGTTCAGCGCTGTGCATACCCTTTACCTGAACGGGCAGTTCGTAGCCACTGAAATGGCCTCGCCAGGTTGGGCCTATTCATTTACCGACCTGCTGGCGGGCGACTACACCTTGGATGTCACCTTTAACGATACCCAGTGCAGCATGATGCAGAGCTTTACGATACCGGACCTGGGCGCCGGTTGCGCCAGCATAAGCGGCACCAGCTGGTACGATCTGGACGTGGATTGCGTGCAGGATATGGGTGAAGTGGGCATCCCTTACTCGCTGCTCGCTGTGGAACCCGGTGGCTACTACGCCATCACCCACGGCGATGGCAGCTACTCCCTGACCCTGCCTGCGGGCAACTATACACTGGACCAAACGGATCCCACGCTGGTGCCCAACTGCCCCGCAACGCTGCCTGCGCCGTTCACCATCAGCAGCACGCCGGTGGTACAGGACCTGGCCAGCGGCAGCACGGAAGTACTGGACCTGAGCGTGGACATGTCGGACGGCTTCGCACGGCCGGGCTTCGACTATGGGCTCCATGCGTATGTGAGCAACCCCACACCGCAAGTGAGCGGACCGGTGACGGTGACCTGCACTTTCGATGCGGCATTGACCTACCTGAGTGCCACGCCCGTGCCGACGAGCGTTTCGGGCAACACCATCACCTGGGATCTTCCGGCATATGGGAGCTTTGGTAGTACGGTATGCCATGTCGTTTTCAACGTCCCGGTCGGTACACCCTTGGGCACCGTGTTGTACAACAACTTCAGCGTGAGCAATACCCTCACGGAAAGCACACTGGCCAACAACACGGACGAGGTGCAGCGCACGGTAACGGGCAGCTACGACCCCAATGTGAAAGAGGTGCGCACGAGCAGCGGAGAGAGCAACACGCAATACATCATCGGCACGGACGAGTGGCTGCAGTACACCATCCACTTCCAGAACACCGGCACGGATACGGCCTTCACGGTCGTAGTGACGGACACATTGCCGGCCGGGCTGGACCTGAGCACCTTCGAACAAGGCGCCACCTCGCATCCCTTCACCGTGGACTTCCTCGCGGATCGTTTGGTGCGCTGGACCTTCACGGACATCCTGCTGCCTGACAGCACTACGAACGAAGCGCTGAGCCACGGCCTCACGAGCTTCCGCATCCGGCTGGTACCGCCCGTGGTGCCGAACATGGTGATCACCAACAACGCGGATATCTTCTTCGACTTCAATCCGCCGATACGTACACCCGAAGCTGTGGTGGTGACGGAGATGACCACGGACATTTCCACCACCACGACCGCCGATGCGCTGCGCATAGTGCCGAACCCTGCGCATGATCGCATCACTGTGCTCGGCACGTACCAAGCGGCGCGCATACGGATCCTTGCCATGGATGGCCGCATCGTGCTGGAGCAGCCGCTGATGTCGGGCAACGCCAGCGTGGATATCAGCGCACTGGCCGCAGGTAGCTACCTGGTGGAAGTCGCGGACGATGATGGGCGCGTGGGCGCGCAGCGGCTGGTGAAGCGGTGAGGTACCGGACGTGAGGGTCCCGCCCCGACAAGTCGGGATTCTCGCTACGCGATGACGCTTTGGGTTTGGCTCAGGCGCGAACGGCCTCCCCGTTCTTCCCCGCCATCGCCTTCTCCACTTCCGCGATCGCGCGCCTTGTCTTGAGCAAGCTGTCCGGTGTTACGCTGATGGAGTCGATGCCGAGTTCCACGAGGAATTGCGCGAAGTCAGGGAAGTCGCTGGGCCCTTGGCCGCAGATGCCCACCTTGGTCTTGGTCTTCTTGGCGCTGTGATGAGCATCCGCAGCATGCCTTTCACGGCCTCGTTGCGCTCGTCGTAGATGTGCGCGACGAGTGCGCTGTCGCGGTCCAGGCCGAGGGTGAGCTGGGTGAGGTCGTTGCTGCCGATGGAGAAGCCGTCGATGTACTTGGCGAACTCCTCGGCGAGGATGATGTTGCTGGGCACTTCGGCCATGAGGTAGAGCTCCAGGCCCTCCTTGCCCCGGATCAGGCCGTATTCCTCCATCACACCTTTCACTTTCTTCAATTCTTCCACGGTGCGGCAGAAGGGGATCATGACGACCACGTTCTTCAGGCCCATCTTCTCGCGCACGCGGCGGATGGCCTTGCACTCCAGGCCGAATGCTTCCTTGTACGCCTCGCTGTAGTAGCGGGAAGCGCCGCGCCAGCCGATCATCGGGTTCTCCTCGTTCGGTTCGAAATGCTCGCCGCCCAAGAGGTTCTTGTACTCGTTGCTCTTGAAGTCGCTGAAGCGCACGATCACCTTGTTGGGGTAGAAGGCCGCGGCGATCTTGGCGATGCCGTAGCTGAGGCGCTTCACGAAGAAGGTCTCCTCGTCCTCGTAGCCGTTGATCAGGTAGCTGATCTTGCCGCTGAGGGTGTGGTCGCCGAGTTCCTTGTGCTGCAACAGCGCGAGCGGGTGCGCCTGGATGTAGTTGTTGATGATGAACTCCTCGCGGGCCAGCCCCACACCAGCATTCGGCAAGTGCGCGAATTTGAAGGCGAGATCCGGTGATGCCACGTTGAGCATGATCGGCGTCTTCGTCTCGGGCATGTCGGCGAGCAGCGTTTCTTCCTTGTGGAAGGGGATGATGCCGCTGTAGATGATGCCGGTGTCGCCTTCGCAACAGCTGGCGGTCACTTCCATGCCGGTATCGAGCAGGTCGGTGGCGTTGCCGCAACCCACGATGGCGGGCACGCCCATTTCGCGGGCCACGATCGCCGCGTGGCAGGTCCGTCCGCCTTTGTTGGTGATGATGGCGCTGGCCTTCTTCATGATCGGCTCCCAATCCGGATCGGTCATGTCGGTCACCAGCACATCACCCTTTTGGAAGTCCTTGCCGTCGGTATCGCCGCCGCGTCCATCGAGACTGAAGAGGATGCGGACCTTGCCGCTACCGATGCGGTCGCCGATGGCGATGCCCGTGGTGATCACGGGGTGTCTTGTCCGTGTCGGCGGGCTTGTTGATCTTGTATTCCACCACGCGGTCCGTGGCCTTGCGGCTGTGGATGGTCTCGGGCCGCGCTTGCACGATGAAGAGCTGCTTGGTCAATCCGTCCACGGCCCACTCCACGTCCATGGGGCACCAGTGGCCTTTCTTGTCGCTGTAGTATTTCTCGATGGCCGTCACGCTGCGGGCGATCTCCAGCGCCTGATCGTCACTGATGCAGAAGCGGTGACGTTGCGCGCGTTCGATGGGGATGATGGAGGTGGGCTTACCGGGCTCACCACCATAGACCATCTTGCGGTCCTTGTTGCCGAGCTTCTTCTCGATGATGCTGCTGAAGCCTTCGTTGAGCGTGGGCTTGAAGACCAGGAACTCGTCCGGGCTCACAGCGCCTTGCACCACCATTTCACCCAGGCCGTAGCTGCCGTTGATCAGCACCACATCCTTGAACCCGCTTTCGGTATCCAACGAGAAGGCCACGCCGCTGCTGCCCACGTCGGAGCGCACCATTTTCTGGATGCCCACACTGAGACCCACTTGGAAGTGGTCGTAGCCGAGGCTTTCGCGGTACACGATGGCGCGGTCGGTGAAGAGCGAGGCGAAGCAGTTCCGCACGGCGCTGATCAGGTCCTGGTGGCCGCGGATGTTGAGGAAGGTCTCCTGCTGACCGGCGAAGGAGGCATCGGGCAGGTCTTCCGCAGTGGCGGATGAACGCACGGCCACGTCGG
The DNA here is from genome assembly GCA_016712025.1 of Flavobacteriales bacterium. Classification (GTDB taxonomy): domain Bacteria; phylum Bacteroidota; class Bacteroidia; order Flavobacteriales_F; family PHOS-HE28; genus PHOS-HE28. The sequence continues at coordinate 123,751 of JADJRW010000004.1, forward strand.
TGGCTTCCTGGCCGTACTGCAGGCTCATCTCATCGTAACGCGCGAGGATGCCTTTCCAGATCTCCTCCGGGAACTTGCCGTTCTTCACCAGCGTGCGCACAGCGAGTCCGGTACGGCGAATGTTCTCCACATCGTCCACGTCCAGCTTGGCCACGATGTCGCGGATCTTCTGGTCCAGCACGTTGTGCGCGATGAAAGCCTCATAGCTCGCCACCGTCACCACGAATCCTCCGGGCACCGTGACACCGAGCTTGCCCAAGTGCTGGATCATCTCCCCGAGGCTGGCGTTCTTGCCGCCCACGGTGGGGATGTCGCTGAGTTCAACTTCGTGGAGCCACTTGAGGTAGGGTGCTTTCGGGGTCATCGCGCGCGCTTCTTGGGGACAGAGATAAGGAGGAGCGTTCAACGGTTGTCGCTTGCAAAGGTTGATCGCTGGAGGGCAATGGCGGCGCCGCTATCTTATCCCCATGCCGATCGACGGAAAACCGATCAAGGGAAGGGGGGCGGCCACGCAAGTGGCCAATCGTTTCCTGAAGCACAGCTATGGCATCGTGCATTGGGAGGGGATCGATGAGGTGGAGGAAGAGGACCGGCGCACGCGCTACGTGGTGGAGAACGCGAAGACCATCGTGAACAAGGTGAACTCGCCCGATCTGCGGATGAACTGGAGCATGAACCCGTACCAGGGTTGCGAGCACGGATGTGCCTACTGCTATGCCCGCCCCACGCATGAATATTGGGGCTACAGCGCCGGGCTTGATTTCGAGCGGGTGATCATCATGAAGCGCAACGCGCCCGAGGTGTTGCGCAAAACCTTCATGGACCGCAAGTGGGTGCCCGAACCGATCATGTTCTCCGGCAACACGGACTGTTACCAGCCGGTGGAGCGGAAGGAACGGATCACACGAAGCATGCTGGAAGTATGCCTTGAGTTCCGGCAGCCGGTGGCCATGATCACCAAGAACGCATTGATCCTCCGCGACCTGGACCTGTTGAGCGAGATGGCATCCAGGGGCCTCGCCTCCGTAGCGATCAGTCTCACCACCCTGAACGAGGACCTGCGTCGCGTGATGGAACCACGCACCAGCACCGGCGCCAACCGGGTCCGTACGATCGAAACGCTGACCAAAGCGGGCGTCCCCACGATGGTGATGATCGCGCCGATCATCCCGGCATTGAACGAGCACGAGATCCCGGCTTTGCTGCAGGCCGCAGCCGACGCGGGGGCACTAGGCGCTGGCTATACGATCGTGCGCACGAACGGAGCGGTGAAACCCGTGTTCGACAATTGGGTCCACGAGCATTTTCCCGATCGCGCCGCCAAGGTGATCGCGCAGGTGAGCGAGATGCACGGCGGTGCCATGAACGACTCGCAGTTCGGCCGACGCATGAAAGGGGAGGGTGAGTTCGCGCGCTCGGTGCATCAGCTTTTTCGGATCAACCATGATCGGGCGTTCAGAGGGCGTACCATGCCGGTGATGAACACGCAGTTGTTCCAGCGCCCACCAGAGGGGCAGTTGGAACTGTTCCCCTGACCCCGGCCGGCCCAATGGCGATCAATGATCCGGACCGCGCCACGGATCACTTGATGAAGGTCAGCCCGGCGGTTGATACGGGTCAGTGCGGTGCGCTGCCAGATGTTGTTGGTTCGTACCGTCATCCAAGTCGGATGACACGACCAAAACCCCCAACTACCATGTCAACGCTGCTCGCTCCCTCCACCGTGCTACCGTCGCTGCTCGATGACAACGACTTCGAATTCCCCGGTTCCCTGCTGAACAACGACTTCTGGGCCCGGCCTTCCCGTGTCTTCAACGCACCCTTCTTCCGCAATGGCGGCCTGCCTGCGGTGAACGTGAAGGATGCAGGCAAGTCCTTTGATCTGGAACTGGCCGTGCCGGGTTACAAGAAAGAGGATCTGAAGGTGAACGTGACCGATGGCGTGCTCACCGTGGCCTCCGAAATGAAGAAGGAAACGGAAGATGAGAAGAACGGATACATGCGGCGCGAGTTCAATTATCGCTCCTTCCAGCGCTCGTTCCAACTGCCGGAGAACGCGGACGGCGACCAGGTGAAGGCCACCTATGTGGACGGCGTTCTGAAACTGTCCGTCCCGAAGATGAAAGCCGTGCCCGAGAAGAAGGGCAAGGAGGTCCGGATCGGCTGAAAGCCCAGAAGCCGGCTCAAGACGATCGATGGCAACGGCGGAGCGCAACAGCGCTCCGCCGTTCATTCATAGCTCTGCCAGCACTGCTGTCCGGTTAGCGTACAGCCTGGTTTCAAGATCAGTCCGTCCGCGCTGGGTTGTAGGCGATTCCGACATGGGGCGGATATCCAACCCGGGTCGGCGATCTTCTACTTCGCGATGCCGGGTCACCCCGGCCTTGAGCCGGGGTCGCGAAAAGGCGGACGGCGGAATTAACCGGACAGCATTGTTCTGCCAAGCCTAGGCCTCGCGCCGTGGAACTTGGACCACGGAAGTTCTGCCGGTCGATCGTGGGCTATTCCCTACTCACACCTTGGGCGGCACTTCCGTGATGCCGCTCGTTCCTTTCGCGAGCAGCAATGCTACCGGCCGCCAACCGGGGATGTCCTCCGCGATGATCATCAAGATGGACACGTAGGGCAATAGTAGGATCATGCCGGATACGCCCCACAGGATGGCCCCGGCCAGCACGATGACGATGGAAGCGAGGGTGTTGAGCCCCAGTTGGGAGCCCACTACCTTGGGGAAGATCAGATTGGCTTCCACGTACTGCACCGCCGCAAAAACGGCCACCACGCCCAAGGGAGACCAAATGCTGCCGGTGGCTATCCAGGCGACTGAAATGGGAAGCAAAGCGCTCAGCATGATCCCCACGTAGGGGACGATGGTCATCACCGCGGTGAGCATCCCGAACAGAATGGCGTTCGGAACGCCGAGAAGTAGAAGCCCGATACTGTTGAGCACTCCCACGATCACATAGACCTTTACCATGCCGACGATGAACGATGCGAAGCGATGCACGCTGCGTTGCAGGATGGAAGGAATGCGCGTCTTCATGCCCGGTGTCACGAAGGCCACCAACGCGTTCATCAGCGTCCGCCGATCATAGAGCAGCAGCGATGTGAAAACTGGAATGATGAACAGGTTGAAGGCCATTCCGAAGACCGCATTGGCGGTTCGGACGAACAGAGGACCCAGGCTGTCCGGCAGTCGACCGAGCAGCCCGTGGGCCCAGCCAGCCTGATCCTCTTGGGAGAGGCCGAACACGCTACCGATCCATTCCTGGACGGTGTCCAGGTTCATCTGCGCATGAGCGCTCAGGGCCGGTAGTCCTTTCAGGAAGGCATTCGCTTCCCAGAGCAACAAGAAGCCGATGCACGAGAACAGCACCGCGACGGCTACCAAACCCAACGCGATCGCCACGGCACGGGGTATCCCACCGCGTTCCATGCGCGACACGACGGGATACAACACCATGGCCGTGAGCAGGCTGTAGGCGAGCGGTACCAGAATGGAGCGGCCTACGAAGAGCAATGCGATCACCGCTAATGCGATCAGCAACTGGTCGCGAACGCGTTGGGTGGGCGATGGCATCATAGCGTACGAGGTAGTCTTCGCCGCCAAGGTAGGGGGCGAGAATTTCCGGCGTGGGCGACCCTGCGAATACGGCTGGGTCGTCCAACCATTCACCTGCGGAGGGATCACCTATCACCTCACGCGGATGGGTCGTCCTGTTCAGGCCGACGGGATCCTTCGACCACGACCCCTGTGCCGCGCTACTTTCGAGGATCTTAAAAGATCGAACCTGTCCTCTTTGTCCAGATCCATCGGGAACGTTCGTCATAGACATACGACCAAAAAACACAACCCCATGAGCAAATACCTGTTCCTGTTCCGCGGCCAAGAAGCCCGATCACCTGGAACGCACCCGGAAGAGGCCCAAGCCCACATGATGAAGTGGAAGATCTGGATGGACACGCTGGCAGCGAAAGGCATCATGCTGGGCGGAGAACCGTTGGACATGCCGGGCAAGGTGCTTTCGGGCAAAGCCAAGAAGATCACCGATGGCCCCTTCGTGGAAGGGAAGGAGATCGTGGGAGGCTACTTGCTGGTGAACGCGCGGGATATGGACGAGGCGGTGGAGATCAGCAAGGGTTGCCCGATCTTCGATACGGACGGTAGCCTGGAAGTGCGACCGATCCAGGAGTTGAACATGTGACCCCGCCCGAGCGCACCTCCCACGAACTGGCCGAACACCTTTTCCGCCGCGAGGCGGGAAGGATGGTCGCCTCGTTGACGCGCTTCTTCGGGAGCAAGCATCTGGAGTTGGCCGAGGATGTGGTGCAGGACACCCTTGTGAAGGCCATGCGGGAGTGGCCGTTCAAGGGGATACCCGCCGATCCAGTGGCCTGGCTGCACCGCGTATCACGGAACGGGGTGATCGATCGCTTGCGCCGCGATGCGCGTGGCCTGGAACTAATGAAGGAGAACGCCACGCTGCTCCGCAGTGAATGGACATTGGCGGCCACCGTTCACGAAGGACTGAGCGCGCACGCCATAGTGGACGATCAGCTGCGGATGTTCTTCGCATGTTGCCACCCTTCGCTGCCGCCGGAGCAGCAGGTGGCGCTCGCGCTGAAGACGTTGTGCGGATTCAGCGTGCCGGAGATCGCCCGCGCCTTCGTCACCAATGAGGAGGCGATCAATAAGCGGCTCTACCGCGCCCGCGAAGCGTTCCGTGCCCTGGGAGGGTTGGAGATCCCCGAGGGCGACGCCCTGAGTGATCGGCTGGAACAAGTGCTCGCGGCCATCTACCTTCTGTTCAACGAGGGGTACAATGCGACCAGCCATGACGACCTGATCGCGAGGACCTGATCGAGGAGGCGCTGCGGCTGTGCCAGCTCCTGCTCGACCATCCCAGCATGCAGCGGCCGCAGGTGCATGCCCTGCTCGCGCTGATGATCTTCCATGCCGCACGCTCCGAAGCGAGGCTCGACGCCGATGGCGCCATCGTGCTATTGCAGGACCAGGACCGGTCGCGCTGGGACCGCGCCCTCATCGCGCTCGGCAACGAGCATCTGGATCACGCGTTCGCCGAAGGGCGATCGTCGACCTATCATATCGAGGCCGCCATCGCTTCGTTGCATGCCAACGCTGAGGCCTATGCGCGCACTGATTGGGCATCGATCGTGGGACTCTATGACAGACTGTTGGTATCCAGGCCATCCCCGATCGTCGCGCTCAATCGCGCCGTGGCCATCGCCGAAACGGAAGGCGCCGCGCGGGGATTGGAGGAGCTCGCCGCCATAGCCGGGTTGGAACAACAACACATTTACCATGCGGTGCGGGGTGAACTGCTGAAGCGGGTGGCGGACCGATCAGGGGCACACAGCGCGTTCGCCAAGGCGCTGGAACTCGCCCGTTCTCCGGCGGAACGAGCCCTGCTCCAAGCCAAGTTGGAAAAGCTCGAATGATCGAAGGACCGACCCTCGTGGTCGATCTCTATTCGTTCCATCAACGCGCTACGGTATTCGCCTGACCACCAAATGATCAAGCAGTAGTATCCGAGTGACGCCGATGTTGATCAGCGCAGCACCATGATCATCCAGCCGATGAAGAGCAGTGCGAGCAGAATGGCCAGGATGCGATAGCCCCAAGGCATGGGTGGACCTTTGCGTGTCATGGTGAAAGATAGCGTTGCGCTGTTCGAAGCGCCGCAGACTATAACGCCGCGATCGTCGAGAGCACAGGGATGGGGCCTAGCTTGTGCCAAACCCAAGGAACATGACGACGAAGAGAGCGCGACAACGCAAACCGAAAGGCGGAACAGGGATCACATTGGCCAAGACGAGCAACACGCGTGCGCGGCGGAAGGCGGCGAAAGCCAAGCTCACCGCAGTGGCGGACGCTAAGGCCGTAGCCATCAAGAAGACCGCAGCGAAGGCGCCTGTAGCGAAGAGGGCCCCAGTAGCCGATCCTCCCACAGCAGCGGTCAAAAGTGCGGCCGCGCCCAAGAAGGCGTACACGCCAAAAGCCAGGAAGAAGTAGGTGACGGATCACCTCCGCACTGGAGGAACCGAGGATCGCGCGTTAGTGGGTCGTTGCTGCGTTGGTCGCTAGCGCAGCTTCCGCTAACCGCGTTCCTTCGACCCGGGCCTTGATCTTGGCGAAGGCCGTATCGCGGGTGGTGGAAACATCGTCGCAGAAAGGGGAGAAACCGCAATCATCCGTGGTGCCTAGTTGGTCCAACGGGATGTAACGTGCTGCTTCAAGCACCTGGTCGCGCACCTCCTCGGCGCTCTCGATCCGCTTGGCCAAAACATCGGTCACGCCCACGAATACCATTTGACCAGGCTTCAGGTTCTGTTGAACGGTGCGTAGCACGATGCCACGGTCCGGCTCGCTGGCCAGTTGGAGATAGAAGTTCCCCACATGCAGTTGGAAGAGCTTGTTCAATAGACCTTCATAGTCCACGTCCGCGCTGTGTGTGCTGTCGTGATCGCCACCGGGACAGACGTGCACGCCGAGTTTCTTCCGCTCTTCGGGTGAGAAACGATCGCACACCATGTTGATCAGGTCAATGAACTGCTGGAGCACGCCGCCGGAAGGATCGAGCTTAAGCGAAAGCCGACCCTCGGTGAAGTCGATCTGCACCCTGGCCGCACCGGCATCCAGGCAGCGGCGGATATCCTTCTCACATTCGTTCACCAGGTCGGCGATAAAGGCTTCACGCGAGTAGCCCGGAATGCCTTCGGCAGGATAGAGCAGGCTCAATGCCGAAGCCGAGATCACCGCTTGTTTCAGCGGCAGGTGGGTATGCTTTTTCGCTTCGATCAGGAAACTATCCGCGTACTGACTGAAGCGGAACGGGCCACTGGCGAGCAGCGGCAGTTGGCGGTGGTGTCCATCGGCGAAATCGATCCGCATGCCGCCGGGTGCGATCAAGGGTGAGTTGTGAACGGGGTAGGTGGCGAAGCTCGCTTTGCGTTGCTCTCCATCGGTGATAACAGGTGAACCGGTGGCCTCGAAGCGGCGAAGGGTGTCGCTCACGGCTGCGACCTGAAGCGCGGCTATCTCATCGGATGGACGTCCATTCACGATGGCATGGATCAATTCGTCGGTGCGGGGTATGCTGCCGATGGGTTCGGTAGGGATCTTCATGGCGCGGGTTGTTGATCGGTTGAAAGTAGGAGCGGTGCCGCGCCACGGGCGTGGCTCTTTGCGAACCGGTGCTCTCGCGATGGATCCGGGACCAGAGGCCCCAGATCGGTTCTTGTGCGCTTCGCTTCACAGCACCAGCGCGACTGCGCCGGGTCAGGTCGGACATTGGTCCGCACCGGCCACTTGCCTCGATCGATCCCTTTGGCTCGCCGACCGTATAGCGCATCGGCGGTTCGCACATGATCCCGATCGATGTTCCATCAGCGCGCAAGCTCACCCCGGGCTGCGCGCATGTTCTGCACTTCAACAACGCGGGCGCCAGCTTGATGCCCGATCCCGTGATCGCGGCGGTGAAGGACCAGCTGGATCTTGAGGCCCGCACGGGTGGGTACGAAGCCGCGTTCGCGATGCATGAACGGATCGAGGGCGTGTACACTTCGGTGGCACGATTGCTCCACTGCGCGAAGGAGGAAGTATCCTTCGCTGAAAGCGCCACGCGCGCATGGGACATGGCCCTGCTCGCTTTGCGCTTGGGTCCCGGAGATCGTGTCCTTACCGGTCATGCGGAGTACGGAGGCAACTGGCTCGCCATGCTACAGCTCCAGCGGACCACGGGTTGCACGGTGGAAGTGGTTCCCGACGATGCCGAGGGCCAGATCGACATCGCTGCGCTGAAAGGAATGTTGGACGAACGCGTGAAGCTCGTTGCCATCACGCACGTTCCTTCAAGTGGTGGGCTGGTGAATCCGGGACGAAGCAGTGGGCGCTGCCGTGCGCGGATCGAACGCGATCTATCTCCTGGATGCCTGCCAATCCGTGGGCCAGCTGCCGTTGGATGTGGACCGCATCGGGTGCGATCTTCTATCGGCCACTGGCCGCAAGTATCTGCGTGGGCCCAGGGGACGGGTTTCCCTCTATGTCCGACGCTCGTTGCTGGATCGGTTGGAGCCGCCCTTCATGGATGCGTACAGCGCGCAATGGACCGACATGCACACCTTCCAATGGAGACCCGATGCACGGCGGTTCGAGGGGTTCGAGAGCAGCGTGGCGAACAAGTTGGGTCTCGGCGCCGCAGTAGACCATGCGCTGGGCTGGGGTCTCGATGCTATCGCCGCCCGGAACGCGGTGCTGGCCGATCGCTTACGCGAAGGGTTGGACCAGGTGCCCGGGGTGCGGGTCCGTGATCAAGGGGAACAGCGAAGTGCCATCGTGACGTTCACCGCGGAAGTGCCTTCGCTGGAAACCCTCAAGCGCGCTTTGCTCGACCGCCGGATGAACGTCTCGTTGGTCAGTTTGGAACTCGCGCGCTTGGACTTGGAACCACGCGGGATCACCGGCCTGGTCCGCGCTTCAGTTCACTACTACAACACGGAAGAAGAAGTGGACCGCTTCGTTGGCGCGATCGCGGAACTCGTACGATGAGGGTCGCTCACACCGGATCGATCCGGTCCAGCAGCTTGCGGAGATAGGTCTGCCCGATGGGTATGGGCGCACGCGCATGTTCCACCGTGATATAGCCGTTCTCGATGGATTGGATCTTGTCCAGCCGAACGATGAACGAGCGATGCACCCGCATGAAATCGCGGGCCGGTAGCAATTCCTCAAACGATTGCATGGAGCCATGAACCACGTACCGCTTGTCGCGCACATGGAACGCGGCATAGTCCTTCATGGCCTCCACATGATGGATGTCCGAGATGGCCAGTCGCGTGGCGCGATCGCGGTTCTTCACGTAGAGATAGTCGGCTTTCTCCCCAGGCGCCATGGCGCGCACCAGCTCGGCTTTTTCCCGTACGATCTCCGCTTCGCGTCCGCCTTTGTAGACGGCCATTTCGATGATCGAGTGCAGGGCATGCACATTGAAGGGCTTCACCAGATAGCCGAAAGGTTCGGCCACTTTCGCCCTGTTCAATGTGCTGTCCTCCGAATAGGCGGTGAGGAACACCACCGGAACGCCGGTGGTTTGGCGGATCTCCTTGGCGGCGTCGATGCCGCTCAACTCACCTTTCAACATGATGTCCATCAACACGATGTCGGGACGCAGTTCCCAGGCCATGTTCACCGCTTCTTCGCCACGATCGGTGAAGCCTTCCACTTCATAGCCGAGTTCCTCCAAGCTGCGTTGCAGGTCCCTCCGCACCAAGGCCTCATCCTCCACAATAAGGACCCTCGCCCTCGTTTTGCGCGGACCTACGGGAGTTGTAGGTGATGGTGCGTGATCCATGGGCGTTCGGTTCCGGCAACGTTAACGGCGCGCTGAGGCGATGGGTTGGGCAATTCGACGAAGTGGGCAACGAGGCCGATGGAGGGGGAGGTGGCTCAGGATAACAGCAGGTTCGCTAGGGTAGGACCGGGTACGCACCTTTGCACCCGCATGGAGGCGCCGTTGTTCAACGAGATCCGGATCAAGAAGCCGAGTTATCCGGTAGCGGATCCGCTGCGAAGCTACCTCAACACCCACGGCCGCTCCGCACCACTGCCCATCGGCTACAACGAACTCCTTCGCCACGATGGCCTGATGCCCCACGTGGACGCGGCGGGCCGACCCACGCTTTGGACCACCGTGCTGCTCCGTCCGCAAGAACAAGCCGAACTGCATGAGCAGTTGGTGGATCTCTATCAGATGATCGCGGCGGATGGTCGTCGCATCGACTATCTGAAAGTGGCCAGCATCGATTTCAGTGCCTATGGCAACAGCCAGCCGTTCCGCATCAAGATCCTTAACCAGATCAATGATAACCACGACTACTACTACATCAAAAAGGCGGATGCCTCGCGCGTGTACGGCTTGGAACTGGAGCACTTGTTGAGCCCCAACAAGATCAACTACGTGGTACACCGGGATACGCTTGTGGAGGAGCACATCATCGGCGTACCGGGCGATACCTTCATGCAAGAGCCGGAGCGCTATGGCGCGCATCTTGGTCCGGTGCGGCTCAGTAAGGAGTTCGTGAAATTCAACGAGCGGTGCTTCGCCCGATTGCTCGGTGATATGCGGGCGTACAACTTCGTGGTGGATGTGATCCAGGACTTCGATCAAGTGCAGTACCGGCTGCGTTCCATCGACTTCGATCAGCAGAGCTACGACGGACGGCATCGCATCTACCTGCCACAGTTCTATAAGGAGAACCTGCCTTTCGTCGAGTTCGCCCAGCAGTACATCTCCCTCGAAACCGCAGCGCAGTACAGCAACGAGGAAAGGGCGCTGCTGCGCAAGCGCTATCTGCTGGCCCAGTCCCAGATCGAGGCGCTGATCGCAGTGATGAAAGACGATGTGGTTTCCACCGAGGTAAATGTGACCACGCTCGCAAGCGAGTTATCCGCCTTCCACGGCGACGCGGAAATGGGACGCTGCCGGAGCATGGGCGCCCTGTTGGAGCGCCACCTGGGTCTGCGTCTTGAACTGCTTTAAGCCGACGCGGGTGGCCGTCATCCTCCGTTGCCGTAGCTTCGGATCGTTCCATAGACCATGCGCATGAGTTCTGTTCAACGCCTCCTTCCGATCATCTTCCTCCTGCTTGTCGCCGAATTGTGCGAAGCGCAGCCTTATCGCTACGGCTGCCACTATTTCCGCCAGCAGCGGGGCGAAGCACCGGAAATGACGCCCCTGCTGCGCGCCCAGATCGATGAAACCATCGCCCGGAGCGACACCTTCGACATCCTGCACTACGATATCGCTATGGACGTGACCCAGGTCGGGGCGCAGCAGATCACCGCAGCGACCACGATCACCTTCGTGGCGAAACTGGCGGGCCAGGCCTTTATTCGTTTCGACCTGGTGGACCTGCTGGTGGATTCCGTGATCGGTGCAGGAGGTGCGTTGACCTTTGACCAAACCGCTGGCTTTCTTCGCGTGGACCTGGGAACGGTCCCCGCTGTTGGGGAGCAGCGTGATATCACCGTTCACTACCACGGACATCCGCTCCGCGACAGCCAATGGGGCGGGTTCTATTTCGAGAACGGGTACATCTACAACCTGGGCATTGGGATCAGCACCATACCTCCCAACTTCGGGAAAGTGTGGTATCCGTGCTTCGATTCGTTCGTGGAACGCGCCACCTATACCTATCACGTGAAGAGCGCGGGTGGATACCGTCTGCACGGGCAGGGCGACTTCCTAGGTGAGGTCGCGTTGGGCGGTGACACCGTGGTGCGCTCCTTCGACCTGCCCTACGACATTCCCACGCATATCTCCGCGGTGGCGGTTGCTGCCTATGTGGATAGCGACTACGTGCATATCGGCGCGAACGGGAACATTCCAGTGCGGCTCTCCGCGAAGGCGGGTCAACTCGCGGGTATGGTATCCCGCTTCGGGGATCTGGGAGCGGCCATCGATGCCTGCGAACATTGGTACGGTCCCTATGCATGGGGGCGGGTAGGCTATGTGCTTACCACCGATGGCGCTTTGGAGATACCCACGAACGTGGCCTATCCGCAGTTCATGACCAACCAACCCGTTGCTGACAACCGCGCGCTTTTCAGCCATGAACTCGGCCACCATTGGTGGGGTGATGCGGTCACACCATACGTCCATAACGACATGTGGATCAAGGAAGGGCCCGCAGAGTACACGGGGCATCTGGTGGAAGAATGGCTCGGCGGCACCGAAGCCTTCGTTAACGCAGTGAAGAACAACCAGTATGACGTATTGAAGAACAGCCACCTGCAGGACGGCGGATTCCAGCCGCTGTCGCCTATGCCGGATCCTTACATCTACGGGCACCATACCTACTACAAAGGCGCCTCGGTGTTGCATAACCTAAGAGGCTATCTGGGGGATACCTTGTTCCAGCAGACCATGCTGGGAGTGCAGCAGCAATTCGCTGACAGTGCTGTGGATGCGAACGGGTTCCGCGATGCATTGGAACTGGTTTCCGGTGTGGATCTGGATCCGTTCTTCAACGCGTGGGTCTTCGCACCGGGCTTCTCCGTGTTCGTGCTCCATGATATGGACGCTGTGCAACAAGGCAACCAATGGGAGGTCGACCTGGTCCTTCGGCAGGGGCTGCGCGGGGCGACCGTGTTCCACGATCAAGTGCCTTTGGACCTGACGTTGATCGGCGATGACTGGCAACGACAGGAATACCGAGTAACGGCAGGAGGGGAGTTCACGAACCTCAGCGTGACCGCACCCTTCGCGCCGCGCATGGCGGTGATCAATGGCTACAACCGTTTGAACCAGGCCCGCATGGACCACGAGTTCACGATCCGGCCGGGCGAGACCTTCACATCCACTTTGCCCCGGGTGGACTTCCGCTTGTTCGCGGACACCCTGCTCGACTCCGCCCTGTTCCGTGTGGACCATATCTGGTCCGCCCCGGATGCTGATCTCCTGGATGCCACGGTGGATCAGATCAGTAGCACGCACTATTGGGTGGTGGACGGTGTCTGGCCACCCGGAACGGAACTCAACGCCCGCTTGAACTACACCGCGCTGAGCGCCGATCAGCTTGACTACGACCTCTACTATACCACCGAACAGGATGCCATGCTGCTGTATCGACCCGACGCGAGTTCACCCTGGAGCGCCTTTCCGTACCAGACGATAATGACAGGCCCGCTCACCAACCGCACCGGATATTTTCTGGTCGACTCGCTGGTGAAAGGACACTATGCGTTCGGCAAGGGCCAATTCATCTCCGGGGTGGCGGATGGCACTTCGCGTTCAGCGAATGCTTTGCGCTTGTATCCCGTGCCTGCTGCGAACACCGTCACGGTGGAATGGGGTGGAGCCGAAGATCTTGTCGATCTGGAAGTGACCAGCGCGGATGGGCGGGTGGTCTGGCGGTCGGGTGAAGGCGGCCCAGTTCGGGATCGAACCGTCGTTCCAGTATCCGGTTGGGCAACTGGCACCTATGAGTTGGTGGCCCGGGATGATCTCGGAGCAGTGCTGGCGCGCGCTGGGTTCAGCGTTTCACGGTAGGTTGTTCGATCCTTTTCCGTGGTGCTGCTGTGGCCGTGTTACGCGCGGTTAGTTTCGTGCCCAAACTCTGAACGAAAATGAGAGGATCCTACTCCATGCGCCTGCTGGTCGTAAGCGCACTATTGATGCCAATGGTCATGCTGGCCCAGCGAGGCACTCCCGTTCCGGAGCGCCCGCTGGTACTCTCCAAGTCGGCCGCGGCACCCATGCGGCATGCGAACAAGCCAGCTTCCGAGTGGATGCTCCCGTACACTGCTCCCCCCATAAAGAGCGGTCGCCTAACAACGCTTACGGCAGACGATCGTCAGGGCGGTCCGGTGAACGATGATTGCGCAGGTGCGACCACGGTCACCATGGGTACGAGTTGTGTTCCGACCACCGGCACCACGGCAGGGGCGTCATCGAGCCTCACCGCCATCACATGCAACACGTTCACCGGCGATGCGGACGATGATGTGTGGTACAAGTTCACCGCTACGGCCGCTTCGGCGACCATCCGCGTGGACGGCGACCTTGATTTCGACGCGGTCGTGGACCTGCGCAGCGGGGCCTGCAACGGCACCAACATCGGCTGTGCGGATGCCACCGTCGAGGATGGTATCGAACAGATCGTGGTCGGCGGCCTCACCATCGGTGCGCTGTACTATGTGCGCGTGTACGACTACTACACCGGTCCCGCGCCTACGCCGGGCTTCACCATCTGTGTGTTCAATACCCCGGGAGCCCCGGCGAACGACCAGTGCTTCAATGTGGTGCCGCAAACCTTGAACATCGGCGGGGTGCTCAACTTCAGTGGCACGACAGCTGGAGCAACAGTGACCAATGATGCGCTCCCCCTATCGGATTTCGATGACGCTATCCCAAAGGTCTGGCACGCCTTCACGATCAACAGTTGCGCGAATGTCACGATGGACTACTGCGGTACGTCCCCTGCTTTCGATCAGGTCTACATCGCGGTGGTGGGAGCATGCCCCGCGAACACAGGGACGCTCGGTGCGTTCGATTTCACCACCTGCCTGGATGGAAATGGTACCGTGGAATTCATCGGTCTTCCGGCAGGCACCTACTACATACCGATCGGCCAGTTCGGAGCCGGAACCACCGGGCCTTACAGTCTGCACTTAGCCGCCTCGGCCTGCGCCGCAGCCCCGGTCAACAATGAATGTACCGGCGCGATCGCCCTCACGGTGAACCCCACATGCCAGCCGATCAGCGGCAACGTGCTCGGGGCCACCCAGTCCTTGCCCGCGATCCTTTGCAACACGTTCACAGGGGATGCGAACGATGACGTATGGTACAGCTTTGTGGCCACGGCCGCGAACCTGACCATCACCGTGGCAGGCTCCGATTCGTTGGACGCGGTCGTGGAACTGCTCTCCAACACATGCGGGAACAACGTGAACCTGGATTGTGCCGATGCGACACTCGCTGGTGAAGTTGAGACCATACAGGCCGTCGGCCTGCAGGTTGGACAGACCTATTACGTTAGGGTCTACGACTACTTCACGGCCGTTCCGGCCACCACCACGTTCGATATCTGTGTTTTCGGTGGAGGCGGCGGCAATCCACCTCCGAACGACCAGTGCTTCAACGTGGTGCCCGGAGCACTCAATGTGGGTGGTCAACTCACCTTCACCGGCACCAACGTGGGTGCTACGAGCACGAACGATGCAGTAGTGGGCAGCGGCCTGGATGTCGCACCTGACACCACCACAGTATGGCACGCCTTTACCACCATCACCTGCGCGAACGTGACGTTGAGCTACTGTGGCACGACGCCGGACTTCGAGACGGTATGGATCGCCCTGGCCCAGACCTGCCCGGCGAACCAGATCATTATCGCCACCGCTGCCGATTTCACCACATGCGCGGATAGTAACGCTACGATCCTCTATGCCAACCTGCCTGCCGGTACCTACTACGTGCCAGTGTTCGGTAACGGAGCCACCCAAGGCAACTACACCATCCTGGCCACAGCCACCGCTTGCGGAAGCGTCCCGGCGAACGACGATTGCGCGAACGTGATCGCACTGCCTGTGTGGACTCCGGCGGAGTGCCCTGCCAACGCGACCGCTGGTGATAACGCACTGGCCACAGAGGACGGCGGAACCGCGAGCTGCGACAGCAGCGGCGTTGGAACGACATTCCTCGATGTGTGGTACATATTCAACTCCGGACCTTACTCCACTATCACCGTCAACTTCAACCAAGGCACGATGACGGATTGGGTTGTGGTGGTGAGCGATGGTTGCAGCGGTGCGGAACTGATCTGTGATATTACTCCCACGGCGCCTATCGTACTCACGGTGACCACGTTCACCAGTTACACCGTACGTGTCTATTCGAACACGGACTTCGGTGCGGGCGGTGCGTTCACCATTTGCCTTACCGGAGACCTGGGTACCGATGTTCAAGCGATCGAAGCCGTGTCGTGGTCCTTGTTCCCTAACCCATCCAACGGGTCGGTGAACCTGATCTGGCCCGATGCCAGCGCAATGGCCACCGTGGATCTTCTGGATGCCACCGGCCGCATGGTCCGCCAACAACGCCAGATGTTGCAGCAGGGATCGAACGTGTTGGTCGGTGCGGAGACCGCGCTGAAGCCAGGCGCTTACCTGGTACGCGTAACCACCGGGAACGCACGTACCGAACAGCGTGTGATCGTGCGTTGATCGTTCCTCAAGTCATTGAACGGAGGCGGCCCATGGGTCGCCTCCGTTATTTCATGCTCACGGTTGTACACAAACGCCTGTTGATCGATCACATGCAAAAGGGTTGGATCGGGCTTTGATCCCGATCGGGCCGCATCTAGTTTCGCCGCCCTGCCGGGGCAACCAATGCACTGGTACATGCGATGAGAACGATGCTTACCCATACGGTCACCGCACTGCTGTGCACCGCTGCGCTTCACGGCTCCGCCGCGCATCTCCGCCTTGTAGGGGTGGTCACGGACAAGGCCACGGCACTTCCACTTGCGGACGCCTCCGTGCGCATTTACAAGAACGGAGAGAAGCTCCGCACCATGGAGACAGGGGCGAACGGCCGGTATGAGGTGCTCTTGGACAACAACGCTGATTATGTGATCCGCTTCGTGCTACCCGATCATGTCAGTAAGTGTTACACCGTGAGCACGCATGGCCCGGAGTGGGAGGGCGACCACAGCGTAAAAGAGGTCTATGTGGAGATGACCATGTTGGAGCGCCTGCCGGATCTGGATCTCTCCCTCTTCGATCTTCCCATGGGCATGGCGACGTTCGATCCATTGAACGGACAGGTGCGTTGGGATGAGGCGTACGATCTACGCATCCGGCCGGAGATCACGGCATTGATGGCTGCTTACGAGCGCGCCCTGGCCGGTCGGGCGACCCTGGCCCGGAACGACAGTTGAGCCACTATGCGCGCTTCGCGCGTGGATGGAACCGCATGATGTTGCTGCGGAGGTACTCGCGGTCCAGGTGCGTGTAGATCTCGGTGGTGGTGATGCTCGCATGGCCGAGCATTTCCTGGACCGCGCGCAGGTCGGCGCCACCTTCCACCAAGTGCGTGGCGAAGCTGTGCCGGAAGGTGTGCGGGCTGATCGTCTTGCGGATCCCGGCTTTCACGGCGAGGCGTTTCACCAAGTTGAACACAGAAATGCGCGAGAGACCGGAACCGCGGGCATTGAGGAAGAGCAGATCCGCCGCGGTGCGTTGCACCGGCAGATGCACACGTTCCTCATCGCGGTAGCGGATGATCTGGTTCATAGCAGTTGGGCCGATCGGTACCAGGCGCTCCTTATCGCCCTTGCCCACCACCCGAATGAAGCCGTCGGCGAAATGCAGCCACGACAGGCGCAGGCCGCATAGCTCGCTCACACGCAGGCCGCATCCATAAAGCGTCTCGATCAGTGCCCGATCGCGGTGCGCGAGCCGGGCGCTCATGTCGATGGCGGCCACCATCTCATCGATCTCCTTCACACTTAGGAAGGTGGGTAAGGTGCGTCCGGTACGTGGGCTCTCCAGCAGTTCCGTGGGATCATGTTCGACCACCTTTTCGCGACGCAACCCACGGTAGAAGGAACGCACCGCGCTCAACAAGCGGGCTTGGCTGGTGGCTGCAGCACCTTGCTTGGCAACGGTGGTGACAAAAGCTTGCAGATCGTCGAGCGCGATCCCTTCCGGGGGCAACGCGGGCTGTTGGGCCTCGGCATAGCTCCGTAGTTTTCCCACATCGCGTAGATAGGCTTCCACCGTGCGATCGCTCAGTGAGCGTTCGAGTTTCAGGTGGATGCGCAGATCGGCGATCGCGCGGTCCCAGGTCATGCCTCAAAGCTGCGAACGCTGCGCAGGGCCAAGGCGCGTTGGTGAGTCCATCTGCGAACGCGGTGGTGTTCATCACAACCGCGTACCATGTCCGCATGCCCATCTTTGCCCCATGCACCGCATCCTGATCCTCAACGGCCCGAACCTGGACCTGCTGGGCACGCGCGAACCGCACATCTATGGCAACCGTTCGTTCGAGGACTTTCTCGGCGATTTGCGGACCGCCTATCCAGAGATGGCCTTCACCTATGCGCAGTCCAACGTGGAAGGGGAGTTGGTCGCGCACTTGCGTGCGGCTTCGCAGGACCAGGACGCGATCATCCTCAACGCGGCGGGTTATTCGCACACGAGCGTTGCGTTGCGGGATACGATCGCAGTACTGAAGGTTCCCGTGGTGGAGATCCATATCAGCAATATCCACGGACGGGAGGATTTCCGGCACCGCACGTTGACGGGTGCGGTCTGCGCGGGGGTGATCACCGGCTTCGGTCTGGAGGGCTACCGCCTAGCGGTGGATCACTTGCTCCGCCGCGCGGGCGTCCGATCGGTGCGCTGAACGAAGGCGCTGCGGTCAAGGTCCGAAAATTTCTGCTGGCCTAGAATGAAGCGATCGTAGGCGAGGCTACGCCTATAAGCCCCTGTGAGATCCGGATCCTTCTCTTCGCCGATCAACCGTTCCCGTTCGCGCAGCAGGGCAGGAAGGCGCTGCAGATAGTGTACATGCGCGCGTGCAACTTGCCAGGTATGCGCAGCATGCCCTCGAAGAGGAACTTCCATGCTGCGAAGCCATCGAGCAGGATCCTCCGCAGGATGCGGTAGGTCACATACCGGTCGCGCAGGTTCTTTGTGAGCACGATAAGACTGTTGCGGAAGTTGAGGTAGGTTTTTCGCGGGCTTCCGTAGCCGAGCGCCCCTCCACCCACATGGTACACCACCGAAGCGCTGGTATACCCGATGCGCCAACCTTGGCGGCGCAGGCGCCAGCACAGGTCGATCTCTCCTCCATGTGGGCGAAGAGCGAGGCATCGAAGCCGGCCACCGCTTCGAAGGCCTCGCGCCGGACCATCAAGCAGGCACCGGTGGCCCAGAACACGTCGCGCTCATCGTCGTATTGCCCACGGTCTTCTTCGGTGAGTTCGAAGATGCGACCACGGCAGAAAGGGTAGCCGTTGCGGTCGATGAAACCGCCAGCCGCACCGGCATGCTCGAAGCGGGATGGATCGCGCTGTGCCAATACCTTCGGTTGGCAAGCCGCCATGTCGGGGTTGCGTTCCAGCAGATTCCGGAGACCTTCCAGCCAACCGGGTCGCACCTCCACATCCGAATTGAGCAACACGAAATAGTCGCTGTTCAGTTGTGCGAGCGCGGCGTTGTAGCCTCCGGCGAATCCCAAGTTGTTGGTAAGGCGCAGGATCTCCACCTCAGGCAGCGTTCCACTGACCCAGGCTACCGAACCGTCGGTACTGCCATTGTCAGCAAGCACAATGCGTGCTCCGGCGGTGTTCCGCACCACTTCGGGCAGGAAACGGCGCAGCCATGCCTCGCCGTTCCAGTTCAACACCACCACTGCTATCGTTCCCATGGCCATCAGCGAGCGCAAAGATGGCCTCCGGGAACGAAGGCCTCAACGCGGAATGGAGAACAAGTCGTTCGCGCGCTCGCCGCTCATTGAGTCGACCCCCGTGCTCTGCACGTTGTTCTGCGGGGTATTGCGGGAATGCACCATCAAGTTCCAACGCGGATTGTTCACCTCGCCCGGCACTTCCGAATGGAGCAACTCGTAGTCGTTGGTCACCAAGTCGGGCTGGTAGAACACGAAGCGGCGATCGGTATAGCGCCCGGCGCGGTAGTAGTGCCAGATCTGGTAGGGGTAGGCGTCCATCTCGTTCGCCCGGTCCGTTACGGTGTTCGGCGCGCCGTACTTGAGGTGTACCCGGCCCCGGTCCGTTTCGTACCCGCGCTTGATGCGCGTGCCGTACATGCGGTTCACGCGGGCCACCTCATCGCGGTAGCTCGCCCAGGCACCTTCGGGGTCGGCGGTGTTGCGATTGAACCAGAAGCTGTAAAGGAAGCGGCGTGAGAGGTCCGCGTCACGATCGCGCGAGCGGTCCATGATGATCTTCCGCTCCAGATCGTCCGCGATGGGCACCAAGCAGCGCACGAACTCCACGAGCGTATCGGGCTCTGTAATGCGGTCGGCGAAGGTGCTGCCCATGGCCAACGCATCAAGCTGTGTGAGGTCGTAGCTCACGGGATTGCTCCGCTGGATGAAAAGTTCTTGCGTGGCCAGTAGCTGATCGTTCCGATCGCGAGCTTCCAACTTGAGCACGTAGTTGCCGGTGCTGAGGGCGGCCAGGTCGAACCCACCGAAGACAGGTTCCACGGGTCGCGCTTTCACGCGAGCGCTGTTGCGGAAATTGCCTACCACCTGTCCCGTGCCATGCACTTCGAGGTGGTAACTAAGCAGATACAGACTGTCGGCTCCTACCGCGCGGTCCATGCCGTACAACTCGGTGTAAAGATCCAGGCGCGTTTTTTCGCGGGGGAAGTATGTGCCGATGTAAGGCTCCATGTATTGTCCGTTGTGCGTTGCCAACCCCTCGCGCATGGGGCCGACCGAAGCCGTGAGCAGGATATCCGCGAACACAGGTACTGTGCCTGGCGTGCCGATGGCGAGCACGCGCTTCTGCACGAATGCGGTATCAGACCCGTTCAAGTCGCGCACCTGCACCTCCAAACTGTACTCGCCCGCTGGCAATGCGAAGGTTTCCGAATGCAGAAAATCAGGCGCCACCTCGCCGATGCGCGGCGGACCGAGCACTTCCACCTTGCGGTAGTCCACGATGGCCGCGTCCTTCTCCACCAGCACAAGCAGTTCGACCTTCGCCTGGTCCAATCCCACCGTTCGGTCATGCGCAACGCTGGCACCGAGAACGGCTGTGTTCACCTCCACGTACGGGCCCGACCGCGGGTGGTGGAAGACTTTGGTTTCCACGATCGCCTCCGGCAAGTGCTGTGCGAAGGCCGCGGCACCGATGCAGGCAAGGGTGCTGGTGAAAGTGATGCGAAGGGATGCCATGATATCAAAGGTAGGGCGCCTAACAGGTGGGCGATCCCCGTTGCTCGTTCGAGGGCAGCCTTTCAACCGGCGGGGCTAGGGACGAACGGATGGCCTCACGTGGGGACCCAACGCAGGTGTCCCGCAGAGTGAGCTCCATTCGCTCGACCCGGAGGATCTGAAGTGGGGCTGTTCCGAATTCGCGGATGGCCCGAGGCGGGCTATCCCTTGCGGTGAGGCCTCAAGCAGGGTGTGTCGCGCTCAGCGCCCCGCATCCGCTTGAACGTACGAGCAAGCGCGCCTTGCTGCTGGGGGGCAACTCGGCCCCGCTGCGCGGGGGGCTGCTTGGCGGAGAGGGAGGGATTCGAACCCCCGTTGCCCTTGCGAGCAAAGCGGTTTTCAAGACCGCCGCATTCGACCGCTCTGCCACCTCTCCTAGACCACCGGGCTGCGCAGAGGCGCGGTGGGCGACCGTGTTCGGGTCTTTCTAAGAACGGCTGCGAAGGTAGCCGAACCTACTTTCGCCCTAACCATGCGCGTCACCTTCCTCGGTACAGGCACCAGCCAAGGCGTTCCCATGATCGCATGCACCTGCGCGGTGTGCCGCAGCGATGATCCCCGGGATGCCCGCCTTCGCGTGTCCGTGCTCGTGGAGACCTGTGGGCAGAAGATCCTGATCGATGCTGGCCCCGACCTGCGCCAACAGTTCCTGCGTGCGGGGATCGTGGACGTTGACGCGGTCTTGCTCACGCACGAGCATATGGACCACATCAGCGGAATGGACGATCTGCGGGCGGTGAGTTTTGCGCATGAGCCCCCCAAGGCCGTACCTATTTATGCTGATGCACCCACCCAGCGCGCGGTGCGAAGAGTGTTCAGCTATGCCTTCGAGGCAAGCAAGTATCCGGGCGTACCCGAATTCGATATGCGCCTCATCGACCGCGCTCCTTTCCGGGTGGGCGAGGTCCATGTGATCCCGATCGAGGTGATGCACCTCCGTATGCCGGTCCTCGGTTTCCGCATCGGCGGCTTCACCTACATCACCGATGCGAAGACCATTAGCGCAGCGGAGAAGGAGAAGATCCGGGGGACCGACGTGCTGGTGCTCAATGCGCTCCGCCCTCAGCCGCATTATTCCCACCTCGACCTGGCGGAAGCCCTGGCTTTAGTGGCGGAAGTGCGCCCGCGCGAAGCCTATTTCACGCATATCAGCCATCAAATGGGTCTTCACGCCGAAGTGCGATCACGCCTGCCTCCTGGGGTCCTGTTGGCATGGGACGCGTTTCAGGTGGAACTGCCGGAGCCGATACCGCTTGTGGAATAGTGGTTGGACGATCGCGCAAAGAGCCCGACCTTGGCGCTTCAACCCAGCGCGGCATGTCGATCCGAACCCTTCTTGTCACTTCCGTTCTTTTCCTTTCCTCTCAATTGGTCACGGCGTTCCATGGTGATCGCCACGCTGCGACCGTTACCTACATCCGGCCGGAGCTCACCACCATGGATCCGGCCTGGCAAGCGGAGCTGCGCCACAGGGTCCAATGGCGTTCGTTCTTAGGCGCGCATGGCCTGTGGTGGGCGGAGTTCAACACAACGAACGCGATGCCGCACCGGGCCTTCGGTGAACCGATCGCCACCACCGGCTCCGATCCCATTTCGCGTGCGACGGGATTCCTTCAGAACCAGCTCGCCATGTACGCGCTCCCTATGGATGAACTGTCCGTAAGCGGCGTTTACCCCACGCAGAAGCATACCTACGTGCATTTCATACAGACCCACAATGGTCTGCCCGTGCTCAACGGAAGGGTGATGGTGAAACTGGACTTACAGGGCCGGGTGATCGCCTTCGGACTGGACGCGTATCCGTCCATCGATATCGCGCTGGACCCTGTTCAGAACGAAGCTGTGGCGATCGCGAGCGCCTCGTCCGGTCTCACCGGCATTGGGAACGTGGCGGTATCGCCGCAACTGCATGTGCTGCCCGTTCCGGTCTACCGCGGTGTGGAACACCATCTGGTGCGTGTGGTGGAAGTGAGCGCAACGGAAAATGGGATGCCCGCGCGATGGGAGTGTTGGGTGGATGCCAACACCGGCGAACTGCTCTACCGTCAGGACCAGGTGATGCACCATGCGCCGCCCGCCTCGGCAGGAGCGGAGGTAACGGCCACCAGTACCGTTTTTACACAGAACCCCTACATCCCCGCCACGGTGCAGCCGCTGGCGAACCTGCGCGCTGTGGTGAACGGTTTGTCCGAATACCTCGATCCACTGGGATACTTGAACACCGGCATCGGTGGCCGATCAACGCCACGGTCTTCCTGGATGGTCGCTGGAGCAAGGTGACACGAACGGGGACACGCCTTCATTCCGGCACCACGCTGCAAGAAGGTCCGAACGCGATCACCTTCGATACCGACGCGAACACCCGTGAGTTGAGCGCACTTCCATGTGAACATGATCCACGATCATTGCAAGTCCTGGTTGCCCGCATTTGATAGGTATGGATTATTCATTGCTCCACCAATGTGGATGTCGCAGGCACCTGCAACGCCTTCTATGATGGTGGCGCCATCAACTTCTACGAGGAAGGTGGCGATTGCCAGAGCTACGCGCAAGTGGGCGAGGTGGTCTACCATGAGTACGGGCACGGCATCAACGATCAGTTCTACAGCGACCTGGGGCCAGCTTCAGCAATGGGGCGATGAACGAAGGGTATGCGGACCTGTGGGCGTTAAGCATCACCGAAGACCCCGTTCTGGCCGAGGGAAGTTCTTTGTTGGATCCGAACGACTACATACGGCGATACGATCAGGATCGGAAGGTCTACCCCATCGATATCGTGGGCGGGGCATGCCGACGGGAGATCATCGCTGGCGCATGGTGGGACACCTACGTGCTGCTGGGGAATGACATCAACACCATGATGACTTTGTTCACTGGGGCCTTCCGGGTCTGCAGGCCACCGCAGCCAATGGCAACGAAGGCCAGGCGTTCCGCGATGTGCTGCTGGACGCACTCCAGGCGGACGACACCGACGGGGACCTCACCAACGGTACGCCGAACGCAGCGGCGATCGTGGAGGCCTTCGCCATACACGGGATCACCTTGCTGACCAATGCCGAACTTTTGCACGACAATCTTGAGAGCGCCCCGCATGCGGAAGTGATCGACCTGGGCGCACAACTGGTGCTCGATCTCGATTTTCTGCTACCTGGGTGAGGTGCAGCTTCCTACCGCATCAACGATGACGCTAACTGGACGATGGTGCCCATGATGGATAAGGGCGGTAATGACTACCATGTGTCCATTCCCGCCCAACCCCATGGAACGGTGATCGCTATTGCATCGGGATGGTGGACATCTTCCAACACGTCACCGGCGTGCTGCCCATCGGTGCGCGCTGTGCCGAACCGAACCTGCCTTACTTCATCCCTTGGTGGGTTGCCAACTGGAAGGCACCGAGGATGAGGACTGACCGGCGAACTTGGGCCGCTGGCAAACCGGACTTGGCAGGGATAATTCAACATCGGGCAATTGGGTCGACGCGCTCCCATTCCCTCCTATGTGGTTCCGCACCCTTTGTTCGGCACTGGTCCAGACCGATACGCAGCACACACCGGAAGCGGTGCTTCCTGCTTCGTTACCGGCAATGCCAACGGCGCATTGGCTGACTTCGCGCGCGCGATGATGACGTCGACGATGGGACCACCTTGCGCAGTGCGCCGATTGGACCTCACCGACCGCACCACCCCGATCAGCTACTGGCGGTGGTATATCAACAACCCGTTCCGGCCCGAACCCCAACTCCGACTGGTGGCAGGTGGCGATGACCAACGATGGTACCACCTGGGTGCCGGTGGAGACCACACCACCACCGACCGCAGTTGGCGCAGAGCGGCCTTCCGCGTGGCCGACTACGTGGTGCCCAACAGCACGGTACAAGTGCGTTTCGTCGCCTCGGACAGTGTACGTATCGGAGACTATCTCGATGGCGCGAGCATTGTGGAAGCAGCGGTGGACGACATTCAGCTCTGGGATGAGGTGGATGTGGACGGCATTGCGGAGAGCGCCATCTGGACCTCCACCTGCGGATCTATCCGGATCCCGCCAGCGATGTGTTGAACGTTCACATGGACCTGGGCACCGCGCGCATGGTGGAGATGCGTGTGCTGGATCTTGCCGGACGCATGCTGGACCGGCCCTCTCGTTGGCCAACACGATCGGTCAGGAACGAATGACCCTGGACCTCTCCGCCTACAGCGCTGGCTCGTATGTACTACAGGTGATCACCGACCAGGGTCGCGACGAGCGGCGCTTCTCCGTGGTGCGTTGATCTCACCCGACCATCTTGCACGAACGCCTCGGCCTTTGGCCGGGGCGTTCCCTTTGATGGTGCGATCCGTGGTTCACAGGAAGAGCCGGTCCTCCTGCAAGCATGCCGCTATTTCCGCGTAGACCTTGCGCACGGTTTCAGCATTGGGCGATGGACCCGTGCGGGCAAGTATGCGCTGGGCAAGACAGCCATGCTGCAGGATGTGGGTGATCACCTCCTGCGCGCTATTGCTCAGTTCGCTCCGCAGTTCCTGCGCGATATGCTCCCACAAGCGCTGTGCGGTCATGCGTTCTTCTTTCATCACCGAACATCACCAGGAAGTCCCGGTCGACGATCTCGGCCTTTCCCGCATCGCGGATCACTTGCTTGAAGATCGCCAGCAGATCCGTCTCGCTCCACGCGCGTTGTAAATACGTGCTCGTCCAGCGCCCCTTCGTCATGGCACGGGTAAGCGCTACGATCAGTTCCGCGATCGCCAGATCGGCGGCCGGACACTCCTGGATGTCGATCACGCGTAGCTCGATGGCACCGCGATCGAAGCGGGCGATGGCCCCGCGTGAGTTGGCGAAGTGGTGGTCCATCACGTTCTCCGTATCGAAAGGAGCGAGGGCCTTGCCGATGGGACCGAAGATCTCGCGGTAGTAGTCTTCCTGGGTGAACACCGCTTCAGGGATCAAGGAACCCATCAGTTGCGGAAGCCGTTCCTGGTGATGCAGGTAGGCCTCCATGCGGCTGTCCAAATGGCCGGTGACCTTACCGTCGAGTATCGGGGAACTGGCACTGAGCGCCGGGATGAGTGGCAGCACCATGCGCACTGCCGCGTGCAGCTTGCTGAACTCCTCGTCCGTTGCGAAGGGTAAGTTGAGGTGTGTGCTCTGCAAATTGCTCCAACCGTGGCCCCTGCAATCGAAGATGCGGTTGTAGAGCGCGTAGACCTCGTTGTGATCGTGCGGCCAGATCACCGTTTCCGTGAAAGGGTCCATCAGCGGGTGCGCGGCGGTGGGTAGCAGCATCGCGTTGCGCTTCGCGAGCACGGCATTGATGGCCT
>JADJRW010000005.1 GCA_016712025.1 Flavobacteriales bacterium
CAAGACCAGAACGGCGCTCTCGCGTGGTGCAGGAGGTCTTGCCGCAAAGCCGCCTCGATTTCGGTGCGTTCAGTAGCCGCTGGTTCCAGAAAGCGATGGTAGCCCCGGCAACGGCTCATTCAAAGCCGGACGCAATCCGGTAAGAAATTCCGCTGGCGTTACCGTACCGAGAGCGCCTTGGCGAGTTCCGCAGCTTGCTGCTGTAGGGTGTGCCGTTCTTGCGCCGGTGAGCAACCGCACCCACCAGCGCGAATCGAACCTGTTCGCTGCACAGCCAACATAGCACGGTGTACCATTCCGCGGCCTCGGCGTAGTTCTGACGTCGGCGTTCTCGATGAAGTCCGGTTGGAGTTCCACATCGAGGGCGTCCGCTTCCCAGTAGCAACTGGCGAGGTACGTTTCGGATCGATTCCACGTTCTGCGCGGGTTCAGCTCCTTGTTTAAATAAGTTCTCAGCAGCCTTGGCGAACTCATTATCAGAATAAGCGGCCATCGCATCGTTCGAAGCTCGCGTTCTCCGGCGTGCGCCGGGGCCGGTCGCTGGTAGTCCGGATAAGGCGCGAAGAACGCGTCGCACCGGCCCCTCGGTGCTACTTCCTCCGCAACCCATCAGAACGGAACCACGATGATATCAAATTTTCGGCATGCGGCGAAATTGTCTACCGTGCCACCACTTACGGGGTCCGTTCCCAGCGCGGCGCATGCCGTTCCCTGTCCAGGGGAGAGCAGTTGGGTGCACTCTTCCTCACCAGTGGTCGCTGATGGGACCCCAGTGCCGGGAATCCGCGCTATTGTGGCGACTATCGCCCAGTACAAGTAGTGGTCCTGTTCGGTCACGTAGCCATCCAACGGTTCGCCGTCGAGCAGCATGTCGTGCCGGCCACCTCGAGGGCATGCCCTTCATAGCGTGTCGTGATCCGATCGTATAGGGAAGTGAGCCCGTGTTGATCGCCGTGGTGTCACCTTTCGCGGGCACTTTTGATCGGGCCAGGCATCGGTGCTCCAAGGTTGGATGGGGCTGAAGGGAAGAGGTGTCGGGCAGGTCGTAGGCTCAGGCCCATCGGTGCCACCGAACGCACTTCGGGCAGTGCCCCTACGCGCGGCGAGCGCTTCGTTCAGGGGCACTTCGAGATGGTCGTCGTTCCGCAGCAAGTAGGCCTCCGGAAGACCGATCGCATGGGCCACTTGCAGGGCGTCCGCGTTGGGTTTCAACCGCACCAAATAGCGCTGCGTCTGGCCGGGCCACGGGCCCAGTACCATGCCGTTCACGAACAGGTGACCGTTGCGGATCCGCACGGTGTCGCCAGGCAAACCCACGATGCGCTTCACCAGAAGTTGCCGCCGACCCATGCGCAGATCGTCCTGCGCGGGATCGCGAAATACCGCCAGATCCCCGCGCTGAAAGCCCGTCCAAACAGGCCACCGCTGCACCGCCACCACATCTCCGGGCACGAGCGTGGCGAACATGCTGGTGCTTTGCACGATCACCCAGCGCAACACGAAAGTGTGTACAATGATCAATAACACCATGGCTTTAGGAAAGCCCGGGTCCAAGGGCTCAGCCCGCGCCAACGTTCCCCTGTTATCGCATCGGTCCGACAAAGCTCGCCGATCGCGGTGCGGAACCTCTTATTTGCGTCCTACCAGGTGAAGAGACGCTTCCAGCGAATGCCCGTGTAGGGATCTGTGAACTTGATCGGCACCGCTTTGCCCACCACATGGTCATGTGGTACAAAGCCCCAGAAGCGTGCATCCTGCGACCGGTGGCGGTTGTCGCCCATCAGCCAGAAATAGTCCTGCTGGAAGGTGTAGCTCGTGGCCTCCGCGCCGTTGATCAGAATGCGACCCCCTTCCACGCGCAGGTCGTTGTGTTCGTAGACACGGATGGCGCGCTCATAGAGCGGAAGGTTGCGCAGGTTCAGAGCGATGGTCGCGCCCTTCTTCGGGATCCACAGCGGACCGAAGTTGTCTTCGCTCCAATCATAGTCCGGGTGGTTGGGGAAGTAGGGCCATTTGTGGTATGGCGAGGCGTAGCCCTTCGGATGGTCCTGCCGGGTTACATTGATCACATTGTTGAAGTTCTTCAGCTTGCCTGCGTTCGCTTCGGTGAGCGGGATGCTCACCCCGCCGTTCTCCCCCTGGGGAGATCGTCCGGGCTGATATCGTACTGCTCCTTCAGCATCCGCTCGTTGAACCGGTCCTTCAGAATGAATTCGTAGCCGTACTGCGCCATGCCCGGCAAGTCCTGTTGCTTTCCATTGATGAACACGAAGCCGTGGCGCACCTCGAGCGTGTCACCGGCAACGGCCACGCAGCGCTTGATGTAGTTCTCCTTCTTGTCCAGCGGTCGCACCAGAATGCCGCCGGTCTCCACCTGGCGCACCTGGCCGTCCACCATGTTCAACATCTTGAACTTCGGGTCGTGGATCTTGTCGCGACCGTAGTCGCGCACCAGTTGGTAGTAGCTCTGGTTCTGGAAATTGGCCACCACGGTATCGCCCTCGGGGAAGTTGAAGACCACCGCATCACCGCGTTGCGGATCGCCGAAGCCCGGCAGGCGCCGATAGGGTTGCTTGAACCATTCCACGAAGCTGGGCGTGCTCGCGGTGAACGGCATGGTGTGGTGCGTGAAGGGGAAGGTGAGCGGCGTCATTGGCATGCGCGGACCGTAGCTCAATTTGCTCACGAAGAGGTAGTCGCCCACCAGCAGACTCTTCTCCATGGAAGGTGTGGGAATTGTGAAGGCTTCGAAGGTGAAGGTGCGGAACACCGTGGCCACGATCACCGCGAACAGGATCGCATCGCCCACTGGCCCAATCGTCCTCGCTTGCGTTGTGCTTACAGGATCGGTCCAACGTAGGCGTGCTTCGGCGAATAGGCCAGTTGCGGGATCTTCACCCAGGGCAGGAGCACCATGATCACATGGTCCTTGAAAGCACGCTCGCCTAGCGTAATACTGATGTTCACGTTCAGGATCATGAAAACGAGCAGGTTCACTCCCGGCACAAGGAAGAGGAAGATCCACCACCAAGGCTTGCCGCTCAGCTTCAGCCAGATCAACAGGTTGTAGCCCGGAACGAAGCCTTCCCAGGCCGGGCGACCCGCTTTCACGAAGTATTTCCAAAGGCATGCGAACAGCACGCCGATATAGGCGAAGAGGAAGAGGTAAGGGATCATCGGCTGCGAAGGTGCGCAACGGATCGCAGAAGCGCCCGGGACGTTGTATGAACGGGCGATCGTTTACGGGGACGGGACGATGCTGCGAGGTCCGGGTTCAACCCAGCACATCCTCCATAGTGAACAAGCCCTGCCGTTTCTGGACGGGATCCGCGAGCCACTCCGCCGCGAGCACCGCGCCATTGGCGAAGCCCGCACGCCCGAAGGCTTCATGGGTGATGATGATCCGATCGTCCGCGCTGGTCCAACTCACGCTGTGCTTTCCGGGGACTTCGCCGGTGCGTTCGCTTTCGATCTCAACAGTCGCAGGAGCAGGCGCAGGGGCAAGACCGTCCGTTCGCCCCTGCGCCTGCTCCTGGTCCTGAGCTTCCACCCCGAATACCGCTGGGTCCGCAGATCGATGTCCCGCGCCAGCGTGATCGCTGTGCCGCTGGGAGCGTCGAGCTTGTGGATGTGGTGGATCTCATCGAGATGGACGTTGTACTGCGCCTGTGTATCCATCAACTGCGCCAGCAGCCGGTTCACGCGGAAGAATAGATTCACCCCGATGCTGAAGTTGCTCGCCCAGAGCACCGTGCCTTTTTTCTCAGCGACAAGCTGCTGCACCTCGTGGAGGTGATCGTACCAAGCCGTGGTGCCCACCACCACCGGCACACCGGCTTCCACGCACAGGGCGGATGTTCGCTACCGCATGCTCCGGCCGGCTGAACTCGATGGCCATGTCCATTCCTTCGGCGAAGCGCCCGCGTTCGGCGCGGACTTCAAAGGCCGATCGAATGCCCACGCTGCCGCGCGACCTGTGCGATGGCCTGGCCCATTTTACCGGTGCCGTAGAGAGCGATACGCATTGGGCCCAAGATACCGGATGGCGCGCGCGCGATCACTCGACCACGAGCCGGGTACCGGCCACCGATGCACCTCCTTCATCGAGAAGCAGAAGATACAGTCCAGACGTACATCCTCGCATCCAGGCGGAGGTCGCCGCACTTCCGGCACAGGGATCTGGCGGACGAGTTGTCCCCCTTGGATCATCAACTTCAGTATGGCTCGGCCGCTGGTTCCACGGTCGACGTGGACATGCGTGCTGGTGAAAAAGGGTTCGGTGACACCCGGGAGTTCTGAACGCTGCGCGCCATGTTCAGCAGTTCGGTGACTATCGACCCGCAAACCAGTACTTCCACCGCTGCGGGATCCTGGGCGTACACTATCGGGGATAGGATGGATCCTGGATCCGGGGTTCCGTTCGTCCATGTGGTTGGGGTCACGTTGACCATTTGAGCTACGGTGTTCACTAGTGGACCATCACGGGAGTAGGTCAGCCCTGCCGTATCTGTCATCAGCAAGAAAGGCTTGTCCAGGCCAAAAACGGCCGCGGTGCCAGCGATCACATACCCCGCTCCGTTCGGGAGGATGCCGAGATCCATGCCGTTCAAGGCCGTGTTGGCAGCTACATAGGATCGGCTCCACTCCATATCACCCGCAGGCGATAGCTGGGTAAGGTGAATGCCCACGTTGTGTTCTCGAGAAAGCACAAGCACTTTTTGATCGTCCCGCACCCGGACCGCCGGCAACCGATCATCGGTGGAGACGGGTGATCATTCGTGCCCAAATGACCGCGCCTGTACTGTCCAATTTGGCCACTGCCAGGGTGCCCGCATTCGTGTCGCCACCGACCGCCGTAGAGCCCATTGGTCCGATGCCTCGCCCCGAGATACATGCTCGGCGGTGGCGCGATGAAGGTCGTTTGATACAGCAGGTTTGCAATCGCCAACGCCGGATCGCGCGCCCCAGTCCGCTGAGCCCAAAGGCGCTGCCATGAGGTCCGCTGTCACCGTCGCCGACGAACTGCTCGTACCGCCCACGGCTCCCCAAGAACCGGTCGGCTATGCGATGATCCGCCAGGCGGTCATATACCCTCCCGTGACCGGTAAGCCTCCGTTGGTTAAGGTCATGAATTTCACGACCCTTGACCAATTGGAGGGGGTGAGAACGGTGCATGCGATCGGCTCAAGCAGCATATCGAGGAAAGGGTGAATGTCCCAAAGAACGGGGGAAGTGATTGGCCGGTCATCCAGAGACCACTATCTGGACGCTGGCACAGGGCCACGCCTCTCATGGCTCCTCCGATGGGTGCGTAGGTCTTGGCGTCCAAGATTGTCCCTTCCGAAGAACAGCGCACTACAAGTGCGTGATCGACCCCCGCGCTGTCCATTTTCCCGGCGAGGTAGAGATCTCCATCCACACCGATCTCCAGATCCTCGATCGAAGCCTCATTACTCATTTCGAAAATGTGCAAGCCGGTCGTTTGTGGGAACGCCTCAACGGAAATGGCCCCAATGAGAACGAGGGCGATCCTTCTGCACATGTTCATACCGTACGGACGAATTACCGGCGGTGAAGTTGCCGGGAGGGTATCATTGGAAGGGTCGCCTAAAAATGCGCTGATAGCGTCACTCCAAGGGCGCCACACGGGAAGCCAGTTGCAAGGAAGGACTTGCCTTAAACAAGATCCCTCGCCCACATCGAACCGCACGAAGTGCGTCCACAGTGGCGTCCACGATGTTGAGCATAAAGGCAAGCCCGATCGCCAGGTAGCCCATGTCCAGCCAACGGCGGTAGGTGTCGGCCAGGTCGCGCACTGCCGCTGAGGTGAATTCGCCGTTGAACTCGTCCACCGTGTTCGGATGCGTTATCGACCAGGGCGACGCAAGCGTTCTGTAGCGGTTGTACTGGCGTGTTCTCGATCAGGAAATAGGTGCTCACCCGAAGGCGGCGGCGATGGGCACTTTCCACCTTGGCGGTTGTACACCTGGCCCGCGCCCGGGAGAAGCGCGCTATAGAGCGTGGCGCGCCCGGGTTTGTGGCGTTCCTTCCAGGTGAGGACGCGTGCGGTATCCGCAAGCGTGATCGCACTATCCGATTGCGCCCAGGCGGTCAAGGCGACCGCGAGGCAGCAAGGCAGGAGCAGCGCACGCATGGGCTAGGCGCCCAGCTTGGCCAGGATCGCGGCGAGTTCGTCGGAAGTGCGGAAACCGAGCTCGATGCGGCCCTTGCCTTGGGCGTCTCCTTCACCACCACCTTCGTGCCGAAGCGTTCGCTCAGCCGTTTCGCGGTCTGTTTGTGCAGAGTGCCGTTCATGCGCGCACCGCCGAGGAGAGAGCCCTTCTTGCTGGAGCGGGCGAGATCCTCCACCTCTCGAACGCTCAACTGGCTTTCCACAATGCGGCGGAACAGATCCACCTGCTGCGCTGGGTCGCTCACGGCCAGAAGCGCGCGGGCATGGCCCATGCCCAACTGCCGCTGACGGATGCCCATCTGCACTTCCGGTGGAAGTTTCAATAGACGCAGGTAGTTCGTGACCGTAGTGCGGTCCTTGCCCACCTTGTCGCTCAGCTGTTCCTGCGTCAGTTTCACTTCGTCGATCAGGCGCCCGAAACTGATGGCCGCTTCGATCGCGTCCATCCTCGCGCTGGATGTTCTCCACCAGCGCCATCTCCAGCATGGCCTCGTCGGTGGCGATGCGGATGTAGGCAGGGATCTCAGTGAGCCCCGCCGCCTGACTCGCACGGAACCGGCGTTCGCCACTGATCAGTTGGTACTTATCGTAGCCCACCTTGCGCACGGTGACGGGCTGTATCACGCCGAGTTCGCGGATGCTGTTGCTCAGTTCGGTAAGCGCCTCCGGGCTGAAGTGGGTGCGCGGCTGGAAGGGGGTGGGCTCGATCCAACTGATGGAGATGGAGGCGACGTTGTCCGCCACGCGCTGCGCGCCGAACTCCGGGCACGGGGCTGCGTTCGGTGATATCGGTGCCGGAATCCTCCAGCAGGGCGCTCAGGCCACGGCCCCAGCCCACGTTTCTTGGTCATTGTTCTCGGGGATGGCGATGGTGCGCGCTGGTGTTCTGGGCATGGGTCATGCTGTTCTCTCTGCAAGGATCCCGCGCGCCAGGTTCAGGTAGTTCACGGCGCCTTTGCTGCTGGCGTCGTGCGTGATGATATTGTTCCGCGGGTCGCCGGACCACGTTGCGATGAGATCACGGTATCGAAACACGAGTTGCTGGAAGTGGGTCTTCACTTCCTCCACCGCCCGGTTGGCCAAACGAAGACGACTGTCATACATGGTGAGCAACATGCCCTGCATCATCAGCTCGGTGTTGAGCCGTTGCTGCACGATCTTGATGGTGTTCAGCAATTTGCCCCAAGGCCCGCAGTGCGAAATATTCACACTGGACGGGCACCGGCCGTGGGCAGTCCGCTGCGGTCAATGCGTTCACGGTGACCAGGCCCAAGCTCGGGCTACAGTCCACATGATCAGGTCGCTGGGTCGCAGCCGTCCAGTACGTTCTTCATCTGTCGCTCCCGATCGGCCATGTCGATCATCTCGATCTCAGCGCCTACCGGTCGATGTACCCAAGCAGGATGTCCAAGGGTTCGGGTTGTCGGTCTGCAGGATCTCACCCTCCTGCG
>JADJRW010000006.1 GCA_016712025.1 Flavobacteriales bacterium
CGCCATTGAGCGTCATCACCCCCAGATGGTTGCGGTGGCGCAGGGCCACGCGGTAGATGCCGGGCGCCTGGTCGAAGAGTACGGGGGTGGTCCCGTTCGTGGACACCACATCGCCATCGCGCTGGATCAATGCGGCGCGGCTGGCGACTATGCTCGCGGGGTTGGTGTTATCGCGCAATTCCACCACCACCCAATCCACGACGGCATCGTTGCCGGTGGTAGCGAGCGTTGCCTCAGCAACCGTTTCGCCGCCGCCGCCACTGGCGGCATAGCCAAGCGCGGTGCAGGGGCTCGGTGCCGGGGATCAAGCTGGCGCTGCGAAGGGCATCGCTCATCAAACCGGTACCCGCATCTTGGGGCCCTTCGGGCTTGCACCGCAAGGAGAGTAGCACCTTGCGCGACGGAATGAAATTCGCGGTGACCTCCTCCACGCCCGTTGCCGCCGCTGAAGATGTTGGAAGCGACTGTGGGAGCATGCGGCGCCGCGACATCACCACGGCCATCACCGCCGCTGAAAATGTTGGACGCAATGTTCGCTTGCGAGAATAGCGAGGCGATATCGCCACGACCTGCTCCTCCACCATATTAGGCCTGAACTCCGAACGGCATCAAGCATACCAATAGAGGAAATGACCGCACCAAGGCGTACCAAGATGCTGGTCGGAAAGGATGCCGCGTAAAAGACCGATGCATGGCCCAGGTCATGGAGCGGTGCGTACTCCGCGAGTGCCAATGTCTGCTGAGCGGAAATCCCGATCCATTTTGCTGTAGCAGCGATCACAGACCGGGGTTAGCGGGTTGCTGTAGTAACCCCATGCACACCTCAACTCCTATACCGGTCGAGGGATCCGCCAATTCACCCCGTTCGCATTCCCGCTGCCAAGGATGGCGCCGCTTCCATGCCTTCCTGTAAAGGCCCGACCTTGGGTGTTGCCGATCGTCACCACGGTCTCCCAAAGATTGCTCGTAAGCTCCATGATGCCGTAATAGCTTGCGCCCGCGGTTACCCGACCCGTACTGCTGATATTGGCGGCGAAAATGCCGCCGCGTAACGGGCCTCCGATCGCCCCGCCGCCCGTAGCTGGTGTGATCGCATTGCCCAGGGTGGTGCTGTAGTTCGTGGCAATGCCTTCGTTGGCAGCCCCAGGATTCGACAGGGTATACGCGCTACCAGCGATGGTGTTGGTGCCCCATGCGTATTCATTCGGTACGGGAGGTAAAGTGCCACGACAGGCCTTCTCCAGCTCCAGTTCTGTCATCGGCCTCAGCCCGCTCCAATCCAGATAGGCCGCCATGCTGTACCATGATATGTGATTGCAAGCGATGGTCATGCCATCGTTCGCTTCACCGTAGATGCCGTCCGCATCGAAGTTGCAGGCGTACACCGCCGGTATCGTGGAGGGTGTCCCAGGAGTTTGGATGTCGATCCCGTTCCGCTGTGCGGTGGCAGTGCCCAAGGTGGAGAGAAGCGCCCCCGTGCCAGAAGCGGAATTCGGAGGTTGGGCGGTATGCACCACTTGCTGCGTATAAGTGAGCGAGTTAAGGAATTCAACATAGCCCTGCTGGCTTAACTCATACTTCATGCAGTAAAAGGCGGCATATCCTTTCGGGAAGGCCGCTGCCAGCGTGCCTGTAGGAACGGTAGCATAAGAGCACCCCACCGGAGGGGTCGTTACCCATAAGTTCCCGGCGCCAGTGCCGACAGTGATGGCATCTTCCGCTGTGATCTGCTTTGGAACGGATGCCCCTGAAACCCAAGAGCCGTCGGTGAAGGACCCCCCTTCCGTTCCACCAGTACCCAAGTAGAAACTCCCTTGAGGCACATAAACCATTTCAATTGCGAACACCTGGATCTGGGCAACATCGTTGAAGACCAAGCCAAGTGCGCTGTAGTTCCATTGCAATTGAATGGTGGACAGGGCGAGGTTCCCGGTGCCGACTGCATTGCGGTAGATGAATACGCCGAGAGCAGGGTTGGTGCTGGCGTTGTACACCCCTCCTGGAAAAGACAGACCCAAGTCCACCTGACTGCCCGGAGGTGCAACATGTCCGGTGTTACTCAGTTCCACCGGTTGCCAATCGCCCGTAGTACTGGTACGATACTTCACGAAGACCCAGGCGGCATCCCAATTGCTCACCACGCCGCCGCGCCAGCTGTTCTCCCAACTCAGGTCGAACTGGATCTTGGCACTGGTGCCGGTGTTTCCGGTAAGGGTGGCGTTGGCCACTTGGATGTTGTTGGCTTGGCCCGCTGTGTGGAGCAATAGACCGAGGGCAAGGCACGAAGTGATCCTCAATAGGGTCATGGCAGGTGAGATCGGTTCAGGATTCCGATAGCCAAGTTGGGTAAATTCCCGGAACCGCAAGCCCCTTGGCTCCTGCGCGGCTTATCTTGCACAGGCATGGGCACCTCGCTTCCAGCCGCAGTGAAAGCGGCTCTTTGGTCATTGGATGTGGACCGGATCGACCTTGACGAGCATCGGGAGCGGATCATCACGAACGTCCTGAACCTGGGCACCCACGAAGCGCTGCTCTGGTTGTTCAAGATCTACCCGCGCGAACGGATCGCCGAGGTGGTGGCTCGTCCGCGGCCCGGGGAATGGAACCGGCGGTCCTTGAATTATTGGTCGCTCGTTTTCGGTATCGAACCCCGCGTTGCCAGCCGGTTCTGAACCCATGTTCTGGTCCATCCTTGACGAACAACGCCGCAGTGCCTTGCCGCGTTTGGCGTTCTGCCGTGCCCAAGGTTTCTACCTGGCGGGTGGCACGGCGCTGGCGCTGCAGATAGGCCATCGGGACAGCATCGACTTCGACTTCTTTTCGGAGCGTGAGTTCGACACGGCACGCTTGTTCGAACTGCTCGTCAGTGCCTTCCTGGGTATACCCCTGGTGAAGGTGCAGGACGAACGCCACATCCTGACGGTGGTGGCTGCCAGCAGGATCAAGTTGAGCTTTATGCGCTATCCGTATCCGCTGCTTAGGCCCTTGGTGCGTTCGGAGCATTTCGACCTGGCGGACATCGCGGACATCGGCTGCATGAAACTCTCGGCCATCACCGGAAGAGGGACGATGAAGGACTACATCGACCTCTACTTCATCCTGCAGCGGTTCACGCTCAACGAGCTGCTCGCCTTGTGCGCGGTGAAGCTGCCGCAATTGGACCGGGCCCTTATCCTGAAGGCCTTGGTCTATTTCGAAGACTTGGACCAGGAACCGATACGGTACGTAAAAGAGCATGAGCTTCCCTTTGACGAAGTGAAGAAATTCCTGCGTGCGAAGGCCAGCAAAGCCTACTGAGCGTGTCCCGGAAACGGCCGTTCGATGGCACAGGGTCCCGCAGTGAGCAGACCTCATTTTTGGACCCATCCGCGTTGCCTAGCGGACTCTACGGCAACTGCGCGTTCCGCGTCGCAGTGGGCACACTACCCCCGATGTTCTGTAACAGAATATCGCGATCGTTCGCACTGCCCGCGTACTTCACCTGGCCGTTCATGTTGATGTCCTCCTGGCGGTACTGGCCGCTCACCGTGTTGGTGGGCACCGTGCCACCGATCGCGGTGAGGATGGGGTCGCGATCGTTGGCACTGCCCGCGTACTTCAGTTGGTTGTTGAAGGTGACGTCGCCGGCCCAGAGCGCTTGCGTGGGGAAGGTGCCGGTGATGCTCTTGCGTGCGTTGGTGCCGAAAGTGGATGTGGAGGCGAGGGAAAAATCCAGCGGCGTGGTGGAAAGTCCCAGCGCCGTAGCATTGGCGGTCATCACCCCCAAGTGGTTGCGGTGGCGCAGGGCCACCTGGTAGGTGCCCGGCGCCTGGCTGAATGTGACCGGGGAAACGCCATCCATGGATACAATGTCGCCATCACGTTGCAGCAAGGCGCTGCGGGTAGCGAGCACGGTGCTAGGCGTCGTCGCATCGCGCAGTTCCACCGCCACCCAATCCACAATAGCGTTGTTGCTCGCAAGGGCCAGCACGTTGGCTGGGACGGTCTCGCCTCCTCCTCCTCCGGTATGCAAATAGCCGAGGGCGCTGTAGGGTTCAGCGCTGGGCACCAGGCTCGCAGAGCGCAAGGCATCAGTCATCAACCCCGTGCCACTGTTGTATGGACCTTCCAACATAACACGCAAGGCGAGCAGCAGATAGGTGGGTTGCAGGCTGCTGAAAAGTGAAGCCACCTCACCCCGGCCACTGCCCCCACTGAAGATGTTGGATGGGAGGGCCACGGGCACATATAACGCGGCCACCTCACCCCGGCCACTGCCCCCACTGAAGATGTTGGATGGGAGGGCCACGGGCACATATAACGCGGCCACCTCGCCCCGGC
The DNA here is from genome assembly GCA_016712025.1 of Flavobacteriales bacterium. Taxonomy (GTDB): domain Bacteria; phylum Bacteroidota; class Bacteroidia; order Flavobacteriales_F; family PHOS-HE28; genus PHOS-HE28. Next base: position 4,321 of record JADJRW010000006.1, read on the forward strand.
CATGGCCACCAATGAAAATGTTGGAAGCGATGGGCCTGGGTCAAAAATGCGGCATGCCACTCACCCCGGCCGCTGCCACCACTGAAGTTGTTGGATGGGATGGGGCACGGGCGCATGCAATGCCAGGCACATCGCCCAGCCGATACCCCGGCGAACTGGGCCTGCGCAGAAGCGGGCGCACAGGCAGCAGACCAAAGATGGGTCTCATTGAGCCAGCCGCTGCGTGGTGCGCAGCAACGAGGATGCTCATGGATGACGGTTGTGATCGGAACCGCTTCTACGGCGCTTGCCGCACCCCCCGGCCACCACGGTATTCCTGGCGCGTATCGTCGACGTTGCCACCCTGGACCCGATCGGAGGTTCGGAGGGAGAGCGCACTGAAAGTATAATCACCACCGCGCGAGCCAGCACCTTCCGCAGTGGTGGCCAGAGGCCACGTGGTAGCGTTCGGATCTCCTGTTGCGGCCAAGATGCCATTGCCGTGGGTACCCGTGTAGACGCGACCTTCCGGGAGGCCGATCGTAACCACACGCTCCCACAAATTACCCCCCATCTCCATGATGCCGTAATACGTGGCGCCTGCGGTTACCCTTCCGCTATTGCTGCCGTTCGCGGCGAAGATGCCCACGCGCAGCGACCCGTTGATCCAGCGCCTGTTGGACCGTAGTTCTCGCATTGCCGGAGGTGGTGCTGTAGTTGGTGGCGATGCCTTCGTTGCTGGCCCCCGCATTGATCAGGATGTAGGCGCTGGTCGCAATGCTCGTGTTACCCCAAGGGTATCCGTTCGGCACTGCGGGGATGGTGCCGCGGCAGGCTTTCTCGAAATCCAGTTCCGTCATTGGCCGCAAGCCGCCCCAATCGAGGTAGGCTGTGAGATCACCCCAGCTCAACCAGTTGCAAGCGATGTTCTTCCCGTCCGTGACTTCGCCGTACACGGCGTCGCCATCCAGGTTGCAGGCGTACACCGCTGGAACGGTACTGGCCACGCCGGGCGTTTGGACATCAATGCCACTGCGGATGAGATTGCCGGTTATCAAGGCTCCTGTGCCCGCTGCGCTGTTGGGCGCATTTTCCGTGCGTGTTACTTGCTGGGTGTAGGTGAGGGTGTTCAAGAAATCCACATAGCCCTGCTGGCTCAACTCGTACTTCATGCAATAGAAGGCACTGAAGCCGTTGGGCCAGTTTGCGTTCGGTGCGGACTGTCCGGTGGGGAAACCACCTTGCTGGCCACCCAGGCTTCCGCTGCCGCTCGGGGTGGTGCTGGCCGTGGCCGTGTTGATGGTGGTAAGGGTGAAAGCACTGTTTTCCGTTCCACCGCTGCCCGCAGCGAAGGCACCCTGCGGTACATGCACCATTTCAATGGCGAAGACTTGGATCTGGGCGATGTCCGAATAGTTCAACCCGAGCGCTCCGATGCTCCACTGCAGTTGGGTGCCGGGAAGACTGAGGTTCCCCGTACCTGTAGTGTTGCGGTACACGAACACGCCGACCACGGGGTTAGTGGTGGCGTTGTACGCTGTTCCGGGAACGAGCAGGCCGAGATCGATCTGGCTGCCCGTGGTGGCCACATGGCCTGTGTTGTTCAGGTTGGCATGCAGCCAGGCACCCGAGAGGCTTGTGCGGTACTTGACGAATATCCAGGCAGCGTCCCAATTGGTGACCGCGCCACCGCGCCAACTGTTCTCCCAGCTCAGGTCGAACTGGACCTGAACCGTGGGGCCGGTGCTACCGGTGAGGATGGTGTTGGCCACTTGTACGTTGTTGGCTTTGCCGAACGTGGAGAGCAACACGGCGGCGGCAACGAAGGGAACGGATGACGTTCGGAACATGGACAGGGAGTTTGAACGGACCGGATGGACGAACCAAGGTCGTTAAATATGCGGAACCTGCAAGCCCAAGGCCAGGCTCGCATCGCTACAGGTCGACCCTCGACGTCATGAATGCACTAGCTGGTCCCCTACGGCAACTGCGCGTTCCTGCGGCTAGGCACACCACCCACCGATGTTCTGCAGGAGGATATCACGATCGTTCGCGCTGCCCGCGTACTTCACCTGTCCGTTCATGTTAATGTCCTCCTGGCGGTATTGCCCGCTCAGCGTGTTCGTAGGTACCGTGCCACCGATGGCGGTGAGCAGCGCATCGCGATCATTGCCATTGCCGGCGTATTTCAGTTGTCCGTTCGAGTTCACGTCGCCAGCCCAAAGGGCCATTACCGCGCCTATGGTCTTGCGGGCATCGGTGCCGAAGGTTAGTGTAGCTGGGTTCCGATAGTCGACGGTGTTGGAGGTCAAGTTCAAAGCGAGCGCCGTGGCGGTCATCGCACCCAAGTGATTGCGGTGGCGAGCGACCACGTAATAGCTGCCCGGTATGTTGCCGATCGTCACGTTCGATACCCCATCCGCGGCGCTCACCACGTCGCCATCGCGTTGCACCAAGCCATGCCGTGTGGCCACCAGCACGGTGGGATCGGTGCTGCTGCGCAACTCGATACGCACCCAATCCACAATGGCGTCGGTGCCGCTCACCGCCAGGACACCCGCAGTAGTGGTCTCCGCGCCGCCGCTGGCAGCGTTGGGGTAACCCAATGCGGTATAGGGTTCGGTAGTAGGCACCGTTCCGGCCGCACGCAGGTCATCGCGCATCAGCAACGTTCCGGTGTCATAGGGTCCTTGCAAATGCAACTTGACCGCCAACGGCACGGCACAGGGTCCGATGAACACGGACGTCTGTTCGATGATACCGGTCTTACTAACTCCGCCCAGGGAGATGAAGTAGTTGGTGTCGGCAGGTTGACCGAACGCATTGCTCACGATCTGGAACGTTGTGCAGCCCGTGTTCCCATTTACTGGAACGGTCATGATCCGGTGCCATACTCCTGCGGTCCAAACTTCACCCGGGCACGTGGTGCTCATGGGGTCGAAGCCGAAAGCGCTATCCGTGCGGAATATCGTCCCACTGGCGGTCACTTGCGGTGTGGAGGATAGGCTGAAGCCTGCAGCACAATACTGAACGCGCGTGCCGAGCGTGGCGGGAGAGGTCGCTGGCCAACTGATCGTGAATTGAACAGTACTGACGACGCCGGAAAAGCCCTGACCGTTGGGCCGGACCCGGACCTCCAATGTGCCCGGTGTACTTCCTTCCACCAAGTCAATGTCCACGCTTGTGGGGTTCTGCGCCACAGCCGCACCCAGGAGTACCAAGGTGCCTTGAAAAACCAGCAGCATGCGCCGGATCATTGTGGTAGATGCCATGTTGGGATGCCTTTAACTGGCCATGCGTTTGAAAGATAACCGAATTCCTCGGTTGCTGCCTTTTGCGGTCCTCGCCGAGAAGGAGCGCGTTCAAAAGATCCCAGATGCGTCCGCGTATGAAGCGATCTTCCATTGCCGTTGGCTAGGCCCGTGGAGAAAGACACTCGTCCCAATTCCAGGAGGATCGCCTTCGCGTCGCAGACGAACGCTTGCGCGCAGGAGCGGAACGGACTCTATGGCAACTGCGCGTTCCGCACCGCCGTGGGCACACCCCCCGATGTTCTGCAAGAGAATATCGCGATCGTTCGCACTGCCGGCGTACTTCACCTGCCCGTTCATGTTGATGTCGGCACCGAGATATCCGCTCACGGTGTTCGTCGGCACCGCACCACCGATCGCGGTGAGGATGGGGTCGCGGTCGTTCGCACTGCCGGCGTATTTCAGTTGGTTGTTGAAGGTGACATCGCCGGCCCACATGCCCATTTTTCCGCTCAGGTCTTTTCGCGCGTTGGTGCCGAACACATTGTTCACCGTGCCGGTGAAGTCGGCCACGGTGATGTTCTGCAGGTTCAGGTTCCATTGGTCGGAGGCGCAGAAGCCAAGATGGTTGCGGTGGCGGAAGGAGATATGGTAAAGACCCGGCACTACGTTGCACCGCACCGGGCTGAAGCCGTCCATGTCCACCACTTCGCCATCGCGTTGCAGCAGCGCGGCGCGGGAATACATGATGGTGGTAGGGGCCAAATTGGTGCGTAGTTCCACGATCACCCAATCCACGATGGCGTTGCTGCCGGTAACGGCGAGCACCGCAGGGGTGGTGGTCTCACCACCGCCGTTCAAGTAGGTATAGCCCAGCGCGGTGTAAGGTTCTGCCGCAGGCACCAACCCTTGTGATCGCAGATCATCCCGCATCAGTTGCGGGCCGCTGTCATAGGGTCCTTCGAGTATGATCCTGGCCAGCAGGTAGGGGCGGTAGATCTGGTTCAACGCGGCGAAAGCGTTCACCAAGCCGTAGCCATAGATGTTGTCGAAACCCGCAGTGCCGAGATCGGTAGCAGTGGTCTCCATAAGTTGTTCCACCTGCACGGCGGTGAGCGCGGGGTTGGCGCTCAACACCAACGCGGCCACGCCAGCGGCGTACGGCGAGGCGAACGAGGTGCCTTGCACCACCGCATAGTCGCTGGTATTGTAACCCGGTGCGCCGGTGCGATCGGTGGAATTGACCGAAACACCCGGGGCGGAATAGGAGAGGTTCGTGTTGAAGTTGCTGAAGGAAGCGAGGGCGCCGGTGCGGCTGATGGCGCTGACCGCGTTCACGGAAGGCAAGCTGCTGGGGTAGCTCAGCGCGTTGCTGGCATCGTTGCCCGCGCTGGCGAAGTGGACCATGCCGGCGTTGCGCGTGTTGATGTAGGCCGTCTCGATCGTGGCACTGGTGAAGCCGTAGTAGTTGCTGTTGTTGGTGACGCGCGCGCCGATGGTGGTGGCCCAGTTGATGGAGGCCACGGTCCAACTGGCCTGGCTGTTCCACGCGCCGCTACTGCTGGTGCTGATCATGGTGCGCGCGCTGGCGCTGCGTGTGCCCGGCGCCACGCCCACGGTGCCGATGGTGTTGTTGATCGTGGCGCTCACGCAACCGGCCACCGCGGTGCCGTGGTTGTCGAAACTGTTCACTGGTCCACCGGTGGTGGAAGCATCGGTGGTGGTGTTGGTGCCCGGCACTTGTTGGATGTCCGGGTGTGCTTGATCAACACCTGTATCGATGATCACGGTGATGATGGTGGAGTTGCCTTGCGTAAGGTCCCACGCCTGCGACGCCTTCATGTCAATACCCGCCGTGCCACCGCTCTGGCCGGTGTTCAGCAGCCCCCAGCAACTGGTGAACTGGGCATCGTTCGGCACGAAGTCGCCGCGCCCGGTGAAGATCATGTCCGGCTCGGCCGCTTGTAGTTCGGCACGCAAGGCGAGGGTGTTCGCCGCTTCCAGTACTTCATAGCCCGTGCGCGCGCTGAGGGTCCGCAACAAGGTGACCCCTACGGCGGGGAACTCCTCTTCGATCGCCAGACCGGCATCGCGCAGCAAAGCGCTCTTCGCGTCCGCACCCACACCGCCGGTGAAAGCTGCGAGCACGGTGGGCGTCACGAACATGGGCCCGCCCAGATCGTCCACGAACACGGGCGATGCGAAGAGCACACCCGGCTGCTTCGCGATGCCGCGCACAAGGGCCTCCATCGCTTCGTTACCGCGTGGCTTCACGTTCAATAGCACCCATCCGGCGACCGCATGCGGCTCGACGCGTTCGGGTCCGATGGCGAAGACCGGAAGACCTTGCTGCTTCACTTGCGCCAGGAACGCGGGCGTCATCAACACGGCGACACGACCGGGGTCTTGCTCCAGTGCTACACGTTGCTTGAAAGCGAAGCGATGCGGAGCAGCGGGATCGACGGATGCGCGAGTGAAGATGGGGGCTGCGAACACGAGGATCGCGAAAACGCCGGAGAGCGCCGAGATGCCGAAGACTTTTCATGGGTTGTGATGGAGCAGGCAGGTTCGGACCGGGTTCATCGAATGCCACTATCCGGATGTCCTGGCCGGACAAAATAGAGGATTGGGGCATGCGCGAAGGACACCCCCCCGAAAATTCGGGGTGGTGTTCATTCGCTGTTCACATAGCGGAAATGTTCGGCGGACACTCGTTCGGCGGGACATGGACCCCATTTCAGCACCGGGCGGCTACGCAGGTACCCGTGTAAAATACCGGGGGGACCCTGTGAAAAGTACCCTTGTGGAGATCGAACGCCACGGTTCTCTTTGTCGGGCGGGGTGTTCTGTCCACCATAACCCTCGATCCCATACCCCGAACAGCACCGACCATGTGTTCTGTGTTCGCGCTCTGTGGATCCGTCATGTATATCCTGATGCGATGACCGATCGGAATGTTAGGTTCGGGAAATCTCATCTTGCTGATGCGATCGCTCCCACAACACAATAGCAGGATGTGTCGCTGCACGGTTCCGCGCCTGTGCGAACGCTCCTTTGCGTGTTGCGCATGTCTTTGGCCAGCTCCCGACCAGTATCGTTAACCACAAGATCCATCCATGCGTACGGAACACCACACACGAACAGTGATCATCGGTGCCGTCCTACTTGCCGGTATGTATGGTTGCAGGCCCAAGCAGGAAGTGGTGGGAATGGTTCGTGGCAGTCGGAGCGAACGGCCTATTGCAGGTGTGCACCTGACCCTTTGGCGCGGGGCCTTCGGCGAGCGTGCGGAACGGATCGGTGAACACACCACGGACAGCACCGGTTTGTTCGGTTTCGCGCGCACGGCCAAATTGATGGAACGCGCGCGTAAACACCCGGCCGACACGCTTTACTGGCTGGAGGTGCAAGCCACATCGCTCGATCCTGCGCGACAGATCCCCATGACCGGCTACCGGGGCGTCTTCGACCTGCGGTTGAAGGATGGCCTTCCTCCGCGTGCGGACTCATCGTTCCGCGTGGCGGACATGCACTACCACGTAAGTATGCGGATCCACAACCACTTCGCCGTGGATGTACACAAGGATGCACGCGGCGATACCCCGGACACAATACCCAAGGACATATCCTGGTACCGCGACCAGCACAAACTGCGGACATGGCGGAACGGCGGGTGGCGAAAGGCGCCGCCGTTGAAGTGGACGAAGATGAAGCACGCCATAGCGCACGGCGGAGATCGCTTGAGCGCATACGCTGATGCGCTGGAGAAGGGTCGAGTCCGCGCCAAGTCAGGGAACAACTCCTTCGTGATGCACAACCAGGCCACGCACCCGCACATCCGCAATGGCCATGTGGACCTCGCCTACAACGCCATCAGTCCTTTCGAGAACGTGCTGAACACCGGATGGGCCACCCGTGTGCTCGGCGGCGCGGTGAAGACCGGTATGAAGATGAAATGGTCCCACCGCATCGGTGGGGACGTGGACCGCACCGAGGCGATCACGCACTGGGAGGACTTCCGTTACGAGCACGGATTGATGGCCGCACAGGACAGAAGCATTGAGGGTATGGATTGGCGCTTCTTGAACGAGGGCTGCGAACTGCGTGAGGACACCACCTCCTCCTTCGTGGTCATGGCGGTGGAAGGAGGGCATTTCCTGCAGGACGACCTGTTCCCCAACAAGACCTCCGTGGACCTCGAGAACAGGAACCGCCAGGAGCAGGATGACCTGATCGCTGGCTGGCGCCGTCTGCGCAACGGAGAACGGCTGGATGCCGCACAGCGGGCTTCGGTGGATACGGTGCTCGCCCTGGTAGAGCGGTTGAAAGCCCCGAAACCGAGACCCGCCAGCGTGGTGGAGCAGAGCCAGAAGCAGGAACTGTTGGAAGACTGGGAGATGCAGCAGGAAGCTTTGCGCAAGGACCTGAACCAAGCCGTGGACAACGCCTTGGCGGGCGAGTTGGAAAGGAACATCGCCTACGTGCGTTCCGCAAAGTGCGATCCGCCGATCACATGGTGGCCATAGCGCATCTGGCTTACAACGGTATGACCGGGCATGCCCCCGCATTGGATGACGGCGGAAGCCTCGTGAGCTGGCTCGCCACCAAGCTCTACAACCTGCGCCTAAGCAACGATCCCAGTTACTTGAAGCAATGGAGCAGACTCTATTTCACCGTGCCCGGAGTGAACAAGTTCGGTAAGGTGATGATCAAGGGATTCGCCGAGGAGGTGGACGGGCGACGCATCCTGATCGACCTGAAACACAGCGACCTAATGACGCGGCACTACTTCTACGATAGCATCATGACGAAGTACGACCTGCCGCCCATCTGTTCACACTGCGCGGTGACGGGGATGAGCGAACAATACTGGAGCCCCTTCAACAATGAGTACAACCTGCTGAAGGACCCGTTGGTGCGCACCTATTATCCTTTCGGTATCAACTTGTACGACGAGGAGATCGTGCTCATCCACCGCCAGCGCGGCATCATCGGCCTGCCCCTGGAGCAGCGGTTGCTCGGTGGGTACATCAAGAAACCAATGACCTGGAACATGCACATCACCCGCAAGGGGGTGCACAAACCCGCGCGGCGGGCCGAACGTCCGCACAAGACGAAGCGGTGGAAGCACACCGAGCGGTTGGTGCTGTGGCTGAGCCTGGCGGATAGTACATCCGACTCGTACGACATACCGGCCGCGCAAATCGCGGTGGCCAAACGATACCTCGCCGTTGCGATGGACTCTTCCATGCGGTACCTGCCCGACACGGGCCGCGCACACGCACTGACCATAACTACGCAGGACTTCATCAGCGCCGCACCCTTCATGCAGAACCTCTTCTACATCCTTGATGTGATGTTGAAGGACACGCTCGAGCGCGCGAACGGAACACCCTTGGATCCCGCAGGCGTGCTGCGAAGCGTGTGGGGCCGCATCTGCCTGGGCAGCGACATGGACGGCCTGATCGATCCGATCGACCTGGTGCCCACCGCGAGCGAGTATCCGTTGTTCCGCGAGAGGTTGCAGCAGTTCATTCCCCTTTTTCTCTACTTCCGGCAGTGGGAGCGACCGCCTTTGATCGATCGCGCCGTGGATCGTCATATCCGTGGACTGGACGAGTACACATGTCGCGGTTTCGACCTCCAGGCCGCGTTGGACGGGCTCTTTTACCGCAATCTGTTGGAGTTCACAGTGCAGCATACACAGAAACAACAAGCGCCATGCGATTGACTAATCCTATCCTCCTTCTACCGCAAGCGTTCTGGTGCCTGGCCCAAACGGGGTCGGCGCTCACCTCCCGGCGGGCCACCACCTCGGGTTCCTACCCGATCTATCTGGGTGGTGGCTTCAGCACGGTGGCCAGCAATATCCGTGAGATCCAACGCATCTCTTCGATCGATCCCCTCCCTGCGCACTTTCGCCGTGCAGGAGGGCGGTTCCGCCCGTGCGGTATGGCGTTGAAGCTCGGCGTGGTGGTATCACGCGGCCGCAACTACTTCGGTGGTTTCCCCAAACTGTTCCAAGCACCGAACCTCGTGTTCGAGTCGGACATCAACATCTACACCAAGGGCTTGGACGCGCGCAACGGAGGCACCCTCATCGTCCACCTCGAATCGGTCTCGGTGCGTGCCGGTGTAAGGCACCGCCTCTATTATCCCTTCGTCGCCCAGATCACCATCGGGCCGCTGGTCTATCAATACACCTCCATGTTCCTCAATCTCACCGGAGAGCGTTTCAAAGGAGAGACCTCCTCCGTACCCCAGGCGTTCGGTTTCAAGGGCATGGAGTACCGCTTGCGTTTGAGCGTGATCGATCCGGCCGGTACGGGCGGTGGATGGGGGTTCTACTTCGAGTACCAATTCTCCGATTTCAATGAGAAGACCATCGACCATCTCGGTCCGATCCATGAGAAGGCAGGTAGACCAGGCTACACGAGCAAACCCGTGTTGGACTTCCACGCCGTGAACATCGGCCTCATCGTACCGCTCGCGCTCCCTTTCCGATGAGTTGCGCGATGTCCGTTCCGCTCGCTGGGCCTATGCTGTCCATGGGGCGCCTATGCGTTCTCTCGCTTGTGATCGGCGGTCTTGCTCTGGCTGCACAAGGCCAGAAGCACCCCCCTCATGACCGCCATTTGTGCGAACCCACCCCGGACCGTTGCACGACCCCACCACCGCCACCGCCGGAGATCGCCAACTACTTCCAACGGCGCCGGACGGCGCTCGCTTTCTTCCGTTCCATGGAGGTGCTCGCGGAGCCGAGCACGGTCTCCTCGGCCGTGTTCAACTGGGGCCGTGGGCGTTCGCGGTGGAACCCTTTGGACAACTCCATCAACAGCGACCCGGAGCGGGACAAGATCCCCTACATCCTGAACGGCGATATCCAGCCGCGCATACCCTTGGGCAAGCGGTGGATGATCGGTAAGATGCGATGGAGCAACCCGCTCTTCTTCAACATGCACTTCATACCGTGGTTCAAAGTGCGGCTGCTTTCCAGCGATGAGGAAAGCAACGACAGCAGCAACCCCGTGCGTACCCCCAGCTATATGCCGGGCTTCGAATCGTTCTTCACCATGGGCAACTGGTGGAAGCCGAACACCGGCGTGCGCTCGTACTTGAGCGTGCAAGGCTACCACCATAGCAATGGACAGGACGCCACCGGAGGCGAGTTCGTGGAGGGCTATTTCAATACCTACAACGGCGACTTCAGCGACGACTTCGTGGTACACCTCAACATCGGTCGGCTGTGGCGCACCGTAGCCGACTCGCTGAAACCGGCGCGCATCAGTCCGGCGGAACGAACGCAGCGCGGCCCGGGCACCTTCCGCATCACCCACATCAAAGCGGGTGTCTCCTTCCATCCATCCATGACCGATACCGTGATGCCTTTCTACGGCAACCTGCGCGGCCACCTGGTGCTCACGCGCATTACCGCGCCCTTGACGCGCGATGTGGTGCGTGACAAGGCCGCGTGATTGCTACTACACCGATGAACCGATGGCGCCGCAGGAGCGCTTCCGGTTCGAGGCGCGCATGTCCGTGATCCTCGACGCGCCATCCGACTACCAGCGCGGCCCCTACGCGGATCCCCGACCCATCGCCTGGAGCGATCTTGGCAAACGCATGAACCTATACGGCACACTGTACTACCGCTTTCCGCACGTGCCCACCACCGCCGCGTTCGCACAAGTGGGTTACTACGGCAGTGATCCGTACAACGCCTACTTCCAGGAGAGCCAGTTCTTCTGGCGCATCGGCATCGGCATGGGCTTTTTTGTGGATGGTGATCCCGATCCGCGCAGCACGGAGGCGCAGGGTGGAGAATGAGCACCTACCGCCCGGAACCACCATGCACCGAGGGCGGCTCTGCGATCACCGCGTTATCCGAAGATGCCACGACCAGCGTCCAGCGACCAGCGTCCAACAGGACCGGTCATAACGAAATTGGAAGGCTCCCGGATCGCGGGATCCTTATATACTTGTCAACCTACAGCGCGCCTCCGCCCATGTCCTCTTCCCGATCGCTCCTCTTTCTATGCGCCGCGCTGCTCGTAGCCAGCGCCCTGGCCCAGAACGAGAAGGGCGCCGTGATGGCCAAGTACCGCCGCAGCTCTCTGCATTTGGTGCTGGTGGAGGCCGGTGATTTCCCGAACAAGGACGTGGTGATCAAAGCCTACCACGACCAACCTTTCCCGGACAAGTACAACGACCACAAGGTGGCGGCGAACACCTTGGACGCGAGCCGCTACCCGATCACCGAGACCGATCGCATCCTCGCGGGCTACAAGTCGGAAGGCGAGAGCTCCAAGGAAACGCAGAACGCCCTGGCCAGCGCCACCGGTGGCTTGACCGCGGGCATGATGGACAGCACCGCGAAGGACACCCGCCTGCGCATCGACCGCTTCATCAAGGACACGAAGCTCGCCAACCAGCTCGTGGCCAAATGGTTCAACCGGAAAGAGGACGGCACCATGGACGGCGACCTCGTGGTGGAGCGTGGCGCTTACGGCGCCACGCAGTTGGAATACATGGTGGCACAAGGTGCCGCGAACAAGCAAGCCTTCAAGGATGCGGTGGGCGATGAGATGATCCCCAACACCTTCGTGGTGTTCAGCAAGTTGAACTTCGTGGAGAACGAACCGGTGGCGCGCGCCATACTGGACGGCACCCGCTCCAGCCTTACGGACACCACCGAGTTCCTGGGTAAGCTGGCCCTCGCCTCGGCGCAGGCCGTGTACAACAGCACCAAGGATGGCTACTCGGTCTGGACCACCTCGTGGCTCTACCAGTTGGTATGGAACGATTCGATCCAGTACCGCTTTTGGAAGGAGCTTTGGATCGATGATCGCAATGTGGACTCGCTGAAAAAGGCGGCGTTCGACACCACCGATCTCTTCCAACTCAGTTACGTGGGCAGCGAGAAATCCCGCAGCCTGGTAGCGGCGAACCTGGAGCAGGGCGGCGCGGCCGAAGAAGTGATCCACAAAGCCACGGTGCGCAACTTGGACGCCACCATCGCCAAGCTGCAGAAGAAGTTCGATGTGTTCAAGCCGCGCGTGCCCGTGCTCACCACAGCGCCCATCACCGCCTTCATCGGCATGAAGGAAGGGCTGGACGGTGGCGAGAAGTTCGATGCCATGGAACTCACCGAAGACCCGAAGACCGGTGTGCGCAAGTACAAGAGCGTAGCCACGGTAACGGTAGAGAAGGGAAAAGTGTGGGACAACCGTTATGTGCCCGGTGAAGAGAGGGCACCTGTGCTCCAGAACGATAGTATTGCACCATCGACCACGTTGGACCGCACCTACTTCAAAGGCTCCGACAAAGTGCAACCCGGCATGCTCCTGAAACAGATCCGATGACCCCGATGAGAACCACCCCGACCCTGACACGCGCGCTCGCCCTGGTGGCGTTCGCCGCACTGTGCGCACCCGCTTTCGCGCAAGGCAAGAAGGCCGACAAGGACACCGAGCAATGGCGCTATGAAATGGAGGCGGTGAACACAGGCTCCGCCGGCACCTATCAATTGAAGGTCTGGTCCTACAGCAAGAACGCCGCCGTGGCCACCGAACAGGCCAAGAAGAACGCGGTGCATGGGGTGATCTTCCGCGGCTTTACCGGGAGCGGACGCGTGCCGGGACAGAACCCGCTCGCCAGCAGCACCAATCTGGAGGCCGAGCATGCTGATTTCTTCAAAGCCTTCTTCGCCGACGGCGGCAAGTACATGAAGTTCGTGCAGATCACCAACGGTGGTGTGGTGGATCCGGCCGATCGGTTGAAGGTGGGCAAGGAGTACAAGATCGGTGTGATCGTTTCGGTGGATGCCGCCAATTTGCGCAAGGACCTGGAAGCCGCGGGCATCATCAAAGGATTGGGCAACGGGTTCTGAAACCGATCGGCACCATGCGCCACCACCTCACCCTCTTACTTCTTCTATCCGCCGGCATCACCTTCGCGCAGGAACGTGCGGCCGGCCACTACACCTACAAGTGCCGCTGCATCGGCGTGGAGCTCGATGGCTCCCAGACGATCCTGGCCTGGGGCCAGGGCCGCAACCGTTTCGATGCCGTGGCACAAGCCCAGAAGAACGCTTTGAACGAAGTGCTCTTCACCGGCATTCTGGAAGGACAGCCCGGTTGTGAGAAGCGCCCCCTGGTGCCCGAAGTGAACGCGCGCCAGAAGTACGAGGACTACTTCAACAAGTTCTTCGCCGATGGGGGTGAGTACAAGAACTTCATCTCCCTGGCCGATGAGCGCATCGGGCAGAAGTACCACCGCAACAAGAAGAAAGCGGAGGAGACCAAGACCCTGGAACAAGCTGTGCGCGTGCTGCGCGCCGAACTGAAACAGAAATTGATCGCCGACGGCATCCTGAAATGATGAAACACCTACGCACCCTTTTCCTCGGGACGCTCCTGCTCGGAGCCGTCACCACCGCCACCGCGCAAGCCAAGAAGCCCACCCTCATGGTGGTGCCCAGTGACAACTGGTGCTACCAGAACGGCTTCATTCTGGAGTATGACAACCAGGGCAAGATGGTGAAGACGCCCGACTACAAGCGCGCGCTACAGGAGAACTCGGACCTGCTGCTGGTGATCAGCAAGATCAACCAGTTGATGACCGATCGCGGCTTCCCGCTCAAGAACCTCGAGTCGAGTTTGAAGACGCTGGAATCCGAAGCGGCCGAAGACAACATGAGCCAGAGCAAGAGCGGTGGCGAAGTGAGCGAGAGCCCCACGGACAAGTTGAAGAAAGTGGCCAAGGCCGACATCTGGATGCAGCTCACCTGGACGGTGAACGAGATGGGACCCAAGCGCTCCATCACCTTCAACCTGCAGGGCCTCGATGCCTATACCGACAAGCAAGTGGCGGGTGCCTCAGGCACCGGGCCACAAAGCCAGACCCCGGAGTTGGCCATCCTGCTGGAAGAAGCGGTGCTCTCCCAACTGGACCTCTTCAACGGGCAATTGCAGAAGCACTTCGATGATCTCTTCGCCAACGGGCGGGAGGTCATGCTGCGCATCAAGAAGTGGGATTCGTTCAGCGGCGATCTGGAGAGCGAATACGGCGGCGAGGAGTTGAGCACGCAGATCGAGAATTGGGTTTCCGCCAACACCGTGGGTGGTCGGTTCTCCTTGAGCGACGCGACCGAGAACATGATGCTCTTTGAGCAGGTGCGCATCCCGCTGTACGATGCCACTGGCAAGGCCGTGGATACACGCGGTTGGGCGAAGGGCTTGCAGAAGCACCTGAAGGAAGCCTATCAGATCGAAGCCAAATTGGTGATGAAGGGGCTCGGTCAGGCCACCATCATCGTGGGTGAGAAGTAGAACACACAACACCAAGCACATGCAACGGCATCTTCTCTTCAGCGCGGCATTGGTCGCGGGGCTTTACGCATCCGCGCAGAACGATCTGGGCAAGTTGGATGATGTCGGCCGCATCGCCCTCACCCCCTACGTGCCCGAGCAGGTGGAGGGCATGACGGATATCGCCCGCAACAATCTGCTGAACAAGTTGGCGCAGATCCTCACCCAGAACGGCATGAGCGGTGGTGCGCTGGATCCCCGTTTCGTGCTGGCCGCCAACGCGGTGGTGCTCACCAAGGACATCACCCCGACCGCACCACCCATGCAAGCCTACACTTTGGAGGTGGGCCTCTACATCGGCGACGGCATGGACGGCACCCTCTTCGCCAGCCACAGCGTTACGCTCAAGGGCGTGGGGGAGACCGAAAGCAAAGCCTACCAGGCCGCGCTGAAGAACCTGAAACCGAAGGACCCCGCCTACGAGCCCTTCCTCGCCAAGGGCAAAGCGCGCATCATCGAGTACTACAACACACGTTGCGACTTCATCATCACCGAAGCCAAGGCGCTGGAAAGCAAAGGCGAGTTCGAAGCGGCCATCGCCAAATTGATGAGCGTGCCCGAAGCCTGTGCGGATTGCTACAACAAGTGCAAGGACCTGGTGGGTGGCGTGTACCAGCGCAAGATCGACCGCGATTGCAAGATCCTGCTGGACAAAGCCCAGAGCGCCTGGAACAGCACGCTGAACGAGGAAGGCGCGCGCGAAGCCGGCGACCTGCTCGCCCAGATCGACCCCAACTCCAAGTGCTACACCGAAGCGGGCTCCTTGATGGACAAGATGTTCGCTGAGATCAAGAAACGCGTGAAGGACCTCGATGAGCGCGAGTGGAAGCTGAAGCTGAAACAGCAGCAGGACGATGTGGACATCGCCAAGGCCACCATCGAGGCGGCGCGCGCGGTGGGGGTGGCCTACGGCAACAACCAGCAGGCGCACACCTATATCCTCAAGACCTGGTGGTAGGCGCCAGGCGCGCGCGGTGCGCTTAGGCGCTGTGCTGGCGGGGATCCGCGATAACGGATCAAAGAGGTGGGCGGAGCCCACGGGTTGGTTGGTTGGTTGGTAGCTGTCAGTGGTTCGTGAACGCCTCCTGGAACGGATCAATTCCCCTCCTAAGGGCGAACACTCGCCCGGGTGGGATCGCTTCGCAGAGCCTCGCGAGGGCAGGGGTGGTTTCGCATCAGGGATGAAAAATGCGGCTTGGAAACCACCCCAACCCCCTCCTTATGTATTATTGTCGATCGAGGCGATCGATCGCGGAGGGGAGTTCATCAGGCACGGATCCCCGAACGATCAAAAGGTGGGCGGAGCCCATGGGTTGGTTGGTAGTTGTCAGTAGTTCGCGATACCCAAAAACAACAACCCCCGCCGTCGCGGGGGTTGGTCTATTGATCCAAGAGAGTGGGTGGTGGAAGCTTTCGCTTCCCGGCCGGTGGACGAGCGCCGGCGCGCTTTTTTGGGTTGCTCTACCGTCCCTGTCTTTTAGCAGGGGTCAGGCAGCGCGCGCCATCAAGATGTCGCTCGGAAGGCTCTCTCCCGCCACGTTCACCGCGCTGGCGCGGATGTTAGGCGTGCGTGATCCAGTGCGGGGCAAGGCCGTCCATCCGTGCCCACCCATTCGTTCGGTCAACAACGTCCCCAGCATGCGAAGGCCGCTGGCGCACGTTCGGTGCTGATGTGAGCCGACACGCTGGCCACCTCCACCCATCGGCTCACAAACTCAACAACTCCTTGAACCGCGCCGCCTGCCTGCGGCTCACCTCCACGGTTTCGGGCGGCGCGCCCGCGGGGGTCTTGTCGGTCGGTTTCAATTTCACCATGAGGCCGCCGTTGAACCAGGGTTCGATCTTGTCCACCCAACGCAGGTTGATGATGTGCTTGCGGCTGGCCCGGAAGAAGACGAGGGGATCGAGCTTCTCCTCCAACTTGTTCAGGCTGCGCAGCACCAGGGGTTTCTGATCGCCGAAGCGCACGCGCACATAGTTGCCCTCGCTCTCGAAGTAGCGCACATCCTTCAGCGTAACGAACCAGCACTTCTCGCCGTCCTTCAGGAAGATCTGGTCCTGCTCGTGCAGCATGTCGCGCTGCGGCATGTCCTCGCTGCTGGTCTGCGGCACCTTGGCCAGGGCGGCTTCGAGACGCGCGGGGTCGATGGGCTTGAGCACGTAGTCCAGCGCGTTCACCTGGAAGGCGTGGATGGCATGTTCATCGTACGCGGTGACGAAGATCACGTGGGGCGCATGGTCCAACGCGTTGAGCAATTGGAAGCCATCGCGGCCGGGCATGTTGATGTCGAGGAAGAGCAGGTCGGGCTTCTTCTCGGCGATGAGCACTTCGGCTTCATCGGCGTTGGCGGCTTCGCCGACGACTTCAATGTCCTCATGTTTCTCCAGCATGGAGATCAGCTCCTTGCGGGCGAGACGTTCATCGTCGATGATCAGGGCTTTCATAGGGCTTCAGGCTGGGGTGCGTTTAGGGCGGTGCTCAAGGTTTCCGTGGATCCCTTCGGCAGGAATACTTCGGTAACGACCATGCCGTCGCGGTTGTCGATGCGCAGGTCGGCGTGGCGGCCATAGATCAGGTCGAGGCGGTGCTGGGTGTTGCGCAGGCCGATGCCGCTGCCCTCGCTGGTGCCGGGTTCGTAGTGGCCGCTGTTGCGCACGATGAGGCGCAGGCCTTCCTTTTCGGCGCGCACTTCGATGTGGAGATCGCCGCCTTGGGTGAGTTTGGCGATGCCATGGCGCACGGCGTTCTCCACCAAGGTTTGCAAGAGCATGGGCGGCACCGGCTCGCGCTCCAGTTCCGCGGGGATGGAGAAGCGTACACGCAACCGTTCCTCGAAACGCATGGCTTCCAAAGCGAGATAGGCCTTGACGATATCGACCTCTTCGCCGAGCGGCACGGTGGTGCGTTTCACGGTGCTCATCGCATTGCGCAGAATGGCGCTCAACTGCGTGATGGCGCGTTTGGCCTGGGCGGGGTCCTCATCGATCAATGCACGGATGCCGTTCAACGCGTTGAACATGAAGTGCGGGTTGAGCTGGCTGCGCAAATTGTTCAGCTGGTTGTCGCGGTCGGCCGAGCGCAGGCGCAGATTGCGGATCTCCTCCAACCGGTTCTTGGCGAAGTAGTGATAGATCAAATAGCTCAACGACCACAGCAGCAGCAGCGCGGTCCAGTTTGCACACAGAGGCCTTCCGCCAGCGCGGCGCACAGACCGAGTACCGCCGTGCCCAGCACCAACCGCGGTACCAATGTGCCCAAGGGCAGTTCCAACCAGCGGCGGCGCACGATCGTCTGGCGCAGCGCGTGGCTCGAAAGGATGCCGATGGCGTAGATCGTCACCATGACCTGCAGCAGGTCCGGCCGCACATTGTCCAGCAGGTAGTTCCACCACACACTGGAGCCGACGTACACGGCCCACGCCACCAGCTGGGTGGTCCAGTAGAGCAAATAGCGGCGGCGGCGGATCCATGGATGCGGACGAAGATATCCGTGGCGACGGGGTGGTGCGATGGCGATCCACGAGCGGCGGAGGTGCCGGTTGAAGGGCGCTTACCTTGCCCCCGTCGCATGAACTTTCTTGCCCATCTACATCTCAGCGGCGATCGCCCGTTGGTGATCGTGGGCAACTTCATGGCCGACTCCGTGAAGGGCCGCGACTTGGAGCGCTTTCCGGAAGAGGTGCGCCAGGGGATCCGGCTGCACCGGGCGATCGATCACTACACGGACAACCATCCACTGCCACGCACGGGGCGGGAGCGGGTGCGTGCGCATGCGGGCCGCTATGCCGGTGTGGTGATGGATCTGTTCTACGACCATTTGCTGGCAGCGCATTGGAGCGAGGTGCGCACGGAACCTCTCGATGCCTTCGCCGTACGCATGTACGCCCTGCTTTCCCAGCACGCCACACTGATGGAAGGACGACCCGCCCGCATGCTACCGCACATGATCTCCGGCGATTGGTTGAGCGGCTACGCGACGCTGGAAGGGATCGGTGATGCCTTGCGCGGCCTCTCGCGCCGGGCGCCCGAGGGGCACGTGATGGCGGGTGCGGAAGCGGTGCTGGAAGAACACTATGCGATCTACCGCGACGAGTTCCTCCGTTTTCTTCGCGATGTGGAAACCGAAACCGCTCCGCTGCGATGAGCCGGACGAAGCGCCCGTTGCTGTTGGGAGCACTTCTGGTCGTGCTCGGTCTGGCGATCACGCTGCTGTACCGATCGCGGCCCCTTGGTGCGGAACCCGCCGCGCCGTGGTCCGCTCCTTTGGTGGACCGCGACCTGGACCGCATCGGCAAGGACACCTTGCGTGTGCTCGTGGTGATGCATCCGCTCACGTACGAGGAGTTCCCGGGCGGCACGCGCGGTGCGGAATTCGAGCTGCTCGAGCGTTTCGCCAAACACCTGGGCCTGCCGCTGCGCGCGGTGCCCGTGGCAGCGGACAGTCTGTTGCCTCTGTTGCAACGGGGCCGTGGGGATCTGATCGCGGCGCAGGTGTATGAGCGCCGCTTCGGCACAGCGGTGGCCACCTCCGCGCCTTACTGGCATGCCGCACCGGTGTTGGTGCGCTTGCGGGAGGACCAGCTGCTGGACCTGACGCCATCGCCACAGGACACGGTTTGGATGCCGCGCTCCTCGCCATGGATGGCGGATACCGCGTTGCACCTCCACGGTCCGCGCGGTTTCATCACGGATATCGCCACGGGATCGGAACTGATCGAGCGGGTGGCGCTGGGTGCGATCCGCGCAGCACTGGTCACGGACGGGGAAGCGCGCTACCACCTCACGCACCTGCCGCAATTGGTGGCCGAAGAGGCCGGCGGTGAACGCATCGGCCTTCGTTTCGCGTTGCGACGCAATGCGACGCGTTTGCGCGAAGCCTTGGACCGCTGGCTCGCCGAGGAGAAGGAGACCGAAGCACGCGCCCTGATCATGGGCAGCTATGGGGGACGCTTGCCCAAGCGGAAAGCGCTCGGAAGGGCCCGCAAGACCCTCGTGTCCGGTGATCCCATATCGCCGTTCGACAGTCTGTTCCAGGAAAAGGCGGAGCTGATGCACTGGGAATGGGAGCTGCTCGCGGCCATCGCCTTCAAGGAATCGCGCTTCGACACATCGGCGCAAAGCGGCAAGGGCGCTCAGGGCATGATGCAGATGATGCCCAACACCGCCGAGCGCCTCGGCGTGGACAGTGTGCATTTGGTCGAAGGCCAGGTGCATGCCGCGGCGATCTACCTCGCCATGCTCGACAGCATCTGGCGCGGCTCCATTCCGGATGCCGATGAGCGATTGCCCTTCGTGCTCGCCGCTTACAACGCGGGTCCGGGCCACGTGCAGGACGCGCAACGTCTGGCGGAACGCATGGGACTGGACCGCCGCAAATGGATGGGCCATGTGGAACGCGCCATCACCCTGCTCGCCTTCCCGGTCTACTATACGCGGCCGGGTATGAGCAGTGGCCGGTGCAAAGGCGACCAGACCTTTTTGTACGTGCGCGAAGTACTGGGCTTGTACGCACAGTTCCGCAGGGGGAAGTGATCGGCCCTTAACCGTCGAACAACCTTTTCCGATCCCGCCGTCTAGGCTATGGCCCTTGCCCTATGCCGTGTTGTACAACAACCACTGCGGAACACATCACCTTATGAAAATGACGATCCAGTCCATTTCAAGATCCGTCGCTTTCCTCTGGATCGGCTTCGGCCTCGCCTTCCAGGTGAGCGCCCAGTCCTCCTCGCCGCGCGGCGTGGCCGCTTTGGTAGCGGCTGAAGACGAGAAGTCGGCATGGCGGACCTATCACCCCTTCACGGCGAAAACCTTGGACGCGGGTACGAAAAGGCTCTTGCCGGAGGCTTCATTGTTCTCGTTGGATGCAGCGGTGTTGGAGGAATTGATGCGCACAGCCCCGGAAGTTCTTGAGCTGGTGCTGCCCACACGGCAAGGGGAGGTACACCTCCGACTCGTGGCTTCGCATCGTCTGACGGATGAGTTCCAAGTGCTCCTCGCGAGCAGCGGTCGTGCGATAGGAGCGCCACCCGGCCTGCACTATGCCGGCATTGTGAACGACGATCCGAACACGCTCGCCGCCATCAGCATCTTCCCCGATCAAGTGATGGGCATCGTACACGATGGCCAGGGTGAACACGAGCTCGGACCGATGGAACACAGCGATGCGCACATCTACTATGCGCGAGAGGATCTCCCGGTTCCGATGTCATCCTCGTGTGGGACGGAGGAGGGGTCGGTCGATCGCGCGCATGACGTACCCGAAGCCATCGAGGGGGAGCGTTCGGTGAAATGTGTGCGCTTCTATTGGGAAGTGAACTACGACATTTTCCTGGCCAAGGGCAGCGTGGTGAACACCGTGAATTACGTGACGGCGCTCTTCAACCAGAGCGCTGTGCTCTATATGAACGATGGCATCAGCATCACGTTGAACCAAGTGTTCGTGTGGGATGTGGCGAGCCCATACACCGGCACCACGATCCTGGAACAACTCACCTACTTCCAGAACACCCGCAACAGCTTCAATGGCGACCTCGCGCACCTGCTCGGCCTTGCCGGTGGTGGCGGGCGTGCCGCGAGCCTCGCAGGCTTGTGCAACCCCGACAACGACAACTCGATGTGCTACAGCGGCATCTCCACGAGTTTCTCCAACGTGCCCACGTATTCGGGGAGCGTGTTCGTAGTGACACATGAAGTGGGCCATTTGCTCGGCTCCAACCACACGCACGCCTGCGCGTGGAACGGCAACAACACGCAGATCGATGGCTGTGGACCCACGGCGGGCTACACCGAAGGGAACACCTGTGCCACGGGACCGATACCGCCCAGCGGAGGCACCATGATGAGTTATTGCCACTTGAACCCGGTCGGCATCAACTTCCTCAATGGCTTCGGCCCACAGCCGCTGGCTGTGATCACCAATTCGGTGTCCGCTGCACCATGCCTCATCACTTGTGCCAACGTAGCCTGCGGGACCGTCTTTGGATCGAGCGCGTCCAACATCACCACCACATCCGCCGTGTTGAATTGGATGCCTGCGAGCAGCGCCATCGCCTATGATCTCCAGTGGAAGCAGGTGGGCGCGGCTTCGTGGAACACGGTCTCCTCGATCGCTGGCACATCCTATCCGTTGTCCGGTCTTTCTCCATGGACGGGCTACACGTTCCAGGTGAAGACCAACTGCTCTGGAGGAGCTTCCGTTTATGCAACGGCGGTCGGCTTCACCACAGCTGGGAACAGCTTAAGTGACGGGCTCGTGGCGTGCTATCCGTTCAACAACACACCGAACGATGCATCGGGCAATGGACACAACGGCACCTTGGATGGGCCCTTGCCGACCGCTGATCGATACGGCGTCCCGAACGCGGCCTATGCCTTCGACGGTGTGGATGATCGCATCGCCATCACTGACCTGAACACCTGGGCCATCAATAACGAGATCAGCATCAGCTTCTGGGTGAAGGCCTTGGAGAGCAAAGGCAACCTTATCGTTTGGGCCTGGCCCGACATCGCAAGCGACCGCCTTCTGGTGAGCCCGCACTATTTCCACACGGGTTCCAATGACTTCGCATGGACCTTTGGCACCTACGATGGCACCGGGAAATGCTACTACACGGGCTACCCGCTCTACGGCGAATGGGAGCACTACGTGGTCACCTCCAGCACGGTGTCCAACACCATGAAGATCTATAAGAACGGCAGCCTCTTCGACATCGAGCAACATGCCGGCAGCCTTACCGATCTCAATCGTACGCTTTACATCGGCGGATACTTTCTGGCGAATTTCCAACTGCACGGTTCGTTGGATGATCTCACCTTCCACCGGCGCGAGCTAACGGCAGGCGAAGTGACGCAACTGTATGTTTCCGGTACGCCTTGCGCGCCGCGGATCACGGTTGCCGCGAAGGTGTTCCTGGACGGCCCCTATGTGCAAGCGAACCAATTGATGAACGATGCACTGCGCACGACAAGTCTGATCCCGAACACGGAGCCATATTCCGGTCTCGCCTATCCACTGGTCGCAGGAGGATCGGGTACCGCGATCTCCGCGGGCGTCACGACTTCCGACGGCAACAATGCCATCACGGATTGGGTGGTGGTGGAATTGCGCGCACCGGCCGCTCCTTATGTGGTGCTCTCGCTACGCGCACCGCATTGCTGCAACGGGACGGTGATGTGGTGGGCATGGATGGTGCATCGCCTGTTGCGTTCGACGCAACGTCAGGCCTGTACTCCATCGCCATCCGCCACCGCAACCACCTGGGTGTGATGACCGCTGCACCGATCGCGCTCTCCGCGGTACCTGCTGTGGTCGACTTCACCAGTCCGGGCACGAGCACCTATGGCATTGCGGCCCAACGGCAGGTGGGGACGCGCATGACCCTATGGACGGGGGATGTCACCCGCAACGGCACGGTGAAGTACGCCGGTGGATCGAACGACCGCGATCCCATCCTCATCGCCATCGGCGGTGCGGTGCCCACGGCGACCCTTTCCGGGCAATACCGCGCAGAGGATGTGAACCTCGATGGCCAGGTGAAGTACGCGGGAGGAGCGAACGATCGCGACATCATTCTCCAGACCATCGGAGGAGCGGTGCCGACGGCGACCCGCACGCAGCAGCTACCCTGATCCCGTTCCCGGTAACCGCTCACCGCTCACTTCAGCACCACCCGCACCACCTGCTGCCCATGGTTGGTGTGCAGCAGGATCACCAGCGGTTGCGCGGGTAGTTCGCTCAGGTCGGTGTCGACGCGATGGGGCCCAGCTAGAGCGCGTGCATCGAACAAGGTGCGGATCAAGCGGCCATCAGCGCCCAGCACATGCAGCTTCATCCAGGTATCCTGTCGCAGATCGACCGTGATCGCCAGCGGGCCAGCGGTGAGGGTGGGCGATGCGGTGAACGTGTGCGCTTCGAGCGTTGGAAGTGGTTCCGCCATGGCGGTGGGCAGGTCGGCCGTGTAGTGATAGAGCCGCTGGCCGCTGAGGAAGGCAGTGCTGTCGTTGATCCGGAAGAAACGGTTGTACCCCTGCCCGATATAGATCGGATCCCACGTCGTACCTCCGTCCGTGGTTTCGAGCAGGGCGTTATCACCACCGGTCCAACCGAGTTGAGGGGTTAGAAAACCGATCGCTTGTACGTAGTAATACAGGTTGCTGATGATGGTGTCCGTCCAACTCGCACCGCGGTCCAGTGAGCGTATGAAACGTGTATCGTCCTGGATGGGATTGGCCTGGATGGAAGCGAAGAGATGTGCTCCGCTGTCCGGCGATTGCAATTTCCACACGTACTCGTACGGCACTCCGGTGGAGTACACTTCCGTCCAGTTCTGCCCGCCATCGGTGGTGTATAGGATGATGCCCTCTTCGTCCGGTGCCGGCCCCTTGCCGCTTACGAAACCGGTATCCGCGGAAAGGAAGTGGATGTCCACCAACGCGGAGGCCTGGATGGAGAGATCGATATGGTCCCAAGTGTTGCCGCCGTCGGTGGAACGGATCACGTAGGCCGGTGAACTCCAGATCCCGCATCCGTAAAGCGTGGTGGGCGTGGGTGCGCTCAACCCGCAAATGCCCTCGATGCTCGGCTGGATGACCGGGGCGATGTTGGTCCAGTTGTCGCCACCATCCGATGTGCGGTAGAAGGTGCCGTTCAAGCCACCGCAGAAACCGTCCAGCGGCGAGATGAACTCCACGCAGCGCAGGTAGGAGGGGAGGAATGCCATCTGATCCCACACCGTGCCGCCGTCCGTGGTGCGGTATACGAAGCCCTCGCTGTTCACTGTCCAGCCGTGCTGTGCGTCCAGGAAGAAGACATCATCATAGCGGCCAGCGGGCGGGATCTGCGCTACGGTAGACCATTGTGCCGCCATCGGCAGGGCCGAAGCGAGGAGAAGGACCGTGGCGAGCGCCAGGCTGGACCCCGGGCCGGAGGCAGGACGGATGCGATGCATGGCGACGAATGGTAACGCGTGCAAGGTAGCCGGGCACCCTTTGTTCGGGCCTACTGTTCTTCGGATCCGCTCCGCCTTCCAAGGATCGCGCTGCATCGCACGCGCGGGATGGACGGTGACCTCCTAACTTGGCCCACAACCTGACCCCCATGTTGCGCACTGTACTCGTTGCATCCTTCCTTCTTTCGCTTTCCACGGCCTCCTTCGCCCAGCAGAAGACCCCGCTTCCCATCGGCATGGCCCCGCATGAGCATGCCTTGGTGCGCGCCTATCGCGACAGCCGTGCGGGCTTGGACCGCGACATCACCACGCCGCCCACGGAACCCGTGCGCACCATGGCGGAGTGGGAGGAGATCCAGAGCCTAGTGATCACCTGGGCGGGCTACGAAGGCATACTGAAACAGATCGTGCGCTACGCCAAAGAGGAGTGCGAAGTGATCATCATCTGCGACAACGAAGCGGATGTGACCACCTACTTGAACAACACACAGTTCGGCGGCCCGCTCAACAACCTGAACAACGTCACCTTCATCGAGGCGCCCTTCAACAGTGTATGGACGCGCGACTTCGGCGCGGAGTGCATCTACACCAACGAGGTGGATTCGCTCTACCTGCTGGACTGGATCTACAACCGTCCGCGTCCGGAAGATGATGTGACGCCTGATGTGGTGGGGGCCTACAAAGGCATCGGTGTCTACAACACCAGCACCGCACCGAACGACCTGGTGCATACCGGCGGCAACTTCATGGCCGATGGCTTCGGCACCGCCTTCAGCAGCGAACTGGTATTGGACGAGAACGGACCAAACGGCCAGTTCAACCAAACGGTGCGCACCCAGGCCGGCGTAGAGGCCATGATGGAGACCTGGATGGGGATCCAGCAAGGTCGTTATGTGCTCATGCCCAAGCTGCCTTACGATGGCATCAGTCACATCGACATGCACATGAAGCTGATCGATGAGGAGCGTCTGTTGATCGGGGAGTTCCCACTCGGCCTGAGCGATGGCCCGCAACTGGAGTCCAACATCGACTATGTGATGACCAACTGGAACTCCACCTTCGGTACGCCCTACGAAGTGATCCGCGTGCCCATGCCTTCAAGTACCGGCGGCAACTATCCCCCCGATGCCAGCTACCGCACCTACGCGAACAACGTGTTCGTGAACGGCACCGTGCTGGTGCCCACCTACCGCGAGGAGTTCGACACGGTCGGCCTGCGCATTCTGCGCGAAAGCATGCCCGGCTACAACGTCGTGCCCATCGATTGCGACAACTCCGGCATGAACATCATCAGCGCGAGCGGTGCCATCCATTGCATCACCAAAGGCATCGGCGTGAGTGACCCATTGCTGATCAAACACCAAGCGCTCAACGATACCTACGAGACCGTGATCCCTTATGGGGTCACTGCCTACATGCGCCACAAGAGCGGCATCGCCTCCGCGCAGCTTTACTGGAGCACGGACACCGCCCAAGCCTGGAACCAGGTGGCCATGGCCGATCAAGGCGGCAATAACTGGAGCGCTGCGATCCCCGCGCAGCCCGCGAACACCCGGATCTTCTACTACGTGGAAGGCAATGCGAACAGCGGCAAGGTGCAGGTGCGTCCCATTGTAGCGCCCGAGGGTTGGTGGAGCTTCCGCATCCTCGATCCGAACACCGGCGTGGGCGAAGGCGCCCTACCGATCATCACCGAGGTATACCCGAACCCGGCGAACGCGTTGGTGGTTATCGCCTTATCGCAAGGCTCCGGCCAGGCGGAAGTGCGCATCCTCGACGCCACGGGTCGTGCGGTGATGGCGCTTAATGCAGGCAGCCTGCCTTCGGACGGTCGCCTCTTCGCGGATGTGACAGCCTTGCGCACCGGCGTCTACCAAGTGGAAGTGCACACGGCAGCGGCCGGAGCACGCATGCTTTGCTGAAGCGCTGAGGGTACGTCATTGGGCACGGAACCTATCGCGATGCCTGGGCCACCCCGGCTGACCCGGGGCCGGCATGCTCTTCCTTCAAAATGGTTGTGATCGCGCGGGCGTCGGATCCCAACCATTCTCAGATCTCACCCCGGCCTCGAGCCGGGGTCGCGAAGATCCATGCTTTCGAGTTCCTCCAACCATTGCGTACGGATCGGCGCGGTCGTTGCGTTCTGCGATCATGATACGGATCTGGACCCTTGCCTGCGTTCTCCTGATCGCCGAAGCGGTTTCGGCGCAGGCCCCGATCCGTTGGACCGCCGATCGCGCGTTGGAATGGAGCGATTTCCAAGCGAAGGTGCCTGCGGGAACGGACCGCGATGCCTACACCTACTATGGTATCCAGGCCAGTTGGGAGCAGGATGCGCAAGGGGTGGTGAAGGCCAACGTGGAATGTGTCTTCCTGCCGGACAAGAGTTGGGTGCGCCCCGAGGCGAGGCACAGTGAGTTGCTGCTCATGCACGAACGCCTGCACTTCGACATCGCCGAACTCCATGCCCGCGCGTTCCGCGAGGAGCTACCCGCCCTGGTGAAGGGCAGCGATCCCGAACGCGCTTTCAAAACGGCGCAGGACCGCAGAATGAAGGCCTTGAACGAAGAGCAGCAACGCTACGATAAGGAGACTGACCACGGGCGTAACGAAGGCGTTCAAGGCAAGTGGGTGGAGCGGATCGCGGAGCAGTTGCGGTAGCGTGATCAACTCCCCTCCTGGCGATCGATCACTCGATCGCTGTGCATAGGGAGGGGTTAGGGGGTGGGTTCCACGCCGCTTTGCTCACAGTCGCGAACGAAGATGCGCTCGGACGTCAGGAGCCTTCCACGAACTTTGAGCTATGACCGATGATCCACGGAAGAGGCACAGGTCGCCCGCTTGCCCCTACGCAAGCCTTCGCACGCGGAAGACCTGCGCCAGCCAGGTGATCTACTCCAGCACCAATCTTTCGGTGCGAACGCCGTGTTGTGTGAACAATGACAAGTGGTAAAGACCCTTCGGCAGGCTCTGTAGGTCGAGCGTGTGTGTTGGCGATCGCAATGGCTCGCGCAGCAGCACCTGGCCGTGCGCGGAGCTCAAAGTCAGCATCACGTTCGGGTGCTGGTGTTTCATCGTTATCGACACCAACCCGAAAGACGGCATTGGAAAGAGGGCCCAGTCGTCTTCGCTCTCTTCCACAAGGCCTTCGGTAAGCCCGGCGAACTTCACGATCCAGAAATCGGCATCCCCATGATTCGCGACATCGTCCAGTTTCACCACCCAATAGTCGCTCCCGCCCTGGTTCGCCGTAAGGTCCCCGTCGTCGCTCCTGCTCTCACCTACCATGAGAGTTCCACCTCCGCTGCACACCAGTATCCCATAGGCTACATCCACGTCGGTGCCGCCCAGGGTGCGCTGCCACAGCAAGGTGCCGAGGCTATCGAGCCGGAGCACCCAGGCGTCCATGGACCCATGTTGGCCGCTTACATCGCCATCGTTGGAGTAGGTGCTGCCCGCCACCATCCAACCGCCATCGCTCATAGGCTGCGCAGTGTAGGCGTTCTCTCCATTGGTGCCGCCATAGCTACGCTGCCATTGGACGAAGCCGTTCACGTCCACCTTCACCACCCAGAGGTCGGTGGCGCCATGGTTCATGGTCACGTCGCCGTCATCCGAATGGGTGTTCCCTACGATTAAGTAACCACCGTCGCTCGCCGCCGCGATGCTCTCCGGCTGATCGTCGTATGATCCGCCGAACGAACGCTTCCAAGCGATGCCGCCGTTCGTATCCAGCTTCACCACCCAATAGTCGCAAAAGCCATGGGTCGATTGCACATCCCCGTTGACGGTCTCCGCATAGCCCACTACGATATAGCCTCCATCGCTGGCCTCCACCACGTCCTTTCCCCACTCAATACCGATGCCTCCCAACGCCCTTTGCCATTGGATCGTGCCGGTGGCATCGAGCTTCGCCACCCAGTAGTCGGCGTTACCGTGGTACCCGGTCACATCGCCATCATTGCTCTCGGTCATGCCCGCGGTGATGTAGCCCCCATCGCTGGTCGGCTCAATGGCCCAAGCCCGCTCGAAACCAGACCCCCCGATGCTCGTTTGCCATTGGATCGCGGGCGGGCTCTGCGCGCGCATGAACACCGTGGTGAAAAGGAGGAACGTGAAAAGCAGAGGTCGGGTGTGCATGGGTGTGTGGCTTCGCTTGCTGAAAATTACGGACACGCACGCCCACCCAGTGCATCTATCATGCGAAATTCACCAGTAGTGGGCAGTGCCGTTCAATAGGCGTAGGTGTTCCTCGGATCCGGGTTCGCGCTGGGCCACCTGTGCGGTGCGTGATCTTATTCGGCGATGCCAGCGAACTTCGCCCAAGCTCTGTGATCCCGCCATTGTTTGCCTCTACTGCGCTCAACAAGGGATGCTCACACCTTGGTACAGTGGGAAGCAAGGCTTCGTTGGTGCGCCATCACCTTGATGGAGTTCCTGGCGCGCAGGTGACCGGGCTGCTCCACTTCGCCTCTCGTTCAGCGCTCCACCACGAACCTTATCGGCCGCTGCTCGCTTCCAATGAAACGGAGCAAGTAGCTACCGGTGCCCAGCGCGGAAACATCCACGGAGGCGTTCGCGCTATGCCCATCCAACGGAAGGACGAGCACCGTGCGTCCTTGCAGATCGATCACCTCGGTGCGCTTGGTGCCGCTTGGTATACCGCGCACGAAGAGTTGGTCGCTTGCGGGGATCGGCCATACGCTGGCTCCAGCCGTGCCGTACTCCGCTATGGCATCGGGGATCGCGGCCTGGTCGCAGATGGAGAAGGTGCCCGCATCCGCGTAACCACCGTTCCACACGCGCACCAGCACATCGGTGTTGAGCGGCAGCCCGGTGAGCGCGATCGGTGCGGCCACTTCCGTGAAGCAGTCCACGTATTGCGGATCGCCGCAGGCGAGGTACACCGCTGCGTTCAGCACTTCGGCGGTCACCGCTTCGAGCGTGATGGTGTGGCTCGCTTCTGTGCCGGTGTTGAAGGTGTACCACACGTCGTTGATGTTCGCGTAGGGATCGCACGGCGGATTGGGCAGCGGTAATCCGTAGGCACATTCGTTGGTGCCGACAACGGGTGTAGTGCATCCGTTCAGCGGTTGCGGGATCAAGGTCGTGGCGTTGGCGCACACATCGTTCGGCGGGACCGTGGCGCATTGTGGAGCACAGGTCAGGCTGAGGTCGAAGCTGCCGGTCTGTTGATCGTAGCCGTGTACGAGCACGAGGTATTCCGTGCCGTTGACGGCGAAGAAGGTGACGCTGCTGCTATTGGCCGCGCAGCCCACGGCATCATCGGTGCCAGCCGCGCATTGCAGCGAACCGCACGAGCCGGTGTACACACTGATCTTGGTATCGTAGCTCGCCTGCCCGCAGGTGGTCACCGTGATATCCTCATCGGAACCGATGAAGATGTACCACAAGCCGGGCGCGGTGATGAACGCGGCCGCGCATTCGGGTCCGGGGGAGAGCAGGCCATCGTTGGTGTTGCCGGTGATGGTGTCGCCGCAGGCGATGGCCTGGGCCTGGTTGCAGAAGGCGTTGGCGGGTAGCGGATCCAGCGTGGTGGTAAAGGGCACGGGTCCGATGGTCGGGCTCAGGTCGCCGCTGCCGCAATCCTCTTGCAGGTAGATGTCATACTCGGTGGCGGCGGTGAGGCCATTGAGCAGCACGGGGGGACCATCGATACCGAGGGTACCGGTGATCACCGTGCCGGTGCCCGGCGTGAATCCCACAGGACCGAACTCCAAGGTGTACGTACCCGCACCGTTGGCGCTGGTCCAGTAGACGCTGGCCAACACATCGGAAGGGCTTACCAACAGACCCGACGGGGCCACGCATGTATTGCAAGAAAGGCTCATGCTGAAGTCGCCCACCTGTCCATCATAGCCCTGCACCAGGACATGGTACACGGTGCCCGCGGTGGTGAGCACCGTGACCTGTGAGGTAAGATCGCAGCCCGGGGCATCGTCATTACCGCCGACGCAAAGGAGCGAGTCGCACGCACCCGCGAACACATTGATGCGCGTATCGTAGCTCGCGCTGTTGCACGTGCTCAGCGTTGCGCTGCCAGCTATGCCGGTGAAATCGTACCAGATGCCTGCCGCGTCGATGTCCGTGCCGCAGTTGGGTACTTGATCGAAGAATGCCAGCGTGGTGCTGCCCTGCACCGTATCGCCGCAAAGCAAGGGAAGTGCATCGAAGCAGTCTTCATTGTCCACCAACGGATTGCCCAGGGTGCGGATCGGCCACCCACCGATCACCGGACCAGCGCCGCAATCCAAGGTGACGTAGACCTCGTAGTCCGTTCCTTCCATGAGCCCATTGAAGGTGACGGGCGGCCCATCCACGCCCATCGTTCCTGATAGGATGGTGCCGGTGCCGGGGGAGAAACCCGCAGGCCCTATCTCCACGGTGAAACCCGAAGCCACCGGTTGGGCGGCCCAACTCACCGTCACCGTGGTATCGGTCGCCGTAAGGCTCGGCGGCAGCGGGCCAGGGCAGTCGTGGAAGGTGAGTTCCCACTCAAAAGAGTCGCCGCTCCAGCGATCGTCCCATTCGATGTAGATGGTGCCGCCGGGTGTTACCGGAACACCGGCGAGCAGCGAGTTGCCCGGCGGATAGCCGGTGGGGCAGCCATCATCATCCTGACCCAACAGCAGCAGGTTGGTGCAGGTGCCGCTGTGTACACGCACGCGCGAATCGATGTCGCCGTCCACGCAGGAGTTCACCGTGATGTACCCCGCTTGCAGGGGATCGAAGGCGTACCAATCCGCGTTGGTGGCATCGCCAGCGCTGGCACCGGCACCACTGCTGGGGCCATCGGCGGTGTACAGGCCGGGGGTGATGAGCACCGCGGTGGTGCATAGTTCCCCTTGCGCGAAGAGCGCGGTGGAGAGCAGGGGGAGGGAAAATGCGAGCGTGTACGGAAGGTTCATGGCAGGTGATCAGTGGGGAAAGGTATCCGCTATCCGCGCATCAGTTGCGCGGCCGCCGCATGCGGTCGGGATCCTCATGAAAGAAATAGCGGAAGTCCACCGTGAGGTAGCTGCCGCTGAGATCGGTGGCGATGGTGGTGGGCACGCCGATGGGGGAGTAGTAGGTAAGGTTCGCGCGGGCCATGGCCCCGAAGGCGCGGTGGTAGGTGGCGCCTAAGTAGAAATAGCCGGCCTTTTGGGTGCGCAGTTCGAACCCCAGGTTACCCACAGCCGCGCCTTGGAGCCACCCCTTGCGGGTGAGGTAGGCGCGTGCATCCAGCAGTTCGCGCAGCGCGTCAGAGGGGTACAAGTCCAACGATGGCCCGAGCGCGGTGTTCATCCACAAACGTTCCGTAAGGCGGATGTAGGCGAGCAGAAGCAACGGCACTTCGTAGCCCACGTAGCGGATGCGGTCGCTCGCTTCGAAGGAGGCGGTATCGTTCACAAGTCCGAAGTTGTAGTTGCGTCGGGTCTGGTTGATGCCCACCTCCATGGAGAGGATCTTGGTGAACCCCGTGCGCACCAGCATGCCGAAAGCGAAACCGCCGGTGAGTTCCAAATGCCCGTTCAGTGCACCTGCTTTGAAGTCCACCCGGGGGTCGAAGAACTCCAGAGGGATCACCGGCTTCACCTGGATGCCGAAGGTGGTCACGCCGAGCTGCGCCTGGAGCGGCCCGGACCATGCCAGAAAGAAGAGAAGGATCAGTGACGGCCCAGGTCGGCGACGAGCAGTTGCTGCCCTACCTTCAGGATGGAACGTCGCGATATGCCGTTGAGGTCGCAAAGAGCCTGCACACTGATGCCGTACTGGTCGGCAATGGCGTAAAGATGGTCACCTTTCGTTACGGTGTGGAAGCGCGTGCCTTTCGGGTAGGCGGCATAGCTGGCCCGCGTGCGCTTCAGGACGAGGGTATCGGTATGCAATTCGCCGGTGGTCAGATCGATCAATCGTGCGGGATCCATCGGCACGCCCCGGTAGCGCACCTCGAAGTGCAAATGGCTTCCGGAGGAATGGCCAGAGCTACCGCCGAGCCCGATCACATCGCCTGCGTCCACCACATCGCCGCTCTTCACTTTCAAACGGTGCAGGTGCGCGTAGTAGGTCTCCAAACCATTGTAGTGGCGCACGGCCACGACGCGCCCGTAGCCACCCTGGGTACCGGCGAAGCGCACCACGCCGGGAAAAGCGGCGGTTACCGGGTCCCATACCTGCAGGTCCAGGTCCACACCGTTGTGCGGCCGGCCATCGCGCCAGCCGAAACGCGAAGTGAGCACACCTTTCACCGGCATCTGGAAGCCACAGAATTGTTCGGGGTGTACCAGGCGCACCATGAGCAAGCTGTCCGTGGCGGAGTTCGCCGGCACGGCGGAATGGACCTGCAAGGTGTTCCAATCGGCATAGGGCCCGCAGGTGGTGGCACGCGGATCCGAGGCCCAGGCCAGCAGTTCGCTGCCGTCCACATCCGCCTGCGTAGGCATCTGTGCGGTGTAGAGGTTGATCTCGTTCACCAAGGCATAGGGCACCACATCCAGTTCGAAGAGCGAATCGATCAGCGCTACCAGCTGCTCCTCGTTCATGGTATGGATCCGCTTGTACAAGGCCAGGTCGCGCAGCAGATCGGCGGGCGGGTCGGGCAGGGCGCAGAGCGAATCGAGCATAGCGTCCAGCCGGTCGGCGCTCAATCCCTCCCCTTCGCTAAGGGTCTGGTCGCCATACATCACCAATGCGGTCAAGGTGTCGCCATGGAAGCCCATTCCCCCGGATTGACCGCGCACCGATCCACTTCCTACGAGCAGGCAAAACCCGATCAATAGGTTCCGTGGAAGGGTCGAAGCGGGGCGCATGCGCGGGTGTGTACGCGGAAGGGGGGCGTGAAGATATCCGGGGACCCGTCCGGGCCAGCCCGATCAGGTGATCGATCGGAAATGATCGACGGAGGGTGGGAACATCGGGATGAAGCCTTTCCTACCGATCGAACCACTCCATTACATCGGGCAGGGGCTTGCGGTAGCCCTTGGGCCATTCCACGGCGGGGTATCCCATGAAGAAGAGGCCCATGCTGCGGTCGCCTTCAGCCAGGCCGAGGAAGCGGCGCATCCCATCGCCGGTCACCGCCGCGCCGGTGCCCCAAAAGGCACCAAGGCCGTAGGACGTGCAAGTGAGGTACATGTTCTGCACCGCGCAGGCCATGGCCAGTTGCTCCTCCAGATCGCTGATCTTGCCTTTGGGGTCGCGGGCCATACCCAGGGCCACCACCACGCTGCTTTGTAACGGCCGTTGCGTCACGTTCTCGAATTTCTTTTGCAGGAACTTTTCCGGTGCGGTGATACGCGTGTATTCCTCGCCCATGAAGGTGGCCAGACGCTGGCGCGCATCCCCGGAGAATACCTTGAAGCGCCATGGCTGGGTGAGCCCGTGCGTAGGCGCCCAGGTGCCATTGCCAAGTACGCGCTCCACCACATCGCGTTGCACCACACGGTCGGTGAAGTCCTTCGGTTGGATGGTACGTCGGTCGCGGATCAGGTCGCTCAGGTCGCTTACGCTATGTCGCATCGGGGTGGCTCGGACCAGGGATGAATGGCCTGTGGGCAGCGAATGTACCCGCAGGTGCATCTTACCTTCGTCAACTCAACCAACGCCCATGAACCGTACTTCGACCCTCTGTCTCTTTTTCTGTCTTTTGGCCGGCACGGCCACCTATGCCCAGCCCACGATCGAGGCCAGCGAGAACGCGCCGGAGATCGGCGATCAGTTCCTGGTGAACTACGCGCTGGTGGCGAACCCTGGTCCTGCGGGCGCCGGTGTGACCTATGACTTCAGTGGCCTGGTGAGCGCCGGGACGCGCACCTACCAGTACATCGATCCGGCCGTGTACGCCGATCAGACCATTTGTGCCGGGGCCAACATCGCGTTGACCGATGGCGTGAACGACACCTTGTTCTACAATGCGACCGGCAGCGGCATGGAACTGATCGGGGAGGACGCGGCGTTGCTTTCCTTCGGTTATGCCGCCGCGCTCACCGATGGACCCACGGTGGTGCAATGGCCATTGGAATTGAACGACTCCTGGAACGGACCTATTTCCGCCACGTTCGACATTGACGGAGTGGGCAATTTCGTTCGCACCGGCAGCTATACCGCCATCGCCGATGGCTGGGGCGGACTTCAGCTACCCGGCACCAGCCCGAACATGGAAGTGCTCCGCGTGCATCTCCATTCGGAGGAGAGCAATGTTTCCACGTTGACCACGGCGAACCGCAAGAAGGACATCTACTCCTTCTACACGCGTTTCATGGAGCATCCCGTCGTGCGCGTCACCTTCGATTCATTGAGCATCACCCTGCCGCCCGCTTCCCTCAACACCATTACCACGGAGTGGATGGACGCTTCCGATGTGGCCGTTGCGGAAATGGCCGCGCTCAGCTTCGGCATGTTCCCCCAGCCCGCCTCCGATCGTGTGACCTTGACGAGCGCCGTACCGATGATCGGTGTGGAACTGATCGATGTGCATGGTCGTGCGGTGCCGATCCCTCAGCCCGGGCTCAACAGCCTGCGCATGGACCTGGATCTCGCGGGATATTTGCCCGGTATCTACCTGGTGCGTGTCACCACAGCGAGCGGTTCCGTGGGGACACGTCGGATGGTGAAGCAATAAGCGCATACAGCGTATTCGGAGCCCCCGCTTCGGCGGGGGCTTCTTCATTCCAGCGGTATTTGGAACGAACCATCGGTCCACAGCGGCGTTACCTTGCTCCCATGCTCGGTCACCGCTTCGCGAAGTACATCCCGCCCCAGGATGACCGCTCGCCTTTCGAGAAGCTGTTGCCGCTTTTTCTGGAGTTGCTCACGCATACCAGCGGTGATGTGGAGGAGGCGCTGAACTGGATGAAGGAGTTGGACAAGGAGCATGGGTTCTTCAACGAGAAGTACAGCTTGGAGGACTTCAAAGCCGACCTGCGCAAGCACGGCATCATCGGCGATCGTCCGCGCAAAGGCAAGGGGCCCGGGCTCACGGCGAAAGGGGAGAAGCTCATCCGCGAGCGGGCGTTGGACCAGGTGTTCGGCAAGTTGAAGAAGAGCGATCGCGGCAACCATGCGCTGCGCCGCACGGGACCGGGTGATGAGCCCACGAGCGATCGACGCGCGTTCCGCTTCGGCGATCCCATCGAGCAGGTGGCGATGAGCGACAGCATCCGCAACGCGCAGCAACGGGGCATCGATGACCTGCGCTTGAGCGAGGATGATCTGGAGGTGATCCAGACGGAGCACCAGAGCGCGTGCGCCACCGTGCTCATGCTCGACATCAGCCACAGCATGATCCTCTATGGCGAGGACCGCATCACACCGGCCAAGAAGGTGGCCATGGCCTTGGCCGAATTGATCGAGCGCCGCTATCCGAAGGATACGCTGGATATCGTCGTCTTCGGTAACGATGCATGGCAGGTGAGTCTGAAGGACCTGCCCTACCTGCAAGTGGGCCCGTTCCACACCAACACGGTGGCAGGGCTGGAACTCGCCATGGATATACTCCGCCGCCGCAAGCTGAAGAACCGTCGCATCGTGATGATCACCGATGGAAAGCCGAGCTGTATCAAGCGCGACGGCGAGTACTACATGAACAGCTTCGGCTTGGACGACTTCATTGTAGCACGCACATTGGATGCCGCCATACGCGCACGAAAGGCAGGCATTCCGATCACCACGTTCATGATCGCGCGGGACAATTACCTGCAACGCTTCATCGAGAAATTCACCGAAGCCAACCAGGGCCGCGCGTTCTACACCGGCCTCCAAGGCTTGGCGGACATGGTGTTCCGCGATCACGCGAGCAACCGGAAGGCATCATGAAGAAGAGGGTTGCTTGCTGCTTGGGTTCAGCTATGATGATCGCAGCGACCATGAGCGCGCAGCCCATGCTCACCTATGCGAACGATGCCCCGCTGGCTGATACGTACTTCCTGGTGTTCTCCGGGCCCGGGCTCGATCCGGGTCTTGCTGGGGCCAATGCCGTCTACGACCTGGAGGATTTCGGCGCCGTGGATACCGCCTGGTCGCACTTCTACGCGGCGGGAGGAACACCCTTGGGTTGCCCTGGTCTCGATACGATGAACCTCACCGGCTATGGTGGCTGCCTGCGACTGGTCGACACCGCGCTGTATGCTTACCCGTGCGGCTCCTACCTGGGAACGCTGCCGATGATCGGGACAACCGGCCGGACCTTGATGCGGTACCCTTTCACCTTCGGGGATAGCTTGTTCTGGTGGTGGGGCATCCGGTTGTTGCAGGATACTTGTAGCGGCTTTGATGTGTTCTATTCGGATATGCTGAAGGCCGATGGATACGGCTCGTTGCTTACTCCCTTCGGAACGTTCGGCCCGGTGCTGCGGGTCCATACCGAGACCACGATCCTCTGGGACACGGTGATCGTGGAAGAGTCCTATCGATACTTCCTTCCAGGTATCCGGTACCCGGTCGCCGAGATCGGACGCGGGCCGGACTCCACATGGGCCACCAGGCTTCTTGATCCCACGACGGTCGGACTTAGGGAGCTGTCGGGTAGCGATCCGACAGCTGTGCTCTATCCCGTTCCGGTCTCGGATCGCTTGCATTGGAAGCGTGCAGAGAGAAGGCCCGCATACGACCGACTTGTGATCATCGATACCCAAGGACGCGAGGTGCGATCCTTTCATCCGAGCGATGTGAAGACCGGAATGGATGTCCATGATCTTGATCACGGGGTCTACATATTGTTCGAAGAGGCGAGGGGACACCGGTTCATGGGAAAGTTCAAAAGCAGTAGTATGAGGAACAAGAGCGACCACACTTGGCGAGTTGAAGAAGAGCGGTTACCGCAGCCGCACGGTGAAGGAGGAGCTACGCGCCAACCTCATCGCCCGCATCCAAGCGAAGAAGCCGCTCTTCGAAGGGATCCATGGGTACGAGGACACCGTTGTTCCAGCATTGGAGCGCGCTATTCTCGCAGGGCACAGTATCAATCTGCTCGGTTTGCGTGGGCAGGCCAAGACGCGCATGGCCCGTTCGCTCGTTCAACTGTTGGATGAGTGGGTCCCGATCGTGGAAGGCAGCGAGATCAACGATGATCCGCTCGCGCCGATCTCTCGCTTCGCGAAAGAGTTGATCGTTGCGAAGGGGGATGCAACGCCCATCGGTTGGTTGCATCGGGACCAACGCTACAGCGAGAAGTTGGCCACACCGGATGTCACCGTGGCGGATCTGATCGGCGACAGCGACCCCATCAAGGCCTCGAATCTGAAACTGGACTACAGCGATGAACGCGTGATACAATTCGGCCTGATCCCCAGGTCACATCGTGGGATCTTCGTCATCAACGAACTGCCTGATCTGCAACCGCGCATCCAGGTGGCACTGTTCAACATCTTGCAGGAAGGCGATGTGCAGATCCGCGGGTTCAAGCTGCGTCTTCCGTTGGATATCCAGTTCGTTTTCACTGCCAATCCGGAGGACTATACCAACCGTGGGGCGATCATCACCCCGTTGAAGGATCGGATCCAGAGCCAGATCCTCACGCACTATCCGCCCTCCATCGAACTGGGCATGCGGATCACGCGGCAAGAAGTGCGCACTCCGAAGGAACAAGCCACGCGCGTGCGGGTGCCGGAACTCATCCGGGTGCTGATTGAGCGGATCGCGTTGGAAGCACGCGCCAGCGAGTTCGTGGATCGCAAGAGCGGTGTGAGCGCCCG
The DNA here is from genome assembly GCA_016712025.1 of Flavobacteriales bacterium. Lineage (GTDB taxonomy): Bacteria > Bacteroidota > Bacteroidia > Flavobacteriales_F > PHOS-HE28 > PHOS-HE28. The sequence continues at coordinate 42,561 of JADJRW010000006.1, forward strand.
TCTCACCATAAGTGCGTTGGAGAGCGTGATCAGCGCAGCAGAGCGACGTGCCTTGCGCAACGGCGAGGAACACACCGTGGTGCGTATCGGTGATCTGCAGGCCGTGGTGCCGGCCATCACCGGGAAGATCGAGCTGGTCTATGAAGGCGAGCAGGAGGGCCCCGAGAAAGTGGCCTACCACCTGCTCGGCCTCGCCATCCGCAATGTCTTCAGCGAACTATTCCCCGATCCCGCCAAGACGCGCAAACGCTCAGGATCGGAAAAGTCACCCCAGAAACAGCGGCCGGATCCATATGCGGACATCGTGACCTATTTCGATGGGGCACAGACCGACCTGTTGAGCGATGCACCCGGAGTGGAGCATGACAAAGCACTGCAACAAGTGCCCGGGCTGATCGCTTTGGTGCGGCAGCAACATGCGTATCTGGAAGCTTGGGAAACACCCGTATGGTGCGAGTTCGTGCTGCATGGTCTCGCGGAGCATAGCCGCGTGGGCAGGAGCATGTTGCTGGGCAAGGTCACTTTCAGCGACCTGTTCGACAGCGTGCTGTCCCGGAGCGTGGAGGAGGAGGATGATGATGATCGACCGATCGACCGCTGAGACAGGACAACCCCGTCGAAGAACGGTACTGCTCCTTGCGGCGCTCACCCTTTTCGGTATGGGCGGCATCGGTGCGCTGCTCGTTCGTATCACCCAGGACCGTGATGTCGGAACGGTTGTTTTCGGCACCACTGCCTGGCACACCCAATTGTTGCTCGGGGTTCTCCTGGGCGTGCTGCCCGCGCTCGGTGCCTGGCGGTTGCTGCGCTGGCACTATGTGCTTCCTGTTACTGAACGCTACGCGCGTGTCTTGCATCCCTGGCTGGGCCATCGGCTCGATCGGTGGGTGATCTCGTTTTGCGCGGGTGTGGGAGAGGAGTTGCTTTTCCGTGGTGCGTTGCAATATTGGCTGGGTGTGCCGCTCACCGCCATCGGCTTCGTGGCGTTGCACGGCTACCTGGATCCCCGCAACGCGCGGGTAACGATGTATGGGGCATACCTCGTGCTGTGCATGCTCGCCTACGGCACGGTGGCGGAACACATCGGTCTATTGCCCGCGATGATCGCGCATTTCTTGTTCGACGTGATCCTGTTGCAGCGGCTCCATGCCCTCGGTGCGCGGCTGCTCAAGGAGCGCTGAAGCTCGGGTCGTTCGCGAATTCAGGATCGGTGAGCGTGTGTAGGAAGGCGATCGGATCCATCTTCTCCGCATGGGTGAATTGCCCCTGTTCGTCGAGCAGGTCTATCATCAGATGATCCAGGTTCGGTGTGGTGGCCTCCAGATGCTCGAAGTAGAATTCCATCACGGCCATCAGATCGCTGAACCGACCATCATGCAAATAAGGAGCGGATACACCCACGTTCCGCAGGCTGCTCACCTTGAAGCGCGCGAGGTCCGTTGATAGCCCCGTAATACCTGCCAAACCGCTGTCCACGTTGAACGGCTCCAAGCCCACGTTCCGCAGCCCATGATCGGTGAACATACCCAGCGGATGGCACGCGGCGCAGGCACCGCGCCCTACATACAGGACCAAGCCGCGCCGCTCCTCATCGGTGAACACCGTGCTATCCCCAGTGGCATGGAACTGATCGTAACGCGCGTTGAACGAAACGAGGGTTCGCTCGAACTGAGCGATAGCGCGCACCACGAGCACACTATCGATGTGCGGGGTACCGAAAGCCGCATGGAAAAGGGGAGGGTACTGAGGAAGTTGTCGCAACCGGTCCACCACCTCCGGCCAACGGGCGTTCATTTCGATCGGGTTCACCACCGGATCGTGGGCCTGGGCTTCAAGACTTGCTCGTCGGCCATCCCAAAAGAAAGCAGTGTCCCAACCAAGGTTCACCAACGCGGGCGCGTGGCGAGTGCCTTCCTGGCCCGTGGTGCCGATGCTGAACCGACGTGGATCACCGAATCCGTTCGCTTGCACATGGCAAGAAGCGCATGAGAGCGTACCATCATCACTGAGCGCCGTTTCATGGAAAAGGCGCCGGCCCAATGCCACCCCTTCCACCGTGAGCGGGTTGTCGGTGGGCATCGGCATCGGCCCACTGCTATCGGTCACCCAGGTGGGCGATCGAGCAAGTACGGGGTGGGCGGTCCGGGATCTTCATCTCCCAGTAGGGCAGGGTCCTTGCGGCAACCTATCAGTCCCGCGATCACAGCGGCGATGATCAAGACAGGTACGACGGAACGCGACCGGGGTAAGGATCCGTTGGGGTTCATTCCTGGGCGAACTTATGGATGTCGCCATAGGAATCGTCCATGTCCGATTTCACACGGTGCATGCGTGTGCCGATCATAGCCAGCTCGCGATGACCATGGCGGAGCAGCCACTCAAAGGCCTCTTTGTCGCCATCTCCCGTAAGTGCTACTTGTTTCAACACATTGAACCCGTTGCGCTCCAACCAGTCGAGAGCTTTTAGATCCCCTTCAATGCCGGTGATCACTGCCATAAGGTGGGGGTGGCCGTTCGTCATCAGCCATTTGCGCGCATCCTCTTTATTGCGCAGTGCGAAGGTGAAGATGCCGAGCTCCGGATACCCATGGCCCATGAGCCAGTCCCGGAGAGGAGCATGACCACCGATGGCCTCGCCCCAGGCGAGCAGCACTTTGGCGGGGTATTCACTGCGCATGGCACCGGGTTGAACAAAGCTACAACGAGCGCTGTGGTAGCGTGGTATCGTGGATACCTTCGGCCCATGCGTGCGTTCGTGTTCGTGGTCGTTTTGTCATTGTGGGGTTTTGGCCCTGCTCAGGCGCAGGGAAGTAAAGGCGCCGCCCAGGTGCGTTCGGCTCTGGATCGGGGCAAGGCCCTGGTGGCGCTCCGCAAGTGCGGGACCTTCCTCGCCCGTGGTGGGGATCGCGCCATCTTCATCCCATTGCGCGCGGAAGCGCACAACAAGCTGGGCGAATATGCCGCCGCGCGCATCGATGCGGCCGAGGCCATGGCGCTGGACCCTGGAAGCGCAACAGGCGTGATGCAGTCCGCCATAGCGTTCTTGGGCATGAACATGGCCGATAGCGCGATCGCACAGTTCGCTTCGTTACCCGCCAGCCCGGACCGCGACCTGCGTTTGGCCATGGCTTACGGCCTAGCCCATCGTTGCATGGAGGCTCTTGCTCTGCTGAACGCTTTGATCGACAACGCCCCTGCGTCGAACGTGCTGAGGGAGCGTGGGGCTTGCTATTCCCAGTTGGGGGATTCAGCGAGCGCCCGTTCGGACTTCGATCAGGCCATTGCGCTCGCGCCGCGCGATCCGGTGAATTGGAACAGCCGGGGTTTCCACCGGTGGGCGGCATTTGGCGACCACAAGCGGGCGATCGCGGACTATGACCAGGCGATCAAGTTCAATCCGAACTACAGCTTCGCGCTGAACAATCGCGGATACAGTTGGCTGCAGCTCGATGAGCCGCGCAAAGCGGAACGAGACATCGAACTCGCGGGCCGCAAGAACAAGAACAATCCCTACGTGCAACGCAATTTGGGATTGTTGGCCAAGAAGAACGGTGCGACGAAGGAAGCTTGCGCCTACTTCCGAGAAGCGATGGCGATGGGTGGCACACCACTGTACGGGAACGAACTCAATGAACTGTTGAAGGATTGCGCGACCGTGCCGGTACCCCAGAACCTTCCGAAGGGCGAACCGGGCATACCCCGTCCGCAGCGCAATGCACCGGGCGGAAGCAACGCACCATAGACCACATGGAACTACGCAAAGGCATGTTGCGCGAGGACGCGCTGAAAGGACAAGTGATCGTGGTCACCGGCGGTGGCACTGGTCTTGGGCGCAGCATGGCGACCTATTTCCTGGAATTGGGTGCGCACGTCTGCATCACGAGCAGAAAGCAGGACGTGCTGGACAAAGCCGCTGCCGAGCTGCGGGAACAGACCAAAGGGGAGGTGCTCGCGGTCGCTTGCGATGTGCGCAAGTACGTGGAGGTGGAACAACTCGTGCAGGCGGCTTACACGCGCTTTGGACGGGTGGACGGGTTGGTGAACAATGCGGCAGGGAATTTCATCAGCCCCACAGAGCGCCTCAGCAGCAAAGCGTTCGAGGTGATCATCGACATCGTGCTGATGGGTAGTGTGAACTGCACGTTGGCTTTCGGCAAGGAGTGGATCGCCCGCAAGGAGCGCGATAAGGCGGTACTGAACATCACCACCACCTATGCGTGGACCGGCAGCGGATACGTGGTGCCGAGCGCCTGTGCGAAGGCGGGTGTGCTTGCCCTCACACGTTCGCTCGCGGTGGAATGGGCGCGCTACGGGATCCGGACCAATGCCGTCGCTCCGGGGCCTTTCCCCACAAAAGGGGCCTGGAGCAGGCTCCTGCCCGGAGAAATGATGGAACGCTTCGATCTGGCCAAACGTGTTCCGCTCGGTCGTGTGGGAGAGCATCAGGAATTGGCCGACCTGGCGGCTTACCTCATATCCAACTACTCCGGATATGTGAACGGGGAGGTCGTGACCATCGATGGTGGGGAATGGCTGAAGGGCGCGGGGCAGTTCAACATGCTTGAGGAGGTGGAGCCAGGTATGTGGGACGCGATCGAACAAATGGTGCGCGGGACGCGCGGAAGCTAACGAGGCGGTCAGTGTCAACGCGATCAATACCCCCTACATTAGCGGAAACTATCCCACGAATGGATGCGATGAAGAAAGCGGTGGTGGTCTTGTCCATCGCCCTGTGCGCCGGAGCCACGGCGCAAGACCAGGAGCCGATCACCCCGGAGATGCGCGCCAAGATGACGGCAACCTCACTTATGGGCTCGCTGGGTTTGAGCCCGGAACAGGCTAGAGGGGTCCAGGCCGAGTTGATCGCCGGAGAAAGTGAAGTATCTGAGCTACGCGCACAGTGCGAAAAACTCCAGGCGGAGCTCGATCGGCGTATGGCGCCGTACTATGAGACCGCGGGCCGGGCGATGACCAAGGAGCAGAACGAGCAATTCACTGCCATGGTCGCCAGGGGCGATCTGCGTTGCCCTTCGGCCTACCAAGCCGTTCCACCGGTGAAAGCCGATGACGAGAGAACGGATCCGGCTCCTGTCAAAGGGGAAAAGAAAGCCACTGCCGGAGGGAAGAGCGTGGAGCGGACGACGATCCACTGATCGCGCGGATCGAAACCAAAGAGAAAGGCCGGATCCACCGGCCTTTCTCTTTGGGGGTGGGAGGATCAACCGACCACGATCACCAGGTATTTCGAAGCGCTCCAGAACGCGTTGGGGTCACTGATCACCAACTTGTCCACCTCGCCTTCCAACTTATAACTGCCGTTGGGGTGTGTCGTCACCACCTTGGCCTTCTTCACCATCAGAGGGATCTCCATGGTCTGGGTGATATCCACCTGCTTGAAGAGTTCGTTGTTGAGCCCCGAGGTGTTCAGCTTCTTCACGGCCCCGATGCCGACCACACCGCCCTCCTTGGTCAGGATCCCTTTCTCGGTGCGTTCTTTGGCCGTGCCCACCACGTAGAAGGCCTTGTTCAGTTCATCGCGCTGCAAGGTGGCCTGTTGTTCCTTGTCACGGTACATCTCCATCAGGGTGGCCAATGAACTGTTGGCGCTGAGCAGTTGCTCCTTCAAACCAGCTATCTCGCTGTCTTTTTCAGCCACAGTGCTTTCAAGTGCGTCCACCGTCTTTTGCAACGCGGCAATGGCACCGGCATTGGCCTTGGAGTCTTTGCGCAACTTGGCGATCAGCTCCCGGTTCTGGCTCAACAGTTCGTCGATCCGGGCGAGGTCACTGGCCATACGCTGCTCCATATCATCGCTGGGCTCGGCCCCTGGCGTGGTATCGTCCAACAGCCCTTGTTTCTCCTTGATGGTGCGCATGTTCTCATTGATCCTGTTGAAGGACTCGAACATGGCATTGAGCGAACTGTCCTTGGCGGCCAGGGCCACTTCGGTTTGGAACTTCTGATCCGCAAGGCCTTTATACTGTTCGCTCTGGGTCGGGTCTTGTTCGCAGGCCGTGAAGAGCAGCACGAGGGCGGTAATGGGGAGGAGATGTTTCATGGGCGGTTGGTGATAGGCCTCGAAGGTAATGGGGGGGAAAGCCCGAAGGGATGTTCCGCAACCGGAGCAACGGATACACGTTGAAAGGGGATGGACCGCTTAGAGGCCGCCCACCAGCGTGTGTTGATCAATGGCGTGCGTTGTCCCATTGCGGGGTCGGCCAGCCACGTATTGTTGCCCTCCTGAATGGGACGCCGCACGAAGACAATACGGCTAGTGCTGTTGACCATAGGGTGCCTGTGGGGCTTGGTGGGCTGGTGTCAGGAACGGCAGGAAAATGGCCAGGCCGGGGCTTTCGCGCGGTTGAGTGCCAAGGAACGCACCCGTTTGGCCAAGCAGGAGGAGACGGAGGCCAACCAAGATGTCGAGTACCTCTCGCTGATGGCCAACGCCGAGCGCCTTTTCCAGGAGCAGAGGTTCGATGAAGCGATGGCTGTCTTCGAACAGGCCGAGGAGCGCCGTCCGTTGAACGTGTATCCGAAAGTGAAGATCGACGACCTCCGCGTGCTGATCTCAAAGCGTGATGCCGAGCTCAGGGAGGCGCAAGCGGCGAGCAACGCTGCAGTGGCTCCATCGGGGATCCCACCCTCCGTTCCGATCCAGGAACCCGACCCAGAACATGACATCGGTGCTCCCATACAAGAGACCCCAGGGATCAACGCCGCGCCGGTCGTGGAGGAGGTAGTTCCTGATCATGCGAAGAACGAAGCACCTTCGGCCGAAAACTCAGCCACGATCAGTGTTGGCCAGACCGGTGCCAAAAGAGCGCCCCAGCCGCAAGTGGCGAAGAGGCCGCCTCTTGTTGCTCCCGCGACGGAGGGTGAAAGAGCGGAAATACCAGCGCCAGTGCTTCCGGATGGAGTGCAGGAAGAACGGTTCAAGGAAGGTCAGGCCATTGTGCTGCAACGTACCTGCCGCTCAGGCCATGTGGTCCAGGTGTACCGCAAGGTGGAGCACGCGTGGGGGAAAACGTTCTACTTCCTGGACGGCCTTTCTGTCCAAGAGCGGGTCTGGATCGAACGGTTCGGTGATCGGTGACCGGCCGTTCAGACGCGCCGTGCGACCAACTTCACAGGCATGTCTAGCAACCCTTGGTAGTCCTGGCCGGCCTCGCGCATGTCCAGGTCATCTTCGGCGAAGCACCATTCCAGGACCACTTTGGTGGTGCCTGCGGCATGTTGGTCGTCCAAGAGCATCAGTAGGTCCAGCAGGTATTTGGCCGAACTGGAATTGAAGTAGACCAAGGACACTTGCACTGTGGTGGTGCGGAATGGGTGTGCGAGGTAGTCCTTGAGCCTATCGAAGATGGGCGCGTAGAACCGGTCGGCGTTCTCGTGTATGGATGAACCGCTTATGTCGAAACGGCCGGTCGCGGGGTCCAGGACCACATGGGGCGTCTTGTCCGTGCCCGGCAACTCGAATCGGTCCATGCGCGGCGAAAGTAGACAAGCAGCCCCTGTCCAACGCCCAATGAACCAGGGAACGCCTTTCGCGTCTTACCTTTTCAGCGCGCTCCGACCAACCGTTACGCCCATGAACACCATTCTCGTACCCTACGACTTCTCGGATTGCGCCACCGATGCCTTGCGCGTAGCCTCCAAGATCGCCCGCATGTCCGGTGCGTGCATCGACATCGTTCATGTGTATGAGCAGATGACGGATTTTCATACGGAGAACCAGAAGATCAGGGAGGACATCGAGGCGCGGTTGGAACGCTTGCCCACTTTACCGTTCCTGGCGGGCATAGAGTTGAAGAAGTTCATGTTGAGGCAGATGAGCATCAACGAGATGTTCAAGAACGACCGGTTGGCGCATGTGGACCTGGTGGTGATGGGTTCCCATGGGGCAAGGGGCATACGCGGTCTGGTGGGCTCCAACACGCAGCGGATAGTCCGCATCGCGCCGATGCCGGTGCTGGTGATCAAACATCATGTGGAGGATTTCGAGATGCGCGACGTGGTGTACGCGTCCAACTTCGGCGAGGCGGACAACGCCAAGTTCGATGCCTTGGTGCCGATGCTGAAGCTCTTCGATCCCAAGGTGCATTTGGTGAAGATCAATACGCCGAAGAACTTCGAGCGGAGCGACGACACCAACCGGGCGATCGATGCGTTCCTACAGCGACATGAACTAACCAAGTTCACCGCCACCATTTACAACGACCTGAGCATCGAAGAGGGCATCCTCAACTTCGCACGTTCCATCGATGCCGATCTTATCGCTATGGCCACCCACGGGCGCACCGGGTTCTTCCACGTGGTGAACGGCAGTCTTACCGAGGACATCGTGAACCACACCGCCTTCCCCGTGCTGAGCGTGAAGCTCTGACCGGGATCGGAGGCACCGTTTATCTTTCACCCTGAAATGACCGACCGCGCATGAAGTTCCTGTACAAGAAGTTCCAGGCCAAGAAGAAGGAGATCGTCGAAGTAATGATCGACCGACCCACGAAAGTGCGGTTCATGACCGCTGTGGACTTCAAGCGGTACAAGAACGGCCGTTCGTTCAATTTTTTCGGGGGCACATTCGAGGGTTCCTTGGTGCGCTTCGTGCTACCCTACGATTCGGTGTGGCATGTGGTGGTGGAGAAAGGCTCGCACTACAAGCCAATGGAACTCAGTGCGCAGTGCCGGGTACTTCCCCCGGACCGTCAAGCCCTTTCCTCAGTTGCGCTCGATGCGCCTGCCCATGTGCGCGAGGCGGAGCAACAAGCGCAGATCCTCATGGACAATGAGGAAGCGCCGATGCAAGACCAAGGATAGTACGATCGGATGTGAACTGAAGAGGGGAGCGCGGTGTTCATGAACCGATAGCCCATGGACCCTCGGAAGAAGAATGACGGATTGGAACGGATCCTCCTTGGTGAGGAGAAATTCCTTGAGCAGGTACATACTTGGCTTCAGGAAGAGGATAGCCGAGATGCCATACTGCGTGCGGCGGTATTGAGTTCTCGGAACAACCGCATCGAGACAATAGCAGGGTTGGAAGAGGACCTTCGGGGGGCCCAGGGCGCTTCCGTTGGGCGACGGTGATGCTGACCCGGCGCTTTTCATTCGGGTCTCGGAAGAGCACTACTATCTCGTGCATCGTTGGGGGCGCAGCCTCGGTCGCCGCAGAGCGATCATGAACTGGGCGCTACGGACACCAACACACTTGCTCGTGACTTGCACCCGTCGCGTTCGGAGCGGCCCCACACCTCCACAGGCGCCACGAGCTGCCGGCAGGCGCAAGGACCGATACCACTCTTTCAGGGCCTTGCGCTCCTCCGGGAGCAATGCCCTGAATGCCTTTCGGAGCTCTTTTCGGAAGGTGCGCGCATCGGCCGTGCTGATCTTGTCGAGCACCTCGCGGTAGTAGGTGAGAAGGTCCTTGTTCTTTTTCATGATCGAGGTGGTCGCCATACGATATCCACTGTGAACGCCGCGCTGCTCGGTCTGGTTACGCCTCCCTGCCCAAATGCGGAAAGGCCGCGATGAGCGGCCCTTCCGTTCCTACCAAACCCGCGGTCAGGCGATGCTGATCCGCTTCACCAGAGGCTTTGCTTGCACCGCTTTCGGGATGCTGAGCCGCAGAACACCATCCGCGTGCTGGGCCGAGATCTTTTCCACATCGATCCCCTCCGGCAGCCGGAAACTGCGTTTGAAACCGCTCATGCTGAACTCACGGCGCGTGTAGCGTTCGTTCTCTTTCAGGGCGTCCATCTTCTTCTCCGCGCTGATCGTGAGCATGTTCTGGTCCATGTTCACCACAAGGTCTTCCTTGGAGAATCCGGGCGCGAGGAGTTCCAACTGGAAATCGCTCTCTCGCTCAACGATGTTCACATGGGTCTGTCTATGGGATGGATCATCAGATCCGATGGCTTGGGAGATGTCACCCCCGAAGAAGGTGTTCAAAAGGTCACCGAACGTGTGGGTAACCGGAGGCTGTGTGCGGTACTTCAAGTGAGTCATGGCTTTTGTTTTTCTGGGTGGGTCGGCCTACGCCGACGCCAACCCCGGTCAATGAGAATGCCGACCGCGAAAAGAAGCCATAATGGCCGTAGTACTGGGCGATTCGTGCCATTATGGCTTATTGTCGCACGAAAACAGATGTGATCGTGCCTTCCTGCGCCTCCGGTGCGGTGGGTGACCGATCGAAGCGGGCTTCTGGGCCCGAAGCAATGCGTATTCGCTCATGCACTCCTCGCTCACCCGTGTGGTTTGCCTTATCCACTGTGGCTTTTCGCACCGCACCACCCCGATCCACCGAGATCAGGATGGTCACCTGCCCCTGACCTGTGCAGAAGTATGCGGGGATCTCGAGGACCTCCTGTCTTCGGCCCTTAAGTTCGAAGGATACCGTAGCCGTTCCTTCCACTTTGGCCGGCACAGAGGCCTCCTTCAAGTAGTTGCGTTTGTCCCACTTGCTTGGATCGAGTTCTGGAACTACGACTTCTTGTCCAGCATCTTTGCGTTCTTGGGCCAGTCGGTCGAATTCGCCCTGCTCCAGCGCTTTCAGGTCCTGTTCCATGCGTTCTTGGGCACCGCTGCTCAATTGTGGTCGCATTTCTTGGATCCGCGCGTTCAGATCGCTGATCGCATTGGTGACCTGCTGCGGTGACTCAAGCGGTTGGCCCGTTTCCAAGGCCTGCACAAGGCGTTCGGCCTCTTGCGGCTCCATCACGTTCACCTGTAGCTCCTTCGGGGTTTCCGCCTCCTCCGGCTGCCGGAGTTGCGTGATGGCCAGACCGAACATGACCATCGTATGGAGCACCAGTGTACCGATGATGCCGAATTTGTGACGCTCGAAACGTTCGAGAGCTGCATCGAAGAGAGAGGTGCTCGCGTTCACCGTGGCAAGTTATACGCCCTGAGGGCGCATGCGGATCCGCAGCGGTTTGGGCAGATGATTGTTCCACCGTTCACCGGCACCCTTCATCCAGGCCAGGCCTGCCCCTTCATACCGCGCCAGTGCCCAGCCGTGCGCATCGCCCGTGCGCAAACTTTCGCCCCGGAGGACCGTCAGTGCTTGGACCTGGTCAAGGTCCAAGAGGTTGAAGGGCACGAACGGGGCCAAAAGCCTCTGGGCTTTGCGGAGTATGCCGCTGCTGGGTGGGGCGTCCAGCCGTCCTCTTCCGAAACGGCGATCGGGAGTCCTGAAATGGAACGGCCATCGGCTTCCCACAACTCGGCTGCGATACGCTGCCACTGGCGGGATAGCGAGTACAAGATGCCACCCCTCTCCAACAGGTCAGTATCACTTGCCTTCGCCGCTCTTGGATGCTTACCGTGATCCCCTGGTTTTCGAAGCAACGAAAGAAAGAAACCCTCGCCCCGGCTCTCGTGCGGATAGCAGTGCAGTCCGAACGACCCGGTCCGAATGCGCCAAGAAGGTTGAACAGGCACCGCGACCACCTCTGCGTTCTCGCGTTCGCAGAAGGAGGCGATCTGGTCCCCGTTCTCTTCCGCGCTCCAGGTGCAGGTACTATAAAGGAGGAAGCCACCCGGCCGAAGCGCTTTCCACGCTTCTTCCAGCAATTCACGCTGGACGCTGGCGCATTGCGTCACTAACCTTGGCGACCATTGCTGGCGAGCGAAGTGATCCTTTCGCATCAGGCCTTCACCGGAACAGGGCGCATCCAACAGCACCAGATCGAAACGTTCTTGCCAGCGGCCGAAGAACGTGGCTCGCTGCTGTGTGATAAGGGTGTTCTCGGCCCCTTGTTTCCAGAGGTTCTGGGCGAGAATGGTGGCACGCGCGGGGATCATTTCGTTGCTGATCAACAGCGAAGAGGAATGGAGCAGGTTCCGCAGGTGCCCGCTCTTTCCTCCTGGTGCCGCGCATAGGTCCAACGCGAGTATTTCCTTTTCTGCGAGATCAGTCGCTTTGAAGGCCTGTTCGACCATCATGCTCGATGCCTCCTGCACGTAGTAGGCGCCGGCATGGAAGAATGGATCGAGCGTGAACACGGGGCGCTGGTCCAGATAGCGTCCATGTTCGCACCACGGCACACGTTCCCCATTGGGTACATGTTGATGCGCTGGGTTCGCCCGCACACTGCACGGCGGCAATGCATCGAGGGCGTCGCAGAACAGGGCGCTGTCGCGTTCCCCTAACGTCGCGTGCATACGCGCTACGAAGGCCTTCGGCAGTGCGACGGCCCCCTTGTCCGGGCGCTTTTTTTTCGCTGGCCGACGCTTGGCCATCGATCAATAGGCAGCCACGGGACTTCGTCGTTCCAGCGTCTGGCGCCGGTCGGGGCCGGTGGATACGAGCCGTATCGGCACTTTCACCGCCTCTTCGATGTGCCGGATGTAGCGTTCGAGCGCATCGGGGATCTTATCACTGTCGAGCGCACCCCAACCTTCCAGGTCCTGGTAGATGGGTTCGGCGCTGGCAATATCGTACGGAAGCCGGTCGACGGTGCGCCCTTGAAGGCGGTAGTTCGTACACAGTCGCACAGGGTCCATTCCAGAGAGCACGTCGCTCTTCATCATGGCCAGCTCCGTGATACCATTGACCATCACCGCGTAGCGCAGCGCTGGGAGATCGAGCCACCCGCAGCGACGGGGCCGTCCGGTGGTGCTGCCGAATTCGTTCCCCGCTATGCGGATCCTTTCGCCGGTATCGTCCAACAGTTCCGTGGGGAACGGGCCGCTACCGACGCGGGTGCAATAAGCCTTGAAGATGCCGATCACCTTGCCGATGCGCGAAGGGGGGACCCCCAGGCCTGTGCAAGCGCCAGCGCAAACGGTGTTGGAAGAGGTGACGTAGGGATAGGTGCCGAAATCGATATCGAGCAAGGTGCCTTGCGCACCCTCCGCGAGAACGGCCTTGCCCGTACCGAACGCTTCGTCCAGATAGTGCTCGCTGTCCACCAAGGGAATGGAACGCAAGCGTTCCAAGGCTTCGAGCCAGCGTTGTTCGCGCTCCCGGTCAGGCGTGTAGGTGCCATAGAGGCTCAGGAGGCGCTCGTGTTTCTTTACCAGCGCGTGATAGCGGTCCAGGAAGTCCGGTCGTTCGAGGTCCCCGATGCGCAACCCATTGCGCCCGGTCTTGTCCATGTAGGGGCCGATCCCTTCAAGGTGCTACCGATCCGTTCCCCGCCTTTCTCCGCTTCGCTCGCCGCATCCAAGGCTCTATGGGTCGGAAGGATGAGATGGGCGCGGCGCGAGATGAGGAGGCGGTCCTTGAGATCCACGCCAGTGGCCGCGATCCCATCCAGTTCCTCCAGGAAGGTCACCGGATCGATCACCCCTCCGTTGCCCACCAAGTTCATTGCCCCTTCGTGGAAGACGCCACTTGGAATGGTGTGCAATACGTGCTTGCGGCCTTCGATCCAGAGGGTGTGTCCCGCGTTCGGTCCCCCTTGGAACCGGGCGATGACCTGATAGGATGGCGCCACGACATCCACCACCTTGCCCTTGCCCTCATCGCCCCACTGGGCGCCGACCAGCACGTCCATGCGCACGGGCATCAGGCCTGGAGCTTGGCCAGGGCCTCGTCCACACCACTGGTGATGGTGAAGACCGAGTCGAGCTTGGTGACCACGAAGAGTTGCCGCACGCTCGGGGAAAGACCCGATATGATGGCATCGCCACCCGCATTGCGCGCACGGGTCAGCACGTTGATCAGGATGTTCAAGCCGGTGCTGTTCATGTATTGCAGCTGGCTCATGTCCAGCACCACGTTCTTGCGTCCTTGGGACAATCCTTCCTCCAGCGCGCCCATGAGCTTGTCCGCCTGCTGCTGGTCCATGAGGCGTCCGTGCAGTTTGAAGACGGGTCCTGCAGGGGTGGATTCTACCTCGAGGTCGAAGGTGGGGCGATCGGTCATGATGGTTCGTTCTTGGAGCGGCAGGTTCGGCAGAGGCCGTAAAGATGCAAAGCGTGATGTTCCACCATGAACCCGGTGGTCTCCGCTGCGGTGGAGCGGATGTGCTGGATGCGGGGGTCGCAGAATTCGGCGACCGCTCCGCACATGCGGCAGATCAGGTGGTCGTGCTGGCGGAAGGAATGGCTGCGCTCGAACTGGGCCGGGGCGCCGGTGAACCGGTGTTTCCGCACCAGATCGCTCTCCAGCAGCAGGTCCATGGTGTTGTATAGCGTGGCGCGGCTCACCCGATATCGTTTCTGTTTCATCCGGGCATAGAGCCGTTCGATATCGAAGTGGCCTTCTTGCTCGTAGATCTCACTGAGGATGGCGAAACGCTCGGGAGTCTTCCGGTGCCCCTTGCGTTCCAGGAACTCCGTGAAAAGCGTCCGTACGCGATCCTTTTGCTCGGGACTCACCATCGCGCAGCGAAGGTACGTGGCCACGGGGGTATGCCGGTGCCTGAAGGGCTCAGTTGTCGATGCGTTCCACGGAACGCACTCCATGCACCCGGCGCAATTTCTCGATCAACGAGCTCAGGTGGTCGGTGTCCTGCACGAAGGCCATCACCCGGCCCTCGAAAATACCGGCGTTGCTCTCGAAGCTGATGGAACGCATGTTCACGTTGTGCTGGTGGCTGATGATGGAGGTGATCTTGTTCACCAGCCCCACTTCATCTATCCCGGAGAAACGGAGCCCGGCGAGGAATTCCATGCTGTCCTTTCCTTTCCACCGGGCTTTCACGATGCGGTAGGCGAAGTTGCTCATCAACTGTACCGCGTTGGGGCAGTTCACGCGGTGGATGCGGATCCCTTCACCTTGGGTGATGAAACCGAACACGTCATCCCCCGGAATGGGATTGCAGCAGGTGCTGAGCTGATACTCCAGCTTCTGCAGTTCGTCACCGATCACCAGCGCCCCGGACGCTTGTCCACGGATCCCGGAAACGACATCCTCGAGCGGTTTTTCTTCTTCACGCACCACGATCTTCGGGAGGGCCAACCGTCCGTTCCGCACTGGTGGAGTGCCCAACGCGTCCAGGTCTATGCGGCCGCGTGCGATGCGGTAGAAGAGGTCGGTGGACGAAGTCGCCCGGTGGTGCTCCACCAAAGCTGCCATGTTGCGCTCATCCAACTTGGCACCCCAAGTGCGCAGTTTGCGTTGGGCGGCCTCCCGACCCACCACGGATAGCTTGCGTTTCTGTTCGCGCAGGGCCTGCTTGACCTTGTGTCGCGCTCGGGCGGTCACCACATAGTTGAGCCACTCCTCTTTCGGCTGTTGCTTTTTGCTGGTGATGATCTCGATCTGGTCGCCGCTGCGCAGCTTATGGCTCAATGGCACCAGGGTGTGGTTCACCTTGGCCCCGATGCACTGGCGGCCCACATGGCTGTGGATGTCGAAGGCGAAATCCAAGGCGGTGGCACCGGACGGTAGGTTGCGCATATCGCCTTTCGGGGTGAAGACCACGATCTCGTCACTGAAGAGGTTCAGTTTGAAATCGTTGACGAAATCGATGGCGTTGCTGCTCGGATCCTCGAGCACTTCGCGCACGCGCCCCAACCAATCGTCCAGTGCGGAGGCATGCTCTTCGTCATCCTTGTAGCGGTAGTGCGCGGCGAGGCCCATCTCGGCGATCTCGTCCATGCGCTTGCTGCGGATCTGGACTTCCACCCAGCGGCCTCCGGGGCTCATTACCGTGGTGTGCAGGCTCTCGTAACCATTGGCCTTCGGGGTGCTGATCCAGTCCCGCAGGCGATCCGGGTTGGGCTGGTAGTAGTCGGTTACCACCGAGTAGACCCGCCAGCAGTCGGCCTTCTCCAGTTCCTGCTTCGTATCAATGATGATGCGAAGGGCGAAGACGTCATAGACCTCCTCGAAGCTCACGTTCTTCTTCAGCATCTTGTTGTAGATGCTGTGGATGCTTTTGGGCCTTCCCTTGATCTCATAGACGAAGCCCTCTTTATCGAGGGACTCCCGGATGGGGAGCGTGAAACGGCTAATGAAGCGTTTGCGCACGGCTTCACCCTTCTTCAACTTCTGCTCGATGTCGAGATAGACCGCAGGCTCCTTGAATTTCAAGGCAAGGTCCTCCAGTTCGCTTTTGATGCTGTATAGGCCCAGACGATGGGCGAGCGGGGCGTAGAGGAAGAGGGTTTCACTGCCGATCTTGAGCTGCTTGTCCCGCACCATGCTGTCGAGGGTGCGCATGTTGTGCAGGCGGTCTGCGAGTTTGATCAGGATCACGCGGACGTCTTGCGCCAAGGTGAGCAGCACTTTGCGGAAGTTCTCCGCCTGAATGCTGTCGGTCCCGAACTGCAGGCCGCTGATCTTGGTGAGGCCATCGATGATATTGGCCACCGTGGGGCCGAAGAGGTCGCGCACATCCTCCAATGTCAGGTCGGTGTCCTCGACGGTGTCGTGCAGTAAAGCGCACACCACGCTGGTGGTGCCCAGGCCGATCTCTTCGGAGCAAATGCGGGCGACGGCGAGCGGGTGATAGATGTAGGGTTCGCCGCTCTTGCGGCGTTGGTCCTTGTGTGCCTCCAGGGCGATGTTGAACGCCTTCCGGATAAGTCGGGTATCATCGGGCGTACGGTGCCCTTTGATGGTCCGCAACAAACCGCGGTATCGCAGCAGGATCTCGCCCCGTTCCTTCGCCACATCGATCTGCGGCTTTTGCGGAGCATCATGCATCTGCTCCACCACAGGCGGGATATGGTGGCCTTTGTCCATGGCTGCCTAGGAGATGCTCAACGTCTTTGCCCAGTGGTCCACATGGTAAAAGTATGCACGCTTGCCAGGGCCGTGAACTACACCGCCGGAAGCACCGTACTTCGCACTTCGCCGAAGCCGATCCGGAGGCCCTCCTTCTCGCAGAAGCCGCGCATGATCACCGTGTCGCCATCCTCGAGGAACCTGCGTTCGGTGCCATCATCGAGCTTCACTGGCTTGGTGCCTTTCCATGCCAGTTCCAGCATGCTGCCGTAGCTCTCCGGAGTATCTCCGCTTATGGTGCCACTGGCCATGAGGTCGCCCGCGCGCACGTTGCAGCCGTTCACCGTGTGGTGCGCGAGTTGTTGCGCCATGTTCCAATAGAGATGGCGGAAGTTGCTCCTACTGACCACCGTCTCGCTGCCGCCACTGGTGAGGATCACGACTTCCAGCTTGATGTCGTAATGCTTGTTGCCCGCGTACTGGAGATAGGGAAGCACTTGCGGGTCTTGCACTGGGCCGGGAACGCGGAATGGCTCCAACGCATCCAATGTCACGACCCAAGGCGAAATGGACGAGGCGAAGTTCTTTCCGAGGAAGGGGCCGAGTGGCACGTACTCCCAGGCTTGGATGTCGCGCGCGCTCCAATCGTTGAAGAGTGCAAGGCCGAAGATGCGGTCCTCCGCTTCGTCCGTGCTGATGCGCTGGCCAAGCGGCTTGCCTTCGTAGGTGAAGAAGCCCATCTCCAGCTCGAAGTCCAGTTGGCGCGTGGGACCAAAGACCGGAGCGGCATCCGGCGAAGGCTTGTACTGTCCGCAAGGGCGATGGAAGTTGACTTCGGTGGCGATGATGCTGCTTGCGCGGCCATGATAGCCCACCGGCAGGTGAAGCCAGTTCGGGAGCAAGGCATTCGCCGGATCACGGAACATGCAGCCCACGTTGTAGGCGTGCTGGCGGCTGCTGTAGAAATCGGTGTAGTCGCCGACGTTGGCGGCCACATGCATGACCGCATCCTTGGCTGGGACCAATGCCTTCTGCCGCAGTGCTTCGTTGTCGCGTAGTTCGGCATTGTCCGCGCTGAGCAGTACCATCAGCCGCTGGCGAAGTGAGCGCACGGGTGCGGCACCTTCCTTCAACAACCGGTTCAGGCTCGTCTCCATGAGCACGACACGCGGGATCCCGATGGTGCCCATTAGATCGCTCCCGGCGAGCACGAAGAGATCCACGACCGTATCACCGACATGCGTACCAATGCGCTGGACGATCGGGGCGAGAAAATGCCGAACGGGATGTTTTGGATCGGAAAGTCGCTTCAGCTGGAACGGGATCCAGGGGCGTACCGTATGGTCGTTGGCGGGAATGTGCATGGGGCGGTCTGGTGGGGCGCAAAGGTGGGGATCCGGGCGAGCGAGATATCCGGCCGAGTGCCATCTTCACGGACTTAGGCGAAGGCGCCTTGAAAGGAATTGGTTCGTGGTGTTCGCCGTGACCCTGCACATGGCGATGCTTGCGGCCTATACACTCCCAGAGCGCTGGGTGCCCGCACGGTCGCGGTTCTGGTCACAAGCGTATGTGCGCCCCGTATTCCATCAGTCGTGGAACCTCTTCGCGCCGGACCCGCCGCTTTGTTCCTGCGAATTGCAGGTGGTGTTGGGTTCTGCGGAAAGCCGTTCCTTGTCCAGTGCCCAGGTCACTTCTTGGTCCGGCGCATAGCGCTGCAGATCGGCCAGTACCTCGGGGGTACACGACCCTTGCCCGATACGCTTGTGGTGGATCAACGTTCGGAGCGCGCGATCCGCGCGTTGGTGCGCGATATCGGGCGCGACGTGCAAGGCCTTCGTTTCCAGGCCAGGCAGGAATGCGTGGATGATGTTGCACACCCGGAGCACCGCACCGGGCGGATCGTACCCATCCGGTTCAGGAGACCATGAAGGCGCCCGAAAGTTCCGGGTCGTTCTGTTCCGACGCGCCCTCCATGTTTGGCTACTGGTCTGGGTGCTCACCGCGCTCCCTGCTGCGGAATGGCTGTGGGAGCATCCCGTTTCACCGGAACTGGCGGACGCGGGTATCCGCGCAGCGGTATTGCACGGCTTCGGCACATGGCTGCCAACCGCCGCCGCGCTGCCTGTCGCGGTGCTTTTGATGTTGTTCGCTGCCTACGGAATATTCCGGCGGCCACCCTGGTGGATGGCAGTGCTCACTTGGCTCTTTTTCTGCGCGCTCACGGACCGCGCCTGGCTGGCCAGCAACGGCGGTACATGGCTGATGCGCAATGCGTTCTTCTGGGCGATCTTTCTGTGCGTTCCCCCTTCCAAAGAGCCGAGCGCGGTGTCTCCTGTCTCGTTCTGGATACTCCGGCTGCAATTGCTGCTGGCCTATGCGGTCAGCGGGCTTCAGAAGTTCCAAGGCACCGCTTGGATGGATGGCACCGCACCAGGGATCATCGCCTCCGACCCGAGCTACGGCCTTGGCGAATTTTCAAGCGCCCCCTTACTGACTTGGGTTGTGCTGATTTTTCAGATCACCTTTCCTCTGGCGGTATGGTGGGGTCCAACTCGTGTCGGCTGGTTGCTGGCTGGCGCTCTGTTCCACCTTGCCACCGCGCTGTGGTTGGGCATCGCTGACATGGCCTTCGCTTTCCTCGTGTTCTACGCGCTCATCGAGGACAACGAAGCGGCATGGATGATGCGACCTTTCAGGCTATCGACCTCAACGTCCGCTCACTGATCGTTCTACGGAACGCTTAGGAGAATTTCGAACCATCTCAGGGCGTTCGTTGTTCAGCTATCGAAATGACGAACACCATGAAGCACAGTTCCTTTCCATCCTTCTCAGCCGGCCTGGTGGTGATGCTGCTCCTTCCGGGATGCTACATTTCCGGCAAGGGTCAGGCGAAGTATTATGAACGCGCCAGGATGCGCCGTTCGAGGCGGTGGTGGTTCCAGGGGTGCCGTTCGAAGGCGTGCAATGGTCCTACATCATGCAGATGCGTGTGCACTGGGCGGTGCATCTCTACAAGCAAGGCATCACGAAGAACATCGTCTTCTCCGGCGGAGCCGTTTACAGCCCGTACGAAGAAGCGGCCATCATGGGCCTCTACGCGGAACAGCTCGGTGTGCCGCGCGCGCACATCCTGCTCGAAGGGCAGGCTGAGCATAGCACGGAAAATCTGTTCAACGGGTTCGAGGTGGCCCGCGACCATGGTCTCATGGGGCGCATCGGGTTGGCATCGGACCCCTTCCAGACGGCCATGTTGCGGGGTCTCGCGAAGCGAATGGAACGGCAACTCCATGCGGACATTGATGTTGTGCCCGTCGTTTTTACCGAATTGAACGTCGCCAATCTCTCCACCCCGGTTATCGACCCCTCCACGGCCTTCAGGACGGGTTTCGTATCGATCAAGGAGCGCGAGGGACTTTTCAAACGGCTCCTCGGCACCAGTGGCGCGAATCTGGATTGGGACCGCGCACGCGCCGAGCGGAGTTCCAGAGTAGACCAGGCCCTGAATGCGCTGAGGTACGCACAATAGGTCACCGCCGTTCACTTGTTGTTTCCAATAATCGCTCTACCATCCGATCCGCGATGCGGTCGTAACCGAACGGCTCCACATGGCAGCAGTTGTCATTGTAGACCGGCTTTCTAAGGTCTTGGTAGATCATGGTCAGGTCTTCGAACAGCACACCTGAGGCGGCCATGCGCTTGCCACGCTCGATGAGCATCGGGTAGCCCCTCTTCACCGCATCGCCATAACAGAACGGACCTTCCACGAGGGCCACGGCAGCCTCCTTCGGGCCAATGGGTTTGGATCCCGGCACGTATTGGTTGGGTTGGAGGAAATGCGCGTACAACGCACCGTGGTCCTTGGCCAGCGTGGCCACTTGCAAGGAGCTTCGCATCCACATATCCGCTTGCGCGGAGAAGAAGGCGGCGGTGTCCGAGAAGGGCTCCGGCGGACCGGTGACCTGGAGATCCTTGTCTTGCGTGGCGAGCGCGCTGCGCAGCCGGTCCTCCAATGCGGCCAGTGCGGTCGCGTCACGCCGATCGCGCGCGTTCCATAGCAGCAGCGCCAGGTTGCTGTGACGCCAGATGGAAGCGGCCATCTCCGAACGCTGCTGTTCGCGTTGTTCCGCCAGGAACAAACGCTCCGCCAGCACACGCTCGGCGCGGGGATCGAGCCGTTTCCGTGAATACATGTTCCAATGCCTGGGGAAGGAGGGGAACACGCCGAACCCCCAAATTGTCGCAGAAGGGGAGCACGATGTCGTTGAACCCGTCGAGTGTGATGATCACATCGTAGTGCGCCCCCTGCGCGAGGAAGTAGTTAAGGGCGAGCAGCGGTTGTGGTTGCTTGAACCCGCCCAGCGCGAAGACCGTAACGCGGAAGGGCTTGCCCTTGAACCGGGGGATGCGTTGCAAGCCTTTGATCAAGCGCTGCTCGCTGAAGGTGTGCAGGCCCATAGCCACCGAACCGCCAAGCAGCGCCATGTTAACCGTGTCCGGCGAAGCGGGCATCAAGGGATCGGCGCCAGGAAGTCCAAAGCGGTTCCGGTCGTTCAAGGGCACGCTGACATAGCCTAGGTACGGATGCAGGAAATGGTCTCCCAGATACTCTTCCGCCGGGCGCTCGGTACGCACGGTATCGACGGAGAGGGCCGTGCCGAGCGAAGCCTGGACGTCATCCCGATCAAAAGCACCATAACCGAGGAACCGGCCAAGCGCATAGGGGCTCAGTTCGGCTGTCGTGATGCTGACCAGCAGCACGATCAACGCATTGCGCAGGGGTCTGGGCCGGTTCCGTTGACGGCGTCGGGCCATCCCGCTCAGGCGTAGAGTGGACGCAAACGCATCATCCCGTTCACCTGGAAACGGATGCGTTTGAGTTCCCCTTCGTCATCCGGGTGGGTAATGGCCGCATCGATCAGTTGCGCGATCTGCTGGCATTCCGCTTCTTTCAAGCCGCGGGTGGTGACGGCAGCGGTGCCGATCCGCACTCCGCTCGTTACGAACGGGCTCTGCGTGTCGAACGGGACCATATTCTTGTTCACGGTGATGTCCGCCAGTCCCAATACACGTTCGGCCTCTTTTCCAGTGATGTTCTTGTTGCGCAGATCGATCAACATGCAGTGATTGTCCGTGCCACTACTTACCAAGTTGTAGCCTTTCTCCACCAAGGAGGTCGCGATGGCATGTGCGTTCGCTATCACCTGGCGGCCGTAGTCGCTGAAGGTGGGCTCCAGCGCTTCGCCGAAGGCGATCGCTTTGGCAGCGATCACATGCTCCAACGGTCCGCCCTGGGTGCCGGGGAACACGGCGCCATCCAACACGGCGCTCATCATGCGCGTTTCGCCTTTCGGGGTCTTCAGTCCCCAAGGATTTTCGAAGTCCTTGCCCATCATGATCGTCCGCCGCGCGTGGACCGCGAAGGGTTTTGTGGGTGGTGGTGGTCACCACATGGCAATGGGGCAGGGATCGTTGAGCAAACGCGCGGCGATCAAGCCGGCCGGGTGGCTCACATCCGCCATGAGCAGCGCTCCTACCTCATCGGCGATCGCGCGGAAGGCCGCGTAGTCCCAATCGCGACTGTAGGCGCTGGCCCCGCAGATGATCAACTTCGGTTTTTCCTTTCGCGCGGTGGCGGCCACTTTGTCCATGTCGACACGGCCGGTCGCTTGCTCCACCCCGTAGAAAGTGGCGCGATACAGCTTGCCGCTGAAATTCACGGGCTGCCATGGGTGAGTGCCCGCCGTGGCTTAGGTCGAACCCCAAAATGGTATCGCCCGGTTTCAGGCAACCGAGCATCACCGCGGCGTTCGCCTGCGCGCCGCTGTGGGGCTGCACATTGGCCCACACCGCCCCGAAAAGTTGCTTGGTCCGGGCGATGGCCAGCTCCTCCACCTCGTCCACATGTTCGCAACCACCGTAGTAGCGTTTGCCGGGCAATCCCTCTGCGTACTTGTTCGTGAGCACCGAGCCCATGGCCTCCATCACTTGGGGGCTCACATAGTTCTCGCTGGCGATCAGCTCCAGACCCTTGGTCTGGCGCCAGCGTTCTTTTTCAATGATGTCGAAGACAAGTTGGTCGCGTTGTAGGGTGGCGGTGGACATGGGCGGTGAAGATAGCGGGTGCCTAGTTCATTGGATCGAGGTGCAGGTACTCGGGAAAGCGCTGGAAAAAGAGACGTTCCTTTTGGAGCACCAACGCACGCAAAGCAGGGGTGAAGTACTCCACGCGGGACCGTCCGTGCTGTTCACTTTGCCCCGGTCCAGGATGAAGGCGATGCGTTCGGGCGCATAGCCCAGTTCAGCAGCTGGTGCAGTTCATCGTTCAGCCGCTCCGTATGGAGGAACCGGATGGAGGGAAGTGCCGATCCGACCGGTCAATAGGTCCCATCCCGGCCTCAGGTCGAGCAGGTAGTTCCGCGGGTCGCGCGCATAGAACCGGATGAACTGGAGGGTCAACGGCCCCACATCCACATGCATCGGCAGGTCGCCGATGAGTTGTTTTGGGCCCAGCTTGTAGTTCATCTCCAGGAACTCTTGGAACGTCAGCTCGGGAAAGGTGGGCCAGGAGTTGCGCAGTTCGTCGATCGGCGCCATGGGGAAGCGAACCCAATCGCGGTATTCAAAGGCCGAGATCAAGCGGTTGAACGGATCGCGCACCACGGTGAGCAGGAGCTTGTGGCGATGTTCCTCCGCTATCTGTGCATACACCAGATGTTGGGTGGTCCGCACCGGGACCGATGGATCCACCACATAGCGCGGAAGGATCAGGTCCTGGTAGAGGGGCTTGGCAAGGCCGAGTTTGATCAGGCCAGCGCGCAAGGCCGATGGCCGATGCAGTTCGGCCAACACGTTCCGGGCGAAGGTGCTGCCCGTCTTCGGAAAGTTCAGAAGGACGAACCGATCCGTGATGAACATCGGTGCGCAAGGTAGCCGGGACGCGGTTCGGCGATGGTCACGGCCGGGCCAGGGGCCGGACCAGCACCAGGGCCAGAAGTATCACCGGGTATTGGAGCGCGTGGAGCAGCTTCACGGCGGCCAGCTCCAAAGACAGACTGTGCAACAGCAAGGCCAGCAAGGCGACTGCCCCGACCGCGAACGCGATAACGCGCAGGTAGCGGTGATCGCCGAAGAGGAGGCGCGCGGCGATAACGGAAAGGCTCGTCATGAGCAAGATGAAGAAGAACGCAGCGGACCATTTCAATGCGGTAAGCCCACCGAGACCGATCCCCTGGGTCCATCCTTGAAAGCGCGAATGTGCGTAGGAGAAGGGGGTGTTCCGGGCCACGTGGTCCAGCTGGTAGTTCAAGTTCACGAACAAGAACTCCCGCAACGCGCCCAACGCTACGGCCAGGGCGACCAGCAACGCGATGCCCCGCGCCTGCTCATGGCGCGATGGGGGACGGGGCGCACAGCGCGGTTCGCGAAGCGTTTCACCCAGACATACCAGAGCAGGAACACCCAGCCGTACACGATCACATAGAAGGTGTAGTCGTGGTTGAAGTTCAGCAGTTCGTAGTCCACCTTCACCACCAGGCAAAGGGCCACGATGCGCAGGGCATTGATCAAATGGATGCTCAGCAGACCGAGCAGCCCGAACCAGGCCTTGTGGGCCACCGGGCCGGGGTAGGCCGCGAGGAAGATCAAATACACCGCGAAAATGCTCAAGCCGTTGCACGGGTCCCCGATCCAAAGCAAGTGCCCGCCCTCCACGCCGATGGTCCGGATCATCTCGGCATTGGCTGGTTCGGGGATCAAGGTCTCTCCCAAGCCCTTCAAGATCATGCCGCTCAGGTGGATCAGTTGGTCGATCAACGCGCGGTCGAGCACACCCCACGGGTGGATCACCAGGTCATAGAGCAGGTACCAACCTAGATACAGCGCAGCGGCGAATGCGAAGAAGCGGACCAAGGGATCGCGCCATGCCGCTTGCGGAGCGGACAGGGACGCCATGGGACTCAGATGGAGGACTTGCGGGCGCGACGAACGCCCCATGCCGTGCGGCCGCCCAATAGCGCACCTGCAGCGACCAGTAGCCCGAGGCCACCATCTATGGGAATGCAGGGTGGTGGCCAACAAGGCGGCGGGCCTCCTACCGGCGGTTGCGCCCACAGTCCCCCTGCGAGCGGGAAGGCGAGCAGGACCACGACCAGAAGAAGACGGAGCACTAGGGTAATGCGCAAGACGCGAAGGCTTGAGCGGCAAAAATAGAAATATCCCTGCGCGGAGGGAAAGAAGATCCTCATGTGTTTGTCAACGATCGCTTCAAGCGCCCCGAAAGGCCCCAGAAGCCCACCTTCGGGGCTCAACGGATAGGAGCCTATATTTGCCGCCCCCTGCGCGCGGCTCGATCCGAGGTTCCCGCTCGCGCCAGATAGGCAAAGGGACCACGAACGAGCGATGGCCACACCGGGAAGTCAGGCGAAGGGCGGTATCATCGACGTCAACGACCTCCGGTACTTCCTCCGGATATTCTCGAAGAACTGGTATTTCGTTGTTGTGGCCGTGGTGTTATCCGCCGCCCTTAGCTACCTGTACTCCTACAAGATCCCAGAGGTCTTTGGGGCCAGTTCACAGGTGCTGCTGAAGGACCGCGATGTGTACAACTACCAGGCACAGGTGTATCAGAACATCGGGTATGTGGCGGCCTATGGCGACATCGTCAACCAGAAGCGGGTGCTCACCTCGTACGACCTGATCGACAAGACGTTGGGCAAGTTGGACTTCGATGTGTCCTACTACATCATCGGTCGTTTCAAGGTATCCCAGGTCTATGCCACCCTGCCCTTCACAGTGAAGATGGACCTGCTGAACACCAAGTACTATCAGAAGCCATTCGACCTGCGCGTGGTCGACCCCGACCATTTCGAGTTGAGCTATGACGGAGGAACGGCATCGTGTCCAAGACCTATCCCTTCAACCAGGATATCGTGGAGACGGATTTCCTGCTCCGCGTCAACAAGAACGAGCAGATACAGAGCGGCAGCCTGGAGAAGCTCACCGCCAGCGATTACCAGTTCGTGCGCCATAACCGGCCGTGGCTCGTGAACAAGTACAAGAGCAGCATGACGGTGGAGAACCTGGAATACACCACCATCCTGGAGATCACCGTCGAGGACGAGATAGCCGCACGGGCCAAAATGTTCCTGGACTCCCTCAGCCGCGTGTACATCGACTACACTCAGCAGAGCGAGATCGACATCAACCAGAACACACTGCGGTACATCGATAAACAGCTTGACGAGGTGACGCTCATCCTGAACGATTTCGAGGATGAGCTGCAGCGCTACAAGGAGAACAAAGGGATCCCTGGACCTCAACCGGGAGGAGAGCAGATATTTCAATGAGCTCGTACACTTCGACAATCTGAAGCGACAGTACGACCTGATGGTCCAAAGCCTGGACAATCTGGAGGACTATGTCCTCAACGTCGGGGACGAGAAGTTCTTGCCGCCCTCGTTCTATATTCTCGAGGACGACATCTTCCTGAAGAACACCCTGAGCGAACTGTACGGCATGCAGATGAGCCGGAACGGCATGCTGTTCGATGCCAAGGAGAGCAATATGGGTGTGAGCCAGCTGGACAGCACCATCTCCTTGTACAAAGGGAACCTGATCGTGTACGTCCGGAACAGCAGGCACGCCATACAGCAGAAGATCGCTGACGTGCAAGCGCAGATGGACGACTATGAGGGCATGATCCGCCAGGTGCCCATCGCCCAGAGAGACCTGCTCAACATCGAGCGGCGCCTGCAGGTGAATGAAAAGCTATACCTGTTCTTGCTCGAGAAGCGCGCGAACACGGTGATCGCTCGTGCCGGGATCGTGCCCCAGACCAAAGTGATCGAATCCGCACGGTCCATCGGGGTGGTGCGCCCGGACAAGATCAAGATCCTCTATGCGTTCATGGTGGGGGGCATCGTGCTCTCGCTTCTAGTTGTATTCGTTCGAGTTATGTTCTACGACCGCATCGAGAACGCCGAACAGCTCAAGGGGTCGTGAACATGGCCGTTTTCGGGGAGATCATCGCCAGCGAAAAGGCCGAGGAGAACTACGTGGTGGTGGACACCGATCCCAAAAGCGCCATCACCGAGAGCTTCCGCACCGTGCGCACCAATTTGGAGTACCTGCCAGGGGGCGGGGTGGGTGTGGGCAAGGTGGTCTTGATGCGAGCTATCGCCCCAACGAAGGCAAAACCTTCTGTAGCGTGAACCTCAGCGCCATCCTGGCCAAGGCGGGCAAGAAAGTGCTGCTGCTCGAACTGGACCTGCATAAGCCCAAAGTGGGCAAGGGTCTGAACATGACGAGCACGCAAGGTCTCAGCAATCTCCTGGTGGGCCATGTGGACATCCCATCGGTGATCCTGGCCACACAGGTGGAGAACTTCCACGTGATCCTCTCCGGCCCCACACCGCCGAACGCTTCGGAACTCGTGCTAAGCAAGCATATGGAGGAACTGTTCGACTACGGACGCACACACTTCGACTACGTGATCATCGATACGCCGCCGGTAGGCCTCATCACCGATGCGCTCGTGCTCATGAAGCATGTCGATGCGACCCTCTTCGTGGTGAACACGCGGTTCGCCAACAAGGACCATCTGCGTAGTGCCATGGAAGTGATCCAGAGCAACCCTGTGCGCAACTTCGGCTTCATCCTCAATGGCGTCAGGATGAAGAAGAGCAAATACTACTACAACACCAACTACGGCTACGGCTACCGCTACGCCTACGGCTATGGAAGTGGTTACGGCTATGGCTACGGTTACGGCTATGGACGCAAGCGCAAGCGGGGCAAGGACGGGGAAGGGGCCGACAAGACCGCTGCCTGATGGGCGCTCCGGACGCTGCGAACGGCACCGCCGCCGCCCGGCCCGATACGGAGCAGTGGGACATCGAACTCAGCCCTGACCGCACCTGGTGGCGGCTCGACCTGAAGGAGCTCTGGCACTACCGCGACCTCATGCTTCTCTTAGTGCGGCGCGACATTACCGCCCAGTACAAACAGACTGTGCTCGGCCCGCTGTGGCACGTGTTGCAGCCGCTCACCACCACCTTCACCTTCGCGCTCATCTTCGGCAAAGCAGCCGGCCTCTCGCCCCCCGGTCTGCCCACGATCCTCTTCTACATGAGCGGCATCGTGGCTTGGAACTACTTCGCAGGCGTGATCAACCGCACATCGAAGACCTTCGTGGGCAACGCGCATCTGATGAGCAAGGTGTACTTCCCGCGCTTAGTGGTGCCCATAAGCAATACGGCCAGCAGCTTTGTGAGCTACGCCATCCAGATGGCCACCTTCCTGGCCTTCTATGCCTGGTACTTCTTCACCGTGCCGGGCCGGACCTGGCACCCGGAGGCCACGATCGCCTTGCTGCCGGCGCTGGTGCTGCTCATGTCCTTGCTCGGCCTGGCCACCGGTGTCCTGGTCTCGGCGATGACCACCAAATACCGTGATATCAGCTTCCTGGTCGGCTTCGGGGTCCAGTTGCTCATGTATGCCAGTCCTGTGATCATGCCCCTTGGAGCGCGTGGCGCGCATTCCGTGGCTGCTCTGGATCCTCAAGCTCAATCCGATGACCCCGGTGATCGAAGCGACACGCACCATGTTCTTCGGCGGTACGCTCGATTGGGTGGGCCTGGCGTACACGGCGGGCTTCACCGGTGTATTGCTGCTCGTGGCCTTGGTCATGTTCCACCGTGTGGAACAGTACTTCGCTGATATTGTATAGTGCCATGTCGGGCCGCATCGTCATCCAGGTAGAAGGGTTGAAGAAACGCTACCGTTTGGGCGTGATCGGCGGAGCCACCTTGAGCGATGAGCTGCGTGCGGGCTGGGCCCGGTTGCGCGGACAGGCCGAACCCGCTGGCCACCTTGGATGCGGTGGACGAGCAACGATCGGGCGAGGATTTCTGGGCGCTCCGGGGTGTGGACTTCCAGGTGGAGGAAGGGGAGATCCTCGGCATCATCGGGCGCAACGGTGCGGGCAAGAGCACCTTGCTCAAACTGTTATCGCGCATCACCAGCCCTACCGAAGGTCGCATCCGCATGCGGGGCCGGGTGAACAGCTTGCTGGAAGTGGGCACGGAGTTCAATCCCGAACTGACCGGCCGTGAGAACATCTACCTGAACGGCACCATCCTGGGCATGCGCAAGAGCGAGGTGGACGCCAAGCTGGAGGACATCATCGCGTTCAGCGGCATCAAGCACCACGTGGACACGCCCGTGAAACGGTACAGCTCCGGCATGAAGGTGCGGCTCGGGTTCGCGGTAGCCGCGCACCTGGAGCCCGAGGTAATGATCATCGATGAGGTGCTCGCCGTGGGCGATGCTGAATTCCAACGCAAGTGCCTCGGCAAGATGAAGGACGTGTCACAAAGCGGTCGCACGGTGCTGTTCGTCAGTCACAACATGGTTTCGGTGCAGAGCTTATGCACACGCGTCATCTGGTTGCAGGACGGCAAAGTGGTGATGGACGGCCCCACGGACGAAGTGGTAAGGAGCTATCTCCATACCTACACCATGCAGCGCGAAAGCATCGCGTGGACCCAAAGCGAGCGACCCGGCAAAGAGGACCTCCAACTTCGGGGTGTGGAACTCGTTCGCCACGGCGCACCGGATGATCTCCTCGCGGTGAACGACGATTTCGCCGTACGGATCGACTTCGAGAACCTGGGCGTGGTGGACGAGGAGATGAACGTGGGCATCAACCTGATCAACGAGGACGACGTGCTCGTGTTCACCAGCACCTACCTCGATACCCAGCGCGGGTCCGAGCCGTTCGGTCTGGGCCCGCACAGCGTGCGATGTGCTGTACCGGCCGATCTGCTCAATTCCGGCGACTACCGTGTGGCGGTGAATTTCATGAAGCGCGGCAAGTTCTATTTCCGCTGCGAGGAGACCATCGCCTTCACCATCCACGATGCGCGGCGCGCGGGCAGCTACTTCCGCAAACACAAAGGCGTGGTCCGGCCTCTGCTCCAATGGAACCGGGGCCCGGTCGTGTAGCGTTCGAGCATATGGCCGACCCACTCCATCGCACCAAGCGCCTTTTCGATCCGTTGCGCTCGCGGCTCAAACCAGCGTTCCTGGTTTTGGGTACCCAGAAGGCGGGGACCTCCGCGTTGTTCGAGATGCTGCGGCTCCATCCGCGTATCCTGGCGCCGAAGGTGAAGGAGCCCCACTTCTTCAACCGGGAGGACGAGTTCGCCAAAGGCATGGCGTATTACTTCAAGCAATTCCCGTTGGTGCCCTTGCGGGGCCCGGAGCCGATCACTTTTGAGGCCAGCGCGGGCTACCTGTACAACCCGCTAGCGCCGGAACGGATCAAACAACACTTGCCGGACGCGGAACTGTTCGCCGTCCTGCGCGATCCCGTGCAACGGGCCTTCTCCGCTTGGAACATGTTCCGGCAGTTCGAGAACACGCCCTTTTTCCCCGACTACCACGATCCCCGTTCTTTCGAGCAGGCCGTGGAGGATGAGATCGCCGGAAAACCGCTGCATGTGGCCCATCGTTATCTGGACCGTGGCGTTTATGCGCCGCAGTTGGAGCGCTACATCAAGCTTTTCGGTCGCGATCGCGTGCACGTCTTCGCCTATCCGGAGTTCAAGTCCGCACCCCACGTGGTAGTGGACAGTATCTGTGCCACCATGGGCCTGGGGCCTTTGCCGCCGCAGGAGGGGCTTTCCCGCATCCGTTCGAACGAGCGTCCATATAGTCACGGAATGTCCAGCGAGCTGCGTGAGCGCCTCACCGCATGGTTCGCCCCGCACCACCGCGTGTTGGAAGCCGTCCTTGGCGGGCCGATCGATCTTCAGGAAAGCCGCTGAACGCGTCCGGCGAAGGTGGACCCTTCCGGTCCCAACGGGCTATCTTTGACCAGTAGCCGCCACGCATGGAACGCCCGTCGCACCTGATCGATACGCACGAGGTCGTCGGAGCCTCCGCAGCGGAAGTGCGGCCCATCCCTGTTACCCGCACGTTCTTGCCCGACCTCGCCGCGTACACCGAACTGATGCGCGGGGTGTGGGAGCGGGGCTGGCTCACCAACCACGGCCCACTGGTGAAGGACCTGGAGAACCGGTTGAGGGAATACCTGAACGCCCCGGACCTCTTCGTGCTGAACAACGGCACCGTGGCCCTGCAGATCGGCATCAAGGCCTTGGACCTGCGCGATGAGTTGATCGTGACCCCGTTCAGCTATGTGGCCACGGTGAGCAGCGCTGTTTGGGAGAACTGCACGCCCGTCTTCGCGGACATCGATACGGTGCATCTCACCATCGACCCGAAAGCGGTGGAGCGGGCCATCACCCCCCGTACAACTGGGATCCTCGCCACGCATGTGTTCGGCGTGCCCTGCGCGACGGAGGAATTACAGGACATCGCTGATCGACATGGCCTCCGGATCCTCTACGACGGGGCCCATGTGTTCGGCGTGCGCTACCTGGGCAAGCCCATCACCGCATACGGCGACGTCACCACGCTCAGTTTCCACGCGACCAAATTGTTCCACACCATCGAAGGGGGTGCGGTGATCGCGCGCAATGCGGAGCTCGGTCATAAGCTGTCCTACATGCGCAATTTCGGGCACAACGGTCCGGAAGCGTTCCAGGGCATTGGGATCAATGGCAAAATGAGCGAGGCCCACGCGGCCATGGGTCACCTGGTGTTGGATAGCATGGACCATATCGCCCGTTCCCGCAAGAATTCCTGGGAGGCCTACCGCGATGCGCTGGGGGACATCACCGCACTGGAACTGCTCCACGTGCGCGAGGGGACCGAGTACAACCACGCCTATTTCCCGGTGGTGTTCGACACCGAAGCACGCCTGTTGAAAGTGCGCGAAGCGCTACGGGCCGAACACATCGAGCCCCGCCGTTACTTCTATCCCTCGCTCGACACGTTGCCCTATGTGGTGTCCGAAGCATGCGCTGTGAGCCGGTCCATCGCACAGCGTGTGCTGTGCTTGCCGCTGTTCGCCGACATGCACCCTGAATTGGTGCCCCGTATCGCAGGCATCGTACGCGCTGGCTTGTGACCCCGGTCCGGGTCACGAAAAACGGCACCTTTGCCCCCCGATGAACGCGCATCAGCACTATGCTTTGTTGCGACGCACGCCCAGGGCACTGGCGCTGCGGCGTATCATCCAGGAGGTGGTCAAGCCCGGCCAAATGGTGCTGGACGCCGGATGTGGCAGTGGGCTTCTTTCCGTCTGGGCCGCACAGGCCGGAGCCATCGTAGTGGGGGTGGACTTCGCGGACCTCGCATTGGCCCGCGCGCTCGCAACCGAGAACGGTGTGGCCGACCGCACCACTTTCCTGCAAGGGGATCTGAACGCCATCGGTCTGGAAGCCCATGGGCCCTTCGACGTGCTGCTGGCCATGGTGTACCTGAACGACCCTCGTCGCGACCATGCCGCCTCGGCCTTGGTCCATGAACTCGGTCGGTATCTGAGACCCGGTGCCGTGCGCGTTTCCCGACCAGGTGCGGTACACCGCACAAGCACTGGACTGCCGCTCGCAGCATTTCGCCGCGCGCATGAACGATCTGGACCGAGGTGTGAAGGAACTGGAGACCGCTTTCGGCATGCGCATGGACAGCTTCCGCACGGCCATGGCGCATCGTCCACCGAAAGAAGCTTTCCCTTTGCGCGATGATGCGGGCGTGGTGCTTTTGCCGGACGCACGAACACTCTCCACCGTTCGGCATTGGCATACGGTCGACTATTCCCGGCCCGCGACACCTTGGCCCGCTGACCTTGCGATCACCATGAACACCGCGGGATCCTTCTCCACGGTGCTGTGGCAGCAAGATCTGATGTTCCGGGATGCGCTCATCTTCCGCAACGGTTCGGTGGGCTGGGTGCATCCGGCTCCGGAAGTGGTCCCCGGGGACACGCGCCGCTTGCGCACCGGCACGGAATGGCACATCGACAATCTGCTGCTACCGGTATGAACACCGTGTCCGTTGGTTCCGCGTCCCTCGCGGCGCGGCTGGGTCGCACGGCTGGAACGGTTGCATTCCGAGCATGGGACGTCGTTCTACTTGCTCGATCCTGGAACGCGCCCGGTCGAACATGCGCGATCTGGCCATGGCGTTCCGCGCGATCCATCCACGCACCTCCATCGGCCATTCGTACAAGACGAATTACATCCCCGCGCTCTGTGAGCTCACCTATGCTGAAGGCGCCTATGCCGAGGTGGTATCCGGCATGGAGTACGACCTCGCGCTTCGCCTGAAAGCCGCGCCGCAACGTATCCTGCTCAACGGCCCGGTCAAGTCGGCACAACTGCTCGAACGGGCCCTGCTCGCTGGTTCCTTGGTTAACGTGGACAGCTTGCAGGAAGTGGAGGTGGTCCGCACCATCGCACAGCGCTATGCGGACCACACCTTGCGTGTGGGCCTGCGGGTCAACTTCGCGCTTGATGGGTTGAAGCGCTCCCGTTTCGGGATCGATGCGGAAGGCGAAGAACTCACCACAGCCTATTCGCGCTTGACCGAGGGAGGGAACATCGCGGTGGAAGGTCTGCATGGTCATTTCGGTGGCGATCGTTCAGCGGCATCCTATCGGGACCGCACCACACGAATGGTCGCACTGGCGGACCGTCTGTTCGGAACCACGCCGCCCAAATTCATTGATGTGGGGGGAGGCCTTGCCGGCCGAATGCCGGATGCCTTGCGGGCCCAATTCAAGAAGCCGCCGCCCACATACGCCGAATATGCCGCGGCGATCGCAACACCGATGCACGAGCGCTACGGCACTGGCCCAGACGCTCCGGAGCTTATCGTCGAACCAGGCATGGGCCTTTTCTCAGATGTGCTCGAGTTCATCTGCCGTGTAGCCGCCACCAAGACCATCGGCGGGAGCCGGCATGCCATCGTCACCGGCAGCATTTACAATGTGAAGCCCACCTTGAACGCTTTCGACCTACCCATGGAGGTGGTCCCCACCGAGCGCACTACCGCTCCATCCGCAACCTGGGTGGTGAGTGGTTATACCTGCATGGAGATCGACATTCTGCACAGCGGTGTGCATGCCGACCTTGCCGTGGGTGATCATGTGGTGTTCGCCAACACCGGCGCCTACACGGTGGTGTTGAAGCCACCCTTCATCGACACCGCGCCGGCCATTCTCGCAGTGGACACGGACGGCGCGATTTCGATCGCGCGGCGCGCTGAGACACTGGACGACCTGATGACGACCTATCCTATCGCATGAACCTGCTCTTCTCCTGCATCGGCAAGCGCGGCTACATCGCCGAACTGTTCCGGGCGCACATGGCTCCGGGCGACCGGATCATCGGCACCAGCAACACCGAATGGACCTCCGGTTTCCATGCGTGCGATGCGGCCTTCCTGATGCCGCCCATCAGCGATCCGGGATATACCGACGCCGTGCTCGATCTGTGTCAGCGCGAGCGCATCGATGGCTTGCTTTCTTTCTTCGACACGGACGTACATCGCCTCAGCAGGCATGTGGACGCTTTGAAGGCCATCGGCGTAAAGCCTTTCATCCCATCCGAGGAAGCGGCCGATATATGTTTCGACAAAGTGCGTACGTGCGAGTTCTTGGAGGCGAACGGTATCTCGACAGCCCGGACGTTCGTCTCGCTCACTGCGGCGAACGAGGCGTTGCGGAATGGCGAGGTATCCTTTCCGCTCTATGTGAAACCGCGCTCTGGCTTCGGTAGCCGGAACACCTTCAAGGCGGAGAACGCGCATCAGATGGAGGTCTTCTTCGGGCTTGAACCGGACATGATCGTGCAAGGCACCTTGGGTGGAACAGCCTATGATTTCGACATCCTCAACGATCTGGACGGACGCGTGATCTCGGTGGTACCATGGCGCAAGTCTCTTTCGCGCATGGGCGAGACCGAGCAGGCCATCACGGTGGAGCATCCAGGGCTGCTGGCTTTGGGCGAGCGGCTCGCAGGGCTTCTCGGGCATGCCGGTCCGCTGGATGCCGATCTATTCGTGGACGGCGATGTGGCCTCGGTGTTGGAGATCAACCTGCGTTTTGGTGGAGGTTATCCCGTGAGCCATTTCGCGGGCGCCGACTTCCCTGGTAAGATCGTGCGCATGATCCGCGGCGAAGCGGTGCCACCGAGCATGGGCGACTACCAGCGCGATGTGGTGATGATGAAGGAACTGCATGTGATGGGTGGTCCTGCGGACCGGTTCTTCCGCGAGCAGCTCAAGGTGCAGGGCGTTTGATCCCAGGCCATGGAGCACGAGAAGCGCCAGGAGGTCTTCAAGCGGAACGAGCGGCTGGAGGACCTGCTGAACGAATTGAACGGTGTGCTCGGCGGTGCGGAATCACGGATGGACCTTCCGAAGGAGCCGCGTTTCCCTGTGGTGTTCGTGATCGGTGCTCCGCGCAGCGGCACCACGCTTCTCATGCAATGGCTCGCGGCAACAGGCCTCTTTGCCGTGCCCTCCAACTTGCTCTCGCGGTTCTATGGTACACCTTACCTCGGTGGACGCATCCAGCGATTGCTCACCGATCCGGCCTTCAATTACAAGGATGAACTGGGTGATCCTGAGCAGCAAGCGGTGGCCTACGAAAGTCATATCGGGAAGACCAAGGGCATGTTGCAGCCCAACGAGTTCTGGTACTTCTGGCGGCGCTTCATCCCCAACGTGGATCCCGAATGGATCACGCCCGAGCAGGAAGCCAGGATCGATACGGCCGGTTTTCGTGCGGGTGTGGCGGCCATCGAAGCGGCGTTCGATCGGCCCTTGGCCACCAAGGGCATCATCCTACAGTACAATCTGGCCGCGTTGCAGCGCATCTTCCCGAAGGTGCTCTTCATCCACACGCACCGCCATCCGTTCTTCAACATCCAGTCGCTGCTGAAGGCGCGCCAGCAATATTTCGGGGAGGAGCGCACGTGGTTCTCCGTGAAGCCGAAGGAGTATCAGCAGCTCAAGGACCTCGACCCCGTGCAGCAAGTGGCCGGGCAGGTGTACCACACCCAGGTCGGGATCGAAGTGGAGCTGGCCGGCATGCCGCGGAACGCGCTCTCCATCGCGCACGAGGACTTCTGCTCGGATCCCGCCGCCTTCTATGCGCGCTTGAAGGAGAGGCTCGCTGCCCTCGGTCATCAAATTCCCGAGACTTACACAGGCCCAGCTCGGTTCGGTGTGCATGATAAAGTGTTGGTGGATGCCGCACGCCGCCAAGCGATCCTCGCTGCGTGGAGGGCTCACGCGGGCACGGATCCTCAACTCCCCATCACCGACTGAGCGCCCTATGGCCCGCGTCTCAGTGATCGTCCTCGCCTTCCAGCACGAAGCCTATCTGGCCGAATGCCTGGATAGTGTCTTGGCCCAGCGCACCACGCACGACCTCGAGGTCCTCATCGGGCAGGACGCTTCCACGGACGACACGCCCGCGATCTGCGATCGTTACGCAGCGATGGATCCGCGCATCCAGGTGTTCCATCGAACACGGGAGGGCAAGTGGCACATTGAAGGCCATCCCACAGGGCGCTCCAGTTGCCTCGATCTGTTGGAACGCGCCACCGGGCAGTATGCGATGATCCTGGACGGTGATGATGGTTGGTCGGACCCGGACAAACTGCAACGCCAAGTGGACGTGATGGAAGCGGATCGCGCGTGCATGGGCACCTATCATGCGACCCGCACTGTGGATCGTCACGGTGATCCGATCGGGTCGTTACACGCGACACTACCGGAAGCGATGGGAGTGGAACAAGTGGTCGGTACGCGTTCACCTTTCCACACGAGTGCTTTCGTCTATCGAAATAGCGCCGCTTTGAAGAAGATGATCCTGAGCGAGCAGGGTTGGAGGGCCGGCAGCTACGATGCATGGTTGTTCGCGAGCGCCGCATCGCTTGGAAGGCTTGGTCGCATCGATGGGGAGGCGAGTTTCTACCGCCAGCACGGACAGGGCATCTCCGCTTCGGGCCTCTTCGTGCGCGCTAACCTGCATCGCTTGCGCATCCTGGAATGGTTGATGTTCGACACGTTGACACAGGGCCGCCACCGCACGCACTTGTATCGGGTCTGCGACGAACACCTCACCGGTTTGAGGGGGAAACCCTTCACCCGGTCCGATGTGTGGCTATGGATGAAAGCCGTGCTATCCAACCCCGGCTTCTTCCTCGCGGGGCAAAGCCGGATCACCAAGATAATGCGCGCGATCCGCGCGGATCGTGCCCACTGAACGGTCCAGCAGCGGGCATCTTACTTTCGGCCGCCGCAATGGGCCATCGCGCATGAACCAGGAGGATACCTACCTCGATCTCCGACTTACCGCGGAGAACCAAGCGAGCTACTTCGTTCGTGGTGCGATCCAGCGCGCGCTGGAACGTGTGCGCCCTCGTTTCCATGGAACGCTGCTCGATGTCGGCGCAGGCTTGCAGCCATACCGGCAACTGGTCACCACGCAGCCATCACGGGTGGAGCGCTACGTCGCCCTGGACCTCGCCGTGAACGAGATGACGGCCTACCGCAAGAAGGAGCATGACCTGGAATGGGATGGCGTGACAATTCCGCTCGGTGCGGATGCCGTCGAGTGCGCGATGGCCACCGAAGTGCTGGAGCATTGCCCAGCGCCCGAGGCGGTGATGCGCGAGATCCACCGCGTACTGAAAGCGGACGGGATCTTCTTCTTCACTGTGCCTTTTCTCTGGCCCTTGCATGATGTGCCCTACGATGAATACCGTTATACACCCTTCGCGTTGGAGCGCATGCTGCGTGCAGCAGGATTCGCGGAAGTGGTACTGACCCCGCACGGCGGATGGGACGCGAGCCTGGCCACCATGCTCGGCCTTTGGGCGCGCCGTAGGCCGATGTCCGGCGGAAAGCGGAGGATCATCTCCGCCATCA
Source organism: Flavobacteriales bacterium (assembly GCA_016712025.1). Classification (GTDB taxonomy): domain Bacteria; phylum Bacteroidota; class Bacteroidia; order Flavobacteriales_F; family PHOS-HE28; genus PHOS-HE28. Next base: position 80,035 of record JADJRW010000006.1, read on the forward strand.
CCAAGCCCATCGTCCGGTACCTGGTGAAGCACGATCATGTGCCGGATCTCAGGTCCGCGCCGATGATCACGGGATCTCCGGAGTGGCAACGAAGCGCGCAGCGAAGTGATGGGCTTGCGCATCGCGATCATATCGCCGAACCGGCAGGCCTACAGCGAGACCTTCATCACGGATCTCATCGCCGGGTTGCAAGGGGAGAAGCTCGTGCTCATCGATGGTGCGTTGCCATCACGCACAGCGGATGGCACGCCGCTCTTAGCCCAGGACCTCACCGCACGGTTGGGTCGCGCGGTCCGCCAACAGGTTTTCGGGGCTACTACTGAAGCCTTCCAACGTGAAAGTGTGACCAGCGCGCTCCGTGCGCATCGAACGCAAGTGGTGCTCGCGGAGTATGGCCCCACGAGCGCCGCCATGTATCCTGTTTGTCGCGAGGCGGGGATCCCTTTGGTGGCGCATTTCCACGGCGTGGATGCCTACCACCAGGACGTTCTGGCCAAGCACGCGAAGAGCTACCCCGAAATGTTGAAGGGAGCATCAGCGGTGATCGGAGTGAGCAAAGAGATGGTGCGGCAGTTGGTCTCCCTCGGCGCCCCCGCAGAGCGCACGCACCATATCAGCTGCGGGGTCGATGTCGGCGCGTTTCGCGCCGTGCCACCCGGAATTGCCGGTCCGTGCTCGTCGCCGTTGGCCGGTTCGTGGAAAAGAAGGGACCTTACCTCACATTGCTCTCCTTTCAAACTAGCCCTGGCCAAAGTGCCTGGTGCCCGATTGGTGAATGTTGGGCGATGGCCCATTACTGGAGACTTGCCGAGCGGATCACCAAGGCGCTGGGCACAGGCCCGTGCGCGCATCGAAGAAGCCTACACCCAGCGCCAGCAGTTCGCCGCGATCCAGCAGTTGTTGGAGCAGGCCGTGCGCGGCTGAACGCCCTCTCTCAGCGACCTACTTTCGCGGCGCCATGGCCCTCCGCGTCGCCTATATCACGCATTATCCCGAACTGTACGGGGCCAATAGGAGCATGCTCGATCTGCTGCTCGAACTACGCCAGCGGGGTGAGGTTGAGCCAACCGTTTTGTTGCCGCGGCCTGGAGCGCTCACCGGAGTTCTCGACGCGGCCGGGGTGCCTTGGCGCATCGAACCGTTCAAGCCGTGGATGAGCGAACGCCATTACAGTGGGCGCATTCATCACCGCATCGGGCAGTATTTCCGGCAGGAGCGTGCAGTGAGCGCAAGAGCCCGGGAGAACGAAACGCTTCTGCCCGGGATCGCGCAGCATTTGCGCGATGCGGGTACCGAGGTCATCCATGCGAACTCGTCCGTGGTGGGTATCGCACCCCAACTCGCCAAAGCATTAGGCGTGCCGCTGGTCTGGCATATCCGCGAACTACCAGAGCGGCAATACCTCTTGCACTTGGATGCCGGGCGAAGACGTTATGGTGCCGCGCTGCGAGGAGCCGATCGGTTGATCGCGATCAGCGATGCGGTACGTCAGGATATCGTTCGCTACACCGGCACGGGCAGCAACATCACCCTGATCCGGAACGGTGTATTGCACCAAGCGCGTTACGCAGAGGTGCGCGCCCAGTGCGCGGAACGATGGACGCGGACCGCACCGTTCACCTTTGTACTGGTCGGGCTGATCCATCCATCGAAGGGCCAGGTAGAGGCCGTGGAGGCACTTGCGCTGGTGCGTTCGGAACGTCCGGAAGCGCGCCTGTTGATCGCCGGCGAGGGCCGCGATGAAGAGCTACGCAGCACCATCGTCCGCACTGGACAGGAAGAGGCGGTGGAGCTGGCGGGATTCGTACAGGATCCCCACACGATATTCGCGCGGGGCCATGCGCTGCTCATGTGCTCGCGAAACGAGGCGATGGGGCGTGTAACGGTGGAAGCCATGGCCACAGGCATGCCGGTGATCGGTCATGCCAGCGGTGGTACGGTGGAACTGGTCCATGAGGGTATCAATGGCTCGCTCTATCCGGGCGGGGCCGCGCCCTTGGCGGAGCGCATGCTACGGATGATGGAGGATCCCGCGAAGACCAAAGCTTTGGGTGAGAGCGCTTCGGTGTTGGCGGAGGAACGCTTCTCGATCGAACGCTATGCATCCAGGGTGCTGGAGGTCTACCGCGCGGTACATTCGTCCAAGGTCAAGTGATCATGTCCGTACCGCGCATCTCCATCATAACGCCCAGCTACCAGCAGGCGGGCTACCTCGCGGAATGCTTGGAGAGCATATCCACCCAGCAGGATGCCGAAGTGGAGCACATCGTTGTGGACGGAGGCAGCACGGACGGTTCGCGTGCCATCATCGAGCGGCATACTTCGGAATTGCATTGGTGGTGCAGCGCGCCGGACAAGGGGCAGAGCGATGCGATCAACAAAGGGCTGGTGCATGCCACGGGACGAATATTCACATGGGTCAACAGTGATGACGCGTTGTTGCCGGGTGCATTGCGGCAGGTGTCCGAAGCCTTTGCGTCCGATCCGCACTTGCTGGTGTTCGGAGGCCGTTTGATCCACCGCGATGCCAGTGGAGACCGCGTATTCGAACGGCTCAACGATGTGTGCGATCCGGCGCAACTCTATCGCGACCCGGTGATCAATCAGCCGGCGACCTTCTATCGCCTCGATGTGGTGAAGGAGATCGGCGGGGTGGATCCCGCACTGCGCTATGTGATGGACGTGGAGCTATGGTGGCAGGTGCTCTTCCGCTACGGGATCGACCATTTGCGCTTCGAACCGGTGGAACTGGCGATGTTCCGTATGCATGATCAGAGCAAGACCGTCACCGCGCATCACGGCTTTCTGGACGAACTGGCGAACCTGATCCACGCGATGTGTTTACGGAGCGGTGCCCCGGAATGGCGCATGTGCTCGGGTTGGGGCATCCCATCCGGAACGACCTGCGCGGCGTTCCTGTGGAAGCCCATCACCGGGAGATCGTGCGCGGCATCGCGTTGTACTTCCTTCTCAAGTGGCATGGCGTCATCCACCGCAAGGAACAGTACCGCATGATGAAGGCCCTGCGGCGTGCGGTCAGGGCAAAGGACCTGCTGATGTTGGACGACCGGATGACCGAGCGTTGGAAGCAGATCGGCACGCAGCTCCGTGCCCCAGGCTGGTGGACCTTCCGCTTACGCCGCAAACTGGGTCGGTTGCGCAGATGAAGGTCAGCGTGCTGATCCCGGTTTACAACAAGGCGCCCTTCCTGCGGGAATGCCTGGACAGTGTGTACGGTCAGACCTTCCAGGAATTCGAGATCGTGGCGGTGGATGACGCCAGCACCGATAACAGCCTCGCGCTTTTGAAAGCGGAACAGGATCCACGGCTGCGCATCATCGAACTCACTGCGAACGAGGGGCCTGCCGGTGCCGCCAATGCGGGCATCGATGCGTGCAAAGGGGAGTACATCGTGCGTCTGGACGCGGACGACGTCGCTGTTCCGGAGCGGCTGGCGCATCAGGTGGCCTACATGGACGCGCACCCGGAAGTAGGCGCGAGCGGTGGTTGGTTGCAGTTGTTCGGCGCGCGCGATCGCACATGGAAGTTCCCGCTCACCGACGATGCCTGCAAAGCGCAATTGCTGTTCAGCGTGCCCGTTTCACAAGGTGCTTCCATCATGCGCCGGTCCGTCCTCGAAGCGCATGGGTTGCGCTACGATCCAGGATTGGCCGCGGGTCGGGGAGGACTGGCTGTTCTGGACCCGCATGGCGAAAGTGGCGCGCTTCGGCAATCTCGATGAAGGTGTTACCCTCTACCGGCGCGGTGAACAGAACATCAGCCATGGGCGTGATAAGTTGGAGGACCATGCGTCGCTGTTGCGTAACATCTTCCCGTGGTTCGGCATTCCGCACGCACCCACCGATATCGACCTTCACCTCATGGCCATGCGTTTGTTCCGCGACCCTCCGACCGCCGAGCGGGTGATGGCGCTACGCGATTGGCTGGACCGTTTGCTCGCGTTCACTGATCGGCGGGGCTGTTCCCGCAGGCCGCCTTCGCGAAGCGTGTGGAACAAGCCTGGTCCAGCCTTTTCATCCGCTCGCCGATCGAAGTCCCGCCGCCGCGCTGAAGCACATGCGCATCTCCGGGGCCACCGGGCCGAAGCTGCGCTATTTGCTCGGTGCGGCGCTCTCACGCGTAACCGGGGGAGGTAGGTCATGAAGGATCTCTGGCTTTTCACGACCCGGTTCCCGTATGGGCACAACGAACCGTTCCTGGAGAACGAGCTGCCCTTCTTGAGCAAGCGCTTCCGGCGGATCCGCCTCGTACCCCTCATTCGCGATGAGGGCATGCGCCCGGTTCCTGCGAATGTGGAAGTGATACCACCGCCCGAGGATCCCTATCGATCCGCCAGCCCTTTACTGGTATTGCGCTACGCACGCGCTTGGAACGCGCTGCGGAAGGCCGTGCGCGCCTCCGCTCCATCCCCGGAAGTGCTGCGCGAGCGCTGGCCCGATGCGCGCGCCGCCATGCGCCAGGCGATCCAGCGGATGCACCGCATGCGCACCGACCTGTTCAAGGACTACGATCCGGAGCAGGTCGTGCTTTACAGCTACTGGATGGCCGATCAAGCGACCGCGCTTTCACTGATGCGTCTCGTGGATCGGCGTGTACGCTTCCTGGCGCGCATGCACGGCTATGATCTGTTCGCGGAGCGCTGGCCGGACGCCTGGTCCTTCTTCCAGACTTTCCAAATGGGCCAGGTCGATCGCTTGTTCATCGTGTCGCAGGCGGGCAAAGACTATCTCACGCGGCGCTTTCCGGAGCGCGCCGACATCTGCGAACTTGCCCGGCTCGGAACCTTCGATCACGGTTTGGGGCCTTGGGCGCACTCCGACACGTTGCGCCTGGTCTCCTGCTCGCATTTGGTGCCGTTGAAGCGGATCGATCTTCTGGTCGAAGCCCTGCGCCATGTGAAACGGCCGGTGCGATGGACACACTTCGGCGAAGGCCCGGAACGTGCGGCATTGGAGCGCGCGATCGGCGAATTGCCAGGCCATATTTCGGCCACAGTGCCCGGGAATGTGTCCAACACGGACCTGCTGGCATGGTACCGCACCAACCCCGTGGACCTGTTCGTTCACATGAGCAGCACGGAGGGTGGCGTCCCTGTATCCATGCAAGAAGCAACGAGTTTCGGTATTCCACTGTTGGCCGCCGATGCTGGCGGAGTGCGGGAGATCGTGGAGCCGGCCACCGGTACCCTGTTACCTCATGCTCCGGATCCCTTGGTGATCGCCGCTATGCTCGATGCCTTTCCCGGAGGGCCCCAGCACAATGCGGCGTTCCGGGCCGGCGTTCGTGCGGCTTGGTCCGCAGGCTTCAAAGCCGAGGTCAATTTTGGGCATTTTTGCGACCGCCTGCTGCATGCGGCCAAGAGCCGGCCTTGACCAGCGGCGAACATGCTGTTCAACTCCTTCGATTTCTGTTTCATCTTCTTCCCGCTGGTCACGGCGTTGTATTTCCTGCTGCCGCACCGGTTCCGTTGGGCCATGCTGCTCGCCGCGAGTTGCTGGTTCTACATGGCCTTCGTGCCGGTGTATATCCTGATCCTGGGCTTCACCATCGCGGTGGACTATGCAGCGGGGATCCTCATCGAGCGGAGCCAAGGTGCGGCGCGTAAGCGGTGGCTCATCGCGAGCATCATCGCGAACGTGGGCGTGCTGGCCTTCTTCAAGTATTTCAACTTCCTCAACCAGAGCATCGCGATGCTGGTACAGAGCATGGGTGTGGCGTATCAAGTGCCGGATCTGGGCATCCTGCTGCCCATCGGCCTCAGCTTCCACACCTTTCAAAGCCTGAGTTACACGATCGAGGTCTACCGGGGTCATCAAAAGGCCGAGCGACGTCCCGGGATCTTCGCGCTTTACGTGATGTTCTACCCACAGCTGGTCGCAGGGCCGATCGAGCGGCCAGGGAACCTGCTCCGGCAGTTGAACGAGCGGCATGCATGGGACCATGCGCGCGTGGTGCATGGGCTCCAGCAGATGCTCTGGGGGTTCTTCAAGAAGTTGGTGATCGCCGATCGCTGCGCGGTGATCGTGGACCAGGTGTACAGCGATCCCGCGGGCTACGATGGGCTGAGCACCTTGCTCGCCACCTACCTCTTCGCGCTCCAGATCTATTGCGACTTCAGCGGGTATACCGATATCGCCCTCGGTGCGGCGCGTGTCATGGGCTTCGATCTGATGGTCAATTTCCGCACACCGTACCGCTCCGCTTCCATAAGCGAGTTCTGGAGCCGATGGCATATCAGTCTCAGTTCGTGGTTCCGCGACTATGTAGTACATCCCGCTCGGCGGAAATCGCGTCGCGCGCTGGCGTTGGTACATGAACCTGATGCATCGTGTTCCTCTTGAGCGGATTGTGGCACGGCGCGAACTGGACCTACGTGGCCTGGGGTGGGCTGCATGGGCTCTACCTGGTGCTCGCCATCTTACTCGCAGGGGCGGTCGTGTGGTTCGATGGCATTACCGGCCTCGTTCGGCATCCGAGGCTGCGACGGGCTCTGGCTGTCCTTGTCACCTTGCATCTGGTCGTGTTCGGGTGGGTCTTCTTCCGCGCCGACAACTTTGCCGAAGCGGGCGAAGTGATCACTTCCTGGACGCGGATCGATGGCTCCACCAGAGGTTTGATCGCGCTCGCACGCGAGATCGGTGCCGGGATCGTGGCCACCACGTTGGCGTTCGCACTGCTCTTCATAGTGTTGGATCCCTGGGCCGATGCCATCGCCAAGGGCGAAAGATCGATCCCATGGCGGCCTGCGCGCTTCGCCTACTTCGGCGCCCTGCTTGCGGCCTGTCTCGTGTTCGGCAACTACGGTGCGGCCATGTTCATCTACTTCCAGTTCTGATGGGCCGCTTCATCCGCGATACACTGCTTTTGGGGATCGCATTCGTGGCCCTCTACCTCGGCGTGATGGCCCTGCTCTGCAACGCCTCGCCACAGGGCGTGCCCTTGGTTTATCGTATCGGCGACTACCTTAATTTCAAGGGCGGCAACAGCTACCGGAAGTTCCAGGAGTTCGATCGCGATAGCGTGTACGACCTGGTGTTCATCGGTTCTTCGCACGCCTTCCGCGGCTACTACCCGGAGTTCTTCGCGCGCGCGGGCTACGCTTCGTTCAATCTGGGCTCAAGCGGTCAATCGCCCATGAACAGCTACTTCATTTTGGATGCATACGTCACGAAGGCGAACACGAAGGTGGTGTTGCTGGATGTGTTCGAGGGCGCGATGGAACGCGATGGGTTGGAGAGCACGGCCGACCTCTCGCAGAACATCGGCTCGGACCGAGCCGCGGCGGGTATGGCGCTGGCTCTGCAAGACCCCCGTTCGGTGAACATGCTCACGTTGCGTTGGATGCGTCGCGATGCACCGCCGATGTATGCCGATGATGACTACCGCCCCGGAGGTTCCTCCTGGCGTTCCGATTCGGTACGCACCCGGCTCCACTACCGCAAGGGCCATCCGTTCAAGCCACATGAGCAGCAGGTGCGCTATTTGCGCAAGTGCCTGCAATGGTGCCGCGACGAAGGCGTGCCCTTGGTGCTGGTGAACCATCCGTATCCGCACCAGAGCGACCATGCGAAACACGCGCAGTTCAACGCGATGCTGCGCACCTTGACCGATGAGTTCCATGTGCCTTACATCGACATGGCCTACGATCATGACCTGGATGACGAGGACCATTTCTATGACCACAACCACCTCAATAGCGCAGGGGTGGAGCGCTTCAATGCCCGGCTGATCCCGAAGCTGCTGGAACAGGGCTACCTACCCCAACGGCGGTAGGGCTATTTTCGCCGCGCCATGCGGGTTTCCATCGTCATCCCTTGCTACAACGTGGCCGCCTGGCTGCCCACGTCGATGGATGCGGCATTGGCTGGATCGCACCCGGATAGCGAGATCATCGCGGTGGACGATGGCAGCAGCGATGGCACGCTCGACCTCCTTCAGACTTACGCCGGACGCAACCCGCAACGTGTCCGTGTCCTATCCCAGCCGAACCGAGGTGCGAGCGCCGCGCGCAATGTTGGCCTGCGTGAATGCACCGGAACCTACGTGCAGTTCCTCGATGCGGACGACACCTTGCTGCCGGACAAGATCCGCGATCAAGTCGCTTTGGCGGAGCGGGAAGGTTCCCCCGAGTTGATCATCGGGGACTACTGCGCGGTTATGCCAAATGGCCTCCTGCTCCGCACGCAGGCGCTGTATGATCGGCCCTGGATGGCGTTGATCCGCACGCGCATGGGCACCACGAGCGCCAACCTCTGGCGGCGCGATGCGGTGCTGGCAGCGGGTGGTTGGCCCGAGGAACTGGCCAGCAGCCAGGACTACGCCTTGCTCTTCGCCATGCTGCGCAATGGAGCGCGCGTAGCCTGGGACCATTGCGAAGCCACCGAGGTACACAAACGCGAAAGCGGCAGTATCAGCCGCACGGGCCTCCGAGGGAATTGGGAACGCTACATCGCGCTGCGGAAGGCCATCAAGGAACATCTTGTTACGCTGGGTAGGGAGCGGCATAAGGAGGAGCTGGCCACACTCGATCAGTACGTCTTCATGGCCCTGCGCATCCTCGCTACGTACGATCTTCAGGCCGCACGAAGGGCCTTCCGTTCCATCATCGATAGGGGCTTCGTACCGGAGGTAAGCCGTGCCATCACCGAGCGCTACGTGCTTTTGTACGATCTGCTGGGCTTCTCTTGCGCCGAGCGCGCCCTTCGCTTGGTGCGCCGTTCCCGACCTTTGGCGCGATGATCCGTTCCTATCAGGAAATGCACGAGTACCGCGAGGCGGATCGCATCGCCTTGCGCCGTGGCAAGGGTGCTTGGTTGGCCTTCGATGAGGTGTACGCTTTCCAGCGGCTGTTGCGGCGCGTGGAGTATTTGATGAACTGCCGCAAGCACCAAGGAATTTTCTGGCTGTTGATCACCAAGTACTATTCGATCCGTTTGCATCGTCGGTCCATCCGCTGCGGTTTCGACATCCCGCCGAACACCTTCGGGCCGGGCCTCAGCATCGCGCACCGCGGCACCATCGTAGTTCACCCGGATGCGCGTATCGGACGCAATTGCAGGCTGCATGTGGACGTGGTGATCGGCACCCGCCCTGGGCCGTTCGAACTGGTACCCACCATCGGCGACAACTGCTACATCGGGCCTGGCGCCAAAATCTTCGGCGACATCTTCATCGGCCACAACACCGCCATCGGCGCCAACAGTGTGGTGAACAAGTCGTTCCCTGAAGGGCGCATGACCATCGCGGGCGCTCCTGCCCATAAAGTGAGCGACACCGATTCGCGCGAGTTCATCATCGCCACCCGCAGCCCTCTGAAATCCTCGGATGAAGAAGATACTCATCGTTGCGGGCACGCGCCCCAACTTCATCAAGGTCACCCGTTTCAAGAAGGTCGCCGCCGCGCGTGGCTGGGTGGACGTGCGAATCGTGCATACCGGGCAGCACTTCAGTGCGAACATGGCCGATGTGTTCTTCGAACAGTTCGGGCTCGTACCGGACATCTTCCTGAACATCGGTGCGGGCAGCCCCAATGCGCAGATGGCCGCCATCATGCGCGACCTGGAGCCGGTGATCGCGAACGAACGCCCTGACCTGGTGATGGTGGTGGGCGATGTGAACAGCACCCTCGCCGCGGCCATCACAGCGAACAAAATGGGCGTGCGCATCGGCCATCTGGAGAGCGGCCTGCGCAGCTTCGATCGCTCCATGCCCGAAGAGCACAACCGCGTACTGGCCGACCACCTCACCGACCACTTCTTCATTACCGAGCAGAGCGGCATGGACAACCTGTTGCGCGAAGGCAAGCCGAAGGAGGCGTTGCACTTTGTGGGGAACACCATGATCGATACGCTGGTGGCCTTCGATGCACAAGTGCAGGCGTCCAACGTGTTGGCGGAATACGGACTCGGCGCGGGCGGACATGTGCTCATGACCATCCATCGCCCCGCCACGGTGGACGTGCCGGAGCGGTTGAGCGAGCTGCTGGACCTGATCGCCGAGATCGCTGCCCGGCGCAAAGTGGTGTTCCCGATACACCCGCGCACGGTGAAGAACATCGCCTCCTTCGGGCTGAAGGCCAAGGCCGATGCGATCAAGGGCCTTGTGCTCACAGAGCCGCTGGACTACTTCGCCTTCCAGAAACTCATTGCCACCTGCGGATTCATCCTCACCGATAGCGGCGGGATCCAGGAGGAGAGCACCTTCCGCCGTGTGCCCTGCCTCACCCTGCGGCCGAACACAGAGCGCCCAAGCACCATCACCATCGGAAGCAACGAATTGGTGCCGCTGGACCTGGGGGCGGTGCGGGCGGCGATCGCGCGGATCGAGAACGGAACTTTCAAGAAAGGTGCGATCCCACCGCTGTGGGATGGCCGTGCCACGGACCGTATCATGGACGTGCTGGAGCGGGTGCTGTGATCCAGAGCGGTGGTGCGCGCGGCACGGTGCCACCTACCTGCGTTGTAATTCGCTGTTGAGCGCTGGCGCGCGCTTCGCGCGATGGCGTTCAACGTTTTGCAGCTACCCGAAGGGCGGGACTTTTAGCACAAAACTTGATTTGAAAAACTGATGTTTGAGTAAACACAAAACTATCTTTGGAACACGAAACCCGCCTTTTGGGAGGTGCTGTTGTGGCCGCCGTTATTGTCCTTCAGATTGTCTATTTAAATAGTTCGTTAGTCTTGGTGTGTCGGTTGCATAAGGGGGGGGGGGGGGGGGGGGGGGGGGGGGGTTTGTCCTATGATTTTCGTCACTGCTGAAATTTAAGGTTTTCTGTGCTAGGAAGTCGTGAAGAATTTGATTTGGTTCTTCATTAAGGTTCTTCTCCTGTCAGGTTTGCGTGCAGTTTTTGGAGTCAGTCTTTGCGTTTGGTCTTTCACTTGGCTGTCGAGAAGACAAATTCCATTGGAGCCTTGGGTTGTCGCATAATCCAGTCACAAGCACCCCAGTATAGGTCGTAAAACGTTGGGTAGACGAAGATCTTCGTTTATCGCCGAAAGTATCAGCGCGGGGGATCTTCGTGGCTATGTGTCAATTGCGGTTGGTTTTGCGAAGGTTTTGACGGGAAGGTCGTCAAGGTGTATCCAGGTTATCCATGGGGTTCACGATGCCTTGCAGGTAGCGGGTGCTCACGTGCGTGTAGATCTCGGTGGTCTTGCTGCTGGCATGCCCCAACAGGGCTTGAATGTAGCGAAGATCGGTTCCCTGCTCCAACAGGTGGGTGGCAAAGGAGTGCCGGAGCGTGTGCATGGTTGCTGGCTTGTTGATCCCGGCTTTCAGGAGGGCTGCTTCCATCACCTTCTGCAAGCTGCGCGCGCTGTATGCTCCGCCGCCCTGGCCTTCAAAGAACAGTTCGCGTGGCTTATAGTTCTCCATGTACCGCTTCATGAGTTCCGCGGTGCTTCGGCCCAGGAGCGTGGTGCGGTCCTTGTTGCCCTTCGCGTGGCGGATCCGTATCAGGCCCCGATCGAACAGCAGGTCTTCCGGCCGCAAGGCAAGGATCTCGCTCACGCGAAGGCCACCTGAATAAGCCAGTGACAGCATGGCCTGGTGTTTCAGATTGCTCGGTGCCTTCAGCAACGAGGCGACTTCCGCTTTGCTCAGCACCAAAGGCAACTTCGTCTCCTTCCTCGGCCGCTCGATGAACGAGACGCGCTTCACATCGCCCACCACGTTCATGTAGTAGTAGCGGATGGCGTTCACGGCCTGGTTGAGCGTGCTGTTGCTCACCTTCTTCACCGTGGCCAGGTGGTGCTGGAACGCTTCGATGTCCTCCGTGCGGATGTCGTTCGGGTGTTTCTGCGGGAAGTGTTGGAACAACTGCCGCGCTGCGCTCAGGTAGACCACGATGCTCCGCGGGCTGTACCGGGCGATCTCCAGTTTTTTCCGCATCTGCTCCAGTGCGGTTTCCTGCTGTGGTGTGAAGACGACGCGCTTGATCGGTGGTGGCGTCCGCTCTGCGTGTCCGGTCTGCTTCTGTTGGCCGAACAACTCGCTGCCATCCACCCATGCCTTGCCTTTGAACACCTTGAACAATGCGCTGATGTGTTCACGTCCGTTGGGCACATGCCAGCATTTGTGGGTGGCGCTCCACTGCGCGCCCGCGCTCTTGGCCACGGAGATCAGGGCTGCGTCATACGGGAACCGCAGTGCGATGCGGCGTTCGCTATTGTGCGTGATAGCGGCCAGCCGAACGCTGACATTTTTCTTGTCGCTCATCGCCCTCCAAAATAATCGGTCCTGCGATCGGATGATCCTGTGACCGTCCGGACCTTCCTTTGCCGGGTGATCCTCTACCTCACCTACAACGACCAACCGAGCGGCGTCTAAAGGAGCCAGGTGCCCGACGCGGTGGAGCACTAGAACCTGCCTAGCAGGCAGGCACGCTCCATGCTGTGCGGATGCCGGCTTATCCCGAACGTTTCTTGTCCAGCGCCGATCGGATGTCGGCCATTCGTTGCTTCGTCGTATTGGAGTTACGGTGGATGATGTAGATCAGCCCTAGGGATATCGCCGTGAAAAGCAGGCCGAACCCTTTGGTGGCCAAACCATAAACCATTACACCGATCAAGAAGCCGATGAACACCGCGGCGGTGATCCGCTCTTTGCGGGTCTTCTTTTCCTCGACCAGGAGTTCGTCTACGGTCATTTCCGCATAGTCCTTGTTCGCTGGCATGCTCTCCGGTGAGATTACGTTCTGGTCACGGCCGTTCGTTGGCCACCAAAGATGTTGCTTAAACGTGCCGATCAGCGCACACGGTCGGGTATGCTTGCGTGGGCATCACGAGCCTCCAGATGATCCTCTGCGTTCCTTTGCCCGGTACTCCGCGACCAAGCGTTCCATCCCGATGATCCTCTACCTCACCTACAACGATCAACCGAGCGGCGTGTACTGGAGCCAGGTGACCGATGTGGTCGAGCACCTCAATACGCTCGGAGGACCCGAGGTCAAACTGGTGGCGTTGGTGAGCGGGCGTGACTTCCTGGGCACACGGAAGAAGATCAAGGCTCATTCCCCTTCAGCCTGGGTATTGCCCATGGTACCCACGATGAAGCGGTGGAAACGGAACACTGCGACCTTAGCCTGGGTCTGCCGCCTGCTCAAACCCTCGGGCCTCATCTGTCGCGGTCCCTTCGCTACCTGGATGGCGTTGCGCATGCGTGATCGCGGCCTCAGCAAGCATGTGTGTTTCGATGGTCGTGGTGCCTATGCCGCCGAATGGGAGGAGTACCGGATCGTGGATGATGACCTGCTCATCGCACAGCTCCGCCCGCTTGAGCGCGAAGCGGTGCGCAGTAGCGACTTCCGCCTCGCAGTGAGCCATGCCTTGGTGGCGCACTGGCGCGAACGCTATGGTTATACGAGTGATGCGCATGTGGTGGTGCCATGCACCTTGGGTAAGGAGGTGATGCCTGAAGCTCGCGGACGCAACGCCCCCAGCGACCGATGGCATTGTGCGAATGGTCTACAGCGGGAGCACCGCTGGATGGCAATCCTTCGAGCTATTGAGGACCTTGCTGACACGGATCCTCGATGCGCAGCCCAACGTGCGCGTGCTTTTCCTCAGCAAGCGCGATGCGAACAACACCGCATTGGAAGCTGCTTATCCGGGGCGGGTGGAGGTGAAGTGGCTCGCTCATGCAGAGGTCGCCCAAGCGCTCGCCATCTGCGATCAGGGCATCATGGTGCGGGAACATACGATCACCAACCAAGTGGCCAGTCCCACCAAGTTCGCCGAGTATCTGCGCGCTGGATTGCCGGTGATCGTTTCCGAAGGCATCGGTGACCTGGCCGAACTCGTCACAAGGGACCGACTCGGTCAGGTGCATCGGCCGAACGGGCCATTGCCTCGACTGGAGCGGACCTCGGCAAGTGAACGTGAGCGTTTGACGGAGTATGCCCTGGCGCATTTTTCGAAGCGCACGTTCGATGGGGAGTATCGCGCCCTCTTGCACCGGCTCAACCCCTGATCGCGAGCTTACCTCGCATCGCTCGCCTTCGCCCAAGGCTGCGGCGAAGGAAGCATGGCATCATCGACACAGGTGGCGCGGGCTTCATCGGCTCTGCGCTCAGCAAGCATTTGCAGGAGCAAGGCCACGAGATCTTCGTGCTGGACAACCTGTCCTTCGGCAGGCGGGATCTTGCGGGCGTGCCTGATGCACGGTTCTTCGAAGTGGACATCCGCGACGCGAAGGCGGTACGAACGTGTTCGACACGGCTCGGCCGGAGCAGGTGCTCCATCTCGCCGCAGTGCACTTCATTCCCTATTGCAACCAGCACCCGGCGGAAGCGGCCGACATCAACATCAACGGCACCATCAGCGTGCTCGACGCCGCAGAGCGATGCGGAACGGTGAAGCAAGTTTTTGTGGCGAGCACGGCAGCAGTGTATCCCATCGCCGACGGCGCCATGGATGAGGCGCATCCCACTGGCCCCATGGACATCTATGGCACCACCAAACTTGCCACGGAGAAGCTCGCGAGCGAGTTCCACCTGCGCACCGGCGTTCCGACGATCATCGGGCGCTTCTTCAACGCCTTCGGCCCCAATGAGACCAATCCCCATCTCTTCCCCGAGATCCAGCGACAGGTGCTGGCAGGTGCTCGCACTTTGCAGCTGGGCAACCTGGATCCCAAGCGCGACTACATCCATACCGAGGACATGAGCCGTGCGATGGCCGCCTTGCTCGGCCTTGGGATCAAAGGCCAGGGCACGTTCAACATCGGCCGCGGCATCGAGTACAGTGTGCGTGAAGTGGTGGCGGCGTTCGAGCGTCAGCTGGGGGAGAAGCTCACGATCGAAGTGGATCCCGCCCGTGTGCGCAAAGTGGAGCGTATGCACTTGCTGGCCGACGTGCGCAAGCTGAAAGCGGCCACGGGCTGGGAGCCGAAGTGGGATATTGATGAAGGGGTAGGAACGCTCCTGAAGGAAAAGGTGCTCGATCGATCCTGATCGCTGGATGTTCGCGCCTTTCATGCACTGTGACCCATGCGCGTAACGCTTTGCACGGACGGTGTTTTTCCGCATGCCATGGGCGGTATGCAACGGCATTCCCGTTTGCTGGCGGAACACCTGGCGAAGTGCGGCGATGTGGAACTCACAGTACTGCATCCGCATCCGGTCGGTCTCTTCGATCGGTCGCTTGGCATTCGCGAAGTGCATGTGCCGGATATCGATCGAAGCAAGTTCTACCTGCGGGAGCTCTGGCGCTTCAGCGATCGTGTGGGACAGGAACTGGAGCGATCATCGCCTGACGTGATCCTATCGCAAGGATTCTGTGTATGGAAGGGGATCGATCGCTTTCGCGACCGCTTGATAGTGCATCCGCACGGTCTGGAGATGTTCCAGATGCTCACGCGCAAAGAGCGCATGCTGGGTTGGCCGTTCCGCACTGCCATGCGGTACATCCTGCGGCATGCCCGTGCCTGTATTTCGCTGGGAGGTATGCTCACGACCATACTGCGAACGCAAGTGAAAGGCTCAAGGTGCGAGGTGGTGGTGCTTCCCAATGCCACGGAGGTCCCTTCGCGAACGCCGTTCGATCACGACAAACCACGATCAACCGAGAACGGACAGCCGATCTCGCTCCTCTTCGTTGGCCGCTTCGCGTTCAATAAGGGCATCGACATTTTGATGGAGGTGGCCGAACGCTTGATCAAGGAAGGCAAGGGCGAGCTGGTTCGTTTTGGTCTCGCGGGCGACGGCCCTTTGCTAGCGCACTATCAAGCACAGGGCCTTCCGGCGAACGTGGAACTGCTCGGTAGGGTGGATGATGATCGACTGGTGCAACTGTACAGGGCCTGCGATGCGTTCTTACTGCCCACCAGATTCGAGGGCATGCCCACCGTGGTGCTCGAGGCGATGGCACATGCGAAACCGATCATCGTGAGCGACGTGGGTGCCACTGCGGAATTGGTGACCCCGCACAACGGGTACCTCCTGCCGCCGGGCAATGCGGCCGCGCTATACAGCGCTATCCTGGCGTTCGCCGAACGACCAGTGGAAGTGCGCGCCAAGATGGGGCGCTATTCCTATGACCGTGTTTTGGAACGCTTCAGTTGGCCGGTGGTGGCGCAGGGCTATCTCGCCTTGTTCCGCCGGATGATCGATCGGTGATAGCGCCCTACCCTTTGATGGACATGGGCGCCACGCCGAGTTCGATCAGCAGGGTGTCCATGAAGAACTTGGTGCCCCATTCAATGAGATCGCCCGGTTGGTAGGTGCCGCGCAAAGGATAGGAGGCGGGCAGGACACCGTTCATTAGGGGTTCCCGGAAACCGCGGAACTGGAAACGTTTCGTTGCGGCGACCATGCGCTGCGCCCAAGCACCGTGTTCGTTCCCGCGGTAAGGTTCGGGCAGTTTCATGATCACGATGCTCAACTGGCTCATGCCGGTTATGCAGAGCTCGTTCAGGAAGGACATGTCCGAACGGAAGTGCGAAGGGATCAGCTCGGGATAGGCGAACCGCGCACGATCGAACGAAGCGAGCAGGTCCAGGCTGCGCCGCACGGCTTGGAAGTAACGCGCATCGTTCAAGCCATGGCCAGCCTCCACCAAGCCGCGAAGGGTGTAGGCGATAGTATGCAGCACGGCAAGATCCTCGTCGAACCCCCACCCCGTGATCCATCCATCAGCACGTTGTTGGGACAGGACGTGATCGAAATGGCGTTTCGCTTGTTGGAGCAGGCGATCGTCCGAAGTGACCTGCCCGGCGCGCATCATGCCATACGTGGCGCGCGCATAGTAGGTCCGCACCTTGTTCTGGTAGCTATGCGTGGGGTCGTAGCTGCCATCAGTGGCCACTTGGTCGGCGAGGAAATTTCCCGCTGCGGAGACCGAGGTGCTTAGCTTGGTCAACTGTGCTTCGCTCCACTTCCAGTAGGCCGTATCGGCACGCACATGTTCCAGCAGGTCGGCCAACCCGAGCACGATCTGGCCGGTGTTGAAAATGCTGGGCTTTCCGTAGTTGCGCAAATTGCGATGCCCTCCTGTGAAGGCGCCGTTCGGCAATTGCTGTCCGTACAAAAAGGTGCAGCACCCTTCCACCAGCTCGCGCAGGCGACTCGCGGATAGCCCCAGGTGATCGGCTTTGCCGAGCGCTGCGAGAAAAGTGTTGATGGTGTAGCCGGTGGTCTCCGGGATAGGGGCACGCCGATGCCGAATCGCGGGCCCGAGGGAAATTTGTTCGGTAGCCCTTCACGGCCCACCGCGAAATGCGCGTTCCACATCCATTGAGGGCCAGGCGCAAGTGGGTCAGCGCATCCTCTTCCGAAAAGAGGTAGGGCTCCTGGGCGAGGATCCGCAGGCGGCGCAGGTCCGGGTCCACGAGCGGACGCACACGCATATCATACTGGAAGCGGATCTTGTTGGCCAGGCTCATCGCCGTAAAAGTAGGGAGGATGGCGGGGGCATTACTTTGCCGACCTTCCCGGAATGGAAACGCGCCATCTTCTCCTCACGTTCGATCACGAGTTGTTCCTGGGCCGCCGCAGCGGCACGGTAGAGCGGTGCATGGAGCGCCCGGTGGACCGGTTGCTGCCGATCATTGAACAGTATGGCTTGCGTGCGATCTTCTTCGTGGACACCACCTTCCTCATGGAGTTGGACGGACGCGCTGCGGTAAGCATCAAATGCCGCGCGGACCTGGACCGTATCGCACGGCAGCTGCGCGAATTGGTGCAGCGGGGCCATGCGGTGTATCCGCATATCCACCCGCACTGGGCGGATGCGCGCTACGATGCGGCCGCGCATCAATGGGATCTGCAGGAGTTGCGTTCGTACCGCTTCTCCGCTTTGGACGAGGCCGAGCGCGAACGGGTGTTCCGGGGATCGATGGAGATCCTGCGACGTATCCTGGCACCGGTCGATCCGCTTTACAGGATCCAGGCCTATCGCGCAGGGGGCTGGTGCATCCAACCGTTCGATGACTTCGCCCCCATTTCGCGCCATCTGGTGGAGCGCGACATGAGCGTGCTCGGAGGGAATGAAGCGGCATAGCAACGCGGTGGACTATGATTCCAGGGTGTGGCCTTCGTGGATGTGCCTGGCGCGGATGGCACCATGGGCACCAGCCACAGGGAAATGATGTCGGTGGAATTGCTTACGGCCGCGCGATACAAGGAGTACGTGCGCCACATCGAAGCACATCCCCTCGTGCAGTTCATCAGCCACCCGAAAATGGTGACGCGCCACAACCTGCACATGCTCGAGCGCCTCCTGGGGCGTTGCGCGGAACGCTACGTGCTCAGTTCGGATGTCGATGCCTTGATCCCTGCGCGCATTGGCGCGATGGTCTAGTCCATTGGCGGCAACAGCAGCGAGCTTTCCATCGCCTCGGCAATGTGATCGAGCAGGTGGTGGCGCAGGTCGTGCGCGGTGTTCGTGCGCACCGGTCGCGCTCCGCTCATCAGCTCGGGCAGTGTGCTGGCGAGTTCCTTTACCGGCAGCGTCGCGCCCAAACCGTTCGATGTGATGTATGCGCTGATCGATCCCGGGTCGCCGACATGGATCACGGGGCGGCGCAAGTAGAATATCTCCGTGAATTTAGTGCCGAGCACATCCTTGTTCCCTGAGGGGATGAAGAGGATCACCGCATCCGCCGCTGCGATGCGCGGAAAGATCTCCTTCGCAGGCAGTGGGTCGTGGAAAAGAACGCGATCGCCCAGGCCAGCGCGTTCCACCTGGTCACGATAACGCGCCGTGCCATGGCCGGTGATATAGAGGTCCAGCTGGCACATTGCGAAGCGCTCGGGATACTTCTCGCGCATGGCAACGAACCCTTTCAGCAATTCGGTGAAGTAGGCATCGGCCTCGCTGGCGCCGTACATACTTCCCGCATAGATCAGGCGCAGTAGCTGTGGGCTGTATGCTGGACGCGGCGGCCCCAATTCATCCGGATCGATGGCATGTCCCAGCAAGGCGATGCGGCCTGTCGCCGACGGATAGGCATGGCGCAGATGGTCCACAACAGCCGGATGCGGGGAAACGATATGATCGCTTTCTTCTATCACGGCACGTTCCAACTCCTTCTCGAAGGCTTTGCGTGCAGGGCTTAAAAGCGTTCCGCCGTACCCATCCTGCCAGGTCCAGGTATCGCGCAGGTCGCTTACAAGGCGGATGGTGTGGTCGCGCTTCAATAAGGTGCCGAAGTAGAGCAACCGGAACGGTGCGCCGGTGACCAACACGTTCTGGATGCCGTGCTCCGTGATCAGCGCGCTCGCGAGCCGAAGGAACGGTCGTTCCCAGAAGATCGTCTTGTCGAACCAGTTGCCTTTGGCGATAAGCGGCAACACGCCGTTCCAGAAGCGGTACATCACCTTCTCCAAGGCGCTGGTCAACGGGCGCTTGAACAAGACCGTAGGATAGCGTTGCGGCAGCGGATGCACTTGGATACCGGGGGTGGCGAGATCATCGGTCCATAGAGAACCCAACAGATCTTGCCCCCCGGCGCTATGGATCACATGCACAGGATGACCACGACGCGCGAGTGCCTTCGCGAACTTCATCCAGCGCCTTCCACCGATCCCCCGGTAAGGAGGAAAGGTGTGCGCGACAATGAGAAGGGGCGCCTTTTCCGCCATGGTGCGGGCTTTCCGTGCGGCCGTTGATTCACCTTGGGGCCGAAGGTAGCCCGGGCCTCTGGGATCCTCTGCTCCGGTTAGCTTTGCGGGCCTTTAACACGATGCCGGGACACGTACTCATCACTGGAGGTGCAGGCTTTATCGGAAGCCATCTCGTGGACCGCCTGCTGGCCGAAGGCGGATGGCGGGTCACAGTGGTGGACAATTTCGACCCCTTCTACCCGCGCGCCGCGAAGGAGCGCAACATCGCCGCCCATCGCAACAACCCATCCTTCCGGTTGATCGATGCCGATATACTGGCGGACGACCTGGAGGAACGGCTCGGCCCAACCCATCGATCGCCTCGTGCATATCGCTGCCAAGGCGGGGGTGCGGCCCAGCATCAGCGATCCCATCGCCTACCATCGGGTGAACGTGACCGGAACGCTGCGCTTGCTGGAAATGGCCCGGAAGCGTGCGGTGCCCCACTTCATCCTGGCGAGCAGCAGCAGCGTGTACGGCGAGAACCCGAACGTTCCGTGGAAGGAGGACGAGCCCGCCTTGGTGCCTATCAGTCCTTATGCGGCCACGAAGCTCGCGGCGGAACAGTTCGCGCGTGTTTGCTCCGACCTGCATGGCATGCGCGTGACCGCGCTGCGCTTCTTCACGGTCTATGGCCCGCGGCAACGACCTGATCTGGCCATTCATCAATTCTTCCGGAAGATCTCCGCAGGCCAGACCGTTCAGAGGTTCGGCGATGGCACCACGCGGCGCGACTACACGTATGTGGATGACATCATCCAGGGCGTGCGCGCCGCGTTGGACCGCGATCACGGGGACCGCTACGCGTTGTACAATCTGGGCAATTCAGGAACGGTGATGTTGCGCGATCTGATCGCGGCGGTGGAACGCGAAGTGGGTCGCCCGGCGGTGATCGAACAATGCCCGGAGCAGACCGGCGATGTGCCACAGACCTTCGCGGACGTGAGCAAAGCGCAGCGGGACCTGGGTTTTGTTCCGTCCACAACGCTTGCTGAAGGTTTGGCGCGGTTCCACGCATGGTTGCGTGGAGAGGGTGTATTGCAAGGGTGAGGGGGCCGCTCACGTCACACAGGACGATGCGCCACATGGTTATTTTCGCGGTCGAATAGCGACGGATGGATCTTTTCAGCACCCTGTTCGCATCCCTTGCCCGGCACGGGAGCAATGAAGCCTTCTTCATCAACGGTCAGGGGTACACGTATTCGGAGCTGGCCGTTTCGATCTCCTCGAAACGAGCATGGATCCGAGCACATCTTCCGAAAGAGGAGGTTCTGGTAGGGTTGGTCGGTTTCGATGACCTGCACACATACGCCAGCATCCTGGCGCTCTGGGCCGAGGGGAAGGCCTATTTGCCGATCGCACCTAAGGCACCGTTCGATCGCAACCAGGGCATCATCGCCACAGCGGGCATCTCCACCATGTTCACCTCGATGCCGTATGAGTCCTATCCGGTGCGCCGCACGCTACGGACGGATGACCTGCCACCAGCGGCCGTCGACCTTTCCTATGTGCCTTGCCTGGAGGAGGAACTTGCCTACGTGCTCTTCACCTCCGGCACTACGGGACAGCCTAAAGGCGTTCCGATCACCCGTGCGAACCTGCGTGCCTTCGTCGAGGCCTTCGGTGCGTTGGGGATCACGTTGACCTCCTCGGATCGCTGCCTGCAGATGTTCGAACTCACCTTCGACGTTTCCGTGATGTCGTTCGTGCTGCCCCTGCTATGCGGTGCCTGTGTACATACCGTTCCACAGAGCGCGATCAAGTACATGTACATCGCCGAACTGCTGGGCGACCGGAAGCTGACCATGGCACCTATGGTGCCTTCGGTGATCACCTACCTGCGGCCTTACTTCGATGAGATCCGCCATCCGGACCTGAAGTATTGTGTCTTCGCCGGGGAGGCGCTGCCGCTGGAGCTTACAGAGGAATGGGGTGAATGCGCACCGAACGCGCGCATTTATAACGCCTATGGTCCTACCGAGCATACGGTTGTGTGTTCGCAGTACCTGTTTCAACGCGGCGGGGGGAACAAGGAGTGCAATGGCATCATCGCTATCGGGAAGCAGATGGGCGCATCCGTCATCGTGGTGATCGATGAGGACGGACGCATCCTTCCTCCCGGGTCGAAGGGGGAGCTTTGCCTTTCGGGTCCGCAGCTTACCGCGGGGTATTGGAACGATCCGGTGCGCACCGCCCAGGTGATGTTCGTCGCCGAGCATCAAGGTGTGATGACGCGCTTCTATCGCACGGGTGATCTCTGCCTGCTCGATGAAGAAGGCGACATCATGTACCTCGGCAGGATCGATCAGCAGGCCAAGATCCAGGGCTTCCGCGTGGAACTCGGCGAAGTCGAACATTTCGCACGCACCTTTCTGAAAGGGGCCAACCTGGCCGCGCTCGCCGTGCAGAACGAGCTGGGCATCACCGAGATCATGTTGGCCATCGAGGGTGAAGCGCAGGACCCCGAAGAGCTGCTCTCGTTCATGCGCAAGAAATTGCCCGTGTACATGATCCCGACGCGCGTCCACTTCGTTCCGGTCTTTCCGTTGGGTTCAAGCGGTAAAACGGATCGGAATGCTCTGCAACGGGGCTTGATCACTACCACGTGAACAACCCCGATACGATCCGAAAAGCCACGGGTGAGGACATTCCTTTCCTGGTGGAGGCGGTCGTTTCAGCGGAGAAGAGCGGTACGCCAAGGTTCGGACTGGCCAACACCTTCGGGCTGAGCGAAGCGGAAATGCGCGGTGCATTGACCAGCATGTTCAAGGAGGAGGTTGATCATTGCGAGATCTCGGTGAGCAGCTTTCTTATCGCCGAATGGGGAGGAGTGCCGGCAGCGGCCGTTGCCGGCTGGGTAGAAGGTGCCGATGGCGAAGTGCCATCGGCCCTGCTGAAAGCGAACCTCCTGGGCTACACCCTCCCGGGGTCCAGTATGCTGGAGCTCGCCCGCAGGGCCAGTGCGATCGAAGGGGTGCGGATCGAACGCATGCGGGGTGCGCTCCAGATCGAATACGTCCATGTGGATGAACGCTTCAGAGGACGCCGCCTGGGCATCCGTCTCATCGAGGCGCATCTGGTCGCAATACTTGGTTCCGTTCCTCCGGTAACACGCGCGCAGGTGCAGGCCTTCGCCGATAATCGCGCCGCGATCTCGCTTTACGAGAAACTGGGATTCGCCGTGGTGGGCACCTGCACCTCCGATCATCCCGACACGTCCAGCTTACTGCCCCATCATTCGAAAGTTCTGATGGAGCGGCCGCTACCTTAGATGACCATGCGACCAGAAGAGATCAAAGACCGTATCCGTACCGTGCTCACAGCCGTGCTTGGCCATACCAACTTTTCCATGGAGGATGGAATGACCGCAGCGGATGTGAAAGGCTGGGATTCGCTCACCCACATGCAGATCATCACACGGGTGGAGAAGGAGTTCGCCGTACGCTTCAAGCTGAAGGAGATCAACAAATTGAAGAACATGGGCTCGCTCGTGGAGCTCATCACCTCGAAGCTGATCCCGGACCAGCCTTAACGGCCCGCCAGGTAGACCGCCAGTTCCTTCGAGAACACATGCGCGCCTTCGCGGTCCAGGTGTACCATATCGAAGTAGCGGTCCGGGTCACGGTAGGCAGGTTCGGTGGAATTGTAATGGTAGATATCCGCCTTGCCGGCAGCTAGCTCGGCTACACGTTCTATGAACGGAGCGCGCGGCTCGCGGAAGTCCGGAGGATGTATGATCACCACCCGCACGCCCCTTGCCTTGCAACGCTGCAGCATGCGCAACAGCGTGTCCCGCAGCATGGGCGATTCATGCTTGGTCGGGTATTTCCGAGGGTGCGGCCCGAAAACGGCAAGGTCCATTTCGGCGCTCCTGAGCCCGGTGAGCATGGCCCCATCCGCATCGAGCGTGTCATAGATGCCCACCTGCGGCGGGTCCCAGAGGTGATGGATGCTCTCCTTGATCCGATACGATGCGAAGGCTTGTGTGAGGGCGAGCGATTTTCCGGTATGCGCGCAGATCTGCTTGTTCACGTCATCGTACCCCGCCAGTGGAAAGCAGCGGTCCAATCGGAAATCGGCCGTGGTCGGGATCAACAACGCGGGGTCGTCCACCACGAGCAGCACGATGCGCGGTGGATGGGAGAGCGCGAGCGCATGGTCCAGCAGGAATTCCTGGAACTCGATGCTGCAGCCGGGGTAGCCGAGATTGAAACCTTTGATGCCCGTCCGTTCTTCGATCACATGGGGCACCACATCGCGGGAAGCACGCGAGGAGCCGAGCACCAGCAGGTCCGCATCGATGCGGTCATCCAGCAGACGCTGAAGCCGTGTATCGTACTCCATGCCGGGGAGCCTGGCCATGACCCATCGGAACGGCAGATCGACCACAAGCGCCACCATTCCGAAAAGAAGGCATCGGCCCAAGAAGCGGCGCATCGTTCAGAATTGGAAATAGATGAACTGGTAATTGCCGGTGAAGCTCATCAACAGGATGGTGAAGAGAAGTGCCAGGTAGATGAGCCACCGCACCCCGGTGGGTATGGGCCATGCCGTTGTGACCAGACCATGTTCGCGCGATCGCTGCACCCACTCCACGAGCAGAAAAAACAGGGTCGCGAGGACGATGTTGGTCGGGAACACGCGCGGTTTCACCAGCAGCCCATCGCCGAACATGCCGTGGTAATAGGCCACCGCGCTAGTAAGGTCCGGTGCGCGCAGCAGCACAAAAGAGCACATCATCAGCAAGAAGGTTCCGATCATCAGAAGCAGCTGCTTCGGTGTGGGTAGCAGCACGTCCGTCCGCAGCGTTGATCCGCGCAGCACATCGTTCCCGATCGCCAACGGAAGGAAGAACGAACTCTGGAGTCCCCCGAAAACGACGAAGGTCCAATTCGCGCCATGCCAGATGCCCACGCTGAGGAATGTGATGCTTACGGCGGCGATCAATCCCCATCTGCCCCGATCGCGCAGCACGAAATGGATCGGTGTGAAGAGATGATCCATCATCCAGCTCGTGAGCGAGATGTGCCACCTGCGCCAGAAATCGCTGACGTTGGTGGAGAAGAAGGGCATGGCGAAGTTGACCATGATGCGAATGCCCAGCAGTTTGCTGATGCCAATGGCGATGTTCGAGTACCCGCTGAAATCACAATAGATCTGTACGAAGTAGAGGAAGGCTCCGATCCATAAAGTGCTCGCGGTCTCTCCATCCGGCGCGAGGAAGATGGTGTCAACCGCCTGGCTCGCATTGTCCGCGATCACCACCTTGGCCACGAGCCCCCAAAGGACCTGCCTTAGACCATCGGCGGCCAGTGCCGGGTCGAATTTTCGCGTGGTCTTCACCTGAGGCAGGAAGCGCTGCGCGCGCTCGATCGGACCGGCGAGCAATATCGGGAAGAAAAGCACATAGGTGCCGAATGCCAGCGGATCGTCCTCGGCGGTTATTTCCTCCTGGTGGATAGCGAGCAGGTAGCCCACCATCCGGAACGTGTAAAAGCTGATGCCTAACGGGAGGAGGATGCCCAGCACCTGCGCATCGCCACCGAGCCCCATCATTCGCAGCAGGTCAAGGATACCAGCGAGAAAGAAATCGAAGTACTTGAACCAACCTAGCAGGGCAAGATTCACTACAACGCCTGCCCGCATCCAGAGGGTGCGCGCGCGTTCGGCTTGTGTGGCGGCGATCCGTCCGGCCAGAAAGAAGTTCATGGCCCCGGCCCCTGCCAACAGCACCAGCGAACGGATATCCGCGAAGCCCAGGAAGCCGACGCTCGAAATAAGCAGTACCAGGTTCTGCGCTTTCCCACCCCAACGGGTCACCGACCAATGGAGCGCGAACACCCCGGCCATGAACAGGGCGAAGTCCATGGAGTTGAACTGCATCGGCTGGTAATGGCGGTCCCGGCACGCAGAACGCACCTTGGAGAGGTGGCCGAAGATAGTCGGGTTGCACAACAGCAGCGCTCTGCCGCCAGGCCCGTCGGCTACCTTCGGCCGCGCATGCGCATCATCGGTATCTCGCACAAGACCCGCTACTGGCAGCACTACGCGTTCAGCAACCCGCCCGAAGGGTACCGCTATGCCCGGATGGTCGACTTCCCCTGGCACATGACAGGGATCGTGAGCGCCTTCCTCTGGCATACGCGCTACTTCTTGCCCATGAAGCGTGCGGACTTGTTCCATACATACAATTGTATCGTTGCCAACCGCCATCCTTGGGTGATCGAAGTGGAGAGCTACCTGCCGCGCTACAAACCGATGCCCGAGTCGCACCGGCTGTTCCAATGGGGTTTACAGCGGCTGGCGTCCGATGATTGCCGCGCACTGGTCTATACCAGCGAGCACACCTTGCGCATGAACCGCGAAAAGCTCATTGCCAGGGGCGTCGATCCCGCCAAAATGCAGGTGATCTATCGCGCGGTGGAGCAATACCTACCAGGCGAAAAGGACAAGGAGAACTTCACCATCCTCTTCGCCGGCAATGCGTTCTACCGCAAGGGGGGTATTGAACTGTTGAAGGCTTTCCAGCGGCTCCAGCGGACGGATGCGCGCCTGTGGATCGTAAGCACGTTGGAAGTGGACTGGGGTCATTTCCCAACGGAGGAGGACAAGGCCTGGGCCGAACGCACCATTGCCGAAGATCCCCGCATTACCCTATGGCGCGGCCTGGGCCACGCCGAGCTGATCCAGAAGATGCGGCAGGCGCATGCCTTCGCCAGCACCACGTTCGCCGATCCGTTCAACAACACGATCCTGGAAGCGATGGGCACCCAACTGCCCATTATCGGATCGCACGTGAGTAGTTTGCCCGAAGTGGTGCAACATGGGCGCAACGGATGGCTTCTGCAAGTGGATGGGCGCGAGAGCGACACGATCGCCGACGATCTCGCGGATCATCTGCGACAGTTGATGGACGACTCGGCCTTGTGCGCACGCATGGGCAAGGCTTCGCTCGCCGTCGTGCGGGAAAAGTTCGATCTGCGCGTGCGGAACGAGAAGATCGCGGCGGTCTATGCGAAGGCGCTTGGCGATGCTAGCGGCGATAGCAGCACCTGAAGTGCAGCGGATCTCCTCCAATGGAGAGTCCCACGCCCATCACCGTGCATGAGGACAGGCCGACCACGCGCACGTACATATCGCTGCTCGCGGAGGAATTCGTCCATTCCCAATCGCCGATGATGTCTGTAAGTCCGAGCTGGGTCGCCCGGTCGCAGGCCAGATGCCATTCTCCCCAGGTGCAGACCGAGGCGTTCACGTTTCCGCACGCGATCGCAGCGTAGCGGAAGTCCAGCGTATCGCGCTGTCCGGGTTCGATGCAGAATTGGTCGCTAACTTCGATGAAGCCCGAGGGGCAGGGGCGCCGGGAGGACCGCAGCGCGTTGGTGAGCTGGAAGGCCGCGCCATCGAACAAGAGCACGGCCATCAGCCCGGGTTGCACGTCACCACTATCGAGCGGAAAGCCGGCCCCCTTCACCACCGGGAAGGTGCCCGCGCCGAAGAGATCCATGGTCACCGGCCCGGTATTGGTGCCCTGCACGCGCACTACGAGTTCGGTGCCCGGCGTCGGTGCGGTGGTGAATTCGGGGGTCGTGGCCACTTGCCAGGCGTTCACCGTGCCGGTGGCATCGGCAGCGCGGAATGATGCGGCCCGTGCCGTGGCCGCGTTCAGCGCATCGCCCGGCACCGTAGCATCGCTGATGCCGATGATCTGGCGGTCCGTGCTGTCCGCGCCGGAAAGCACCAAGGAGCGATCCATGGTCACTTGACCCTGGCAGAGGATGCTGGATAGCCCGCTAAGGAGCAGATAATTGCCGAGCTTTTTCATTCCAAATGATAACAACAGCGTGCGCGGGCAAAGGCACTGGGATGCTCGGCAGCAGGAATGGAACGTTGCTGGCCGCAATAATAGCGCCCGGCCTGGTTCGCGGTGTGCGTATGATCGCTGGTACCATCGATCCACTCCCAGTCATTGAACAAATTGGTGAGCTGTCCGCTCAACAGCGTACACGCATGGATGTACTCATCCCAGGAACACACTGCGGCGCCTTTCGCGGTGCACTGCTGTACCGCAGTGAAGATGGAGACATTGGCGCCCTCGCTCTCTTGTATGCACAACCGGTCATTGGCCTGGAGAAAACCGACAGGGCAGCCATGCGTGGTGCGCGCACTGATCGTGAAAACGCTGTCGCTGTAGATCACTTCGGCGACCCGGCCGGGGGCAAGGAGACCTACGGGAGGAGCGATGCCTTCGGGTCCCACGAGGGGCACAGCCCCGAGCCCATCCACATTGAGGGTGACCGTTGCACCGTTCGCGATCGCGGGTATGAAACGCAAGCGAAGACCATCACGATACGCGCCGGCTGCTGGTGTCATGGAAAGAGAGATCGCGGCGGCGGTGCCGCCAGCCTGCGCCCAGTGTACCGAACCGATGCGTGCGGTGTGGAGGTCGATCAACGCATCTTCCTGCGTGGGGCTGCCCAATCCGCTCACCTGGCGTTGCGCAGGATCGGCTGCGGTGAACTGAACGGGCTTGTCCACGCTCACCTGGGCACACGCACCGGTGGCCAGGGTCAGGGAAAGCGCGGTCAAGATCTTCATCGGTCGTAGCAGCAGCGGTATGGTGAAGCGAAGCTTGGGATACGCAGACCACCTGAGAGACAATCCGGTGCGAGCGTGTTCGCATTGATGCCCATGGTCTTGGCGCGATCGTAATAGTTGGCCGCGTGGTCCACCCATTCGTAGTCAGTGATGCTGGTGAGAACGAAGTTCCCCATGGTGCATGCGCCGATCCATTCTGAGAACGAACAAAGCCGACCGTTCCGGGCGCCGCAGGTTTGAATGGCCACGAAAAAATTGGCCGCGGGTGAAGGTTGGACCTCCATGCACACCGTGCGCGAAACACCTGCGGTGCCGGTGGGGCATGTAGCAGGTAATTGGGAGATCATCTGGAAAACCGTTCCGTCGTAGACCAGATCCACCGGGATACCGGGTCGCAGATCGGCGCTATCCAGTGGCTCCGAAACGAAGTTGCGCAGGGGGATCGACGCGAGGCCGTCCACCGAAAGGGACACATCGCCGGAGTTCACGGCGTCCGCCACGATGGTGAGCCGTTGCCCAGGCGAAAAAGAACCACCGGGCACGAGGGAGGCACCGGTGAGAAGTTGCGTGCCGGTGACATGCACGAAGGTCAACGCCCCGTCACGCTCCGTACCCGCCCTCACTCCGTGGGTCTCCCCCGTGGGGACCGCCACACCGAGCACCTGGCGTTCGTCGGCGCTATCAGCGACCAGGGAAATGCCGACCGGGAGGTCCCACTGGGCGGTTGCCGCCGAGAGCGTCCCACAAAAAAGCAGAAGGTTCGCGTAGCGTTTCATGAACGGATGAACCGAAGGGAGCGGCCATCATTGAGCACCACGTGGTAGGTGCCTGGTGCAAGACCTTCAAGATCCAGGCGATAGGATCGCACCGTGCGGATAGAGCGATAGGTGTGCACGATCCGACCGGTCATGTCCAACACGGTGAGTCCATTGAACTGTGCGGTCGCGCTGACCACCTCAACGAACTCCGAAGCGGGCGAAGGATAGGTCCACGCAGTGCTGGTTCCATTGCGATGCAGGATACCCGTGGGGAGGTTCGCATCGAACAAAGCATAGGTGCCGACACTATCGAGCGCTGATGCGCTGACCTGCTGCAGCACGGTATTGAGTCCGCTGGGCAGCGGCAGCCAACGGTCATCGGCACCGTTGCGCACGAACAGTTCCTGGGATCCCTTCGGGAACACCGTTCAGTTCGGTCGGATCGTAGGTGAAACGAATGGTCGCGTCGAGGTTCGTATTCGTGCTCGTTTGGGTGCGGTACCAACGAAGAGTACTTATCCTGCCGCTCGTATCGGTGAAAGCGGTATGCCCGCGTTCGATATCCAGCTGGCCTGGTGCGATGGAGGTGGTGAGCACAAAGCCCAGCCCGGCCGGTTCCAGATCCAGGGCAGCTGCGTTCAGCAAGGGATGTACGTCTTCGGAGCCCAGACCACGCACCGGCCAGCCCGGTGGTTCATCAAGGACCGCGAGCGGGGCGAAGGCGATCCGCCCATCGTTCACAAGCACTGCGGTGGGCGCGATGGAAAGCGTGAGATCGTCGGGAACCGAGACCGTCGTCCCGAGGTCAACCTCGAGCGTGGTACCCGCATGAAGTAATGATTGCGCGACACAAGGCAGGCCGAACACCAGCCAACCGAACAAGCCGAAAATTACTTTACCAAACACGGTACAAAGATACTCGGAACACCGCCGTGGGCATGGCTACCTTCGCGCTCCACAGACGACCTGAACCATGGATTGGAAAGGATTCCTGGCCGACCAGATGGGTTTCTTCACCCCGGCCGACCTACCGGGTGTTGTCTTGGTGGTATTGATCGGTGCGGCGGCGTCGTGGGGCTTGGGTCGCATCGCAGGCGCACCGGCCCAAGCAGCCCGTGAGCTCGCCGTTTGGGGCGGCTTGGCAGCTTTCGCTGTTGCCTTGGTGAAAGGATCTTTGCCCATGAGCGTCTCGTTGGTGGCATTGGCGGTGCTCGTGCGGGCGGATGCTGGCGTGGACGGCAAGGGTAAGCTGCTGCGGACAGCCGCCGTGGTGATCGGTGGTGGCTGCGGAACGGGTGCTTCCTTGGTGGTCGGCGTGGGTTTGTTGCCGCTGGCCTTGGTGATGCGCTGGGCGTTGCGCCGCAGCGGTGAAGCCACGCCATGAACCCACGGGATCGGAACGCGGGCATCGCATCTGATCGGCCTGCCCATTGCCATGGTGGTTCGCGCGGCCCAGTGGGTTGGTGGAGCACCAGGGC
Source organism: Flavobacteriales bacterium (assembly GCA_016712025.1). GTDB lineage: Bacteria > Bacteroidota > Bacteroidia > Flavobacteriales_F > PHOS-HE28 > PHOS-HE28. Next base: position 110,490 of record JADJRW010000006.1, read on the forward strand.
CGTTGCGCACGCGCACCATCCCCGAGCACCGCCACACCTTACCCATCGTAGCCCTGACAGCGGATGCCGGTGCGTTCTTCGATCCGGACAGCGGCATCTACGTGATCGGCAACGCCATTTTACATAGTGATGAAGTGCCTGTGCGCACTTTCCCGAAGGATCACCGCTGGTGGAAATATCCGGGCAACTTCCAGTTGCGTGGTGAGGAGTGGGAACGTGCCGTGCATGTGGAGGCGATGGACGGCAATGGATCGCCCACATGGCATGGCGATGCGCGCGTAAGGATCCACGGGAACAACACCCGAGGCTTTCCGCAGCACGCCCTGCGCATCACGTTCCAAGAACCCTGCACGCATGCATGGACCACCGGGACCGCCGGACAGGAGAGCGTGATACTCCGTGCGGCCGGCAACGACCAGGCGAACAGTTTCATGCGCGATCTGGTGCAGCACCGCATGTGCGAAAACCTGCCTTTCGTAACCTCGAGCGGACGTTCCGTGGTGGTCTACCTGAATGGGGCGTATTGGGGTGTACACCATGTGCGTGACCGGGTGGACGATCACGAACTAGCGCGCCGATACGGAGGTGCGGCGAAGCGCTACGCAGTGCTGGAGGATCGTTTGAAATTGTACAAGGGTGACGAGACGGATGTGCGGCATTTCAGCCGTTTCCTCACTTGGAGCGAACGTTGGGACGCATCCAAACCGGCGTTCGTGGACAGCGTGTCGCACTATCTCGACGTGGACGGGTTCCTCTCCTACATGGCCGCTCAGCTCATTCTGGGCAACATGGACTGGCCGGACCAGAACGTGCGCTACTGGCGTTGGACCGGTGCGAAGGACAGCCTGCCTGGGGTTCACGATGGGCGCTGGCGCATGATGATGGGCGATAGCGATATGGGCCTCGGCTATTCCGCACCGGTCACTATCGATCCGTTCGCGCATGTGGAGGGGCACAACGGGCCCATCGCCCGATCGTACAAAGCGCTCATGCGGTCCGTTGTGTTACGGGATCGGATGCGGGCAGAGGTCGAACGACTGCTCGCGGGTCCGCTTTCCACCGCAGGAATGCTGGCCGCTATTGATGAGGCACATGGCCAACTCGCGCACGAGATGAAGGACCATGTGGCGCGTTGGCGCAAGCCGACCACAGTGGCCGACTGGGAGCGGAATGTGGAGGTGTTACGCACCTTTGCCCGCGATCGGCCTGCTGCCATGCGGAAGTATGCGGTGGCCCATCTGTCCGCCCACTAGGTCATGTTCGACTTCCTCCGCGACCGGATCCAACTCTTCGTGCTCATCCTGGCTTGGGTGTTCGCGACGGTCTTCGCAGGGCCCTTGATCTATGTCTTGCTGCCGATCACGGTGTTCCTCTTCTACCGGCGCGAGTCGTTCCCCGATATGCTCTTCGGCTTCATCTTCATTCTGGTGCTGTCGGACATGACCCCGGAGATCTTCCAGATGCGGAAGATCAAGACGGCCAAGTACGCATACATCATCGCCCTGTCCGTGATCCTCCTCGCCGACCAATGGCGCTTCCAACCAATGGCGGCGGTGTTCAAGCTCTTCCTGCCGTTCTTCGTTTACTCCTTTTTCCCGCTCATCTTCAGCAACGACCCCATCACGGGTGTGCAGAAAACCATTTCCTACGCGCTACTATTTCTGGTGGTGCCGAACTACGTGTTGCTCAATTTCCGACAGCACGGCTGGGTGTTCTTCAAGAACCTGATGTACTTTTTAGTGGCCCTGCTGCTCGCATCCCAACTCATGCGGTTGGGCCCCAATTGGTGGGCCTTCGCGGGTGGACGGTTCCGGGGGTTCTTCGGCAACCCCAATGGGCTGGGCATTTTCACCTTCCTCGTGTTCATGCTCTTCGTGATCATCAACAGCCTGAAAAGGGACCTGCTGCCGTTCCGTACGAAGATGATCTTCTATGCTATCGTGGGCGGCTTCCTCATCGCGTGCGGATCGCGCACCTCGCTCACCGCGACACTGATGTTCCTTCTCTTCAGTCGGTTCTTCAGTTTGTCCCCTTTCATCGGTGTGATCATGTTCATCGTGTTCCTGGGTGTGGTGGAGGCGGTGTCCTCCAATCTCACGGCGATCGTGTTCGCCTTGGGCCTGCAGCACTATATGCGCGTGGAGACCCTGGAGGACGGCTCGGGCCGGTACATCGCCTGGGCGTTCGCGTGGGGCAAGATCCAGGACTACTTCATGTTCGGTGGCGGCTTTGGGAACGATGAGTTCATCATGCGGAAGAACTACGCCTACCTGCGCACCATGGGGCACCACGGCGGCGTCCACAACAGTTACCTCACCATGTGGTTCAACGTGGGCATCATTGGCCTGTTGATCTTCTTCCGCAGCTTCTTCCTCATCTTCATCAAGGCGAGCAAGCGTGTCCCCATGGCGCTGGCCACCATGTTCGCCGTGATGTTCTCGGTGTTGTACGAATCGTGGCTCAGCGGTTCCCTGAACCCGTTCACCATCATCCTGGTGATCATCCTCACCTTGGTAACGGAACCGGAGATCGTGGACTGGGAGGAACGCCAACAGGAGGTAGCGTTGGAAGAGGCATTGCCGCCCGTGGAACCCCAGTGGCAGCCCCTCCCACCCGGGCATTGAGCGGCACTTACTTTCGCACGGCTTTTCCAGCACATGAAACGTCCACCGCGTTGGTCCATGATCGTTGCGGCCCTTTTGGCCCTGATCGCGCTGGCGGGCTGGTGGGCCGATCGTGCCCTGCGCCATCGCGGCCATCCGGGTTTGAGGACTTTCGCGCGCCAGGTCGTGGTGAACTACCCGGCCGGGCTGGCCATGGATCCGCAGGTGATCGCCATCACCGTGGAAGAAAAGGACCTTGCGCGATTGACCGAGGTGGTGGAAGCCGCTCGTGAGCGCGGCGTGATCATGCCCGAAGGGAACGACCTGGTGGATGCGGGGTTCGAGGTGGATGGAGAAAAATTCAAGGGCCGCATCCGCATCAAGGGCAAATTGAGCGACCATGTGCAAGGGAGCAAATGGAGCTTCCGCGTGCAAGCGAAGAAGGACGGTGGCTTTCAAGGCATGAAGCGGTTCAGCCTGCAACATCCCGGCACGCGCAACTACCTCTGCGATTGGTTCTACCACCAACTGATGCGTGGCGAAGGCCTGGTCGCCCTGCGCTATGGTTTCTGCCGCGTCACCTTCAACGGCGATGATCTCGGCATCTATGCCTACGAAGAGCACTTCGGCCCCGAGTTGTTGGAGAACAACGAACGCTTGAACGGACCGCTGCTGCGTTTCGATCCCGGCCTTTTTTGGCAACATCGGCTCAACGCCATGCAGGGCGTTCGATCGGAAGAAGCCTATGCGAGCTACCAGGCCGCAGCGCTCGATGCCTACGGTACGAGCGATGTGGCCGCGGACCTCCAACAGAAGCGCTACTTCGAAGAAGCCCTGGCGCTGGTCGATGGGTTCCGGCGGGGCGCGCTCCCCGCGAGCGAAGTGTTCGATGTGGACCGAACGGGAAGAAGATTAGCGCTGCTCGATCTGATCGGGGGGCACCACAGCATGGATTGGAGCGATGTGAAGTTCTACTTCGATCCCGTCAAGCAACGCCTGGAACCCGTTAGCTATGAGAGCTTCAGTGCGTTCCCATTGAAGGAGATCGCGGGAGCCTACCGATACACCGGCGTGCAGCGCGAACGGGATGAACTGCACCAGCAGCTCTTCAACGATCCGGCGATCATGGCGGCATACGTGCATCATCTGGAACGCTTCGCTGCCCCGGGCTATTTGGACAGTGCCTTCACTGCTTTGAAAGGGGCTCTGGATACGGCGAGCGCCACCCTATACCGCGAGTTTCCCTACAAGGAACTGGACCGCGCCCTCTACTATGCCAACCAGCGCGTGATCACCGCGCAGATCAAAGCACCGAAACTCTTCCATGCGCATGTGCAAGGCATGATGGGCGATACGCTCGCGGTGTTGGTGGTGCCGATCGAAGGATTGCCGGTGCGTGTGGACAGTTTGCGTTTGGCCGATGGCCGAACGATCGCACCGCTGGGTGCTGCCGTGGTCCCCGCCCGTCCGCGTGGTGCGTTGGGCAGACCGTTCCCGATGCGCTTCGTTACCAGACCGGTTTCGGATAGTGTGCTTCAGGATGTGGTGCGATTGCGTGGCGGATTGTTGGGCGCGTCGCGCAATTCCGCTGTCGAAGCGTTCCCTTTCACTTTGCGCGAGGCCCAGGCGCTCGCACTTCCGGCCCACGCCGCACCGAACACCGAACGCTTCGATCTTCTTGTGAAGGACGAAGCGGCGCGCACCTTCACCTTCAAACCCGGCGCATGGACGCTGACCGAGACACTCGTGGTTCCCGCCGGATACACCCTGGTCGCCATGCCTCCGTTGAAACTCTCGCTGATACAGGGCGCGGAGCTGATCACTCATTCCCCATTGCGGTGGACCGGCACGGAGGAGATGCCCATCATCATCACCAGCCCGGACAGCAGTTCGATGGGCGTGCATGTGATCCAACCGGAGGGACGATCGATGCTGGACCACGTTCAGTTCACCCAACTACGGCGCTACGACAAAGACCAGGTGCGAAGCGGGGATGTGAGTTTCTACCGCGCACCGGTCACCTTGGATCATTGCGAGTTCATTGGGACCGGTTCCACGTTGTTGGATGTTTCCCTCGGCGAAGCACAGGTGCGCAACAGTCTCTTCGAAGGCGGGTCGGACCAGTTGGAAGCGCATTTCGCTGCGTTGCAGATCTCGGGCACGCGGTTCTTGAAGGCAGGTGATGACGCCATCAGTGTCGCCGGCGGTGGGCTCTCGATCGCAACGAGCATTGTCAATGGAGCTGCCGGTGTGGCGGTGAAGGCCACGGTGCACGCACGCGCAGAGATCACTCAGTGTACCATACGTCGCACGGGAACAGGTGTGGAGGGAAGGGAGGGATCGACGATCACCGTGAACAGCGGTTCGGTCGAAGCCACAGAAGCAGCGCATGCCGGCAAGGATGAGATCCGTTACGGCCCGGTGCGCATCGTGCTGAAGGAAGTGGAGATCGATCCGAAGGCCACGTTCAAAACGGCGAACGGAAGTAGCATTGAAAAGGACGGCCAACGGGTAGGGGAGACGAAAACCGCGAAGGGGACATGAGAACGCTGGGCCACGGGCCGCGAGCCACGAGCTTCGAGCCTAAGCGATCGCTTGTGGCTTGGCATGCGGCCTGTGGCTGGCTTCCGCTGGAATTGCATTCGCTCAACGCTCCTCCTTCAACGGTCTCGAAGTACTTCCCGCCGACAGCACCGGCCACTACCGCATCCTCATCGGCGGACACTTCCACGGCGAAAGCACCAACCGCAGCGGTTACCCGGCCGCCACCTTGCTCGCGAACCTCGATACGATCAACGAGCTCGGCGCGAGCCTCTTCCTCAGCACCGGCGATCTGTTCATGGATCCGGAGAACGACCTGCCGCGTTACCAGCAGGCCTTCTTCAGCAAGCTGAACGTACCCTTCTTCAACGCGCCTGGGAACCATGATGGAAGCCCACGATCCGATGACATCGCGTCCGGCGAGTTCGACTTGCCATTCGATCCGGGTCGGGAGAGTGATACCATCTGGTTCGATCGGGTCTTCATCGCTGATACGGAAACGGATGATGGATCCATGGTCGGGGACCAGCTCGGGCGTCTCGGTCTGCTAGCGGACGGCTTCGGGATGCGCAACCTCTTCATCATCTCCCACCGCCCCATCTGGGCTGAGGGCGATCCGCATTACTCCGATCTCTTCAAAGGCAACACCCGTTCGGTAGCGGGCACCAACTTCAAGGAGGATGTGTATCCGATCCTCGAGAAGATCGCCGAGCACGCCCATGTCTACTGGATCAGCGGCAGCATGGGCGGCAGCGCCCCGAGCAGCATCTTCTTCCAGGAGCACGCGAAGAACATCACTTACATCCAATGCGCCATACGTGATGAGCCGCGCGATGCCTTGCTGATCGCCGATGTCTATCCGGACTCCGTGAGGTGGAGTGCGCTGACCCTCACTGGTCAGAAACTGATGGCCCCGGAAGAATACGATGCGGCGTGGTGGGCCGAGCGCCTCGGCAAGAATGGCGAGATCAACTGGCGGTTGCTCCCGTACTTGGTGAAGAGCACCGTGCTGCACAGAGCGTTCTGGTGGGGCATCCTAGTGGCCTTGCTCCTCGTCTTCGTGGTGCGGCGGGTACTGCGGCGGTGACCACCGCACATTGCTAGCTTCGCCGCTTCAACACGATGGCACGTATCCTTGTTACCGGCGGCGCCGGTTTTGTTCCGAGCGAATTGGCCGATCGCCTCGCGCGGGATCCCTCCAACGAAGTGGTGGCGGTGGACAACCTCCTCACCGGCGATGTGGGCAAACTGCCGCTTGCGGAATGCCCCAACCTGCACTTCATCAAGTGCGACGCGAACCGGTTCGAGGACATCAGCAGTGTATTCTATGCGTACCGCTTCGAGTACGTGTTCCATTACGCGGCCGTTGTCGGCGTGAAGCGAACCACGGATAACCCGGTGATGGTGTTGCGCGACATCGATGGCATCCGCAACGTGCTGGATCTTTCCAAGAACACGGGCGTGAAGCGCGTCTTCTTCAGCAGCAGCAGCGAGGTGTACGGCGAGCCGGTGGAAATCCCGCAGAACGAGCGCACCACCCCGCTCAACAGCAAATTGCCCTACGCCATTGTGAAGAACATCGGCGAGGCTTTCCTGCGTTCGTACCAGAAGGAATACGGCCTGGACTACACGGTCTTCCGCTTCTTCAATACGTACGGCCCCAAGCAGAGCAAGGATTTCGTGGTGAGCAAATTCATCCGCGCCGCGCTCAAGAACGAGGACATCACCATCTACGGGGACGGTAGCCAGACCCGCACCTTCTGCTACATCGACGACAATATCGAGGCCTGCCTCAACGCGTATCGCCGCAACGAGGTGGTGAACGATGTAGTGAACATCGGCAGCGACGTGGAGATCACCGTGCTGGAGCTGGCGCGGCTCATCATCCAACTCACCGGCAGTGCGAGCAAGCTGGTGCATCTACCCCCATTGGAGGAAGGCGACATGACCCGCCGTATGCCGGATGTAACGCGCATGCGCGCGCTGCTGGGCCGGGAGATGCTGCCGCTGTCGGATGGCATCAAGCGGATCTTGGAGGATACGCGGTACATACTCTGATACGGCCGCGGAAAAGCCTTCCCTCAACGACGTGCAAAGAAGAAGGGGGACGAAGCCCCCTTCCTAATTCGGTTCGGTGAGGTGGTTTAGAACTTCGCCCGGCTCTTCCGCCCAATGCGCTTCTTACCGCGGATCCAGCTATACCGTTGGCGGTAGAAGTTGGACTGGCCTTTCAGCACGTAGCTATAGGTCAAGGTGACCATGAGGTAGCTGTCGTTGTGCGTGGGATCGCCGCGCTTGTTCAGCTTGCCGTCGCTCTTCTTCTCTTCCCAGCCGTACTGTTCTTCGCCAGGGATCGGGCCAGCACCATCCTCCACGAAGCTGTGCTGGTCGGCCAGTTGATCGGCCAAGCCACCGATCCCATCGGGCATCAACTCTGGATTTTGGTAGTCGGTGCTCACATCATCCAAGTAATCGGAGAAGGTGGTGCGGTAGCCGAAGTCGAAGCCGAAGCGGTGGCGGCGCTTCTTGGTGATGTGCATACCCACACCGGCGGGGATGGCGAAGCCGAGCGGGGAGTAGTTGTTCAACTCTGTCGTCAGGGGACGCAAGGCATAGAAGTCACCTGTGCGGTTGATCTGCCCCTTCGGGTTGCTGTAGTAGAGCGCCGCGCCCGCGTAGATGAATAGGCGGAAGTCGGTTTTATAACGCCCCCGGCCCCCGATGTCATTGTCCTGGAACACGGTGAACTCGGGCCGCACGTACAACTCGAACATGTCGTTGCGGAAGTTCAGGTTCCGGCCCACCCGTTGCGGGTTGGTGCTAAGGGCGTCAGCCCCTTGGATCCGGAAGTAGATCAACCCCGCGTTGATGGAGAAGGAACGGTTCAGCTTGCGGCGCACGAAACCGCCGAAAGCCCAACGGGTCTGGCTCAGCTTCATGTCCCAGATGAAATCACGGCGGGTCTGTTCCTTGCCGCCCATCTCACCCAAATAGTTGGCACCCCCCAAGTGGACACCGATGTCCCAAGCGTACTGGGCCTGCGTGTTCGCCCCAAAGGTGGCCAATGCCACTAGGAGCAAGCTGCGTTTAAGGAGACGTTGGAGCATGGAGAAATCGGGACCTTTCGGTTCTAGCCCACAAACATAGAAATTCCGATCGGCCTATTACGCGCCTTTGAACCCATTGGATATCAACAACCTGCCAACTTTTCGACGGAGGTGGTGCGGTTATCTTCGCGCCCCCTCCCCAGGTGCCTTCCATGTCAGCCATCGAACCAAGCCCCACGAACCGGTTGGCCGGGTTGTTCGGGGTGCGGTACCCGATCGTGCAAGCGGGCATGATCTGGTGCGCGGGTTGGCGCCTGGCCTCGGCCGTGAGCAATGCCGGTGGTTTGGGTGTGATCGGCTCGGGCAGCATGTATCCGGAGGTGCTGCGCGAGCACATCCGGAAGTGCAGAGCCGCCACCCAGCATCCCTTCGCCGTGAACGTGCCGATGTTGTACCCCGACATCGACAAGCACATGGCCGTGATCCTGGAGGAGGGTGTGCGCATCGTGTTCACATCCGCCGGTAACCCAGCGACTTGGACGGGCCATCTGAAAGAGCGTGGGGTCACCGTGGTGCATGTGGTAAGCAGCATGAAATTCGCCCGCAAGGCGGAAGAGGCGGGTGTGGATGCTGTGGTGGCCGAGGGCTTTGAGGCGGGCGGCCACAATGGGCGCGACGAAACGACCACCCTGGTATTGATCCCTTTGGTGCGTGATGCGGTCCAATTGCCGTTGATCGCGGCTGGCGGCATCGGTGATGGCCGCGCGATACTCGCGGCCATGGCGCTCGGGGCTGAAGGTGTGCAGGTGGGCAGCCGGTTCGTCTGTGCGGAGGAATCCAGCGCACATCCGGCCTTCAAGCAGGCGGTCACAGAAACCACGGAGGGGAGTACTGTCCTCACACTGAAGGAGTTGGCTCCGGTGCGATTGATCGAGAACGGGTTCTATACACAGGTCCAAGAGGCGTATCAACGCGGTGCTTCGATGGAAGAATTGAAGTCCCTGCTTGGCCGGGCCCGCGCGAAGCGCGGCATGTTCGAGGGCGATCTGGAGGAAGGTGAATTGGAGATCGGGCAGGTGAGCGCAGGCATCCGGGACATCAAGCCTGCGGCGGAGATCCTGGAACGGCTGGTGCTGGAATATCACGACGCGGCGGAACGTGTGCGTGCGGATGATCGTTATCGCATTACCGGGTGGGCGGCAACAGAAGGGCAGGCATGAGCGTCTTCTTGTTGGGCACCTCGCAGAACCTCGAACGGATGGAACGCACGACTATCGTTCGGCCAGACAAGACACGACGAATGACGGATACTGGAACGAAGTATCCGACCGAGGAGCAACGAAGTATGGCCGAACGAGAGACGTGCGCCCGAAGGGTCGGTGCGAAGGAACGATGGCGCCGGAGCGAGGTTCTGCGAGGTGCCCTGTGGACAACGATCCCCCAAGTGCTGCGTTCGCCACACATGTTCCGTTGGTCCCTGCTCGCGCTATTTGGAATAGCGGCTCCGCTCGCGGCCCAAGTGTTGGATCCCCCGATACTGAGCTGCGCTACGGTGAACGTGGCCGGTGACGTCACCTTGAATTGGGTGGTGCCGCCTGACCCCAACGGCATCTTCGATCACTATGAGGTCTATCACAGCAGCGGGCTTGGTGGACCTTACACCTTATTGGCCCCAACGGTGAACGTTTACGGCCAAACCACCTACCTGCATTTGGGAGCCGGCGCGGTGATGGGCCCGCAGTGCTACTACGTGGTCACGGTATCCACCGCCGCGCCGCCGAACATTTCCGTTCCGAGCGATACCATTTGCACGATCCACCTGGATGTCACCCAGAGCAATCCATTGGGCAGCGCCGTGTTGGATTGGACGCCGCAGCATACACCACCACTTCCCGGTGCGGATACTGAGTATGACATCTGGATGGAATACCCGATCGGTGCATGGCAGTTGATTGGGCAGGTAGGCACCGATACCCTCCACTACGAGCATATCATCTCCATCTGTGAGGATTCGCTCACCTTCCGCGTGAGCCTTGCGAATGGCGTGCTATGCAATTCCTTCAGCAGCCGGGATGGCGATGTGTTCCAGGATGCGACCCCACCGAGCGCCCCGGTGATCACGGCCGTATCCGTGGACACCGCCACAGGGCTGGCCACGATCACATGGGTGCCCAGTCCGGAGGCGGATACCGATGCGTACATCGTGATCCTGAGCGATCAATTCGGGAATTTGATCGTGGATACGCTGTACGGCCAGGGAACCACCTTCTACACCTACACGTTCAGTGATGCCGGCTCCGGGCCCGAGTCGTTCACCCTGGCCGCTTTCGATACCTGCTGGACCGGAGCGCCACCAAGCCCGAACACCAGCGCCACCCTGCCCTTGCACACTACGGTGCATGCCTCCACACAGTACAACGAATGCAGCGGGGTGATCACGGTGAACTGGACACCCTATGGCGGTTGGGATGTGCAGAACTACGAAGTGTACGCGCGGCAGATCGGTGGGAGCATTTTTCTATTGGGCACCTTCAATGCCAATGTGACCACCACGGAGCACACCAACGTGCTCCCTTTTACGGAATACTGCTACGTGGTGAAGGCGATCAAGGCGGGGGGTGGGGTCTCTTCATTGAGCAACCAGGCGTGTCGCACCACGGACTATCCCCCCGTGCCGCTGTACAACTATGTGCAAGTTGCCACGGTCGAGGATGTGGGTCATGTGCTGATCCTGGATGAAGTGGATCCTTCGGCGGTGGCGAGCCGGTATCGTTTGGAGCGATCCGCGAACGGTGGACCGTATGAGGAGATCGCGACTATGAGCGGTTTCGGCGCCGGACCTCTGCTCGAGTTCAACGACATGGATGTGGAGGCCGATCAGCGGAGCTACAGTTATCGGATACTCGTGGATGACAGCTGTGGCACAGAGGCGGTGGTTTCCAATGTGGCCTCCACCATCCACCTGCGCGCCGTGCCCGGCCTCGAAGGCACCAATACCCCTATCAACAGATCGCGGTACTACCATCTGATCAATGGAGCTATGTGGATCCCGTGCAGGACCAGACCGCCACCAACGGCAAGTTCTGCTACTACGTGGAAGCGACCGAGGTGGGCAACCCCTCCGGCAACAACGCCTTGGCGCGCAGCAATGTGGGCTGTGCGGTGCAGCAGGAACTGTTCTGGCTGCCGAACGCGTTCATCGCGGGAAGCTCCGAACCGGAGAACACCGAGTTCAAACCCGTAACCGCCTATGCCGGGTTCAAGAATTACCAATTGGTGATCTACAACAGGTGGGGCCAGAACATCTGGAGCTCCACCGACCCGAACATCGGGTGGAACGGGCAAGCGCTAGGGGCCTATGTGGAACAAGGTGTCTACGGTTATTTCTGCACCTACGACAACGGCGAGGGCCGTCGGCTGGAGAAGCGCGGCACCGTCACCTTCCTCTGGGGGCGCGAGTAGCGGGCGGTGCGGGATCGGATCCGCGAACTACCTTTGTGCATGGAACGATCCGCTACCAGTACGTTGGAGCGAAAGGCTCCGATCGGCCAGCCAACAACATCGCCCCGGGCGAGAAATTCGCTGGCGAAGGTCTCACCTACGATGATGTGCTCTTGGTGCCCGCCTACAGCGAGGTGCTTCCGCGTGAGGTGGACATCCGTTCCCATTTTTCCCGGAACATCCGATTGAACGTCCCTATCGTAAGCGCCGCGATGGACACGGTGACCGGTGCCGACCTGGCCATCGCCATCGCCCAGCAAGGAGGCATCGGTGTGATCCAAGAATCAGCCTGTGGCCCGGTCCAGGCCAACGAAGTGCGGCGTGTGAAACGCAGTGAGAGCGGCATGATCCTCGATCCGGTGAAGCTGGATGAGAACGCCCTTGTCGCTGATGCGCTCAAGCTCATGGCCGAGAACCGCATTGGGGGCATCCCCGTGGTCGATGCGGAGGGTCGCTTGGTGGGGATCGTGACCAATCGCGATCTGCGGTTCGAGAAGAAAATGGCGCGGCCTGTGGCCGAAGTGATGACCAGCCAACACCTCATCACCGCCGCGCCGAACACCACGATGACGCAAGCCGAGGGGATCCTGCAAGAGCATAAGATCGAGAAGCTCCCGGTGGTGAACGATACGGGCATGCTCGTGGGCTTGATCACCTACAAGGACATCCTCAAACTGAAGCAACGCCCCAACGCCTGCAAGGATCGTTTGGGCCGCTTGCGGGTGGCCGCCGCCATCGGCATCGCTGCTGACAGTCTGGTACGGGCCAAAGCCTTGGTGGATGCCGGAGTGGACGCACTGGTTATCGATACCGCCCATGGCCACACCAGAGCGTCATCGAGATGGTCCGCAAGGTGAAAGCCGCATTTCCTGACGTGGATGTGATCGTGGGCAACATCGCCACTGGCGAAGCGGCTCAGGCTTTGGTGGAAGCAGGCGCCGATGCGGTGAAAGTGGGCATAGGGCCCGGCAGCATCTGTACCACCCGCGTGATCGCAGGCGTGGGTGTGCCCCAATTGACCGCAGTGTACGAATGTGCTCGCGCGATCGAAGGAAGCGGAGTACCTGTCATTGCCGACGGCGGCATCCGCTACACGGGGGATATCGTCAAGGCGCTCGCGGCAGGCGGAGGTACGGTGATGGTGGGAAGCATGTTCGCCGGTGTGGAAGAGAGCCCGGGGGAAACCATCATTTACGAAGGCCGCCGCTTCAAGTCGTACCGGGGTATGGGCAGCATCGAGGCCATGCAACAAGGCAGCAAAGACCGTTACTTCCAGGATATGGAGGATGATATCCAAAAACTGGTTCCGGAAGGCATCAGCGGCCGGGTGCCTTACAAGGGGAAGTTGGAGGAAGTTGTACACCAACTCGTGGGCGGGCTGCGCGCCGGAATGGGCTACTGCGGGGCGGCGAATGTGGAAGCGCTCAAGAGCGCTCGCTTCATACGCATCACCTCGGCAGGGGTGAAGGAAAGCCACCCGCACGACGTTTACATAACCCGCGAAGCACCGAACTACAGCCACCTCTAGCGGGGTTCTGTGTCGAGGTAGCCTCCGCCGTTGTACCATAAAATCACCACATGTGGGGATTGCGGGGGCGGTACGATGTACGAAGCTTTGGTGCAGGCGCTCGTTCAAGAACGTTCGGACGACGAGAGAAAAGATGGAAGGTGCAAGCGGGTCATCCAGAACGAGCCGTTCCGCGCGAACGCAGCGACCAGGTCAACCAACATGATGATGGAGCTACGGATCGTGGTCGCTGATGCGCAGGAATTGCTGGCCGACGGCCTCCGTCTGCGCCTGGCCGATCACCCGGACCTGCGCATCGTGGACCATGTGACAACGGGTTCGGGTTTATTGAAGTGGTTGGAGCAAGGCGCTGCGGATCTCGTGCTGATGGATGTTTCCCTGCCATTGATGGACGGCATCGATACCACCCGCGCGATCCGAACACGTTTCCCGCAAGTGAAGGTCCTCGCGCATACGGCGCTCACGGAGATCGAGTACATCAACAGCATGCTCATCGAGGGGGCGGTCGGCTACCTTTTAAAAGGAGCGAGCAAGGAAGAATTGGTGCTCGCGATACGAACGGTGATGCGCGGAGACCGCTACCTCAGTGCCGAAGCCCAGCGCAGCGTGGAGCGCGGCTACACGCACACGGAAAAGCGCATGGATGGGCAGTACATCGGGCTTACCGAGCGGGAACGTGAGGTGATCCGCTTGATCGCCATGGAGAAGACCAACGCCGAGATCGCCGACGCCCTCCATGTGAGCGAAGAGACCATCAAATCGCACCGCAAGCATTTGATGACCAAGCTCAACGTGCGCAGCACGGCCGGGTTGGTGAAGTACGCCGTGGACCGCTGCTGGGTCTGAACCGCGCGCTCTTCTCTTTTCATTTTCCTTCCTCCTTTCGCCTTTTCCCCTTTCGAGCGGACCTCCCGCGTGCGGCACAAATTCCCCCTTAGTGGGTATTGTAGGAGGTTCGTCGTCCCAGCAGCTTTGACCCATCGATCAGCCAATACTGGAAACGATGGAAAAGCAAAGCACCTTCAACTTTATCCGCGCGCTGTTCGCACTTGTTGCGGTCATCGGTCTTTCCGCTCCTCAGGTGGCCTTCGCCGAGGAGAAAGTGCCCATTGTGGGTTGGTTGCGCGCGGACGATGCGACACTGACCGGCGCTGTGATGGTGGTGGAATTGGAAGGAGAGATCTGCCTCCACTCAGTACTTCTTGAAAACGGCCGCTTCGAATTCGAGCTACCCATCGGTGCCAAAGCGCGCCTGCATTTCTTGAAGCCTGGCTACCTCTCCAAGGAAGTGGTGGTGGACACCCGGAACGCCATGAACACCGGCCAGGCGGAGCGCATCAACAAGACAGTGCGGTTCGAGGTGCAACTGGAGAGTGAAGAGGCTCGCAAGAACAAAGTATACCTCGGCCCGGTCGGGAGTATCGACTTCCTCAATGGCACCGGCCTCATGAAGGTGCGCTATGATCGCCGTCTGGTCGCGGCCATGGCGGAAGAACAGTGAACGACCGGGCGCCTTCTCGACCCGCGATCACGGCGCTCAGCCTTCAGCCCTCGATCCGATCGGGGGCTGCTCCGTTCTGGGCCGGGACATGTCTTCTTCGATCATCTTAACGCGAAAGTGCCTTCGGACCGATGGTCCGATCGGTTACATTTGCGCCCCTTCAATACACATGCGTACTGTTATGGAAATGAGGAAGTTCGTGATGATGGCCGGTCTGCTGGCCGGTTCCGTGGTGATCGCCCAGAACGGGGAGACCGATCCCATGCTGATGTCCGTGGATGGCAAACCCGTTTCGCGGGGCGAGTTCGAGGCCATCTACAAGAAGAACAACAAGGATGCTGCGGTCACCCAGCAGGCCTTGGATGAGTACCTCGATCTCTTCATCAACTACAAGCTGAAGGTGCGTGAGGCGGAGGTGCTGGGAATGGACACTGTTGGAAAGTTCAAGACCGAACTGGACGGTTACCGCAAACAGCTCGCACGGCCGTACCTGATCGATCGCGAACTGAACGACAACCTGATCAAGGAGGCCTACGACCGCTCGCAGCAGGAGATCCGCGCCAGCCACATTCTGGTGCAAGTGGCCGAGGATGCCTCCGCAGAGGACACGCTCGCCGCATGGAAGCGCATCACTTCGTTGCGGGAACGCATTGTGAAAGGCGAGGATTTCGATAAGGTGGCGCGTGGCCCGGGGGGCAGCGACGATCCCAGCGCGCAGAAGAACGGTGGCGATCTGGGTTGGTTCAGCGCTCTCCAGATGGTCTATCCCTTCGAATCAGCCGCCTACGTTACGCCTGCTGGGCAATTGAGCCAGCCGGTGCGTACCCGCTTCGGTTACCATGTGATCAAAGCGGTGGATAAGCGCCCGGCCCGAGGTCAAGTGCGCGTGGCCCATGTCATGTTGCGCGCTACGGACAAGGACAGCCCCGAGAAAGCGGCTGATGTTGAGAAGCGTATCCGCGAGATCCACGACTTGATCAGCGGCGGCAAGATCACCTTTCCGGATGCGGCCCTGAAGTACAGCGAGGACGAGAGTTCCAGCAGCAAGGGGGGGGAGCTTCCCCAGTTCGGCACGGGTAAAATGATCGAGGAATTCGAGGACGTCGCGTTCGGGCTTACGGAGGAAAAGGGACTGAGCGCACCGTTCAAAACGCGCTATGGTTGGCACATCGTGAACCTGCTCGAATACACACCACCACCCACCTTCGATGCCGCCAAGGCGGACCTGAAGAACAAGATCAGCAAGGATAGCCGCGCGGATATCACCAAGCGGGCCTTCCTGGACAAGCTCCGCGCGGAGTACCATTACAAGAGCGACCCCAAAGCCGTGAAAGCGGTGCTAGCCTTGTTGGACAGCAGTATCTTCAAAAAAGGCACCCAGCACATGGATACCATGCTGCGCAAGGAAGCTGTCGAAGGTCCGATCACCGGGAAGGACGGTCTGTACAAACGCGAGATCAACGGAACGATCAAGGAGGGTAAGCTGGTGAACATCCGAAGCCGCAAGCACGAAGACCTCACCACCTCACCGGAGGACACCGTGGTGGTGCGCGATCTTCACGAAGGTTGGGCATACGACAAGGCGAAGGCCGCCAAACTGACCAAGCCTGTTTTTACCATCGATGGTAAGAGCTTTTCGCAGATCGAATTCCTGGATTTCCTGGCCACCAAACAGCGTCGCGAACCGGGCCGCTCCTTCGCAGGCTATGTGGACCAACGTTTCCAGGAGTTCGTGGATGACGGGTTGATGGCGTTCGAGGATTCGAACCTGGATACCAAACACCCCGAATTCCGCATGCTGATGAAGGAGTACCGTGATGGGATCCTCCTTTTGAACTGACCGACCAGAAAGTTTGGAGCAAGGCGGTGAAGGATACCTTGGGTTTGGCGGCGTACCAGCAAGCGAACGAAAAGAACTTCATGTGGGATACCCGGTACAACGCGGACATCTATGGCTGCGCGAACGCGGAAGTGGCCAAGAAGACGCGTGCGCTGTACAAGAAGGGTAAGCGCGGCAATGATCTGCTCACGGCCGTGAACACGGGATCCGCACTGGACCTGAGCCTGGACCAAGGCACTTGGACCGCCGAAGAGAAGCCGTTCTTGAAGGGCATCAGTAAGCCCGGCCTTACCGACAACCTCGAACTGGACGGCCGCGTGTTGATGGTCGATCTGAAGGAAGTGGTGGCCCCGAAACCGAAGACATTGGACGAGGCACGCGGCTTGGTCACAGCGGCCTATCAAGACCAGCTGGAGAAAGACTGGATCAAGGAACTGCGGGCCAAGTATGAAGTGCGCGTGAACAAGGACGTGCTCTATTCCATCCGCTGAAGCACCCGTGATCCGGCGATCGGCCCTGGTGGGCATTGCGCTGGGAGCGCTGGCTTGGACGGGTTGCGGGGCCGAACATGACCCTTCTGACCCGCCCGTGGCACGGGCTTATGGGAACATCCTCTATTGGAGCGACCTCCGCCAAGTGGTGCCCATGGATGCCAACGCTCCGGACAGCGCCGCCTTGGCCGCTGGCTATATCGAGAACTGGATGCGCGAACAGGTGCTCCTGGCGCACGCGGAGAAGAATCTGCCCGCATCAGGCATGGACCTGGAGGCACGCATGCACGACTACCGGAATTCGCTCGTCATTTTCACCTACGAGCAGGCCTTGGTGGACGAGAAACTGGACACGATGATCACTCCGCAGCAGATTGCGGAGCACTTCGGCCAGCATGCCAAGGATTTCGCCTTGAAGGACAATATCGTCCGTGCCCGATGGTTCAAGGTCGATGAACAGGACCCGCGCCTAGTGAAGCGTTTGCGCAAACAGTTCGAGAGCGATAAAGACGAGGACATGCACGAAGTGGAGGTATGGGCGGCGCGCAACGGTGTGGTGATCAACGACACGCAAAAGGACTGGATCACTTTCCAGGCGTTGAGCCGTTCGGTGCCTATCCGTGCCGAGAACGTCACCGATTGGCTCGAACGCAACGATAAAGTGGTGCTGGAGGACAGCGCAGGTACTTACTTCGTGGACCTGTTGGAGCACCGGGCGGTGGACAGTGAACCTCCGATCGAAATGGTCGCACAGGACATCCGTTCGATCCTGCTGAACCAACGGAAGGTGAAGTTGATCGAGCGGATGCGGGAAGACCTCTACAAGCAAGCCTTGGAACACGATGAGATCGGCGTCTACTGAACGGTTCCTGCTGGCGCTCGCCACGATGGTCCTTGTTCCCCTGATGCGGGCGCAACCCGCAGCACAACTTGTGGACGGTATTGTAAGCGTGGTTGGCAAGGAGGTGGTCCTGCTCAGCGATCTACGCTCACGAGAGCAACAGCTCCGGCAACAGGGTTCCACGATCACCAGAGAGGCGACTTGTGAAGAACTCGAGACCCTGCTTTTCGAAAAGCTCCTGCTAGACCAGTCCCGCTTGGATAGTGTGGAGGTGGATGAGGGCCAGGTGCAAGGCGAGTTGGATCGACGGATCCGCTACTTCATGATGCAACTCGGTTCACAGGAGAAGCTGGAGGAGTTCTACGGGAAGTCCATTGAGGAGATCAAAGCTGATTTCCATGACCAGGTGAAGGAGCAGCTTTTGGTGCAACAGATGCAACAGCAAGTGGCTGGTGGTTTGCGCGCCACTCCGCGTCAAGTGGAACGCTTCTATAATGGGATCCCCCAGGACAGCTTGCCCTTTATCAATGCCCAGGTGGAGATCGCCCAGATCGTGCGCACCCCGCGCGTAAGCGAGGCCGAGGACCGGCGCGTGCGGCAGCGCATCGAGGAATTCCGCACCAGCGTGGTGAACGGGGACAAGGACTTCTGCACCCTCGCCATACTGTACAGCGAGGACCCCGGCTCGGCGAAGGATTGTGGCGAACTTGGACTCGTGCCGCTGGGTGCCATGGTTCCCGAGTTCGATGCGGTGGCCATGAGTTTGAAAGAAGGGGAGACCTCCCAGGTGTTCAAGACCACCTATGGCTACCATTTCATGCAACTCGTGGACCGCAGGGGGGAGCAATACAACGCACGCCACATCCTGCTGAAGCCCCAAGTGGGTTCCGAGGATTTGGCCAAAGCCAGGCGGTATGTGGATAGTCTGGCCACGCTCATCCGCGCCGGCACGCTCGAGTTCGGCGAAGCGGCCTCCGAATACAGCGATGATGAAGAAAGCCGTTCCAACAGTGGTGTGATGATCGAACCGAACAGCAATAGCTCGCTCTGGGCGATCGGCGAGTTGGATCAACAGACCTTTCTGGTGGTGGATAAACTGGCCGTTCAGCAGGTCAGCGAGCCGGTGGTGCTCACCGCCGAGGACGGTACCAAGAGCTTCCGGATCCTCCGACTGCTCCAGCGCACCGAACCGCACAAGGCCAACTTGAAGGACGACTACCAACTTCTGCTCGAAGCGGCTGAGAACCAGTTGAAGGGCGATGCCATGGATGCTTGGGTGCGCGAGAAACTCAGCACCACCTATATCAAGATCGATCCGGCCTACACCGGCTGCCCCTTCCTGAGCGATTGGTCCGTGAGCGTAGATCGGTAGCCCTGCGCCGAACCTGTAATTTCAGCCCCCTTTCCAGGATCCCGATGAACATACCCGCAAGTGATGTGGAGGCCGTAGCGCAGTTCGGACAGCGCTATCGGGACCTCAAGGCCGAAGTGAGCAAAGTGATCATCGGGCAGGACAAAGTGGTCGAGGACGTGCTCATCGCGATCTTCAGCCGTGGCCATTGCTTGCTGGTGGGCGTGCCCGGCCTTGCAAAAACGCTCTTGGTGAACACGGTCGCGAAGGCGCTCGGGCTCAGCTTCAACCGTATCCAGTTCACGCCGGACCTGATGCCGAGCGACATCATCGGCAGCGAGATCCTGGACCAGGACCGCCGCTTCCGGTTCGTGAAAGGCCCGCTCTTCGCCCACATCATACTGGCCGACGAGATCAACCGGACTCCGCCCAAAACTCAGGCAGCGTTGCTGGAGGCCATGCAGGAGCGCTCGGTGACCGCCGCCGGGAACAACTACCCATTGCCCGAACCCTTCTTTGTTCTGGCCACTCAGAACCCCATTGAGCAGGAAGGCACCTACCCGCTGCCCGAAGCGCAGTTGGACCGTTTCATGTTCAACATCTGGGTGGACTATCCCACTTACACGGATGAACTTGCCGTGGTAAGGACCACAACGAGCGATACGCAGCCGGAGGTCCGGAGCGTGCTCAGTTCGGAAGAGATCCAGTACTACCAAGGCCTGGTGCGCCGCATCCCGGTGCCTGAGAACGTGCTGGAGTACGCTGTAAAACTCGCCACACGCACACGCCCCGGTTTGCCTAGCGCGCCTGCCATCATCAACGACCACATCAGCTGGGGGGCGGGCCCCCGCGCCTCCCAGTTCTTGGTGATCGGGGCCAAGTGCCATGCCCTGGTGCGCGGGCGGTTCTCTCCGGACATCGAGGATGTGAAGGCCGTCGCTACCCAGGTCTTGCGCCACCGCTTGGTGCGCAACTACAAGGCCGAGGCGGAAGGGGTCACCGTGGACAAGATCGTCGAGGCCATCCTCTGATCCGTCTAAGCGGCACCCGAACAAGCGGATCAGCGTCTACCTTTGGTTGCACTGTAGTACACACAACCGACCCGCACGATGATTTCTTTCCGCACCCTTTCGCTCGCCTTCGGGCTTACCGCCGCAGCGGCCACCTCCGCGCAACTACCCACCGTGGATATCGGTCTTTTCGACAATGGTCTTGGGCAGCTGGAAGTGCGCCTTCGGCCGGATGCGACCTTCAACGAATTCTTTTCCAGCCTCGTTTTCACGGTGCGCTGGGATGCTGCCTCCGGGGCGAACCTTGATGCGGTGGCACAAGTGGCACCAGAGTCGAACTACATGCCCGTGCTGAAGTCCGGTGGCGAAGTGGATGATCAGGGTTACCGGTATCAGGTTTTCGCCGGTTTCGGAACCGCCCCGCTCAGCAGCTTCGGTTTGACCTGGGCGTCATCTGCGGAGATCACCTTGTTGACGATGAACGTCCTGAACGGCACAAGCGTGTTCGAGATCGCGAACGATGCCTGGACGACCGATCCTAATAACAATGGTGATTTCTACGTATCGCTGAACGGTGAGGACAAGACCGGCGTGGTCTACCAGATAAGCACCGGTCTCATCGAAGGAGTGACCGCCACCGGTTGGTCCATGGATGTGTTGCCGAACCCGACGGACGGCGCATCCACCATCACCATCGATGCGCCGGAAGGAAGCGGACGAGGTGAATTGGAACTCATTAACGCAGCGGGCCAACGCGTATGGTCGCGCTCCTTCAGCGCTTCGCGCGGCACCGTGCGGTCTTCCCTCGACCTCACGCCATTCGAGGCCGGTGTGTACACGTTGCGCCTCCGCTGCGATGATCAAGTGATCACGCGCCGCGTGGTACGACGCTGATCGGTCAAGATCGCTCGTCATGGCTTCGCTCGCGAAAATGAGAAAGGGGACCTTGTTGCTCTCCTTCTTCTTGTTCGTTGAAGCGGGAGCACAAACGCCGTGCGTGAACGGAATGGCCGGTGCGTTCCCTTGCCAGAACGTGGACCTCATGGCACGCCTCACCCTCACCCAACTCGGGGTAACGGGTGGATCACCGAACGCTGCCGACCTATGGGGTTGGACCGATCCACTCACGCAGCGGGAGTACGCCATCGTGGGCGTGAGCAACGGCACTGCTTTCGTCGACATCACGGTGCCTGCGGCGCCGGTGCGCGTGGGCAATTTGCCGAGCCACCTGCCCACCAGCAACCTCTGGCGCGACGTGGATGTACATGGCAACTGGTGTTTCGTGGGAAGTGAACTCGCGGGCCATGGCCTCCAGGTATTCGATCTTACGCGACTGCGCGATGTGCTGAACCCACCGGTGACCTTCACGGAGGATGCGCATTATCCGGGTTTCGGCAACAGCCACACCATCTATGCGGATAAAGTGCTTCCCTACGTTTATGCGGTAGGCACCGGGATCAACAGCGGCGGCATAACCGCGTTGGATGTGAGCGATCCTTTGGCCCCGTTGCTGGTCGGAACATTCTCGCAGGAAGGCTACATCCATGAGAACGTGGTGTACGCATATACCGGCCCGGACCCCGACCATCAAAGCCAACAGATCAGCATCAACTTCCACAGCGGCACTCCGGACAAGATCACCATTGTGGATGTGACCGACAAGACCGACATGCAGCTGATCTCCTCCTTCACCTACACCGGTGCGCGGATCTCCCATCAAGGGTGGCTCACCGAGGACCAGAAGTACTTGCTGATGAACGATGAGGGTGACGAGGGGTTCTACGGCCACGGCACCCGGACGCGGATCTTCGACGTGCGCGACTTGGATGCACCGGTCTATGTCGGGGCCTACACCTCGGCCTTGGCGAGCACCGATCACAATCTCTATACGCATCGCGGGCTGGTGTTCCAGAGCAACTACTCCAGCGGTCTGCGGATCTTGGATACCACCGGCGTTAGTGCAGGTTCGCTTCTACCCGTGGCGCATTTCGACACCTATCCCACCAACGATGCCTCCGGGTACAATGGAGCATGGGGCAATTACCCGTATTTCCCCAGCGGCACGGTGGTGGTGAGCGACTTCAGCGGCGGCCTGTTCGTTCTGAAACCCCGACTCAGCCTGCGTTTGAAGGTCCTGCTCGAGGGTCCGTACGATGCGGTGGGCGGTTTGATGAAAGATGACCTGCGACAATTGTCCTTACTACCGGTCGCCGAACCGTACAGCGTTTTAGGCTACGTCTACGTCGGCGGCGGGGCCGGGGCGATGGTCACGAACACGACCTTCCTTTCCGCAGGACCGGACGCCATTGTGGACTGGGTGATCGTGGAGTTGCGCGATGCCGTCAATGTGCTGACCGTTCGCTCCAGCCGCCCGGCGTTGGTGCAGCGTGATGGTGATGTGGTCGGCTTGGACGGCACTTCGCCCGTTCAGTTCGATATCGCACCGGACAACTACCGCATCGTGTTGAGACAGCGCAACCATTTAGGTGTGATGACCGCCCAAGCCGTTCCGGTGAGCGTGGCCGAGCGTACCTACGATCTCAGCAATGGTAGCCTGGCCCTGTACGGGACCCAGGCCACCAAGACGATCGGTCCCGTGAAGGTGCTGTGGGCGGGTAACGCCAACCGCGACGACATGCTGAAATATGCGGGCAGCAACAATGACCGTGATCTGATCCTCACCACCATCGGCGGGTCGACGCCAACGAACACGGTGCAAGGCTATCTGCCAACTGATGTCACCATGGACGGAGTGACCAAGTATGCCGGACTGAACAACGATCGCGATCCGATCCTCGTGAACATCGGTGGTTTCCTGCCAACGGCGACCCGTTTCCAGCAGATCCCTTGAGCATACCCTTGCCTGGGTGGGGGTTCGCCGATCCCAAGCAGCTATGGGATCGCGCGTCCAGGTGCTAATTTGCGGCCCGGCCCCTGGATCCCATTCCGAAGGGCACGCTATGCATGCGCCGAAATAGTCTCGCCTTTCTATCCGCGCTGTTCGCAGGAACGGTGATCGGACAATGCGTCACCACGTTCCCGGCCAACGAGGCGTTCACCGACTTCACCGTTGGAGTACCCGGAACTTTGATCAACAACTGGACGAACCTCACCACCGACAACTTGGAGTGGAACGTGGATGAGAACGGCACACCCACCGCGGCCACCGGACCCATCGGGGACCATACCTCCAACAACACCAATGGCAACTACATGTATGTAGAGGCCACTGGATCCACCGCGACACCGAACAAAGTCGCGATCCTGCAATCGCCCTGCTACGATCTGACCGGGGTGGCGGCGCCCTACCTCACCTTTTGGTACCACATGCAAGGGGCGCAGATGGGTGCGCTCTATGTGGACATGAACATCAACGGCACGGTGACCACGGGGCTGTGGTCGGTATCTGGCAACCAGGGCAGCTATTGGAAACAGGGTTGGTTGAACCTGGCCCCATGGCTTGGCCAGACGAACGTCCGCGTGCGCTTTCGCGCGATGACGGGATCGGGTGAGTTGAGCGATATCGCCATTGATGATGTCTTCGTAGGTAACATGAACCCGGTGTTCGGCTGCAATGAGAACACCGCTGCGAACTACAATGCCGCCGTGAACATCAACAATGGCACATGCAGCTACACCTGTCCCGGTGGTCAGCAGCGCGTGCGCATCGACCTGGTCGCGGACAACTACCCCAACGAGATCTCGTGGACCTTGAAGAACGGGGCGACCAACGTCACGCTCGCCAGCGGTGGGTCGACCGGGACCACCGTGTGTGTACCTGCGAACACCTGCCTGGTGTTCCGGATCAACGATAGTTATGGCGACGGCATTTGCTGCGGATACGGCAACGGGGCCTACGCGGTTTACTTGGATGGCGCACTGGTGGTGGAGGGGGCAACTACACTACGTTCCAGCAGACCTCGTTCAATTGCCCGCCGGGATACAGTTGTGCGAACGCCATTCCTGTCGGGGTGGGGACACATACAGCACCGAGCCTGGAGTATTGGTACGACTTCACTCCGGCCCAAACCGGGTCATATACCATCACCACCTGCGGGTTGAACACCTGCGATACCAAGATCTGGCTCTACGATATGGCCTGCGGTCAGGTGAATCCGCAGCCCGGGATAGAAGGAGCCACCTTCGGTGATGACAACGGCGGCAACTGCGGCCTGCAGGCGGTGGTGAACGCGAACATGCCCGCCGGCGTGACCCACCATCTGCGCTTGGGCACCAACAGCAGTAGCTGCACAGCGATCACATTCCAGATCATCTACAACGGTCCGGTGGTCGGTTGCATGGACCCGGCCGCATGCACATACGAGCCCTTGGCCACCGTGCCATGTGCGAATTGCTGCCTGGCGCAAGGGGACCCAGCCTGCCCCAACGGCCCGGACCTGACCTTGAACCAGGCCGCCTTGCAAAGCAGTTTGAACTTGCAGACCGTGAACATCACGGATGCTTGTGCACCGGTGGAAGGGTGCACCAAAGGTCTTGGGCAACGCTACGTGCTGCGATTCACCACACGGATCGACAACATAGGCACCACGGATTATTATATCGGCAGCCCGAGCAGCCAGCCCCAGATGTTCAGCACGAACAACTGTCACGGTCACGCGCACTATCAGGGCTACGCCGATTATGTGCTCTTCGATCAGGACGGCACCAAGATCCCGGTCGGATTCAAGAACGGGTTCTGCGTGATCGATGTGGGTTGCACACCCGGCCACACAGGTCAATACGGCTGTAGTAACATGGGCATTACGGCCGGCTGTTATGATGCCTATGGTTCGGGCACGACTTGCAACTGGATCGACATCACCGACGTTCCCGCAGGCACCTACACCTTGGTGCTCCGCACCAATTGGCAGCACACGCCCGACGCCTTGGGACGGCACGAAATGGACTATTCCAATAACTACGCGCAGGTGTGCATCCAGATCACACGGAACCTGCAGAACGTGCCCTCTTTCAGCGTTGTCACGAATTGCCCGGTGTATACCGATTGTCTCGGTCAGGTCTATGGTGATGCACAGATCGATTGCACCGGACAATGCGCGGGCACCGCAAAGACCGGCGACCTGAACAACGACACCTTCCAGACGCAGCCCGATGCGCAGGAGTAGGTGTTGGGCATCCCCGGTAACGATGTGAGCCCCGCCGCATGCACCGACTTGAACAACGATGGTGCTATCACGGTCACCGACGCAGCCTTGATGGTGAACTGCTATTCTAGCCAGGCTGCGCACGACCAAAGTCCACATCTCATCCACTACCATCCCTGGTGCGATTTTCCACGCGGATGGTTGAGCACGATCGACACAGTGGACCTGAAGGTCGCCGCATTGGACCTGGTGAACGGATACGTCGACATCCACATCAAGAACCCGAATTGTCGTGTGCTTGGCTATGAGTTCGAATTGTCCGGCCTTACCATCCAGAATGTGGAGAACCTGGCGCCGTCGCTCCAGAACGACATCAGCGTGACGTCATCGCTCGGAGGCGTGAAAGTGATCGGCCTGAGCTACTTGGATACCACATTGGCGAAGAACACGAGCTGGGTGCCATTGGTACGTGTGCATTACCTCGCGCTCACCGGGTCCCAGGTGTGCATCGCCCACATCACGGATGTGGTGAACGACCAGGCGAACAATGTGGTCACACATATCGTGGGACCCTGCATCACGGTTCCGAACACCGTCGTGCTGGATTTGAAGGCTTTCTTGGAAGGTCCCTATGTCACGGGTACTGGCTTGATGAACGACGCGCTCCGCACTTCGGGGTTGATCCCTGCGGGTGAACCTTACACGGCATTGGGATTCCCACAGGCAGGTGGGGGCGGAGGCGAGCAAGTGGTGCCGGGCGTGTTCGATGTCACCGGTGCGAACGCGATCGTGGATTGGGTGATCTCAGCTGCGCAGCGCCGGGAGCCCTTCGAACGTGGTGGCCACGCGTTGTGCGTTGTTGCAACGCGATGGCGACATCGTAGCCACGGATGGTTTTTCCAACGTCGTGTTCAACGCGGCACCCGGAAACTATTACGTTGCCGTGCGACACCGGAACCATTTCGGGGCGATGACCGCTTCAGCGGTCTCCTTGGGCACCTTGCCAACGCTGATCGATCTGCGTGCCACGGGGACCGCCACATGGGGCGCGAACGCACGCAAGACCGTTGGGTCGGTAGCTGCGCTCTGGGCTGGCAATGCCGTAAGTGATGCGCTGCTCAAGTACGCGGGTTCCAACAATGACCGCGACCCGATCCTCAACGTCGTTGGGGGGAGCACGCCCACGGCGGTCGCTTTCGGGTACTATCGGGAAGATGTCAACCTATCCGGGGTGGTCAAGTACGCGGGCAGTGCGAACGACCGCGATCCGATCCTGGTGAACATCGGGGGCAGCGTTCCCACTTCCACACGGACCGAGCAATTGCCCTGATCGGTCGGGTCTTGGGCAGGGTTCATCGGATCCTTCTTTTTTGAGGGATCGAGAAAGGGTCGACGCGCGCAAAATTGAGCGGACCACCACCTACCTTGGCCACAATTCCCGAACCATGCGATCCATCCTACTCATCACCGTCCTGTTCGTTTTGCCGAACTTCCTTTCCGCACAATGTGGTGCAGGTGAGGTGGAGGTCTTCATTGAGGTCACTACCGACGATTACGGCTACGAGACCTATTGGGAACTTCTCCCGAACGGGTCGCCCTGCGGGTCCAATACCATCTTCGCGGGAAGCAATGCGCTGGTAGGTTGCAATGGTGCTGGTCTGCAACTCCAGAACCCGGGCGGCTATGGCAACGGGCTCGTGATCACAGAAGGACCGTTCTGCCTTGTGCAGGGCGTTGCTTACGATATTTTCTGGGCCGATGATTACGGCGATGCGGGCCTGTCCTTCGAAGTGTTCGTGAACGGGGTGAGCAGTGCCTCCTTCGTAGGCACCGGAGCAGGGGAGACCTTTACGTTCATCGCGGACCTGCCACCATCGCGCGACATGGCGGTGACCAAGATGATCACCGCGTTGTTCGCTTACCGCGATGTGCCGGTCGCCGTGAAGGGTGAGTTGCGTTCGCTCGGGGCGGATCCCGTCACTAGTTTCGATCTGAACTATACGGTCGATGGGGGCACGCCCGTGGTGCAATCCGTCGGCCCGGTGAACCTGACGGCGGGTGACTACCATCCGTTCGAGCATGCACAACCGTGGGTCCCCGCGAGCACCGGTGCGTTCACGATCGAGGTTTGGGCGAGCAACATCAACGGTGGTGCTGATCTGAACACAAGCAACGACCTGGGTACTGCGGCAGTGAAGGTGAACGAGGCAATTCCCGATATCATCGCTCAGTACTTGTACGGCACTCCTGTGCTCGACGTCATCGCCACTTCAAATGAAGACATCTTGGTGCCGCGCGACCTTGATTTCCATCCCGACTTCGAACGCAATGAACTCTGGGTGATCAACAAGGACACCGAGGCGAGCGGCGGCAGCACCGTGAAGTTCACCAATGCCGGGGAAGCCGGTATGACGTTCTTGATGCAGGAGGACGTGAACAACTGGCATTTTATGAGCTTGCCCACGGGGATCGCCTTCGCAGACAACAACAACTTCGCGACTTGCCCGGGCGTGTTCGATGCCAACCACAACCCCGGGGATGGCGTATACTTCACGGGCCCCACGCTCTGGAGCAGCGATCCTGACATCTATGCTCAGAACCTTTTCGGACCGCTCGGCTCACACCTGGACATGCTCCATGTAACGCCTTACAGCCAAGGCATCGCGCACGAGCATTGGAACAAGTTCTGGGTGGTTGACGGATACAATGGTGATGTCGTGATGCACGATTTCCGCACGGACCATGGTCCGGGCATGGACTACCACGGCGATGCGATCATTCGCCGCTACGCGGATTTCACCATCACCAAGGACCCGAACGATCACATCGTGAGCCACTGCGCAATGGACAAGGCCACGGGCTGGCTCTATGTAGTGGACCACGGTGGAGACCGCGTCCTTCGACTCAATACCGCGACGGGAAGCGCGAGCGGTCCGGGAAATTTCGGCCCCTACGAGACCTATGTGGAATACAGCATGGTCAGCAGTTATGATTGGGAAGAGATCATCAGTTCCGGTCTGGTGGAACCAGCAGGGATCGAAGTGATCGGCGACCATCTCCTCGTGAGCGATCACGCCACCGGCGAAGTGATCATCTACGACCTGAGCGGGCCAGTGGTTGCGGAGTTGGGCCGGGTCGATGCAGGTGGTCCTGGGCTGATGGGCATCAAAGTGGGTCCTGATGGCCGGATCTGGGGAGTGAACGCAACGACCCATTCCCTGGTGCGGATCAGCCCGGACGCCACCGTTGGATCCGAGGAAGTGTTGGGCTCGACCTTAATGCTACGGCCCAACCCGGCGGTGGACCGCCTCTTCGTGAGCGGTCTGGATGCTTCCACCGCGATCGGACCCGTGCTCGTTCAAGACGCTACGGGACGGGTCGTGATGCGCCAACTCTTCGGCGATCTGCGGAACGGGTTGGATGTTGGGGCGTTGCTCCCCGGTTCCTATTCTGTGCGGATCGGGGCCTCTTCGGCGCGTTTTGTGAAACGGTGAGCGGTTCCTCGATGAACTCGGGATCCCGATCCGGGATCGATCTTGGCACACCTTGTACTTGGCCCTTCATGATATATTGGGCCTCTACCTCCTCCCATGCTTTCATCACTTCGTTCCGCGCTCATCGGATGTCTTTTGGTCTCCGGTGGTACCGCCCTCGCACAAGCTTTTCCGCTGGATCCGCTTTCCATAGCGCGCACTGAATTGGAACGGAGGGGCGTAAGGCTCGATGCGATCGGCGATCTGGTGGTAAAGGATGCCTACACCGATCGACGTACCGGCGTGATGCACGCCTACATGCGCCAGCGGTTCAATGGCTTGGAGGTTTTTGGTACCGAGGTCGCGGTGCATGTCCTTCCCGACGGCCGCGTTGTTGGTCTGCATCAACGCTTGATCACTGATCTGGTGGCCAAGGCGCCGAAGGCATCCGCCGGGCTCTCACCGGATGACGCCTTACGCGCAGCGATGCGTATCGAAGGTCTTCCGGAAGCCCGCGTCGTGCGTGCGGAAGGCGATGAGGCCAAGCACCGCTTTGTTTTTTCCAAGAACGGTGTCGCCACCGAGGATCCCGTAGTGCAGCTGTACCTAATGGCCGTAGGAGAGGATGTGGCCCTTGTATGGAACGTTGAACTCTATCTGCCCGATGGTTCGCATTGGTGGAACATCCGCTTGGACGCGACCACCGGCAAAGAGTTGGACCGGAACGATTGGGTGGCCCAGTGCAAGTTCGATGGAGTAGGGGAGCATTCGCACGGAAGCCCCTCACCATTGGCGCCACCGCCTGCGGCACCTGCCGATATGCGCGTTTACGCCATGCCTGTGGAAACGCCGAACCACGGGGCGCATACGCTGGTGAACGCACCCTGGAGTTCAGCGTTGAACGCTTCTCCCTTCGGATGGAACGATGTGAACGGAGCGGCAGGGGCTGAATACACCATCACACGCGGGAACAATGTCTACGCCAGTGAGGACCGCGACAACAACAATGTGCCGGGGTTCAGCCCGGACGGAGGAGCCACGTTGGACTTCGACTTTCCAGCGAACCTCACCCTCGATCCGCTCCTGTACGAGTCCGCCGCCATCACCAATCTTTTCTATTGGAACAACATCATCCATGATGTGACCTACCAGTACGGTTTCGATGAGGTGAGCGGCAATTTCCAAGTGAACAACTATGGGAACGGGGGCGCGGGGAACGACGAAGTGGATGCGGACGCGCAGGACGGTAGCGGTTCGAACAATGCCAACTTCGGCACCCCACCGGACGGCAGTAGCCCGCGGATGCAGATGTTCCGTTGGACACAGACCACGCCGGCTCGGGATAGCGATCTCGACAATGGCATCATCGTGCATGAATACGGCCATGGGATCAGCAACAGGCTGGTCGGGGGGCCTTCGAACACCAGTTGCTTGTTCAATGCGGAGCAGATGGGAGAAGGTTGGAGCGATTACTTCGGACTGATGCTCACGATGGAACCCGGCGATCAAGGCACGGATGCCCGTGGAATTGGCACGTACGTGCTGGGTCAACCGGTCTCTGGGCTGGGGATCCGTCCCTCGCCATACAGTACGAACTTCGGAGTGAACGCGTACACCTATGCCTCCACCAACAGTGGGTTGAGCCAGCCGCACGGCATTGGTTTCGTCTGGTGTACAATGCTCTGGGAACTTACCTGGGACCTTATCGCGCAATACGGCTTCGATGCGGATATTTACAATGGCACCGGAGGGAACAACATCGCCATGCAACTGGTGATGGATGGATTGAAACTTACCGCGTGCAACCCGGGTTTCGTGGACGGCCGCGATGCCATTCTTCTCGCCGATCAGATCAATAATGGCGGGGGCGAACCAACAGCTCATCTGGGCCGCATTCGCACGGAGGGGGCTCGGCTTCAGCGCGAGTCAAGGCAGTTCCGCCAGTAGGTCGGACCAGGTGCAAGCGTTCGATGTTCCGGTGGATGTGAACGCTGGTGTTACCGCCATTGTAGAACCGGCATCAAGTTCCTATGCGACTTGCCTGAACAACGCGCGCACCGTGAAAGTGAAGGTGCGCAACAATGGGCTTACCGCGCAATCCAACATTCCGGTCGCCTATCGCCTGGACAATGGCACAACGGTGAGCGAGACGTTGACCGGGCCACTGGCATCTGGGGTCACTACGGACTTCATCTTTTCTACACCCCTTACCATTTCGGGGTTGGGCAACCACGTGCTGAAGGTCTGGACGGCGCTATCCGGGGATCAGAGCCTGCTGAACGATACCAGTTCGGTAAATCTGGAGTTGGTCACCGGCACGACGCAAAGCACACCTTTCATCGAAACGTTCGAGTCCTCCTCGCTGTGTGGCACCGCATCGGATTGCGGCGCCACCGTTTGTGCACTGCCCAACGGTTGGCGGAACGCTGCGAACGGCAGCTTTGACGCGAGCGATTGGCGCGTGGACGAGAACGACACGCCCAGTTCCAATACCGGACCGGCGCAAGATTTCATTCCGGGCACGGCAACCGGGAACTATATCTATTTGGAAGCCTCCGCGTGCTTCAACAGCGAAGCGGTATTGCTCAGCCCTTGCATCGATCTGAGCGGTGTGATCCTTCCTCGATTGCGCTACGCGCAGCATCTGTATGGAGCTACGATGGGCTCGCTGCGTGTAGACCTCTTCGATGGCAGCCAATGGCACCTCGATATCGCACCGGTGGTGCAAGGGGATCAAGGCAATAGCTGGCAACAGCGCACAGTGAACCTGGATGCGTACGCCAATACGATCGTAATGATCCGTTTCCGAGGCCGCACCGGTACCGATTTCACATCGGACATGGCGCTGGACGCGATCGAGATCTACGATGGGGCCGTTCCGCCGGTCGCGGATTTCTCCGCGACACCGAGTAGCTGGTGTGTGGGTGGCAAAGCCACGCTCACGGATCTTTCGACGAACGACCCGACGGGTTGGAACTGGAGCATCACGCCAGCGGCGCACCAATTCGTGGATGGCACCAATGCTTCCAGCGAACAACCCAAAGTACTGTTCACCGCACCTGGGGTCTACGACATCACGCTAACTGCGACCAACCTGTACGGACAGGACAGCGAGATCCGCACATCTGCTGTGACCATCGGCACGGGTGTGGCCGCCCGCATGGATGTGAACCTCGATCGTTGGGGTGCGGAAACCACTTGGTCCCTCAAGCGACTGAACGGCACCACGGTGGCTTCTGGCGGGCCTTACACCACGGTCGGGCAGAACGGTGTCTTTCCTCAACCGCCGCAGTTCCTGTGCCTTGACCAGGACAGTTGTTATGTGCTCCAGGTGAACGACAGCTATGGAGATGGCATGTGCTGTGCCTACGGCGAGGGCGGTTACCTGCTGTCCCTCGGAACGGGCGACACCTTGATCTACGGCAACGGTGAATTCACTTTCCAAAGAGCGGATACGACCTGTTTGATCGGAGCGCCGAGTCTGAGCGCCAAACTCATCCTTGAGGGCGCCTACTTGACCGCTACGGGCCTGATGCGTGATCAGTTACGCAGCCACCCCGCCTTCCCCCTCACTGAGCCCTACACGGCATTAGGCTTCTCCCAACCCCAAGGTGGTGGTGAGACCGCCGTCCCAGCTCTTCTCGCGGTAACTGGGCCGGACGCCATCGTGGATTGGGTGCGCGTGGAATTCCGGGATCCGATCACTCCCTCCATCGTTCTTGGCGCAATGCAGGTCTTGTTGCAGAGCGACGGCGACCTGATGACCGGAACCGGTTCGACCCTACTCGGGCTGCCCGTTCCAAGCGGTAGCTATTATGTGGCATTCAGGCATCGCAACCACCTCGGCGCGATGACAGCAACGCCGATCGCGTTCGCCTCAGGGCCTGTGAGCTTGGATCTAACCGATCCCTCGGCCCTCACCTATGGCACCAATGCACGGAAATCGCTAGGGCCCGTCATGGGCTTGTGGTCCGGGAACGTCGTGCCGGACCTATTGTTGAAGTACGCTGGTGGTGCCAACGATCGGGACCCGATCTTGATCCGTATCGGAGGAACGGTCCCAACAGCGGTCACACCAGGATATTGGCCGGAGGATGTGACTTTGGACGCACAGGTGAAATACGCCGGTTCGGCGAACGATCGCGACCCCATCCTCCAGAACATCGGAGGATCGATACCGACCGCTGTGCGCGCTGAACAACTGCCTTGACGATGTGGCTTTTGGAGTTTAGAACGCGGCCCGCCCCAGCCAAGAGGTGGCGCAAGATGACGGGTCTCGCCATGCTGCTCGCAGTTGGCGGACAGGCGCAGAGTTGGGAGGTGTTCGACATGAACACCGCCGATTTTCCGAGCAACAACGTGACGGACATCGCCTTTGACAGCCAAGGCCGTACTTGGGTTTCCACCGATTGGGGCTTGTGCCTGAAGGAGGGTGCGAATTGGACGATCTACCAAACGCAGAACTCGGGTTTGCCGGACAACCGTCTTCTCTGCTTGGATGTGGATTCCCTGGACCGGATCTGGATCGGGACCCTTCTCAACGGCGTGTTGGTGTACGACGGGACAACATGGTTGAATTTCACCACGCAGAATTCTCCGTTGCCGGACGATCAGATCAAGTGCATCACGATCGATCATCGCGGCTGGGCCTGGATCGGCACCTTTCTCGGTCTGGTTTGCTACACGGGCAACGAGTGGAGGATCTATGACGAATCAACAACGAGCTACAACGGGTTGCAGTTGAACGGGCAGGTGATCGAGGATGTGGCAGTACGCCCGGACGGACTGGTGGCGATCGGCACCTTGAACGGAGGCTTCCACTACCTCACCGACACGTCGGTGGCTGTGCATGCCACTTACATTGACTTGTTCCCCGATAACACGCAACTCGGTGTGGCGTTGGATAACGTGGCCGACGAACGGTGGATGGTCACGCCGTCGCAAGGATTGCTGCGCCAAGGTGGCTCTTGGGTGGGCGGCCCCTGGTTCCAGTACAGTACCGGAACCTCCTCGATCCCTTCCAATGCGTTGATATCCATGGCGATGGACGCGCAAGGGAGACCGTGGGTAGGCAGCATGGACAAAGGCCTCATCGTGCGCGATCCGAACGGCACGTTCCTTTCCTACGACACATTGAATTCAGGCATCCCTGACAATGCCGTGGAGGTGGTGAAAGTCGCTTCGGATGGATCGATCTGGGTGGGGACCCCTTTCGCTGGAGCGGCCCGCTTCGATCCAAGCACTCCCGTGTTCGAGGCGCACAATGAGGCACCCGCGCAACTTTTTCCCAATCCCGCGCAAGAACACATCACCCTCACTTGGCCTTTGGGCGTTGGGGGTTTTGATTGGCGTATATGCGACGCTGTAGGCCAGGTCGTTCGCAGCGGAAGGGACCCTTCGGGATCCGGTGCTATGGTGGACCTTTCTGGCGTTGTTGCCGGGACCTACGTCGCGTATTTCCGATCGGCCGATCATTGGTCTGCAACCACCTTCTTTAAGAGCAGGCAGGTTCCTTGACCCTGCTGCCCGGCTTGTTTACTTTTGAACGCTTCCCGCAACCATCCTAACCCGTTCCGTCCAATGAAAGACTTCTACCCTTTAGTCTTTGTCTTGTCTTTGTTGCTCGTCGCACCTCGGCAAGCATGGGGCCAATGCTCCGTACCGAACAATGTGGCCACGACGTGTACCTGCCTGACGCCCGGCGCAACGGATTGTGATCTGCTTCCGGATATCATGATCTCCTGGAAGGCATTGCAAACCGCTTCCGCTGGACCAAGCGAGTATGCGCAAACCGGAACCAATGCGGCACGGCTGCGGGTAACCGGGTCCACACCCAATGTGGGGCACGGCCCGTTGGAAACGCGTGGAGTGAACAGCGCCGGTTTGCGCGTGTATATCTGCGGCACTGACACGGTCGTTACAACGGACGCGACCTTCACCTGTGGCAACGGGTTCGTGGCCAAGCAGGTGATCTATCAACGGATCTACCACAAGAACGGGAGCACACTGTCATACACCGACGCTCCTGCCGGGGTTATGACCTACCACGAAACCCATGGTCACCAGCATGTGAACGATTGGAGTACCATGAGCTTGCGCCTGGCGCAACCGGGGGTCAGTGATCCACGCCAGTGGCCTATTGTGGCCACAGGTGGAAAAGTCGGTTATTGCCTGATCAACCTTTTCACCTGCTCGGGTTCGACGGATTACTGCCGTACATCTCACCTAATGGGGCAGGGCTCCACCTTGACGAACGCTTCCTTTGGGGCGAACTATGATCTGGGGTTCGGGAATGGATGCACCGATATCCAACAGGGTATCAAGGTGGGCGCGGGAGATACCTACTCAGAGAGCCTGGACGGTATGTGGATCAACCTTATGCCAGGTCTCTGCAACGGCCAGTACCAGATCGTCGCGGATGTGGATCCGAACAACAATTTCGCCGAGGAGAACGATGCCAACAACTATACCTCCATCCCTTTTAACCTCACCCTTCAGTCCGGAGCGAACAGCGGTGGGACGGCCAACATCCTTTCGAACGGGCCTTTGGTGATGGCGCCAGGGGAGAGTCGGACACTGACCGCTTCACCTGGCACGGCCTACCTGTGGAACACTGGAGCAACTACGCGCAGTATAGCGGTGAACACAGCTGGTGGTTATTCATGCACGGTCACTTGTCCTTGTGGGTCGCTCTCAACCCCGACCTTGACCTTGACCAGCCTTGCGGCACCAGCTGCACCGGTAGGTACCGGTGCCACGATCATCGGTACAGGTTTCGCTGAACTTGCCGCCACAGGGTCGGATCTGCATTGGTTCGATGCCAGCAGTGGCGGTAACGAAGTTGGCACAGGCAGCCCGTGGAACACGCCGTTGATCTCCGCCACTACCGACTACTGGGTGGAAGATCGTAATACGGTTCCTGCCGTGCTGGCGAGCGCCGGTCGCCTCGACAATTCAGGTTTGGGGGCATACTCCACCTCGAAGCAATGGCTGCTGTTCGACGCGTACGAACCGTTCCGATTGGAGTCCTTCAAGGTCTACGCCAACTCGATCGGGAACCGACACTTTGTGCTGGTGGACCGATTGGGGAATTTGATCGCGGAGAAGTTCATCGAGATCCCCGTGGGTATGAGCACGATCACGGTCAATTGGG
The DNA here is from genome assembly GCA_016712025.1 of Flavobacteriales bacterium. Classification (GTDB taxonomy): domain Bacteria; phylum Bacteroidota; class Bacteroidia; order Flavobacteriales_F; family PHOS-HE28; genus PHOS-HE28. Next base: position 146,475 of record JADJRW010000006.1, read on the forward strand.
ATGTGCCCGCCGGATCGCAGCACAAGATCGCGGCATACGATGACAACTCCGAAGTGGTCCGGGATCTTTGGCGGAGCGATGGAGGATCCTCCTATCCGTATGCCATCGGCACAATGGGTTCGATCACGGGCGCTTCCAATGGCACTCAGTACTACTACTACCTGTACGATTGGGTGGTGCGAAAGAACGCGGTAGTGGCCACCAGCGCCCGTACCATGGTGACCGCGACAGTGACCAATGCCATCCAACTGGACTTGCGAGTGATGCTCGAAGGCCCTTACGATCAGAATCTAGCACTTATGCGGGACGACCTTCGTACCGCCTCACTGATCCCCACCATGGAGCCTTACACTGGATTAGGCTACACCCAAGTAGGGGGTGGAGGTGAGGTGTTGACCCCCGGTCTGCTCGTTACTACTGGGAACGATGCCATTGTGGACTGGGTTCGGATCGAACTGCGCTCTTCGACCGATGCGACGCAGGTGCTCGCGACAAAGGCCGCTTTGCTGAAGCGAAATGGACAGGTCATTGACGGCTTAGGAGGCTTTCCACAGTTCAACGTACCCGCCGGGCCGTACTATTTGGTCGTTCGCCACAGGAACCATTTGGGTGCGATGACCGCGACTCCCATCACTTTGACCGGTGTTGTGACAACGGTGGACCTCACCCTGCCTGGAACGGCCACTTGGGGTGCGGATGCCCGCAAGAACGTTGGCGGATCCATGGTGCTTTGGACCGGGAACGCCAGGATCGACAACACATTGAAGTACGCCGGCGGCAGCAATGACCGGGACGCGATCCTAGTGACCGTTGGCGGCACCGTTCCTACAGCTACCATACCTGGTTACCTCACACCCGACGTGACCATGGACGGCTTGGTGAAGTATGCCGGCGGTAGCAATGACCGGGACCCGATCCTGGTCAATATCGGGGGCGCCGTGCCAACGGCGACGCGAACAGAACAGATCCCTTAACCTACGGATAACTAAAAATCCTAACTTCCCGGCCCGAGGGAAGAAGCCCTAACCAACCCAGACCCAAACCAATGATCATGAATCAGTCCAACTCAAGTCAACGGCGACTGCCCCTGTGGGGTGCGCTGCTGGCCATGACGGTTGGGACCGGCCTCACGGCACAGCCGCTGACGGACATCGGTCTCTTTCCGAATGCCAGCCCCAATACCTTGGAGGTGCGCCTGCGCCCAGATGCAGCGTTCAACCAAGTGGTCTCGAACTTGACCTTCACCATACGCTGGAACAATGCCTCCGGCGCGAGTTTGGATGTCGCTAACCTGGTACAGTTCTGTCCGGGCGGTTTCTTCATCACCCCTTCGGGAGATGGTGAGATAACGAGCGGAGGCTTCCGTTACTATACCTTCAATGCTTTCGGTTTCGCGCAGATCTCCTCCGCGTGTCCGGGTCAAGCGTGGGTGGCCAACACCGAGCGTGTGATCATGACCATTCCCATAACGGGGGCAACGGCGTGTGCGACCTTCAACATCGTGAACGATGCGTTCACGGCTGCCGACAACAAGGACTTTTTCCTCTCCTTGAACGGTGTGGATAAGACAGATCAGATCTACAGCACCGCTTTCCAGATCGGCAATTGCGCCCCTGATTGCTTGGGCGTGCCTGGTGGCCCGGCGGTTCCTGGCACAGCTTGCAACGACGGCAATGCGAACACCGGAAATGATGTGTACCAAGCCAACTGCACGTGTGCTGGTCAACTAATCGATTGCTTGGGCGTGCCGGGTGGTACGGCTACGATCGGATCTTCGTGCAATGATGGCAACGCGAACACAGGCAACGACGTGTACGGTGCGAATTGCGTTTGCGCTGGTCAATTGATCGATTGCTTGGGCGTGCCGGGTGGTACGGCTACGATCGGCTCCGCTTGCAATGATGGTAATGCGAACACCGGCAACGATGTGTACGGTGCGAACTGCGTTTGCGCTGGTCAATTGATCGATTGCTTGGGCGTACCGGGCGGTACGGCCACGATCGGTTCCGCTTGCAACGATGGCAATGCGAACACGGGTAACGACGTATACGGCGCGAACTGCGTGTGCGCTGGTCAGCTGATCGATTGCTTGGGCGTACCGGGTGGTACGGCCACCATCGGCTCCGCTTGCAACGACGGCAACGCGAACACCGGTAACGATGTGTACGGCGCGAACTGCGTGTGCGCTGGTCAGCTGATCGATTGCCTGGGCGTACCGGGTGGTACGGCCACGATCGGCTCCGCTTGCAACGACGGCAACGCCAATACTGGCAACGATGTGTACGGTGCGAACTGCGTCTGCGCTGGTCAGCTGATCGACTGCTTGGGCGTACCGGGCGGCACGGCCACGATCGGCTCCGCTTGCAACGACGGCAACGCCAATACTGGCAACGACGTGTACGGTGCGAACTGCGTATGCGCTGGTCAACTGATCGACTGCTTGGGCGTACCGGGTGGTACGGCCACGATCGGCTCCGCTTGCAACGACGGCAACGCCAACACCGGCAACGATGTATACGGCGCGAACTGCGTCTGTGCTGGTCAACTGATCGACTGCCTGGGCGTACCGGGTGGTACGGCTCTGCCTGGCACGGCTTGCAACGACGGCAACCCGAACAGCAGCAACGATGTTTACGGCGCTAACTGCGTATGCGCAGGCACCTTGCCGAACGATTGTCTGGGTGTACCGGGTGGGCCTGCTCAACCGGGTACCGCTTGCGATGATGGTAACGCGAACACGGGCAACGACGTGTACGGTGCGAACTGCGTTTGCGCTGGTCAGCTGATCGACTGCTTGGGCGTACCGGGTGGTACGGCCACCATCGGCTCCGCTTGCGATGATGGTAACTCGAACACGGGCAACGACGTGTACGGTGCGAACTGCGTGTGCGCTGGTCAACTGATCGACTGCTTGGGCGTACCGGGTGGTACGGCCACGATCGGTTCCGCTTGCAACGATGGCAATGCGAACACCGGTAACGACGTGTACGGTGCGAACTGCGTGTGCGCTGGTCAATTGATCGACTGCCTCGGTGTACCGGGCGGCACAGCTACGATCGGTTCTGCTTGCAACGATGGCAATGCGAACACCGGCAACGACGTGTACGGTGCGAACTGCGTTTGCGCTGGTCAGCTGATCGATTGCTTGGGCGTACCAGGTGGTACCGCTACGATCGGTTCCGCTTGCGATGATGGCTTGGCCACCACCGGCAACGATGTGTACGGTGCGAACTGCGTGTGCGCTGGTCAACTGATCGACTGCCTCGGTGTTCCGGGCGGTGCCGCTCTTCCTGGCACAGCTTGCGACGACTTGAACCCGAACAGCACCAACGATACCTGGAGCGTGAACTGTGTTTGCGCGGGCACCTTGCCGAACGATTGCCTCGGTGTACCGGGCGGACCTGCTCAGCCTGGCACATCTTGCGATGATGGCAATGCGAACACCGGCAACGACGTGTACGGTGCGAACTGCGTGTGCGCTGGTCAGTTGATCGATTGCCTGGGCGTACCAGGTGGTACCGCTACGATCGGATCTTCTTGCGATGATGGCTTGGCCACCACCGGCAACGATGTGTACGGTGCGAACTGCGTGTGCGCTGGTCAACTCATCGACTGCCTCGGTGTTCCGGGCGGCGCTGCGCTACCTGGCACCGCTTGCGATGACAACAACCCGAACAGCAGCAACGATGTGTACGGTGCGAACTGTGTGTGCGCTGGCACCCTCGCCAACGACTGCCTCGGTGTACCGGGCGGACCTGCTCAGCCTGGCACGTCTTGCGATGATGGCAATGCGAACACCGGCAACGATGTGTACGGTGCGAACTGCGTGTGCGCTGGTCAGTTGATCGATTGCCTGGGCGTACCAGGTGGTACCGCTACGATCGGATCTTCTTGCGATGATGGCCTGGCCACCACCGGTAACGATGTGTATGGTGCGAACTGCGTATGCGCCGGTCAGCTGATCGATTGCTTGGGCGTACCGGGTGGCACGGCCACGATCGGATCGCCTTGCGACGACAACAACCCGAACAGCACCAACGATGTGTACGGTGCGAACTGTGTTTGCGCTGGCACCCTCGCCAACGACTGCCTCGGTGTACCGGGCGGACCTGCTCAACCGGGCACATCTTGCGATGATGGCAATGCGAACACCGGCAACGACGTGTACGGTGCGAACTGCGTTTGCGCTGGTCAGCTGATCGATTGCTTGGGCGTACCAGGTGGTACCGCTACGATCGGTTCCGCTTGCGATGATGGCTGGGCCACCACCGGCAACGATGTGTACGGTGCGAACTGCGTTTGCGCTGGTCAACTGATCGACTGCCTCGGTGTTCCGGGCGGTGCCGCTCTTCCTGGCACAGCTTGCGATGACAACAACCCGAACAGCAGCAACGATGTGTACGGTGCGAACTGCGTTTGCGCTGGTACCCTGGCCAATGACTGCCTCGGTGTTCCGGGCGGTGCTGCTCTACCGGGCACGCCTTGCGATGATGGCAATGCGAACACCGGCAACGACGTGTACGGTGCGAACTGCGTT